>NZ_BBDN01000028.1 GCF_001316265.1 Vulcanisaeta sp. JCM 16159 | reverse complement strand
TGCAGTTTTGTTAGTGCTGTGTTTGTTAGTCCGTGTATGTATCCCTGTGTTAGTGCTGTGTTTAGTTCTTCGTCGAATGGGTTTTCGAATTCCACGATCAACTCATCACCCTTAACCTCCAGTTTTTTTGAAGGTTAGTCTGTTGTATGCTGTGGCTGTGCTTAGGTACGTCCTAACCGTGGTTAGTGGGTCGCCAAGAGGTATCTCACTCACCAACACCCTGGCATACTCATAACCAAGCCTATACAGCACCCTCTCCACATGCTGAGTACCCATTTGAGACAGCACATTCTTAACAGCCGCTATGAAATGCCTCTGGGAGAAGGTGAGGGGTACGATAGGCCCATTAATAACACCGAGAAACTCAAGACCACCAACAGAACCAAGCCTCGGAATCAACGAATCCAAGTCACCATCAACATCAACCATCAAAGCCCTAGAATTACCAATAATATTCCTAACATTAACACCATGCTTAAGAAAAACAAACGACAACTCATTAATAATACCAGGCCTATCCCAAACAACCCAAAACAACAACCAAACCAT
>NZ_BBDN01000027.1 GCF_001316265.1 Vulcanisaeta sp. JCM 16159 | reverse complement strand
GCCTTTGACCAGGCTAGGGCTAGGGCGTACTCAATGATTGGTACGGTGCTTGAATTGCCGTGGATGATTATGAAGTCACCACGCCTAATCAACCCCTCAATCAATCTAAGCACCGTTGAGTTCACATTCACGTGAACCAAACCACCCTCACTAATTATGAGGCCAGGCTCAATGAGGACCAATCAATGATTACTAGGCTATTATTTGGTAGGCTCGTTAGTTCATTAATGGTTACTGGCCTAATCAGTGACTGATTTATGCCTAATCCCATCAACTCCTGAACAAGCGTTGTTGGTCCAACGACGTAGATCGGCGTGTTGACGCTAACCGGTGCCGGCCCATTGACGGCGCCAATGCCTTCCTGGCTCACGGCCTCGACCCCGGGCTTGTTAACGATGTGGAGGGATGGGATTGATGCGATGACGGCAACAACCACCAACGACACCACTAACAACCACCTCATTCTTAAACCCATAACCACCAAAATCCCCACCTCACTTATTTTTAAACTCCGGCTGTTCAGGGAAAGTGAGCCGAACAAAACCGAGTGGAGCCAGGGCTTCACACCACACCCACCAAGCC
>NZ_BBDN01000026.1 GCF_001316265.1 Vulcanisaeta sp. JCM 16159 | reverse complement strand
AAGGATTTCATAGAGGCCGCCAATGAGGCAAAGAGGATTGTCGAAACTGTGACTAAGGAGGAGATTGAAATGACGAAACAAAGAATAAAGCAGTTAAGGTGATGGGTATGGCCATGGCTAACCCCACACTTAAGGAGGAGTTACTTAAGTTTGAACCAACGGCGTCGTTGTGCTACCAATGCGGTACATGCACCACGGTTTGCCCTATGACCGAGTTTGGGTTAAATACTAGGCTTGTTATGAAGTTGGCGAACCTGGGTATCATAGATGATTGGTTGCGTAAGGCCGTGTGGCTCTGCACCGGCTGCGGCCTATGCCAGGAGAGTTGCCCAAATGAAATTAGGATACCAAACGTAATTAGGTTCGTCAGGCTGAAAATACTTGAGGGCAGGAGAGGTAAATAGTGTTTGGCTATATATTGAATAATTATGTGGTTTATGTTTAATTTCTTTTAAAAGTTGGCGTGCTGATTTATGTGGCCTGGGCCAGTATCGATTAAGTTTTATTGACTTCATGGTATTAATAATCATGCGTGATAGCCCGTTGCACATGAGATTTTCTACAGCGGACTAATTTTGTTGTTATAAATCCCTAAAAAATCTATAAAATTGTTTATAACCATGAGTAAAATGATAGTAATCACATGAATGGCGGGAATTACGAAATAGTATTCTTCGGTAGAGGAGGCCAGGGTGCAGTAACCGCCGCGCAGGTAATGGCATTAGCAGCTGTTAGTAGGGGTCTGTATGCGTTGGCTTACCCTGAATTCGGGCCAGAAAGGAGAGGGGCACCCGTCAGGTCCTACCTAGTCATATCTACGGAGCCCATCGAAGTTCGAGAACCCATCGAGGAGCCGAACATATCCGTGGTCTTTGGCCCAGACTTACTAAGGGTTAACCCGGATATACCGGAGAGGACTAGGGATTACATAGTAATTAATTCAAGACGCTTCGAAACCATTGAACCCTACCTAAGGGGCTTTAGGGGCGGTGTTGTGCATATAGATGCATATGACTTATCAACCAAGCACTTGGGCAAGGCCATTGTGAACACGGCAATGCTTGGTGCCTTGTTGAAGGTCTTTGATGCCTTAACCGTGGACGACATTACCAATGCAGTATTGAAGACATTCGGTGGTAGATTGGGTAAGGTGAACGCTGAGTTGGTTAGGGTTGCCTATAACGAGGCACGGGTGATCAAATGAGCACGAGCGCCTGGACCCCAAAGACTACTAAGTTAATGGGCTGGAGAGAACTACCGGCAATTGGAGGATACGTAATGGAACCAATGAGCACAACTAAAAACACCACTGGTTCTTGGAGGACTGAGAGGCCTGTTATTGATCAGGATGCGTGCATTAGGTGCAGGACCTGCTGGATGTATTGCCCAGAGCCGGCAATACTCGAGTTGAAGAAA
>NZ_BBDN01000025.1 GCF_001316265.1 Vulcanisaeta sp. JCM 16159 | reverse complement strand
GGCCCCTGGGGTTTGGTTATCCTAGCCAGCAGCTTGTTGTGTAGTAGAAGCCGTTGTTAAAGTTCCAGCTCGAGATAGCGGCTGGTGGAACTATATGTGCCGGAGCCGTAGGTCATTACACCGTTTAGGTTAACCCAAACATCCCAGTCGATGTCGTAGACTACATGATCAACCAAGGTACCACTCATCGGTATAAAGCCAAAGGCAGTACTACGGAGGGTAAGGACCCCAGGTAGGACTTAGTTAAGCCTTTTAATGTGTCATTTTCCCGCCAACATTATCCATAGTTAGTGGCGAACAACCTCGTATCTTCTGACCTAATATGCTTATCTTCATAACCGCCTACCCAATCGACAATGGTTAATATCATGACGCGAGACGTGAGGAGGTTCATGAAATGAATGAAATCTTTAATTTAACTTTGTGAAGTATTAATCAATAAAATCAACCAATTTCTGAGGGTGTACAGAAAACCGTGGTGTAAAATCCATTGTTTGATTGCCAGTTTAGGTTATTGTAAGCTGGTGGCGCTATGTTTAAGCCTGGCTGTTGCTGGTTAAAATAACTGGCGCCTCACTACCTGTGGTAGACATATAGGGGCTAACCCAGACATCCCAATCAATGTCATAGACGATCTCCTCAGAGCAAGGCCAAAAGCTCGACGTACTATTAACGACTACGGAGGCACCAGCCGGTATTGTGAATGCCGTCGGCAACGGAGTATATGCCGGACCCATATACGTGGCCCATCGCTCTCAACTCCATAGGCCTGCCTTGCAGTAGCTGCCTGCGCATTCTGCGGTGTGAAGACCCAGGTTGAATTAGCCGCTACGTATCCCAACGGCGTTGCTGTGCTGGGTGAACCACTCGGGAATATTGTGTAGTATGGGCAGTTATAACCACTGGAGGTTGATTGTGAAATTGTTATTCCGGCTGAGGGCCTGAGGGTGAGGTGGAGAGACCGGTGGCCACATTAACAGTGTATGTTGTTGATGATGAGCATAGCAATGCCTGCGGAGAATAATTAGGATCTGTCCAGTAACCTGGCTCATAACCTCCGCCTGTGCTAGCTATGTACTGTACGTCTCCAGGTAACTGTGAGGCTTGGCCAAGCTCATACTCATAAACAATGTACGACGCGTAACTATCCTGAAAGGCCTTTAGGTACTCAATCTCCGTGCCGGAATTTGGTATATACTCAATGAAGTTGTAGAGCTCGGCATAACCTATTGAGAACTTACCATATTGTTGATCAACAATACTCGACCACGACGTACAGAAGTCGACTTGAAAACTACCATATGAGTCGCTATAGGCCTGTCCGCCGTAGGCAATTATATATGCATTATTGACCAGGGTCGGTTCATTTTGCGGTAGACTATATGTTTGTATTAATTCCATGCATAAGTCCTCTCCAGTTGGGTCTGGTGTTGATATTTTCATTATCATTGGTATCCAGAACTTGCCTGCTATGTTTAGCGCCGCACTTAGTGAGTGTGGTCCTATGACCAGGACTCTGTTGTTACCGAATGCTATTACGTAGTTTAGGCCTCCTAGGTACTTGGGTATTGGTATTGCGGTTATGCTCGTGTTGTAC
>NZ_BBDN01000024.1 GCF_001316265.1 Vulcanisaeta sp. JCM 16159 | reverse complement strand
ATAGGAAATACTCATTCAAGGGTGGTGGTCGTGGAGTTAGGGATGTTGTTGCCTTGGTCATTGGTGTTCTCGCTTCCTCACCTGGCTCTATGCGCTCTACATATCGAGTCTATTGCTCATGGGGTTTGCCGCGCTCTTAGCCTAATCACGCTCATTCTCAAGCCCAGGTCCTACACTGGTCTTTGGTTCACAGCCGTGTTGCTGACGGCTTTAATGACCGCAATCCCATCAATGCCGCAGGCACTCACGCTATTCCTAACATGGATAACAATACTAATGATAATAGCCTCAGCAGTTAAGCTGGCAGGGGCAAGCCGTAGGTACGGACTATACAGGGGAGTGAGGACAACGGGCATTGTGATTGGTGTAATTGCATCAATAATCTTCATATACCTAATAGCATCTCATGCAGCTATACCTTCCCATGGTTCTGTAAGTAATTCTGTGAATACAGCCAATGTAGTACTGCCTTCATTGGCAATGACGGTTAGTGCGAATATAATTGGCACTTACACGTACGGCTCTGCTTACATAATTGTTGGTGGATCGCCTGTAACCATTAACAGCATTTCAGTAACAATATACTGCCAGGCTACACCGTATACCTAAGCTCAAGTCCGCAAATAACGATTGAGCCGGGTCAATCAGCCAGTGTTTCACTCAGTGGGTACTACACCGGTATTCCAAGTCCGAATGAACCCTGTACCATGTCCACCGCATCCATAACCACGAACTACGGCGTATTCACATGCGAATCAAATGAAAACCCAACAACACTAACATGTACATTACAGAGTTAGTAATTATGCATTAGTTTAAGCAGATATAATGGGTTTGTGGTTTTGTTGTGTTGGTGATGGTGTTGTTAGTGTATTCCGTAGCAGTATTGAGAATTAAAAACTTCCATAAAGCCAGTTATGATGTTGGTGAATCTTTATTATTTGGTCTTAAGGGCTAAGGTGACGAGGTGTTTTTATTAAATATTTTTGTGTCTCTGCTTTTTGATGTCTTTGCCTGATGTTTTTAGGGAGCATCTCGAGCATGTTAGGCATATTGAGGAGGAGAGGGCATTGCTCCTAGGTCTCTACGGTGCCTTGTCCTCAATACTCATTGCCAATGCAATTACGCATGTAGCTAATCGCCTCATCTCATCAATGCTCATGTGCGTAGCTTCATAATCTCACTCTTCTTCCTACTAATCGTGTTTAAGGTTGATGAGGAATTCATTAAGCATTGGAGGGCCTTGAGGGTGTACGCGTTGAAGCTTATGTGCGAGGAGTGCAAGAAGCTACCGGACCTGAACAAATACGTTAATGTCTTCGAAATAGCTGCCCTATTCCCACTAAAGAGGAGGAGGTTAAGCGTTCATAGGCTTACGGAATCGCTCATAGTATTCATCGCCTCATTCACCATAATCTACGCAGTAACCTATGTTGTATCCCCATCCAATGCCGAATTAGTATTCATAGCATCAATAGGTGGTGCCATAGCAATAGCAATACTCTACTACCTACTCCTAGAAAGGTTATTGCCATGTGGACCTGAGCATCCAGTGGGTGTTTGGGTCTCCAGGGGGTGTAAGGTGTATGTCGAGCCCGGCGTGCACGGCATTGACATCCCCATAGACGATGAGGACCTAAGGGCATTCAAGGAAACGGCGAAGAGGCTATGCGACGAAATGGCAAAAACATGTAAAGAAGTAGAAACAAACTAAAGGCATGTTAAGCATTTACCCGCCGTTTACCACGGAATGAACACCACAAAACTCATCGACACAACAAACACGGTACGTGGCTTAAGTACCAATTCCTGAGCTCCTCGTGTCTTGGGCTCCAATAATGCTCTATCAAGACCCTGTACTCGCTTGGTGGTGCCCTGCCCTGCAGGGTATTAACAATGCTCTCTGGGACGCTTGGCTGATCATCCATGTTGCGAAGAACTTCCTAAGCTCATAAAGCTCGAAGCCGCGGTTAAGCACT
>NZ_BBDN01000023.1 GCF_001316265.1 Vulcanisaeta sp. JCM 16159 | reverse complement strand
GTAGGAAATACTCATTCGGGGGTGGTGGACGTAGGGTCGGTGGTGCTATTGCTGCAATTCTACTTATCCTGAGCTTATTAATGTGGGGTTATGCTGTTTATGTTCAGATGATGCTTCCCATGACCGTTGCATTCATATTGGCGCTCATAGCATTGGTGCTTAGGCGTAGGTGGTATACCGGGCTTTGGTTCTTCATAGTACTAATCAGTACATTAATAATGCTTGGAGCAGGAACGCCATTCGTAATAACCACATCATCGATCACCCCACCAACAATTAATTTACCGCAGCCGTCGATTACCCAATCAACGACCCAGTCGGTCGTTATTGACCCTAACTGGGTTGGTCAATTCATTGGTGTTGTTAATGAGTATAGGGCTGAGGAGGGTGCACCACCACTCCAGTATTGCCCGTGGCTCAGTGATTTCGCCCAGGTTAGGTTTAACACAATGATTACAAACCCGGCAATTAGCCACTACGGCTATGAGGGTGACTACCAGGAGTACCTAGGCCAGTACCAGGACTTCCTAATAACTGGTGAGGAGGCCCTATACCCAAGTGGTTACACGCCTAATCAGTATGTCCAGTACATGATTAGTAATGCCCCAATACACTGGAGGGGTTTGATGAACCCGAACTACACGTACTACGGCTACTTCATTGGTTATGGACCCAGCTACGTGGTTATTGGTTCATGCCCAGTCACGGAGATTCCCGGCCCAAACATAGACATCCCGCAGTACTACCAGTCCTATGGCTGCTCCTATGAGATTGAGAATACCACGTGGCTCGTGATTGAACTGAGCAATTGGTGTAGTGGGCCCGTGACAATGCCAGTCACGGCATTTAGCATTGAGTTATACCCGCAGTTCTATGAGTATGTCCCGATCCAGTACAGCTTACCAACTGGTCAGGAATACGCCACATTGAATATTTATGTGACGAGTACGGGGCCGGTGAGACTCTTCATATTCACCCCGGACCAATTCAACTACTTCAAGAGCCTATACACTCAGCAAATTTGGTCGTTTACCGGGCCGGCTTATTACTACGGTGGTGAGTCTACAATGTTCAATACCCAGGTTGCCCTGGACACGCAGCAATTGGGTAGTGGTGGCTACTACCTAGTGATTAGTAATGTACTACCCAACGCAAGCACGGTCTCCGTGTTCACAAACATAACACTAACATTCACACCACAAACACCGAACATACAATTAACAAGCACTGCACAGGCAAGCATTATAAATGGTACATTACCGACAATCCAACCAATCAACGTGACAATACCCACACCAAACATAACAATACCACAAATACCACCAATAAACATAACAGTACCGCAGATAAACATAACACCACCAACAATAAACACATCAATAAACTGGTAAAAGGGCAGTTAATGAAACAATAATATCAAAATAAAACCATCATTACTTTTTTTAAAATAACCACGTTTTATATCTCGCATTATTTCACTAACTAGAACTACCACAACTTAAGTGATTGAGCGTTATGCTTCCAGTGGCTGTGACGCTGTATGCGTTGGGGTTGTAAACAACCACGAAGTACATGTTGCCTCCGTATTGGTAGGTCGGTGATAGCGTAATTGTCTGTTGAATATAGGTGCCGCTGAATTCATAGTAGTAACTCCACGTGAATGGTGGTGATTGACCATAGTACTGCGCCCACTCATCAATGAGCAGATCTATCATGTCAGCTGCGCCCATCACGTACACCGTGACAGGCCCAGTGCTGCTCACCGTGAATGTAACTGAAGCCGTGCAACCACTGGGTACGTAAATGCTTATTAGGAAGTCATAATCACCTGGCGAGACTGTGTCAGTCTCTGTGTCGCTAACCATGCCAGTGACGACTGCATTCAGCAAACCACTCACGTTGCTGTACTGGCTTTGTAGGCTTGAGTATTCACTCTGTAGTGTGTTGTACTGGCTCTCGAGTGAGTTATACAGCCCCTGCAGACCGCTATATTGACTTTGAAGTGAGTTGTATTGGTTTTGTAGGTTTGTGTAGTTTGTCTGCAATGCCGAGTACCTGCTCCAGTGCCGTGTAATTACTTTGCAGGCTCACGTACTGGGCGTAGAGTGCGTGGTAATTATTCTCGGCTGCGTACCACTCATAGGCGAAGAAGCCCGCGATAACCGCTAGAACAACCACAATAATTATTAATCCTATCGAGAGCGTCTTGGAAACACTCATTAAGGTCTAAATATAGCAGATTTTTGACTTTAAAGTATTACTAAAAATAGACTTATCTCGCCTGGGCTCTCAACTTCCCAAAGGCTTTAATCATTACGTAGTATGAGTACCATATTACGAAGGCTCCAACGAGGATTAGTGAGAGCCATGCACCAAGCCAGTAGTCCCTACCGGCGTCCTCAAACTCAGTAATACCCGTTAACTTATTCAAAAGCTTAAACGCATCCCTCAGGGAGTACGCTGCTGGGATATTCAGGATTATGAAGAGGAACACACTGCCCCTGGCGGCGATAGGGTTGGGGGCTAGGGCTGAGGCTATTTGCGTGAGAATAAGCCCCGCAATGTATAGGGCGAAGAACCTCCTCATGTATCTCCAAATGCCTGGCTCATTGTAGATTTGTGATAGGTCACGGGTTGATAGTACGAGGTTGATAACACCAATAATGCCAAGAACGAAATCTGCAATCAATGCGGCAAAGAATAGGACCAGAAATGCCACAGAGTTTAACGCGATGGCACCCGCCAACGAAACCGCAAGCGCTATTATCACAAATATTGGCGTCCAGAAGAGCATTACCGAGCCAAGCCAGCCCCTCCTAGCTGCACTGACGAGGTCACCACCCATCATCCCACCAAGCCACTAAAACCATTGAAAAATTATTAAAACATAACCCTAATACAACCAAGAACATAACAGGCATGGTGCATGCCTCAAGTACCAATTCCTAAGCTCCTCATGTCTTGGCTTGGTGTTGGTTGTTTGGTTATGGTTTGTCTTGGTCGTGACTCGCAGTGGTTTTACAACCCACTTCCGGCCTTAGCATCTGAAGCTGTTTAATGCCGGGAGTAATTGGTTGTAGCATCCACCTTTGTTTACGTTTTTTTTACCGCATCCTCAAGTTTGTTTAATTTGTCTACGGTTATGCATAGGTTGAATTTTAGTGGTTTTCTGGCTCCTTCACCATGCACCGTGACCTCAAGCACCAACTCCGTATCCTTGGTTAGCCTTAGGCATGCCCTGTAGGGCCTTAACGACGGGTCACTTGGTCCTCCACCACCGTATTCGCTATAGGGCATTACTAGGTACTCACTTTCACTCAATTTTACATAATCAAAGATTAACAACCTATTCCTCTGGCCAGGGGATATTGATGTTATGTGCTGATAATCAGTGTAGAGCCAGGGCATTGGCAATTTATCAGGAAGCACTTTATCAATAATCTCCTTTAAGCCTTTACAACTAAATAATTCTTTTATTTTCTCCTTCCCAATCCTCCTTGGAAAGTACGCCATAGGTCTCGGTATTATCCTCTCGGGTAAAGCCCAGGGAAGTGCCTCACCAATTACGTGAGGATTGATTTCATTAACGAGGTAATTGCCGCAATTAGGAGAGTTAAGTAAATCCTCGATATACTTAATATGCTTATACTTTTCTTTACAATCATTAAATTGATCCCTGCGTAGTAGGATTTCGCCGAGGTGGTACGTTTCTTGGCCGTTATTTTTCCTGACCTTAATTGTTAGTGATGCCTTTGCATCCCTAACTATTGCATTGCCATCATTGATTATCATTGCGGATACCCTACGCGTTGGATTAAAAACCTCAACGTCAAGCCCTGGGTCATCTTTACCGCCAATGCCTAGGGATAGCCTTAACGTACTCGTTGATGAGTAGTGCTTGGCTATGTCGTTGCCTAGTACGGCTATTATTGATATTAGGGCCCCAATGATCGGCCCCAGCACCTGGTACATATGCACTAGCCCAAAGACTGCGGATACGATAATGCCAATTATTAAAATCGTTATTAATAAACACTCAGTACTCCCAACAATGCACCTAGCAATCCTTCTCAATCTCTCAAACACACCCACTAGATGGGGAAACCATGAAGAAATAAATGCATATCGCAAGATAATAGAGAATGAAGAAGGCACGGAACCACCTCAAAATAACGAACCTTTAATCTCCTCATAGGTATAATTTTAAAAGTAGTGTTAATAAAAGTTGGAATTGATGAATTGTTGGTCATTGAATGATCCTTGTGAGAGGAATGTATGCTTGATGTACGAGAGAATGGGTTATGAGTTTGAGCATTATGGTGGTAGTACTGAGGAGTACTGCTGATCATCCAGGTTGCGAAGAACTTACGCAGCTCATAAAGCTCGAAGCCACGGTTAAGCACC
>NZ_BBDN01000022.1 GCF_001316265.1 Vulcanisaeta sp. JCM 16159 | reverse complement strand
ATCATGAGGTACCTATCCATGAACGAGACTTGGGAGATAAACGGCCCAGAGCAGCCCGGCATGCTTCAGTACGGCAATGCGGCCCTGGGCGTGTCGTTCAACCTCATGAACATGCTCATCTTCTACCCAAACAGCACATTAATGGCGGAGAGGATGAGTTGGCTAACGCCGCAGGTCTGCAGCGGTAACTTCTTCGCAGGAGCAGTCACGAGGCTCTTCTGGAGCAATGGCGAGTACCAGTACGCGTATGCCTACTTCTACGTGAATGTCACTGGGGATGAGGCATACATTGTTGGCTACCCAACAATAATAACCAGCAACTTCATTGAGAAGGGTTACGTAACGGTTATGGGCCAGCCCTGCTACACAAACCCAATAGGCCCCCTGTTCAATGGCACGGCGTACCCAGTGGCCTTCGAGGTGAACCTAGACATGCCCTATAGCCAAGTCACATCACTACCATACACGTGGTACTGGTGGTATGTGGGCAACATGACCGTGATAATAATAAAGTAAGGCAAAATCTATTTGCTTCGTTTTTAATATTTTAAAAATAATTTATAAACAAGTCAAAGCCCTTACGTAGCTCCCGAGCTACTTTGCCCCCACGTTATTGATATGCCCGCCCCCTCCTGGCTCTACACACTCACTGTCTGGCCTTGGCTGTTTAACTGTATTACAATAACTGAAAGTCTCGCCCTTTAGGGCGGGAGGAGGTCAGTACTTCCTAAGGCACTTCCTAAGCTCTTGGCTCCAGACCCAGCCTCGGGGCACGCTTGCTGATTACCACTACCACCCACTATATTCACCTCAGTACCACTTGTCAAACTTCTACCCCCCATTTGATTACTTTCACCCAACTCATTTTGGCTATTTGTACTAGGAGCCTCCTCGTTCTCGGCTTGGGAGTGCGCGCCTGCCTCCCCCGGGGACTCACTCACGTTCGTCAACCTCTCGGCTTGCCTCTCGGGTGCCTCACGACCTGCCTCTCGGTCTGCCTCACACGGGAGTTCAACGTCAATGCCTAGCTCGTTGGCTAATCGTTTAATACCATCCTCAAGCTCGCCACGGTTGTTGAATCTAATCACGAGAAATCTTTTCATCACCGAACTCCACGATAAAGCCTAATTAGGCGGTGCCGTGATTGGGGAATTGACCATATATGAGGGTAATAGGGACAATAGGACTAGTGACAATACTAGGACTAGTAGTACTAGCCGTGATGGCCAACCACGCCATGGCACTCATGGGATACACAATAAGGAGCCTAGGCGGTGGCTACTCAATCACCGTCCATGCCGGAACCAATAGTGTCTCTGTCGCCAAGTACAATACCCAAACTGGGGAGACGGTCTATAATGTGGATCCAACCAGTAATGGTTACAAGGTCACGTACTACGCAATAAATAATCACGTGACCACCACGCCACAAAAACAGAATTACCAAGTCAAGACGCCAGTGAACACCTACGTAGTCACGAACACTATAACCACGACCATAACAAGGACAATCACCAACTACTACTACCCAATAATACAGTACTTCACGGAGTACCTACTCACCTGGCAAACGCCAAGGGGCATGTGCCAAAACGGCCTCTGTGGCGTGAACCCAAGCCTCCTAATACCAACAATGGGCTTTGAGGCAAGCCATAACAACCCCAACCAATGGAGCCACGCCATATTCATACCAGCCGTGACGGCAGTATTCAACTACACTGGCTTCGGGCTACAGGCCACTGTGAAGCTCGTGCCCCAGATAACAGGCTGGACAAGCCACACAAGCACAAGCACAAGCACGAGCACCAGCACAAGCACCAACACCCAATCATTCACACAAATAGTGAAGCAAAACATAACACTCACAATACCAACCCAACCACCCACAGCCTACTTCACCTACAGTAATGGCAATACAATTATCAAGAAGGGAGGAAACGCTACTGTTAATGTACCCTTCTACAATTGGGCTGGAGGCTTCATACCGGACTTGATAAAGGGTAGTGGCTTCATATCAGCAGCCGTGCTCGATGGCGGTGGTGACGCATTACAGTTGATTGGTGCTAATACGTATAATACTGGCCAGTGGCTCATCACGCAGTCCAGGGACTCACTAATAATATTATAAGCGCAACCCAGGATGATAGTAATTGGATAATACAGAACACGCAGAGCAACCCAGTACTCAGTTACCTAGGCCTGGCCGGCTCCTACATCATTAAGGGCGTTGGCGGGCTCGCTACCCTCACTACCTCCGCGTTAGGTAGTGCCCTCGGTGGTGGGCTCGAGGCTGCTGGGCAGTGGCTCTACGGTACTGGCCAGGAAATGGCGAATGATGGGCAATGGCTTGGCCAAGTCTCGCAGACGTACGGCGTTTACGGCTCGTACCAGCCAGTCCAAGTGAGCCCTGGCAGTACAGTGACTGTGCCGAGTAATTACGTGACGACTTATAGTGGTAATCCAGGTGGGCAAACAATATGGGTCGTTACCCCGACAAGTAACTCAATCACTCAGGACTTGTTGAAGCCCGGCAACCTATACCCAGTGCCACAGCCGATTATAATGCCTTGGTGAGGCCCCTGGGCTCGCCAGGGGTGTTTAAAATCAAACCCCTCTTTTCTTCCATCCTCAAGGAGTGAAGCCAGGGCTTGGGACTTGAGGCGTTTGATTGACCGGCTCGGGCCATGAGACAACAGCCCTACCATTACTCCAGTAAACCCAGGCATTACTAACCCATTCCCCAGTACCACCACCAACGCCGGTGCTCGGGCTGGTAGCCAAGCAGTGCCATTCCAGTAGTAGAGGGCTAACACAATGTTAGCATTAGTGAAGTTTACGCCCTCCCAATTACCGTAACCACCAACCACTAGGGTTGTGTCACTGCCAATTATCGTGGCATTACCCACTGGGTACTGGTAGTACCAGTTAATGGATTGGCCATCAAGGGAGTAGCCGAAGTAGGCGATGCCATTGGCAATCTTTATAATGAGCCAGGCGCAGGTGGCTCCGTAATAGGTTAGGTAGTAATTACCAACCAAGTGTGAATGACATGATATCACGATTATTCCGCTATTATTCTCGGTAGTGCAGTCCCAGCTCGGTGGTGTCCAGACCTCGGCGTTGAAGCCTGGCGTTGGGGCGCCATTAATTATTTCATTAATTGTTGAGTACACGTCCTGGAGCCAGTAGCCGTTGCTCAATTTGGTATTGAGTTGTATTGAGTAGGTGCTTGGTATTGCCGTGTTCACGCAGTAGTAGCCCGCAAGGGCTGTGGTGTTTGGGCCGATGTAGGCTATGCCTGCGGCTTGGTTTGTTACTTTTATCAGGCCTTGGGTTGGTGGTGTTTGGGGTTGTGGGGCTTGGGTTTGGTTTGTGGCTTGGGTTTGGTGCATGTGGGTTAGTAGGAATATTACCCCAGCCCCTATGACTAGGGCTAGGGCGAGTAGGAATAGCCCGAGGAATACCAAGCCAATCACCCTCAGGACGCCCATAGGCAACCCCAATACTTGGCTGGCCCCAGGCCTTAAATAACTATCCTGGCACAGGCAATGTGGGATGCCAAGGCGCGGCTATAGGAGACTTGGGTATAGGGGCGTTTATGTTTACCTAGCAGGGACATACACACGGCACTAGTACTAAAGGCCCTCAACGAGGGCAGGACAATCAGCGACATCATCAATGAGGCGTTGGAGGAGTACCTAGAGAGGCATGGCGGTATCCAGACAACCAGTAATCCAAACAGCTAGACTGCCAGTAACCCAGTTGGCCAGACAACCAGTAGTCCAGATCCCTCGGGCCAGGACGACCTGGACTCAAATCCCTGGGTGAGGGTCATCAGGGCAGGCACCAAGCCCAATAACGACAAAGCAAAAATCAACAGAGAAGGCATGGTGCGTGCTTAAGAGGCACATGCATCATGCTACTCAACACACCGCCGGGCCACTAGGCGTTCAACACCAAAATCGAGTAAAGCACGGCTTTAAACGCAACATAGACTTCATGAACTTCGGTCACTTTTAATGATAACCTACCACTTCATGCGGTTTTGAGCACTTCTTACTTATTTTAGTTTTAATTGATTTATAATCGTTTCGAAAGCTTGCAACTGTATTTCCCCTTGATGAGTAATCGAATGCGGAGGTCAATTCCATGAAACAGTTGGGGTTAAATCATTAGGTTTGTAATTCGTGCCTCAACAGGTTTATCGCACGTCCTTCCACATACCGTGAAACAATTCCACCTTTTGTTTCACGGCTTGTCAAGCCCGTTAACGAAGCCCCGTGAAACAGTTAGAACGAAAGACCAAGTGAATTATTGCACGGAAAGGGGTCCCTTTCTGTGGCTGCCTCGTTCACGTTCGTCACCACGACACGTGGTGACTACAGAAAGGGGTTTTCCGTAGTTGTTAAAGCCACGGCTCGTGTCTTGTTCAATCTCTCAATACCATCCACAGCATTGATGTTTTACACGGGTTCATAAACGCCCAGAGTACTGCAAAAGTTTTGTTTAACTGGAGTGGGGTTTAAAAGGGTGGTGGTTATTTTACCTTATATGACTATTAGGGAGGTTGATGATCCTAGTAATACTAGTGTAATGTCTCAGATGACTGAGTATGGGCTTGGGGATGTGGTTTACTGGGTACTCGTGAGACTTGGCGGGTCTATGGATGGGCTTAAAAAGCTCATGAAGTTACTATTTCTAATACAGTACGATATTGGGAAGAGCATACTTAACAAGAGGCTTGTTAATACTGCGGTCAAGTACCTCTATAATGGTAAGCCCATTACCAGGGCCGAGTTCTACCTATGGTCCTTCGGG
>NZ_BBDN01000021.1 GCF_001316265.1 Vulcanisaeta sp. JCM 16159 | reverse complement strand
CTCTTGCCATTGCCCGTGAACTTTATGGTGATGCTTGGCGTGAGAATACTCTAGAGCTTAATGCGAGTGACGAGAGGGGTATAACCACCATTAGGGAGAGAGTTAAGGAGTTCGCAAGAACGGCGCCGATGGGTAAGGCACCGTATAAGTTAATAATTCTTGATGAGGCTGATAACATGACATCGGATGCCCAGCAAGCCCTTAGGAGGATGATGGAAATGTACGCCAACGTGACCAGGTTCATACTCATTGCCAATTACGTGTCTAGGATTATCGACCCAATACAGTCCCGCTGCGCCATGTTTAGGTTCTCACCGCTTCCCAGGGATTCTGTTCTTGGTAGGCTTAGGGAGATTGCTTCGAGGGAGGGTGTTAAGGTCACTGATGAGGCCCTCGAGCAATATGGGACATAAGCCAGGGAGACATGAGAAAGGCAATAAACACACTACAGGCCGCTGCGGCTACGGCTAAGGAAATAACGCCCGAGGTCATTTACAAGACTGTTGGTTATATAGAGCCTAAGGACATTGTTGACCTAGTTAATACGGCTTTCAATGGCGACTTTATTAATGCAAGGAACAAACTGAGGACTTTAATGTACGAACATGGTGTATCAGGAACTGAAATACTGAGGGTAATACAAAGGCAAATAATGAGCGGTGCTATTAATGTCCCTGATGAGGCTAAGGTTGAGATCGCCGAAGTTGCCGCTGACATTGATTATAGGCTTACCGAGGGTTCTGATGAGGAAATACAGCTCTCGGCGTTCCTGGCAAGGCTCATGCTAATCGGCAAGAAGTATGGATTAGGAACTAGTAAGGAAGCCAAGGCACCTGCTAAAAAGAGGTGATATTAATTTGTCCAAGAAAATACCGTGGGTTGAGAAGTACCGCCCAAGGAGGCTCTCTGAAGTCGTTAATCAGGAGGAGGCTAAGAAGGCGTTACTTGATTGGATAAATGGTTGGGAGAAGGGTAAGCCAAGCAGGAAGGCTGTAATGCTCGTCGGCCCACCGGGAATCGGTAAGACAACGCTTGCCTACGCACTGGCTAATGAGAGGGGTTACGAGGTTCTCGAGTTGAATGCAAGTGATGTTAGGACTGGCGAGAGGATTAGGCAAGTAATTGGTAGTTCAATGAAGATGAGTTCACTCTTCGGCTTTAAAGGTAGGATTATACTCTTCGATGAGGTTGATGGGCTGAATGTTAGGGAAGATAGGGGTGGTTTAGCAGCTATTGTGGAGTTGATTAGGGAGTCCACGTGGCCCATTATAATGACTGCGAATAACCCATGGGACCCTAAGTTCAGGGAGTTAAGGGACGAGGCTGAGGTTATTCAACTAAAGTCCCTTGGTGAGGAGGATATATTGACAATACTAAGAAGGATATGTAACGCCGAGGGTATTAAGTGTGAGGAGGATGCGCTCAAGCTTATTGCGGTTGCGTCGGGTGGTGATGTTAGGGCTGCAATAAATGATTTGCAGGCGGCTGCTGAGGGTAAGAGGGTTCTGACTAGGGATGATGTTACCGTGACTGAGAGAGCCCATCAATTCGACATGTTCAGGATACTCGACAAGGTATTCCATGCAAGGAGATTTGAGGATGCCAGGTCGGTCACGTTCCTACCAAGCTTTGACTGGGAAAGCTATTACCCCTGGGTGCTGGATAACATACCCTCCGTGTATGCGAAGTCCATCGAAGCCGTTAGTGAGGCCCTCGATAACCTATCACTATCTGACGTGGTTAAAGGCAGGATTGCAAAGACACAGGAGTGGGAATTAATGCCATACATGCTTGAGCTTATGACTGTTGGGGTAGCGCTGGTGCGTAATAAGCCTCCCCTCGCTAGGTTCGTTAGGTTAACATTCCCGGAGAGAATTAGGCTGCTGGCTAAGACTAAGGAAATGAGGCAGATGAGGGATGCCCTAATCAATAGGCTTAGGACAGAGCTCCACGTCAGTAGCTCCGAGGTATCTCTATACTACATGCCACTGCTCAGGTTAATGGCCACAAGCGATACCTTCAAGAAAAAGTTGCTCGAACGCCTAACGAGGATCATGGGATACTCACTAGAGAGCGTGGAGAAGACCTTAGGGGTAAGGGTGAGCGCCAATGGTGAGGGTGAGGGGGCTCAACGTAAGTCGTCGAAAAGATCCGGAGGGTAATTACGTCGTGGTCATGGACATGAATTCCTATGAATTATTAAAATCGTCAATAAGTAAGTTAGGTGTAAATGTCGAGTTTATGGGTAATGTGGTGATAATTAGGGATAGTCCTGGAGCCGTATTAATAAGTTAATAAATACGGCCCGTGAATTAAGCATCAACGTGAACGAGGATTGACCCCCCTCTGCTCAGTACTTCTCATGCTCTCTGATGGATTACGTGTCGATAAGCGTATTGTTACATATGCCTTATCAAGGCCTTTCATAATTATTACGAACCTGGTAATTATTATAATGACGGCGGTGGCTAAAACCGCAGTCTCGCTACCCAGCAGCGACTTAAACACTAGGTATATTACGCCACCAAGCATCGCTACCGTTGCGTAGATATCCCGTCGAAATATCGTGGGAACCTCACCGGCCAGCACATCCCTAATAACGCCGCCGCCTGCGGCCGTCACGGCAGCCATAAGTATCACACCAAGGACATTAAGGCCGTGCTCAACAGCTATCTCAGCACCAACAGCCGAGAAGGTACCAAGGCCAACGGCATCCGCATACATGAGGGCATTCTTGTACCTAGAAATACATGGGTAAAACACGTATGCTATTAATGACGCTATTATCGCGGTTGCTGGGTAGGGTATGTAAACAATGTTCGTCGGTGGAAATATACCAATTAGTACATCCCTAATTATGCCACCTGCAAGGGCCACTGAAGAGCCAAGTACTATCCCACCGAGGACATCCATATTCTTCTCATATGCCTTGAATGCACCTGATGCGGCGAAGGCGATTATCCCAATATAGTTAAATATATTTATTAATAGGTTTACGAAACCCACGGAAGACGAAACCGTAACAAGTATTTAATTCTAACTATCCATTTACCAACCCTATACCTTTAACCTAAGTGCCCTGCCTAAGAACAATCACGCCTCTGGGATCCTTAATTCTAATAGCCAGTGTTTCCCACAGCACGAAGCCGTGGTCCCATCCTCAGGGCCTAGGTAATTCAATGCCGTGTCAATGCCCATGGCCACGTCAATGACCGACTGATGGGTAGACAGCAGCAATGCCGTGTCATCCCTTAACTGAGGAATAATCACTACATCCTTAACTAGCGATTTAATCCTCGTTAACTCCATAACGCCCGTCTTCTCAACAACCATTAAGAGCTTTGTATACCTGCCAGGGCTTACGAATAATACGTACGGCTCAGGTATATAATTACTATACAGTACATTAACTGCGCTTGATACTTCATTGACAGCTGAACCCGGCATATCCCATGACGAGACGCCCATTGACTTAACCTTAGGATTACCCAAAATATCACTAAGTATTGTTGAGTCCTCCTCATAACCAAGCCTAATAGCTGCTTGATCAGCGGTTACCGAGTAAACCCCCTCACCCCTGGCTCTGGCGTACTCTACCTGCCTTTGCGAAATTGAGAACTTCACACTTAACTCCTTAAATGGTATCACTGACCTGGTCGCGGTTATTGGGGAACCGATAATCACCTCATCGAGTGGCACAGCATCGAGCCCAGGACCAGCCTCATAAACGGTTAAGTACTTCCTAAACCGTCTTACACCATTGGCAACCTCCCTAATCCTATCCTGTACGTATCTAAGTTCCTCTGGACTTAAGTTCGATGATGAAACCACATCAGACGGAGGATCACTGGCATTATTAGTCGAGCCTGGCGTCTTTTGGCCATTATTAGGGTCATTTGCTGGTGCTTTGATGCCCGTTAACTCACCAACCTCTGCTGAACCGGCCTTTAACTGCTCAACCTGCTCAGGGTCATAGGATTTAAGTAACGTAAGGAACTCGCCAAGGTGCGTCTTTTCCTCCTTAGCTATGTCCTCAAATACTCTCTTAACCCTCTCATCATCAATAAGCCTGGACAATTGCAGGTATAGGTTTATGGCATCGAGCTCAGCCATAATAGCGAGCCTAAGCGAATCTGTAACCTCACCCTGCGAAAATTTTCTATCCCTAATAACATCTACCGGATTCTTAGAAAACACCATGTTTCTTAATCCTATTTTAGGCTACTTAAGTATTTCCATAAACTATGTGAAATGTTACTCTCAGTGAAAACTAAACCTAGGACTTATTAATGGCACTCATTTCAATTAATCCGTGAGTAATGCGATTGATGACGTCCTTAAGACCGCATTGAGTAGGACGTGCAGTAAATTAGTTTATAGACGGGAATTACCACCAAACCAAAGGGTTATTCCTCGTTTCGTGATATACGATGTTTACGACCCTCCGAAAATGTTGATGTAATTAGGTATAGATTGAAGGTGACGGGGTTCGTTGAGAATGAGGTTGAAATACCGTATATAGAATTACTCACGAAAGCACCCTGTGCGGACCTAGTCACTGATTTTCACTGCGTCACTGGTTGGAGTGTGTTAAATGTGGAGTGGAGAGGTATACCAACGAGGTATTTAATGGATATTGCCAAGCCCAGGGGTGACTATGTAATGGCTGTCGGTATCGATGGTTACATCACGAACTTACCATTGAACGCCTTGTTTGAGGAAACAACGATAATTGCCTACGCAATGAATGGGAAAATATTGCCTAGGGAACATGGCTTTCCATTGAGGCTTATCGTGCCGTCGCGCTACGGCTGGAAAAGCGCCAAATACCTTAGTGAGTTGATAATCATGGATAGTAACGAACCTGGTTATTGGGAATCGTTTGGTTATCACGATAATGGTGACCCATGGCTTGAGGAGAGATTTAATGAGAGTGACCCAGTAACGATAAAGAGGAGGGTTAGTTCATGAGACCTTGAGTGTGTAGTCCTTACGTGGCCTTGCACGAAGTTATTAATTTCATAAGTTCTGCAATCAATTGTTTCCTCACCTCAGCGTCCTTCGTGGCTGTCTCCTCAACACTACGCCTCTCCCAGGGCCAAATACCTACGTACTGGGGTGGTTCGTAATCCATAAGCCCCCTTAGCGCTTTATTAATTTCCATGAAGTCCATGTCGCAGTTGGCGAGGGCGTAGGCGGCGTAGGCTATCAATTCTTCCTTTCTGCCTCGCTTCACGAAGTCGTTGATTGCGTTTACGAATGCATCATCCTCACTGGACGCGAGTAATGGCGATTCCCTAACGTGTTGTTCATAGATCCTCTCAGCAATCCTCTCGGCAATACCTGAAAATACGGTATAGAGCCTGTAACCAATGATGACCACTACAATGGCCAATAGGATCATCGACATCATGGTTAGGTAACCACTGTATGGTCTTAACTGTGGTATTTGTGCAAACATCGCCATGAGACCCACAACAAAGAGCAGCGCCACAATTGGCCTTGCAACTCTCGATAAGTCATCAGCTAAGGGTTTTAGTGATGGGTGTAGCTGATGAGAATCGCCACGCCCATCAACGCTGAACCAATCGATGCGTAGAGAAATGGTGTACCAAGCGGTGCATAGGCTATGGCCATTAGCCAGGCAGTTCCATACAGAAGTATTGCAAAGCCTATGTACCTTAGTGATGATTTAATGGGCTCCCCAAAGCCCCTACCATAGTTTACGATCACGGCGCCAACGATGATCACAAATGATGCAGCAAAAATACTTGGGAGCTTGTTGAAGTGTATTACGTATGAGATTATACCCAACGTACCATTCAGGAATAGGTAAGCAAGCACGATTGGCGACACTACACCAACTAATGTGCTGCCAAGTGCTTTAAATGCCGTGCCAGCCCTAGTCATTAAAGTCTCCCCAGTTAACCTGATGGCTAGGTAAATAATGAGTGGTAACAATACTACGTTAATCAACCACTTAATAAATAATGATAGTGACGGCGCATAACTAGTCATTGATGGACCCAGGGCAAGGACTATTAAGAGTACTGCAATTACAATGCCGATCCTGACCCCGTAGTGCCTGCCCAACCTGCGTAGGCTCATGCTGGGCACCCCATGACCAACGCATCCCTCAATTTCGTTAATCCACGTATAAAGTCCTCGTAGAGCCTCCTATCAACGTCGACATGGCCGTACCTAACGGCCTCAAACACCCTGAGGCTCACCCAAGACTCACAACTCGCCTCGCTCATTAACCCCCTACCCGCCAACTCCATGCAGACCTCCCTAGGCGTCTTATTCTCAATGCCCTCAAGTCCATGCATTGCCATGTTAGCCCTAAATGCGCTCATGATATCCTGCCCATAATCCTCAACAATAAGTATCTTATGAGACTCGGCAATATCATTACCAACCCTAACCCTAATCTCGTGACAGCCAGGGCTGTGGAACACCAGTGCGTTGTCTACGACCTCACCCTCAGGGTGCAGCTCAGGGTATGCGCCATTACTTACCGTGAACGGCAACGGGTCATTAACCTCCAGGTGAGTGGTAAATCCTTATCAATACCGAGGTCGATGAACTTACCACCACCCCAACCCCTGAGGGGCACCGGGAGACCATTAATGGGTAGTTCCATCCTCGGCAGTGCCTGTTGTGGCTTCTCCACTGGCTTTGGTCTCGGCACCTCAGTCCTAACCTTCGGCTTCCTCTCAGCCTTCCTCCTCCTCTCCTCATTAATTAGCCTGAGCCTCATTAGGGAGTTCCTTGAGCTTATCACCGCGAATGCTAGGAGTATGATTATTATGGCTATAAGGATCCACAGTAGCAGGGTAGGAATATCTTAATTACCACGGTCTTAACAACCTCATTATTCATGGAATTAATGCCATGAAAACCATTGGCAGCCTCACCACTACTTCCGCCACTTCCACCCCCTCCACCGCCTTCACTACCCATATTGACTGGCTGTTCCGTAATTGTTGACCAAGAAAATACTGGGGATATCATTAGCGCATTACTAAATGTAAGCGATATGGCAGGTTGCGTAATATGTGGCGGTAATGGACTTATTATTGGTTCGTTTATGAAGAGCATGGCCAACGTTCCAAACTTCCCAAAACCGTGAAGGCCGAAACCAATACCTGAAAAACCAAAGCCGCTACCAAATAATCCAGTGCCTAAACCATTAATGCCGAAGCCTGAGCCGAATAATCCAGTCCCAAGCCCAATACCTGGCATTTGTGATTTACTGACGCTCACTATATTCACCACGTTATTTGACTTAGACTCGCTGGTCTTGATTATCAATGGTGTTATCGAGCTCATTAGAATCCAGGTAATTATGAGCACGATTACCAGAAAGATTATTGCAGCTGTTCTTGAGTTCATACGGCAACACCCACCTTTGTTAGTACCACAAGTCCGCTGGCAATTAACATTAATATGAATCCTATCAGTAACATCCCAATAATTGATAGTACTGACCCAATTATTAATATTGCCATAAATGCAATGCCAAGGAAATCTTTATTCCTAATGAGAAGAATTAACAGGAGGGCCCCAATAATGCCGATACCGAGAATCCATAAAAATGTGCCTATCGTTATTGGCCATGGAAATGGAAGAGTCATGTAAATGAAGGGTGAGTTTAACGTTAATACCATCCCCTGATTAACAACCGGAGTAACATCAGTGACAAGTAGTAATACTAAACCAATCAATGCCAACACAGGTCCAATTAATGATAGCGATGCACCAGTCAACGCAATGAGGCCGAGGATTGACCTAGGGCTTTTCCAAATAGTATGTACGCCAAACCACAACCTTAAACCAGACAGTAGAGCTAATCCAAAAATTGTGAATAATATTGAATTAACAATAGCCGATAATGCAAAGAACAATATTTGCGAGATGCTATATCTACTGGCTATCTTGGTAAAGGTTGATGGATGGGCTGATGGGTTGACCACCGTTACAAAGGCCTCGGCAAAGTCCCTAGCGGCCTTAAGCGGATCCTCCTGTATAAAGGTGGCATACTGCGTCCCAACTAGGAGATTAATTATTATAGCCACAATTAGGAGTACTATGGTCCAGGCAATAAATGCCTTAAATAAATCCATAAACCCCAGGTCACTCAACGTTATCTTAATGCTCATAGCCCTCACCTCCTATGCATCCTCGCTATTACCATGGCTATTAGGTATACCGTGATGAATATCAGTAACGCCATTATTGGCGCTAAACTAATGATCCTCAATACCTCCATTAGCAGGGTGATCACGAAGGAGACCCCAAGCAGCAGAGCGCCAACGCCGATCACCACGGCATTCGTCACGTCCAACTCCCTAAGCCCCTCAACGCCGTAGTCCAACTCCCTCATTCTCTTAGCAATCCTGTTACTTGCCTCGCAGACGCTCCCGAGGAAGTATGCATAGATGGATAGGGTTATCGATAGGGCAAGCCACTTAAGGGTTGACTCACTCACAGTCCCTAACGCAATACCTGTTGTGTACGGTATATAACCCATGGCGAAGGCTAAAAGGGCCATTGATGAGAATGCCGAGAACAAACCAGCCCTACCCAAGCCCTTACCCCTGACCAGCCCTACCACACCGATTACTGCGGTTATGCCCATGAATACGTAGATAAAGAGCCTCGAGTAATCAGTCATGGTCATGAAGACCATGAATGGCGTCAGAGGGAGCAATAGGGCCAGTACTGCGGATACTGCCCTCATGACAACCACCTCACCCTAGGCATGAGCCTGGCCACGGCTAGACCCACGTTTTCACAACCAGGGTCCCAGGGCACCACCAGTACGCCCTTGGGCAACGCCCTGTACAGCCTGGCCCTCGTACCCACGCGCCCAATGCACCGGGTCAACTCATAATCACCCAGTTTCTCCCTCATTATCATGGACCCGTGGGCCACATCAATGACCAACGCCCTACCCAACAACCTACACCTACCCCCTGGCCCTATGCATAGGGACTTCCGGAGGGCTGCGACCACATCCTTACTGGCTATGTTAGTAATGACGATTAGTATTGGCCTTGTCTCCATGATAACCCTCAGCAGTGCTGGGTCTGCAAACTCGTACTTAGGCTCCTCCACATGCTCGATCCTAAGTAACGCACTCAGTACTCTATAGAACTGTGTCTGGCCTGAGGAGGGCATTACATAGACGTCGCTTGGCGGTATCGTCCATAGACCCACGTTATAGCCATACCTAAGCAGGACCTTAGTGAGGGAGAGTATAAGAGAGGCACCAAACTCAAGTGGGTTCTCGTGCGGGTAGCCGAGCCTCATCCAGGGGCCCAGGTCCGCTAGGAATATCACGTTCCTGAGGCCCTCCCTCTCGTAATTATTAACCATTAGTTTACCCTCTATGGACCTTGCCGTGGCCTTCCAATTAATGAACTTGAATGGGTCGCCCGGTACGTACTCCCTGATGTCCATGAAGTCCGTTGAATGAGGCCAAGCCTATTCGGGGTCACCCTAGGCGTAACCGTGGAAGCTTAATCCTGCCAATACCCCTCCTGATGACCCTGTACCTAGCATAACCACAAGCCTAATGCCCTCGTTAAGCTCGTCCTCAATGATCCTAAGACCAAAGAGGTGGTGATAGGTATACCTAATGCGCCCGAACTCGTACACACCCCTCTTCAATGCCTTAACCCTGAACTTGAACTCCCTCTCCACGTCCCTAAATCCCTTAAAGATTATTTGGGCTGCCTTACCATTGGTCACCTCGAACCCCTCCCTATACCTCCTCGAGTCTCCATATGAGGCTGGCGGCATGGCTATGGAAACGAGCCCAAGCCCACCCCTGACCCTCACCTTAACCGAAGCCTCAACCTCATCTCCGGCGAACACCCTGGTCTTTGATAGGTCAATGCTCATGGTTATGGCGGGCTTCGCATCTGTGGCCAGAGCCAGGGATACCATAAGCACCGAGAATATAATAGTCATTAGTAATTCCCTTGCTGTGTCTATGAGGGCCATTATGGCCACAAAAACGGGTAGTGCCAGGAGTAGGTAGTATGACCTCACTATCTCCCTAACCATAGTGATCACTTGGGCACGGGTATCTTGCTCAGATACTCCATGACTATGTCCCTACCCGTCACCTCACCCTCAATCGCGTACTCAGGCTTGAGCACAATCCTATGCCCAAGCACGTCCGGAGCCACGGACTTCACATCATCAGGTATTACGTAGTCCCTACCGTCAATTACCGCGATAGCCCTCGCAATCCTCAAAAGCGATAATAAACCCCTTGGGCTTGGGCCGGCGGCCACCCTCTCATCATCCCTAATCACCCTGAAGGCGAGTATGTACTTAATAATGTCTTGATCAACCCTAACCTTAGCCTCAATGAATTGTCTAATGGCGAGTAGCTCGTCTGCGTTCGTGACCGTCATTGCGTAGCCCGTTGGGTCATCAGTCATCCACTTAACCCTCCTACTCAACAACTCGTTCTCCTCATCCTCGCTCGGGTAACCAAGGCTCATCTTAAGCATGAACCTATCCATCTGGGCCTCGGGCAGTGGTAGGTGCCCTCGTACTCAATTGGGTTCTGGGTCGCAATAACGATGAATGGTTGAGGAAGCCTATACGTCTCGCCCTCAATCGTTACCTGAAGCTCCTCCATAGCCTCGAGGAGCGCTGCCTGGGTCTTCGGTGGTGCCCTATTGATCTCGTCGGCAAGTATGAAGTTTGCGAATATGGGCCCCATCATGGCCACGAACTTACCCTCACTCGGCCTCCAAACCTTAGTGCCGATAATGTCACTGGGCAGTAGGTCAGGCGTGAACTGTATCCTCGAGAATTGCAGGCCCAGGACCTTTGCCATGAGCTTTGCTAGGAAGGTCTTACCAACGCCGGGCTTATCCTCAAGGAGCACGTGACCGCCGGCCAGCACCGCGGCCAAGATCTTCCTAATAACCTCCTCCTTACCCGAGTAATAACTAAGAATCTCACCAACAATAGCCCTAACCTTACTTCTAATGAAATCAATGCTAATATTATCTGAGAACACGCATTAATGGTGTTGTTCCTATTTTTTTAACAATTACCATAATAGTTATCATAGCATTTCCCACAAATAAAATAATAGTAGTCAGTGGTCAATATTAAGGTAGGTAAAGTAACGTTTCGATAAGAGGTCTCATGAAGATTAAAATTAACGGTAACCGCATAATACAAACCGGAAAAAGGCATTTAGTCGGTGATGTTTAATATCAATAGGTGCATCAGGTGGTTTGGCCATTTCGTTATGCCATCAAGTTCATAAAACATTGAGTATTAATTTTACTTATCACGGCACGCAATATTTATTATTTAATGTCCGGCATCAATCACGGACTGTAATGCTCATGCGAAAACCGTGGTATGTAAGCATTAGCGATTGCCTACTCTGTGCGCTCGAATCCAGGTTCGGCGAATTAAGAAGGCTTGGTATCAATGACGTGAGGCCATTCTCTAATCTGGGCAGGGTCGTGCTGGACCTATCACCCTGGGTAGGGCAACAGTGTTTATTGAGTCATTTAATCATCTAACCAGATACCTTGGCATGGCTGATCCGCATGGTAATGAAAAATCCATGCTCGAGAAAGTTGCGGGCGAGTTAATTAGTAGGTTAAGCTTGGCAATGATGTTATTAATTATGTGAGGCTCGCAGCCTCTGCGAACTCCGTCGATATACCAATGAGGGGTTACGACTTTAGCATTGATGATTTTGTGAGGAACATACTTGAGGAACCAACCTGGCTAGGTACTAATCCCGAGGACCTAAGGAGTAGGCTTAGCCATGCAGGGAGTATCGCCTACCTGGTTGATAATGCCGGTGAGTTTCAATTTGACCTACTACTCATTAGGAGGTTGTCCTCAATGGGTGCTAAAGTCGTAGTGTATGCAAGGAGTAGGCCGTATGAGGTCGACGTCACTTATGACTACGTCATTAACTTCGCCAGAGACTTTGAGGTTAGGGCATTACCCGGTAATTACTCGGCCTTTTGGTACGATGACGTAGTGATGGAGTTAGTTAACTACGACTTAGTTATTTCTAAGGGGCTTGATAACCTTGAGTCATTCATGGAGAGGAAACCGAAACTCAGCAACGTAATCTTCCTATTCAGGGCTAAATGCCCATTAATAGCTGAGTTATTCGGTGTTGATAAGAACAAACCCGTAGTTTCTATGGGATTGAACAATTCATATATCGACTGAGTGGATTAAATATCACCAACTACCCCCAACCGTAATTAAGTGATGTATTAGTCCCTGCGCTTACCGTTATAAAGAGTGTTATCCACATACCATTACTTAGGTATAACTCACCGTTGAGTATCGACGGCATAAACATGGTCGGTAGATACCCAATACAATTCACGTTAGTTCCCTGGGAAACCACGACGTCTCCTGATGCGCCCAGGCCTGTTACGCTGGTGACCTTATTACTGCCAATGGCTAGGTCAAGCCTGAGGGTACCCTGGGAATTGGCATTAACCTCTACCGGGCTCGAGAATGTGCATGCCAACC
The DNA here is from genome assembly GCF_001316265.1 of Vulcanisaeta sp. JCM 16159. Classification (GTDB taxonomy): domain Archaea; phylum Thermoproteota; class Thermoprotei; order Thermoproteales; family Thermocladiaceae; genus Vulcanisaeta. The sequence continues at coordinate 2,361 of NZ_BBDN01000021.1, read as the reverse complement.
CGCCAATACTGAACCCACTTATGTATAGGCTTTCCTGTGTTGGGTTCGTCACGTTTATCATCAATTCAGCACTCCCATTAGAGTTTATTGTCAATTCACCAACTGCACTGGGGTACTTTATGGTCGTCCAATTACCTGGGCCTGTCCAGTTAATCATTGGTACGTAGGTGTGAGGCCCCACGGGTATTCCAAGGCAACCGGCGACTAATGATGGCGTTGAATTAGTAATATTCCCTAGATACTCATTTATTAGGGTCTGGGCTTCCACCGGTGTTATTGTGCCGTTGAGCATCTCCTTAATTATTAGGGTTATGTTACCAATAACGTTGCCGTTGAGCTTCACGTAGCATAACGTGGGCATTACGCCACCAATCCCATGCTGCTTCGCTAAGCTCCAAATAGTGGAGTTAACATACGATAGATAGTTCCTCGTTAAATTCATAACCCAAATGGTGTAGTAGGTCTCATTCTCATAATTATGTACTTCATACCTACATTGATCAAGTACCTGCCTTATTAATGTGGCGTTACCACTACTGAAGGCATTAATTAATTTTGACCTGCACTGGAAATACCCATTGAGAAGGTAGGGGGTTAAATTCGACAGCCCGGAATTATTCAATTCCTCAGCAATACCCATGAACCTGGTAATTACGGCATGCGTAGTATTTACCTCATTAATGAACTCCCTCACTTGCCATAGACAGTTGGTGTAGTTATTAATGAAATCGTTAGTTAGGGCATAGACCTCCGGCCCACTCAGTGACTCATTAACCAACGGTATTAACGTCTCATTAATACTACCCACACACTGCATTAACTGCGGCGGTATTGATATCGTCATATTTAGCAACTCAGACAATTGTGCCGCAGCCACCGAAGCATTTTCACTCAACAGTGCTAGGTATTGCCCAACCGCCTGAGGTAATACGTGAACTCTTACGTTTGGTGGGGTTAGCAATGAAATTGCCATCACCTCAGCCTTCAGTATTATTAATTGCTTGACTGTTGAATTAAAGCCGGCATTCATCACCTCATTGAAGGTCATATTCAGTATATTCACCGCGGTATTTAGACCTAGGAAGGCGCTGGGTGGTACGTGAGAATAAAGGCTCCTCTCCTCATTGCTTAGTATGGTCATGCCCATAATAACTAAATGAGAGGCATTACCGTACCTACCCAATACGGAGAGAATCCTTAACGTGAAGTTAGCAAGGCTCTCATTACTCAGTAAATTATTAACCACCGTATTATTTACGGTAGAGGCCAGTGAGGTATAGTCACTGAGTATTGTCTGTGTTTCATTAACATGACCGCCAACCATTAATTGAGAGGCCAAATTAATTGCATTATTCAACGTGGTAATGGCGCTTAGGTAATTACCAGCATTTGCATAGGACTCAGCCTCATTAATTAACTCAATCACCGATGTAGAATTAATGCCACTCGCATTCAAAGCCTCAACCCAGCGCTCAGCCATAATTAAGTGGATGTAGTAGGATGCGGTGAGACCTGAGGCATTAACATTCCCATTAACGCCAATGGAGGAACTAACACCCTGAGCATGCAAAACGGCAACACCCATAATAACCAGTAGGGCAATTCCCACAGTAAGGAATATTGAGAACTTCATCAATGAATTCAAAACGCAGATGTATTTAAGGAAGCACCCGTGAAAAGACCGTGAAAAGCCAGAAACATCGTATTTAAATGCTGCGCGACGAAAAAGACCTAGTCAACATCATTACAATATAGAATACCCACATTGCTATTAATTAAGATAAGCCAGGCTTCAAGCGGAGTGCTATGATCCAACGAGAGCAAGCCAACCACCTTACTCACTCAATACTCCATTAAAATCCTCTAGGAACACCCAACCAGGGCTACGGTTCACGGGCTTGACCCCTCAATATTCTATTGAAATCTTCTTTGAGGTGGTTGCTTTATTTATTTCTCTATTAAGTTTTTCTCTTTGTTTTCTTGGCTCTCGTTGATGCGTGTTTCTACTCTTAATGCTTACGAATTGTTTTTGTTCCCACGATTCTTTAGAGAAATTGAATTCTTGTTCCCACGGTATTTCAATTTTTCAAAACCGAGTCTGTTCCAACGATGCCTAATGCTTTGTAAAATGGAGAGTGTGCATGAGATCACGCAAACTCCCTGGCTTTATTTATGGCGTGGTGATTCATAATAGGTAACGTGTTTTGTTCACGTAAGCGTGTATTGATTGTTTTTACTGAGTCTTGTGCCCTGCACTCCCCTTTTAAGGCATTGATGATGAATATTAGGGAGTTGGTTGCCGACTTAATATTTATCGTTAAGTCACTGAATGATGCCGTGGATAAAAAGGCGTTACTTACC
>NZ_BBDN01000020.1 GCF_001316265.1 Vulcanisaeta sp. JCM 16159 | reverse complement strand
CCTACACAACAAAGTCAGGTAGGAAGTACGACTTGACCTACGAGATTGATTATGACCACTGCAAGGGCTGCGGAATATGCGCCCACGAATGCCCAACCAAGGCAATAAAGATGGTGCCCGAGGTGACTGGATGATGGCAATTGCTAAAGCCTTAAGTGTTAGGGAGGAGGTCGTTAAGGAGAGGCTTGGATTAACATCAAACTATGCAGCAGCTTACGCAGTTAAGTCTGTTGACGTCGACGTTATTGCCGCATACCCAATAACGCCACAGACCACTATTATAGAGAAGTTGGCCGAGTTCGTAGCTAATGGCGAGATAGATGCCGAGTACATACCGGTGGAGTCCGAACACAGCGCGCTCTCGGCTGTTGTTGGCGCAGCAGCAACCGGCGCCAGGGTGTTTACTGCGACGTCGGCTCAAGGCCTTGAATTCATGCATGAGGTACTCTACATAGCGTCTGGCTTAAGGCTTCCAATAGTCATGGCCGTCCCTGGTAGGGCATTATCAGCACCAATAAGTATTCATGGTGATTACCAGGACATAATGAGTGCCAGGGATTCGGGGTGGATAGTCATGATTGCTTCTTCGGCTCAGGAGGTTTATGATTCGATAATCATGGCATATAGGATTGCGGAGGATAGCAGGGTTCTCCTGCCAGTCATGGTGTCCTACGACGGATTCCTAATGAGCCACACCACAGAACCAGTGGAGATTTACCATGAGGATTATGTCAGGAAATTCACACCAAGGAACCTAAATAGGCATAGGCTTGACCCAAGGAAGCCAATAACCATAGGAGTTATCGCAAGCCCTGATTGGTACTACGAAATCAAGTACCAGGTAATTAACGCGCTTAAGGAATCAAAGAGCATGATCAAGGAGGTCCATGATGAATTCAATAAGACCTTTGGAACAAATTACGATATCGTAGAGAGGTATATGATTGATGATGCGGACTACGTATTAATAACCTATGGAGGCGCATCAAGTGGTAACGCAAAGGAGGCGGCCATAAGGGCCAGGGAAAAAGGATTAAGGGCTGGTGTTTTAAGGATAAGGTTGTTTAGGCCGTTTCCCACGGATGAGGTAGTCAATGCCATTAAGGACGCCAAGGCGGTAGCTGTTATTGATAGGGCATTATCGCCTGGCAATACGTATGAGGGTCCCGTATTCAACGACGTAGTCTCTGCACTATACAGTAGGGGAATTGATAAGCCAATAATCTCTGTGATCCACGGCATATCCCAAAGGACAATGCTTGTTGACGACTTCTATAACCTTTATAAAACGCTTGATGAATACGCAAGGACTGGTGAATACCCAAGAAAGACAATATTCATGGGGCTAAGGGGTGGTGAGGCATGAAGATGTACTTCAGGACAATAAAGGACTTACCATTAGATGAGTACTACGGTCCTGGACAGCTGACCTGCGCTGGCTGTGGTCCTTCAATAGCCGTTAGGTGGTTACTTAAGGCGGCTGGGTCGGATGTGATTGTGGTTAATGCAACTGGCTGTATTGAGGTAACTACGACTTCGTACCCATACACCGCATGGAGCGTGCCTTACCTGCATGTGGCCTTTGAGAACTCAGCCGCGGCGGCGTCTGGCGTGGAGTCTGCGTTAAAGGTGCTTAGGAGGAAGGGTATCCTTGATACTAAGGCTAAGGTCATGGTTATCGCTGGTGATGGTGGTACTTATGATATTGGTTTGCAGGCCCTCAGTGGCATGCTTGAGCGTGGTCACGGCGTACTCTACGTACTCTACGACAATGAGGCATACATGAACACAGGAATACAAAGAAGCGGAGGAACACCGCACTTCGCCTGGACAACGACTTCGCCGGTGGGTAGTAAGTTGAGGGGTAAGGTTCAGAGGAAGAAGGACATAATGAGCATTGTGATCGGGCACCACATACCATACGCAGCAACGGCAAACATAGCCTACCCAATAGACCTGGCGAACAAGGTCAAAACAGCCCTTGATTACCTTGATGAAGGTCCTGCCTTCATACACGTACTGGCACCATGCCCACCAGGCTGGCGCTACCCGGAGGAGATGACCGTGGAAATAGCCAGGCTAGCCACAGAAACAGGCTACTTCCCACTATACGAGTGGGACCACGGCAGGATAAGGTTCAACCCACCAAGTAATGCTCACTTTGATAAGTCAAGGAGGAAGCCGATAATCGAGTACCTGAAGAGGCAGGGTAGGTTTGCGCACTTGACGGAGGAGGACATTAAGGAGATCGAGAAGGAGATCGATGAGTACTGGGACTACCTAGCAAGGCTTGCCAAGGCCTTTGGTTAAACCATGAATTGCTTTCTAATGTCCTTAAAACCACAATTTGCAGATGAAATTCTAGTAGGCAGTAAGAAATGCGAGGTCAGGACCTTTATTAGCCCGATTAGTAAGGGCGACACGGTCCTGGTTTATTACTCAAGTCCCGTGAAGGCGGTTAAGGGGTTCTTCATAGCCGGTGACTCAATCGTAGCGAGGCCGAGTGAATTAATGGAGATATTGAATAATGAGTGCAGCGACATGCCTAGGGACAACCTGGAGTACGTAGTGACCAAGTACCTAGGGTCAAGGAGGAAGATACTCATACTTAAAGTAACAAGCCCAACAACGTTCCCAGGGGCAGTAACGTTGGAGGAGTTAAGGAACCTCAACATAAGACCGCCAAGAAGCTACATGAAAATAAATAACAAGGCCTGCCAGGAAATAGTAGCAAAAGCTTTAAATCGAAAAACACAGTAAAACAACCGCCGGGGTGGCCGAGCTAGGTCCAAGGCGCGGGACTCGAGAGCAAGTCCAAGGCATCCCGTCCCCGCAAGGGGGCCCGGGTTCAAATCCCGGCCCCGGCACCACCCTTTCAATTTCTAATCTTATTGCTGAGCTATGAGTTGAGTTATTTTTATTCTGCGTTTGATTTGCCTGGTCCTGTAAGGGTTAAGGTTAAGCTTAATGTAGTGAATATTCAAATTAACATGATTATTCATTATTTTGGCAATACGTTGATTGCCTGCGCCCTGTATTAATATTGATCTGTCCTTGCTCTTCAATTTAATGATTAATGACTTAATTCTTCGGTTTCCTTAACTTATATACAGCAATTAATTTCATTAATGATTGATTTTTATACGGGTAGTTTGTTGGGTACTTGTGTCTTGTAGTGTTTACCTGGATAGGAGTTCTTTTTCAAGTGGTGAACCTATCTATATCACATTCGTTAACCTGGGTAATACCTCCGTTATGATTGGTTCGTGGCAAGTAATTGATGTGAGCGGTAGGGTGGTTTATTCAATTGAGCCTCCCCAGATTGTCATCAGCCCAAGCTCTTCCTTCGTTGTTGTTTGGTTTCAGGTTGATAATGATGGTAAGCCCGTCGGTAGGGGTAGGTATAGGGTTGTTTGGCGGCCTATGGTTAATGGTAATACCCTCGAGTGCTCCAGCGTGTTCTTTGATATTTTATGACGAGCCCCTAATTCTGGTTAGTAGGTACCTGGATATAACTATGTAAGTCACGGCGAAGATCACGAGGGCCGTGAACGGGTCTATAAGCGGTACCGTCGTTACCACTATTGCGTAGTAAATAATTAGTGATGCCGATAAGGATATTGTTAGGAATATGAGCACCCACCTGACCAATTCATTTAATGCGTATTTGACCTCATCTTCATCATAACCCCTACTGCTGAATTCCCTCATGTACCTCACGTAATTACCGTACAATTGAGATGTTATTAATGAGTATTCAATTATGACTATTGACCCATCAAATAGGGCCGGGCTTCTGAGTGGGATGAGCACTACATGGAGTATGTACGGTATATAACCCTGCGATGTTATGGATATTATTAATGCCGTTATTAATGCGACCCAGGACTCAGCTGATATATTATTCATTAAAAGCCCAATGAGCCTATTGAGATGATTAAGGCAACGAGGACCAATCCAATTAATGGATTACTAAGCATTAATATTATGAAGGGTGTTATGGGGAGTATCAATGATAATACTGCTAGGACCTGCCTCATTCTATAACCACCTGCCTAGGTATGTCGATATCCTGGCAATTAATGAGCCAACACCCTCACAAGCAGGGTCCAGGTAATCACCTTGGCATTCCTCGGCAACACCCTATACAGCCTCACCCTATCCCTAATAACCCATTGATTGCAGGGTAATCCCTTTATTAAATTCCTCATTAGTATTGTGTCGGGCACAATATCAATTATTAAGGCCCTTGTTGGTAATCTATTAATTATGCCAATGATACTCTCAATGCTCTCCCTATTCACATTTGTTACAATAATTAATGCCGGGTTAGTCTCCTGAATCAGCCTATACAGGGCTGGGTCCATGGTATAGCCTTAATGGGTAGTGCCTTCACGATCATTAACTCCCTCAATAACTTATAGTACTGCACAGTTCCCGAGCTTGGAATGACCCTTGGGCCCATTGGTATTGTCCAAAGACCAACATTATAGCCATACCTAAGCAAAACCCTACTTAGGGATAGCGTTAGGGATACCCCGTACTCAAGGGGGTTGTCCTCGACGGTCCCGTGCCTCATCCACCAACCAAGGTCTAGCAGTATTATCGTTGTCCTAAGTCCCTCCCTCTCATATTCATTAACCATGATCCTACGGTTAGGATCCCTGGCGGTTGCCTTCCAATTAATGAATTTATAGGGGTCGCCAGGTACGTAATTCCTCACAGACCGGAACTCCGTGGAATAAGGCCCAAGCCTAGACGGTGAGTACCTGGGTAGTCCCTGCCTTGGCTTAACTATGCGAGAACCCTCCTAACAATCCTAATCCTCGGTATTACCTGAACATACCCTTCAAGTTTGATGAAGCCCTTAATTGGTTCGTGGATCCCCAGGATATTGTAATATATGTAGTCAATTCCACCTAGCGAATAATTGCCTCTTTTAACGGCCCTTAATACGTACGTAAACCTCCTATTCACATCGCCAAACCCCTTAAAGATTACGTGGACGTTATTGCCCTTAATCAGTTCGAAGCCCTCGGCCATGGAGGTGCTGGGGATTGGTGGTGCCCTGATTATTAATAGGCCGAAGCCTCCGTGAACATCAACGTTTAATTCTATATTCAATTCCTCATCAACATACAAAACGCTCTTATCGGTACCAAGGGTTATCGATATTGTGGGCTTATCGCTTAGGCTCAGGGCTATTACTAGCGTAATTAGGGGAAAGAGTATAGAGAGGATGTAAAGTTTAGATGTTGTCAATACGGTGATCACGGCCATAACCATTGGAAGCAGTATTAGAAGTAGGAGTGTTTTCGAGATTTCTCTCATTAATAATCACTACCGGGGTATCGGTATCTTCTCAACATACTCCCTAACAATATCCTCACCACTTACTCCCTCCAGGGCGACCTCAGGCTTAAGCACTATCCTATGACCGAGAGTTTCAACAATAACACTCTTTATATCATCTGGTATTACGTAATCCCTACCATCAATGATAGCCATGGCCCTACCCATACTCATCAACGCTATCAATCCCCTGGGACTTGGCCCAGCGAGTACTCTGGGGTCCTTCCTAATAACGTTAAAGCTCACTATGTATTTCATGACATCATCGCTAATCTTGACGTTGCTCTCCACGAAATCCCTGATCATTAATAATTCATCGCCATTTAGCACAGTCCTCACCTGGGGTGTTGGGTCGTTACTACGCCATGAAATCCTACGCCTTAATAGCTCAACCTCATCCTTCGGGTATCCTAGTCTTATTCTTATCATGAATCTGTCTAGTTGTGCCTCTGGTAGTGGGTATGTTCCTTCGAGTTCGATGGGGTTCTGAGTGGCGATTACAATGAATGGTTGTGGAAGCTTGATGGTTTCGCCCTCAATTGTTACTTGGCCCTCCTGCATAGCCTCAAGCAAGGCAGACTGAACCTTAGGAGGAGCCCTATTAACCTCATCAGCGAGTACGAAATTTGCGAATATTGGACCAAGTACTAGCTCGAAACTGTCCTTGTCAGGTCTCCAGACCTTAGTGCCGATAATGTCGCTAGGTAGTAGGTCTGGGGTGAATTGGATCCTGCTGAACCTGAGTCCGAGAACTTTAGCGAGCATCTTTGACAGGATTGTCTTTCCAGTTCCTGGTACATCCTCGATGAGTACATGACCGCCAGCAATTATTGAAGCCAATATTTTCATGAGGACCTCCTCATCACCAACAAAGTACCTAGTCATTTCATTAATTACAGCCCTGACCCTCTCCGTTACGTAATCAATGCCAACCTTACTCATTATTAGGCCTAGGTTGAGTGTTAAGGGGAGTTAAATTTAGTATTTTTGGTGCTTAATAGCTCATTGAGCAGTTCATTAACGAGATCTATCCTTTCCTTAACCTCCATTTCAAGGATCCTCCTCTTAACCCTTCTGCAGGTTGCTACGCTTGAGTAATTAATCAATTTACTAAGCCTATTAATGATTTCTTCATAGTCTAAGCCGTCATTTGTTAATTCATGAACTAGGTACGCAATTAACTTATCCTTATTCCCACTGGTTATGAATTCCTTAATTGCCTCCTCAAAGAGTGAATACTCTGGTGATGGGACAATCCTGACCTCACGCTTATGCTTTTCATACAATTCCTCCTCAATACCCTCCACGACACCTAACCCACTGATGTATAGTCTATAGCCCGCGTATACTATGGATATTGAGGCAATCATTATGAACGCTATTAATACGTATATGTTCCATGTTGATGGTTTGGGAACCGAAAGCAGGGAATACAACAGGCCAATGCCGAAGCTGCAAGGGCCAGTGAACGTGAGTTCCCAATAATTCCACTAACATCTATGCCACGGCTCTCAATCACGGTTACTAACGCAAGCACCAGATAAACAATGGATACTGCCGCGAATGGGTAGAATAATGGCAGGTAAATAGCGCCAAATAGATAGCTAAGTCCAAGGAATACGAAGAAATACGACAAGTACTTAAGTAATGACTCGGCAAAGCCCGTCCCAACCACCTGCCTCATTGAATACCTATTAATTATCGCGCCAATTATGACCAGGGCTAAGAAATTCAACAGGTAATTTATAATGAGAGAGTACCCCCTGTAATTAGCTATTAGTATGGAGGTTAAGCCCCCAATTAATAGGTATGTGAACAATGAAGGTGCCAACAAACCCCTAAGCATATTTGCAGTGGCATTACTACGGTATCTAACGAAATCACTCACTAAAATCGTCGTTACTAAGGTTACCGTTGGTATTATTAATGCGGTAATTAGGTAAGTACCAATGGGCCTTATCAAGAACGCAAGCAATGTAAATGACGCAAGTATTACGTATGTAATTACGTACCTAATAATTGATTCATGACGCGCCCTCACAAATAATCACCCTGGCATCCCTAAAGACCCTTCCCAAGGCCCTGAGGAATTTCTCATAGTCATTCCTATCAACATCCCTAAGCCCATACCTAACCCTTTCAAATAACCTAATAATCGTATTAATTGATTCCCAATCACCATTAATAACACCATCATTAACCAATCGCTTCATCACCTCCCTAATGGTTTCCGAATCCCTAACCGTGAGACCCCCTATGTTTAATCTAACGAAATTAACAATATCATCCCCGTAATCACCAGCCCTAACGAATAAATCCTCCTCCCTATCACCAAGCCTAATGCTAATGCCGTAACAACCCCTCGAAGGCATAATTAATGAACCATTACTGATAATCCCCGGCCTCGTTACCATGACCTGAGCATCACCCCTGACAATCATAGGTAATGGATCATTGAACCTCCAAATTAATGGTAAATCCCTGGGTATCCCTAAATCAATGATGTCGTTGCCACCCCAACCATTAATCTTCTTCACAGCCTCCCCAGGGAGTAGCTCAATGTTTCTTGAGAATTTAGGGAACTCCTCATCACCGCTTTTTGGGCCTACATTAATTCTGGGACTGATCCTTGCACTGACATTAGCGGTACTACCTGGTTGATCACTTTTGCGAATTTCCCTCCTTATTATTGCCAATGAGCTGATGCCAATAATCGCAATGGCGAAGATGATAGCGATCATCATTAACAACGGTGGTATTTTCAATGGAACCACCGTATTACTCACATACTGCTGACTACTCCCCAAGCCTTCCTGTGAGCCTAAGGTACCTGGAGATCCACCACTCAATGCCTGAGAAGGCTTTGGCGTACTTACCGCTAGGTATTTCGTTATGTTTATCGATACGTTGGGCATTATTACCGGCAGTGGTATTAATGGTACGTACAACTCCGCATTACTGGTTTCATTAACTCGTTGAGGTATTGTTAAGTTTATTGGCGGTAATGTGATTGCTGGTTGTGGTAAACTCACATGAATATTTAGCGAGCTACTTCCCTGCGAACCCCTCAATTCGTTCAACTTTATTAATATGCCTATTGAGGATGTTAATAACCACGTTATTAATAATCCAATGGCCAGTATTAAAATTGCGGATTTATTCACACAATAATTCGCAAACCCTGACTTAAAATTCTTAGTGGCCTTGATTCACTTTACCAATTTCATTAAGTATCCCGCCCAAGTCAAGCATTAACAATGCAGTGCCCACACCAATGAGCAACACACCAATTAATGGCGCCTCTATCGTTAAAACACCGATTATCGTAATTAAGGCACCGATTTTAACCCTTGCCACATTAAAGTCATTACCTAACCTATATAGAGTTACCATACTTAGGATGGACCCGAGAATTCCCAGGACCAACGATACGAATAGCGGTAATGGTAGGTAAAGCGAAAATACTATGAAATACCTATTATACATTAGAATGAGCGGCTCCAGCATTACTGGCCTAGGGATTAGGGCATTTCCCACGAGCTCATTAGCCATGAGATAACCCATGTAGGCTATATTCATGAAGTACGACACTGTAACAATCACCGAGCCAACAAACCCCACTAAGTACCTCCCACTATAGCGCATCAAGTCCCTAAACCCAAGTAACCAAAATAATACTACGAGTACGTATGGTATTACCGTAGATATCAGTAGGAAGTAGGAGACCACGACCGTGAATATGTACGCAGCCATGGGCGTGATTAACAGCGATAAAAGTAATAATAATGCCAGAATAATGGCATCAGCAGATATTATGAGCAGTGACCAGCGAATATACACAATCCCACGCTCCAGAAGATCAATCGACATCCCCCAGCAATTTTAATCAAAGAAGGCTAATTTAAAACATTATTAAAACTCGATAACCAGACCAACACCACCCAATCTAAAGGCACTTGGTAAGGCATTGTGTAACGCCGCAATGCCTAGAATACCCGTGCAGTGCGTACCCACGACAACACTAGGCGATTTGCTGACTAAGTAATTAATTACCTGCTTAACCCTGTCCTCGCTCAATCCCATGAAGTGAAGCCCACCAATAATCGCGTATAGCCTACTTAACTCAGTTACCTGGAACCCATACTCCACAATATTTTCAATTCCTGAATGTCCACAACCTGTTATGGCTATCAATCCATTTATGTGTTTTATATACAACGCCATATCATCAGGCACCTCATCAGTAACCGCACCAGTATGGCTGGGGCCCCATTTCCTGGGTATCTCACCTGACACAATAACGTCGTTAGCTATCCTATGGGGCTCCCTAATCAGTACTAAATCAACACCTCTGCTCTCCAGGTACTCCCTCGTGAAGTCCACGCTTATGTCCTCGAGTTTACCGCCTTCACCGGTGGCGTAGGCTTTTGTGAATAGGTTGGTGTGTGCGATCATTTTTATGGGTCTTGACCTGGCGTTTAGGAATGCCTTGACACCGCCTGTGTGGTCGATGTGCCTATGACTGATCACCAAGTACTCCGGCTCATTAGTCTATGCCCAGTGCCTCATATTATTTAGTAATGCCGTCCCCGTAAGCCCCGTATCATATAGTATCCTATAGTCATGCACATACGCCGCAAACCCCCACTCACCCAACAACCGCCTGCTTAATGAGGATAGTTGCGTCGCGTAGTTATCCACTAATATTGTTATTTTCATAATTTTTACACTGGTTTACTTAATTTTAAGTATTAATGTATATATTTCTATATATGAGTTATATCCAGAAGTCTTATAAATTATGAGCAGGAATCACTGACATGCCGTCTGAGGAGGTTAAGTCCTTTTTCTACGACTTTCAATTGACAATAGACAAGATACTTGATTATGTAGCCACTGCCTTTCCTAATAATGAGGTTGTTTATTGGCCCCCTGGTGGCTCCAGGACGTCGGTCACCTTCACGCAACTTGCAGATAGGGTTCGAAGGGTCGCAGCAGCCTTGATGGACCTAGACCTAAAGCCAGGCAAGGCCTGGGAACTGGGTAGTAAGGTCGCGGTGCTTGAGTGGAACACCCTTAGGTACTTAGACCTTTACTACGCGGTCCCAAGTATCGGCGTTGCCCTATTCACGGTCAACGCAATGCTCGCTCCTAAGGAGATCATATACACAATGGGTGTTGCTAAGCCCGAGGTGTTCGTCGTGAATATTGATTACTTCGAACAGTTAATAAAGCCCGTGATTGATAATGTCAAGAGTATAAAGGCTGTGGTCTACATGAGTGATAGGGGTAAGGAGCCAAGCCAGGACTACGGAGTTAGGATGATACCCTACGAGGACCTCCTCAAGCATGAACCACTGAGGGAATTCCCAGAAATAGATGAAAGAACACCAGCCACATTAATGTTCACCTCAGGAACCACTGGACTACCCAAGGGAGGATACCACACCCACAGAGGACTAGTACTGCATACGTTATCCACGGCGCTCGCCGTGAAGAACCCACCCATAAACGCCTCACAGGATGATGTGGCGATGGTTCTTGTACCCATGTACCACGTTCATGCATGGGGTTGGCCATGGTCAACAATGCTTAATGGGCATAGAAGGGTCGTATACCCAGGCCGCTTTGATTGGGGTCACATACTCAAGCTAATTCATGAGGAGGAAATCACATTATCGGCAGGTGTACCGACGATACTTTACAACCTACTCAACCACCCAGACTCACCCAAATACGACCTAAGCAAGCTAAAGTTCATAGTAGGTGGTGCCGCACTTCCCGAGGGCCTGCTGAAGGCTGCCCAGGCCAGGGGAATAACCGTAATTAGCGGCTATGGCTTAACGGAAACAGCCCCAGTACTAACTATTGCGTATTTGAGGCCTGACCATAAGGACCTGCCTCCCGAGAGGAAGAATGAGATTTACCTAAGGACTGGGATTGTGATACCCCTTGTTCAGTTGCGTGTTGTTGATGAGCAGGATAGGGATGTTCCAAAGGATGGTAAGACCATCGGTGAAATCGCTGTTAGGGCTCCATGGCTATTCAGGGAGTACATTGGTGATCCAGAGAAGACTAGGAATGCGTGGCGCAATGGCTGGTTCCACACGGGTGACGCTGCGGTTTGGTTCCCCGACAATTACGTCAAGATCGCCGATAGGCTTAAGGACGTGATTAAGAGCGGCGGCGAGTGGATACCGAGCCTCAGGCTTGAGGACTTGATTAGTACTCATCCCGGTGTTAACATGGTAGCCGTTGTGGGTATTCCCCATGAGAAGTGGGGTGAGAGGCCGGTGGCCATTATAGTGCCCAAGCCTGGCTATGAGGTAGGCTCACTGAGGACGAAATAAAGAACCACCTAATGAAATACGTGGAAAAGGGAGAAATACCAAAATGGTGGGTCCCGGACAAGGTAATCTTCGTAAAGGAACTACCACTAACAAGCACAGGAAAAATAGACAAGAAGGTGCTTAGGGATCAGTATAAGAACGCACTGCTTAGTAAGTAAGTGCTTAAATCCCATCGCACTGATTAAATACGGTAATGAGGATTATTTCCTGGAATATCAATGGCTTAAGGAGTATAATGAGGAAAGGCTCGCTCGATAAGCTTCTGGGCATGGGTAATTACGATATTGTTTTACTTCAAGAAATTAGGAGTTCGGGCGATGTGCCGTTAACGATAATGGGGCTAGGCTACGAGGCATATCCATTTCCTGCCGAGAAGAAGGGCTACGCAGGTGTTATGACGCTCACGAAGATAAGGCCCATCTCCGTTATTAAGGGCCTTGGGATTAGGGAGTTTGATGCTGAGGGCAGGGTGATTACGGTCGAGTTTAATGACCTCTATGTTGTTAATGCGTACTTTCCAAGAGCCGGTGACGACCTTAGCAAGCTGAGCTTTAAAATTTCCTTCTGCACCGCCATTGAGAGGTTTTTGATTGACCTAAGGAGTAGAAAGCCTGTGATTGCATGTGGGGACTTCAACATAGCTAGGGACAGGGTTGATTCCTCATTCTGGGATGAGAAACACCCTGGCTTAACCCCTGAGGAGAGGGCTTGGCTTAATCAATTCCTTAAGGAGGGTTTCATAGATACTTTCAGAGAGCTACACCCAAGCGCGAAGGTGTTTACATGGCGTAGCTACCGAGAGAGATGGAGGGCAATGAGGATTGATTACTGCATAGTTAGCGAGGAATTGAGGAATAAGGTCGCCAAGGCCGAGGTTTTAAGTGATGTGGAGGGTTCCGACCACGTACCAGTCATGATTGAGATAAGCACCTAAGGGAGAAACCACCATGTACCAACAACTTATATACGAAACACCCATCTTCATGTCCACTACAGTAGGTTTTGCACCTGAGTTCTTCATTAACTATTTCACAGTCAATGACGCACTCATCACCACCATACTTATCGATATAACGGATACCAAGCCCGTAGACCAACGCAATTAGTAGGTAATCAATAGGCCTTAAGCCACTGACTTTAATCATTGAGTCCTTGATATCAACGTAATACTCGGAATTTTTCCTAAGGAGTTTTATAATCATTGTGAAGAATAATAATTTTTATGATTTTAAGGGAAATTCCACATTAACTGTGGAATTACCTCGAGGTCCATGCTTTAAGCCATATAGTACATATGCAGTGATTATTGCGCCGATTATTACGGCCATAAAGAACACGAAACTGCTAACAGCCATCTGCAGATTTCCGCTCAGGATATGCCCACTGGCGCAGCCATTGGCCATTCTAGCACCAAATAGGACTAAATACGCGCCTATGAATGAGGCGAGAGCCTGAGCCTGGTGTGTTACCAAACCTATTTCTCCATATGTGTGGTATCCATGGTTTGAATCCCATGAACCTCTTTGTTATGAACACTGATGATATTAAGCCGCCAAGGAACGTCCCGAGGTCGGATAGTGGTTCCCAACCAATCTCACTAAATGGCTTATCAACGGGTATTCCATTAACAATCTTTAATCCACCGAATAACTGGAAGTATGGTAAGCTCGCAGCCCAGCGTGGGTCTATGAAGTATAGTATCTGAGACCAAATCCATGCATATGTAGTTGATTCGCCAAATATCTGCCTAAGTACAATCACGGCAACAGCCACAAGCGTGAAGTCAAATGCCAGTGCAAATATTATCCTCGATGAACGGGGCTGCTGAACGGAGACAGCTCAATGACGTAATCAGGTATTTTTGGGTAATCCTCCTTAAACTCGCTAATCTCATCCTCAAGCGGCATCACTTCCTTAGTTTTACCGGTTAGGTGAAGTACGCATGCCTTACCGCCCTGCCTCCTTGGTATGAATAACCACATACTAACCATTAATAAGCCAAATATTACAGCTACGATCAATTCATCAACCTTAGTGGTTAAGCCAAACAATGTGGGCCACGTTATTGGACCAAAGTTAAGGGTGTCCCAGAAGAAGTACCTTGCTTGCCCAAAGATTAGTGACCAGGTCAATGCACCTAGTAAGCCTCCAATCACGGCATACACAGCATCCCTCCTACCTTGACCAAGCGCTATCCATATAGTTCCTGGGAAGTAGCCAGCGACGGCCACGCCAACGCCAAATAATAAGCCTCCAATGACCACACCGGGTACAAAGAAAGCCTTGATACCCCAATGTAGTACGGGAACGAATAGGTTAAGTGCATAGAGAAGAATTGCGCCAAGTCCTATGACTAATCCGAAACATACCATTAATAGTCTATCTTTCAGAGTTATTGCCTTAATTATGACATCAGGGTTCGGAAAGTCCCAAATTTCCAAGGGAATCGATAATAGTATTCCTGCAAAGATGCCGACCCACAGCGGTGCAAGAGTTATGTGATATACTAATTGCATAACGACACCACCAACAAGCATTGCTAAGGCACCTATCAAAAGTATTGATGCCACCACCCACATTGGTCTGAGACTTGCAGCACCAACCTGTATTTTCAGGGGTTTGCTGCCCATATTGGTCATAAAATCGAATTTTTAGTTATATTTAAATACTCTTATTTCAAAATTTTGACATTTCGTATTATTAGGTCGTTATTCATAATGATAGAAGTATTTTAATAACCCCTATCTACGTTCAAGTCAATGCCAACGTTTAAGTTAGTACTTAGTGACCCAATGAGTGGGAGGGCTAAGCAGTTTGAGGTTAAGGATCCAATTGCCCAGAGGTTTGTGGGTTTAAGGATTGGGGATGAGATTGATGGTGGGGTGATTAAGGAGGTCTTTGAGTTGCCGCCTGGTTTTAGGATTAGGATTACGGGTGGTAGTGGTATTGATGGCGCCCCAATGCTACCAAACATCGAGGGTGCTGTTAAGAAGTACCTACTAATGAGCGAGGGCGTTGGTTATCACCCTGAGAAGCGTGGTATGAGGAAGAGGAAGCTCGTTAGAGGCAATACAATAAGTGATCAAGTTGTCCAGGTCAACGCGGTCCTCATTTATCCAAAGGACTGGAAGGAGGGCCCCATCATACCACTTGGCGATAAGGAAGTTCAGAAGCTTAGTGGTGGTGCTGAGCAGAAGGCTGAGGAGAAGCAATGATTTTTGTCCTTATCGTCTAAACCTTAGCGATAATTCTTAACAATCTTTTGTAATCTTTCAGTGATTAATTCTGTAATTCAAGAGGATAGTAGTGATGCTAAGATCCCGTAATTGATACGGACTTTATAAATGAAAATATATCCTTATATGTTTGTCTTACTTCTT
>NZ_BBDN01000019.1 GCF_001316265.1 Vulcanisaeta sp. JCM 16159 | reverse complement strand
AGGTTATGGGGTAAGCATGTATTTAAGATCGAGAATGATACGGCATCGGTGTGTTTAGGAGTTGAATGCAAAATTGGTGGGCCCGGTGGGATTTGAACCCACGACCTACGGGTCTGGAGCCCGCCGCTCTGGGCCTTGCTGAGCTACGGGCCCAAGTAGGTATATTCATTATTTGTTTTTAAGTTTTTTTGCGATGTTTGTTATCGATGTGGATTGTTTAATACTTGTTGTAGAATGCTTGTCTCAGTGTTGATCCTATTAGTCCGATTACTGTCCTGGCGTGTGGTATTGGGAAGCCGTAGAATCCATGGGTTACCCCGTTGAATCTTACGGTTACGGTTGGCACCCCCGCCTCGGCTAGTTTTGCTGCGTAGGTTTCTGCGGAGTCCCTTAGTGGGTCGTACTCGGAGGTTATTACTAGGGCTGGTGGTAGGTTGCTTAGGTTGTCAACGAGTATTGGTGAGAACCTTGGGTCGAAGGCGTCGGCTGGGCTCCTTAGGTATGCCTTGTTGAAGAATGCCATTGCCTCACGCTCAAGGAACAAGCCTGTTGAGTATTCCCTAATTGTGTATGATGCCAGGTCAACGCCTACGAATGGGTTTATCAGGACTTGGTACTTTATGGTCGGTTTTAGTCTCTGGTCCCTGGCCATTATTGCCACTACGGCGGCTAGGTTACCGCCTGCGCTATCGCCTCCTATTGCCACCTTCTCCGGGTCTCCATTGATTTCCCTCGCGTGTTCAAGGACCCACTTGGTTGAGTCGAAGGCGTCAATTACGGCTGCGGGGAACTTATGCTCGGGTGCTAATCTATAATCCACGGAAACCACCACACAGTCGCAGGCCAAGGCTAACTCTCTGCATAGTGGGTCGTAGGTCTCTACGTCACCTATCACGAAGCCACCACCATGTAGATAAACAAGTACGCCGAAGTCGCCGCCCTCCCTAGGTATGTAGACTCTGGCGGGTATCTTCGTCTCACTACCTGGTATGGTTATATCGTAGGCCTTGTAAATGGGTCTCCTTGGTTGTGATGTGAAGAATGCCCTGAACATTCTCCTAAACTCGTCAAGCGGCATCTTCGTCATTTGGGGCATTACCTTGTTTAGTTCCTCGAGTATTTTCCTAACCGCTGGGTCCAGAGGCATATTTGCTAGTGCAGGTTGAGGCTCTAAAGTATTTGCTCTATATAGATATTGAATTAAATATAAAGGCGAAAAATCAAAGTCTCCAGCCTCGTCTCCACCTGTGTCTATGTCTAGCGGGTTCTGGCATCGATATAATAGTTACAAACGTATTAGACGCAGTATCGGCGTCAAGCACGATTACGGACCCATCCTCTCTCTGGGCCAGAACTGGGCCGCAGGGCATGCTTATTAGTACTTTAACAATTGAACCACTCATTAGGCCAAGGTCGATTAACCTATCACTGCCAGGTCTAACGATTCTCACTATTGAGTTGTTTGGTGCTTTATTTATCGGTATGCCTTCACTGCCCGCGTACATGTAAATCACCCTAACGTAATTATTAATGTAATATAGTATGAAACATACGCTAATCCCAATGCTATTAGGAATTGAAGAATAGTATTAATCACCGTAAGTTTCAAACCGACAACCTGCCTCTCCGTGATGAGTGTGGCAATACATGGTGAGTAGAATGTTGTGAAAACTATGAGGGCTATGGCTGATGGCAGTGAAATAAATGATCTTATGGCATATATCAGCCACCCTCCTCAACGCCGTAGAGTAGAGCCAATGTACTCAACACAACCTCCTTAAATACGTATCCGTAAACTAACGCCGCAGAGAATTGCCAGGGTATACCAATTGGGCTTAATAATGGTGCCATGGCGTTACCTATTACGCCAAGCCACGTCTGTTTAAGAAGTGTAGGACTACCGAGGGCTTCAGGGCCTATCACACCACCCGGTCCACTTATTGAGAGGAACCACATTATTATTACGAAAATCACTATTAGCGTTCCAGCCCTAGATAAAAATTCATAGGTGTAATGCCAGATCTTCTTAATGAATGCTTTATGTAATGGTAATACTAATGGAGGTAATGTGTAGGAGTACGGCACACTTTTACCTATGAATCTTAAACGTACCTTTGAGAAACTCGATATGATAATCACGCCAATCAGTGCTACGGCGTAGGGCAATACCACAACAAGGCCCATTAAATGCGGCAGTACGGCAGCCGCTATTAATGATATTATCACAAACCTGGCCGTGCATGGTATGTAGGGTATCATTAAGGCAGTGAGTACTCTATCCCTGGTGCTTGGCATTGCCTTTGTGGCGGTTATAGCCGGTACATTGCATCCAGAGCCGGCAATTAAGTAAATAAGCCTCTTGAGGGTATACCAATGCGTCTTAACCACCTTTCTATTGGAAATGATATCCTCACAATCAACCCAGAATCTTCTATGAATGCTATTAGGAGGGCAACTCCAAAGACGTAGGGTATAAAGTCTATTAATGTGGCAATTCCACTCCATATCCCATCTACGATTAATGATTTAATTAATTCATTAGTTACGTAACTCGCAACAATACTATCTATTGGCAATGAATCAAGGAACATTGATAGCAGGTCCACCAGGGGTTCTAGGGCTAGGAATATGGTCTCAGCCAACGCAAATAGTAATAAGATAGAGATAATAGGGCCATATTTCGGGTTCAGGAATAATTCATCGTATTTGCTAATCAAGGGCTTTCTACCCTTTAAAACGAACTTATTAATGAAAGATCTCACAGCGTTCCATCGCATGGCCGCAACGTAACTACTTACGTCCCCAACCTCTTTACGAGCATTCTCAATAATTTGCCTAACATAGTCGTTATTTAGTAGGTTACCCATTAGCTCCCTCGTAACTGGGTTATCACTAAGTGTCTCTATCGCGAGTCCCCGCGATACCCCCAAAGCATTGGCTAAATCCTCTATGTATTTCTCGAGCTTATCATAATTAACCACACGTACATTACCCTGCCCTACATCACGTATTTTAATAATCATATTCCTCAAAACATCTAATCCAGAACCCCTAACGGCTATTGTAGGTAATACGGGTATTCCCAATGCCTTACTTAACCCCTCAATATCATATCGAAAGCCACTCCTTGATGCTAAATCCATCATATTAAGAACAAGGATTACAGGCTTACCTAACTCCATGACTTGAATAAGTAGGTAGAGGGTTTGCTCAGGATCAAGTGCTGACCCAACCACTACTATACCATCATAATTACCCCGTAGTATCTCCCTAGCAGCCACGGCCTCATCGACCATGCTGGCCCTAAGGCTGTAGGTGCCTGGTAGGTCTATGATTGATACCTTAATACCATCAATGCTGTATTCCACTTTATTTATTGAGACCGTGGTGCCTGGGTAATTAGCCGTATTAATAGTAACGCCACTAAGTTCATTAAATATGGTGGACTTACCACAATTTGGTACACCAGCAATGAGAACTTTAATGACGTCGTTTCGCATTTACTTATCGATTAACCACAATGATAAACCACTTAAAAACTATTCTTTAAGCTGAATTAGGGTTACCCTAACAGAAGGGTTTATAATTTCCATTAGGGTAGGCCTAATGATATGCAGGGAACCATTTTCTCAAGTAAGTCATCGAAGATATGGCTTTTAGCAGGCATTATATCGGTGGCTATAATCATCGCCATAATGTCAATGCCTGAAGTGCTTGAACCACTTGCTAAGTACATAGTCAAGTCCATGGGACCCTACTGGCTACTTGCCGTGCTTATCGTTGGCGTGATACATGGTTTAAAGCCTGATGAGCATACCTGGCCAATAACCGTGTCTTACGGCCTAATGCAGAGGAGTGTGAGGGGTGTTATCGCCGCTGTTTCTGTATTCGCCGGAGCCCTAACCCTAGTGTGGACCTTAATGAGCGCCTTGGTTGGCGAGTTAATGGGTTTACTTAATACCTCGGTTCTCGACCCGTATGTCGACATAATCGTTGGGTTAACCATGATTGGAGTCGCTGCATACCTAGTGTTTGGGAAGCATGGGGATCACCATGATGTTAAGACCGCGGATTACAGGCTCATATGGATCCATGGCTTAGCCGCGGCGTTCGGCGGCGACTTCTTCATTGTTCTAATACTGACCATAGCCATTGTCCCCATGATTACGGCCGGGCTATCATTCCTCGTTGGTTTCATGTTCGGCTTCGGTTCCTGGCTTGCCCAGACCATCATAGTGCTGGCTATCTATAAGGGCGTCGTTAAGAGCGTTGGTGATTGGAGTGTTGTGGCTGAGGCTGGTAGGATCGCCCTTGGCATACTGGGCTTGTTCATGATTGGGCTTGGCATTTATTCATTTTTCACCCCCAGCGGTTAGGGGAAGCACTATTTTTAAACTGGTACTTGGCGCCTCAATGCTGTGGTTGCTACTGAAAGTATTAGGTTGAGGAGTTACTTGTTTAATTACCCTGTTAATAGGCCCAGGAGACTTAGGTCAAGCGTCCTCATCAGGAATATGGTTGCTGAGACAATGCTTAGGCCTGATGACTTCGTGATGCCCATATTCGTTAGGGAGGACATTAATGAGCCAGAGCCTATTAAGTCACTGCCTGGGCAGTACAGGTGGCCCCTTAATGACAAGTTGATTAACTTCGTTGATCAGTTGGTTAGTTCTGGCATTAGGTCTATTATTTTATTCGGCATACCTGAGCATAAGGATGAGTGGGGTAGTTCGGCGTATGATGAGCATGGCATAATACAGAGGACTATTAGATTCCTTAAGGACTCCTTCGAGGATAGACTCGTCGTAATGGCTGACGTATGCCTCTGTGAGTACACGGACCATGGGCATTGCGGCATTGTTAAGAAGTTGCCGGATGGTAGGTACATAGTTGATAATGACTCAACAATAGAGCTCTACGCCAAGACCGCGGTGACCTACGCTGAGTCTGGTGTCGATGTTGTTGCGCCGTCCGGCATGATGGATGGGCAGGTTAAGGCCATTAGGGAGGCCCTTGATAGGGCTGGCTTTAGTGACGTTGTCATAATGGCCTATAGCGCCAAGTATGCGAGTTCGTTCTACGGCCCATTCAGGGAGCTGCAGCCAGTGCGCCTAAGTTTGGTGATAGGCGTAGTTACCAAATGGACCCGAGGAATGCGCATGAGGCCCTTAAGGAGGTCGCCATGGACATTAATGAGGGCGCTGACATAGTCATGGTTAAGCCAGCAACGCTTTACCTCGATGTCATCAGGCTCGTGAAGCAGAACTTCCCGGAGATGCCACTCGCCGCTTACCAGGTTAGTGGTGAGTATGCCATGCTTAAGGCAGCGATAATGAATGGCTGGCTTGATGAGAGGAAGGCCGTTCTTGAGTCATTAATCGCCATTAGGAGGGCTGGAGCAGATTTAATAATCACGTACTTTGCGAAGGACGCTGTTAATTATCTTGATGAAATTGAGAGACTCTTCTAATCAATGTCTTGATCTAAAAATAAGTATTTATTCAATATACTTATTTTTATTCTAGAGAAAGCAATATAAATCCCTCTAACCACATCATGGCGACCAGTATGAATATCAATGAATTTCTATCGGATAGGTCAAAGCTCATGAAGGCTTCTGAGATTAGGGAGTTACTGAAGTGGGTTACCGAGAATGTTATCTCCTTTGGTGGCGGGATGCCAGACCCATCTTCATTTCCGGCCAAGGAAATAATGGAAGTCACGAAAGACGTACTCACGACAAAGGCCGAGAAGGCCCTTCAATACGGAACCACTGGCGGTGTTTTGGAATTGAAGGAGGAATTGACGAAGTTCATGGATAAGGTGGGGATTAAGGTTGATGGTCCCGAGAACATAATAATCACGGTTGGTAGTCAGGAAGCACTTGACATAGTTGGCAGGTTATTCATTAACCCTGGGGATTACGTAATAACCGAGAGCCCCACATACCTAGCAGCCCTCCAGGCTTTAGGATATACGGCCCAAGGATAATTGGTGTGCCAATGGATGAATACGGCATTAAGGTTGATGTTCTTGAAGGCGTCATTAAGAAGGTAATTGAGGATGGCGGCAAACTTAAGTTCATATATGTGGTGCCCACGGGGCAGAATCCGACGGGTATCACGATGAGTATGGAGAGGAGGAAGGCACTGCTCGAGATAGCAAGTAGGTACGACTTATTGATAATTGAGGATGACCCATACGGCTACATATACTTCGGTGATGAGGAGCCGCCAATGAGACTTAAGGCGATGGATAGTGAGGGTAGGGTTATTTATCTATCCACGTTCAGTAAGATCGCCGCGCCTGGGCTTAGGCTTGGTTGGGTTGCGGCTAGTGATGAGGTTATTAAGTGGTTCGAGCTTGCTAAGCAGTCCATTGACCTACACACATCAACGCTTAACCAGTACATAGCCGCTGAGTTATTGAGGAGGGGCGTCATTGAGAGGAACATACCGAGGATTAAGGAGATCTATAGGACCAAGAGGGACCTAATGCTTCAAGCGTTGAATGAGTACATGCCTGAGGGCGTTACCTGGACCAAGCCATCGGCCGGCATGTTCATTTGGTTAACAACGCCCAAGAAAATAGACACGGGGGAGATGCTTGGCACGGCTATTAAGAAGTATGGTGTTGCATATGTGCCTGGCAAGTCATTCTACCCAAATGAGGATAGGCACAACGACATGAGACTTAACTTCACATATCCAACACCGCAGCAGATTTTTGAGGGTATCAGGAGACTAGCACTGGTCGTTAAGGAGTATCTATCTCAATAGTTTCAGTTTTTCTTAGTATTTTCTTATTGGTTTCACGATAGGTTTATTGCAATTATGTTAATGAATCCTTATAAGTTACTAAGTAGTTTACTAATGTAATGCAAAGAAGTGATAATAACTCAATTAATAGATCGGAAATTAATAAACTAGGCGATGTGATAGGTATCGTTGAAAAAGGCATTAATGAAAGCAATAAATTAATACTAACTGTTGGTTCAAAACTTAGTTATAACGACTTAGTCAGTAAATTCTTCATAGGTTCGTACATCATAATGGTAAATCCTTCAACAGGCAGTGAAATCCTCCTCAGGATTAATAAGGTTGAACCTGTCATAAATCCACCACCATCAATAAGAGGCGCGAACCCGACATATATTAAGGTAATTGGTGACCCCGTAATCTCACGGATCAAGGAGGGTGGGACCTTCCGTTTTGTATCGCTGTCAGTAATACCTATTATAGGTAGCTTGGTTGTTTATCCTTACATTGATGTAATTAAGGAATTCCTTGGATTGATGGGCAATCTATTATTTGGTAGGGCATTGATTAATGGGTATGAAGTACCAATAATGCTTAATGAAGAGGCGCTTAATAAGGGCTTATTAATAATGGGACAGCCAGGTTGTGGTAAGTCCCTCTTTATTAAGAAATTAATTAAGGAGCTGTACTCAACAAGCCATTATGAAAATATTATAGTATTTGATAGAACAGGTGAGTATGCAAAGTATCTAGTTGATAATGGAATTGACGCGTCAGTACTGGTTCCGCTGGATGTGATGAAATTAGGTAGACCAATAGATATTGATGAGTTGAAGAATTACGTGGTTGATAAGTTACGCATGCTAGGCTTTCGTAAAAAGAAGGCTAAAATTTCAATAATCAAGTCGAGAAGTGACGGCATTAAATTCAATGTTGCTTTTCAAGATGGAGGCGTCGGTAAATTAAGTATTATACCATTATCAATTCGGTTTAGATGGTTTATAGAAAGAGCAATTAATTATTTAGACCCGGAGGTTAGGTATGTTGTTATAACGTTAATGATATCAAACGATAAAGCACTTAATACGGTGCAAAGCTTCATCAGCGCTATTAAGGATCCTGAGCTAATTAATGCAATAGGAAGAGGCCCTATAAATAAGGCCATTGACCTTGCATACTCATTAAGGGATTCGGGATTCTTTGATGCCATTGTTAATGTTGGTAAGGAGGATGTAGAACTTTCTGTTTTTAGCCCAATGAGGGCCCTAAAGAGTAGGGTAGTGCTTATTGATCTTCACGAACTTCCCAGCTCGTTAATTGGCATATATGAAATAATCCTCATAGAGGACATTATTAAGTGGTTCATGAGTTCAAGAGATAATAAGGTTGTTATGGTTGTGGACAATGCCGAAGGCTTATGGGCAATAAGGACCTACTGGATGCGCTGATTAATAGTGTTAGGATTGGTAGATCCCACGGCATTCACTTCATAGTAGCCACTAGGTTATTTTCACGGAGATTATATATGGAGTTTGGTAATCTCATGATAATGAGAATGAATACTTCAATAAAACTTAGTTGTCCCGATGGCCTAAACCTCCTCAATAACGAGTTCGTTCTAGTATCTCCACTGCTGAATATTAATTGTATAAAGGGCTCAATAGCGTAATTCTTAATTAACGGCTATAGTCCTTATAAACATATGGCAACTATAATAGCCGAGTTACCACCATTAAGAAGAATTGACAACGCAAGTAATTACTTAAGCATGATAAGTAGTGTTGTTGATTATGTAACGCATGTAGACATCCCTGATTCCACATTTGCAACCCCATCAGCGAATGCGGTACTCATAGGCGCATTGATCAGGCATAGTTATGGTAATGTCGAAGTTATAGCTAACATCAGAGTAGCCGATCACAATAAGGTTGGGCTTACGGCATTAATAATGGGCGGTCTAGCGAATGGCGTTAGGAATTACCTATTGATGAGGGGTGATCTTGGGCCTGGCGTTACGGCAGTCCCTGATTTAACACCAATAAGTGCCATCAATTACCTAAGGAGTATTGAACAAGTCGGTGGTGCTAAGTTCGGCATCTCCATATCTAACTTTGATGAAAGTTACATAAGGGAAAGGTTGGGTGTAAAACCCGACTTTGCGATGTTACAGTACACATTATCAATGGATGATCTAATGAGGGCACTTAAGGTGAGTAGGGAGTTCAATGTTGATGTTTACCCAGCACTACTAATAATAACCAGTAAATCAGCAAAGGTAATAGGCAGAATACTTAATACCAAAGTCCCGGTAAAGCCAGACCCAATAGGTGATGCCGCTAGGAGAGCCCGTGAATTACTTCAATACTTCCCTGGTGTTTATCTGTCAGCACCTGGTGATTTTGATGCAATAGTGGAAACAGCCAAGGCCCTAAGGCAGTATTTATGATTCATCCTGGTCCTCATTTTCCTCCTCGCCAGGTAACTTAAGTAATGACCTTACCTGCTTCTTAGCAGTGGTTTCGACCTTAGCCTCAAGCTTATCCCTATACATGGCTATTATCGTATCCACAATGCTCAGTATTGCCCTAGCCGTATCCGACGTGGAGTACTTCATTAGGAAGGGCTCGCCAAGGTCATTGGACTCCCCAATCCTTGGGTCAAGAGGTATCATGCCGAGGTACGGCACGCCGTACTTATCAGCCATCTCCTTACCAATCAACTTCCCAAAGATGTAGTACGTCTTCCCGGACTCAGGCAGTAGAAGCAGCACATGTTCTCAACGACGCCGGTTACTGGTATCTTAACCTTCCTCGAGAAATCAATGGCCTTCTGCACAATCCTCTTCGAAACATCGCTTGGCGCCGTCACTATTATGCTACCAGTCATCTCATTGGCAAGGGCCTGTGCTATTGTTAACGGCGCATCACCGGTACCCGGTGGTAAATCAATAAACAAGGCATCCAACTCACCCCAATGTACATTACCTAGGAAGTCCTTAATCGCCCTATCAACTAGCGGGCCCCTCCAAATGACGGCCGTATCGTCAGTGGGCAGTAGGAAGTCCATGGAGACCACCTTTATGCCGAATGGGCCTTCGGCAGGTATTATCTTCTCATCCTCACTAAGGTAGAGATTAGCGCCAACTAGACCGAGTAGTTTCGGTATTGTTGGGCCATACACATCAGCATCAAGTATGCCAACCCTGTACCCCCTCATTGCAAAGCCCAGTGCCAGGCTTGCCGTGACGAAGCTCTTACCAACACCGCCCTTACCACTCATTATTGCGAATTTAGTCTTAATGGTCTTCATTGTCTGGGCTATCTCGCCTGTGTCTAATGGCCCTGCCTTCTGCACAGAGACCTTGATCTTACCCCCGCCTTGACTACCTTGTGATGACATGTGTATTACATCTACACTTGATGTATTTAAAAATCAAACTCCTTTAGCCATTATTCTAGTATTGCGATATGAAGTCCTCAACCTTCGGAATCTCCTTAGGCAATCCCTTCCTTTCCCTTACCTTCATCACCATATCAACAAGCATGTTCTCAGGGACTGGGGACCACCTCGCGAACTGAAGGCTCCAGAACACCCTACCGGCAGTGGCGCTTCTAAGCTCGTCACTTAGGGTGAACGACTCCATAACAGGTATCTCACCCTTAATCGTCACCATGTACTCGGACTGAACCATATCAATGACCTTACCCCTATGCCTATTCAACACGCCAATCACCGAGCCAATGTTCTCCTGCGTTGTCTTAGCCTCTATCGACAGCATTGGCTCAAGCAGCGTCGGCTTGGCCGCCAGTATTCCAGCCATTATCGCATTCTTCGTTGCAGGCATTATCTGGGCCGGACCCTGTGCGCTGGGTCCTCGTGAACCACCGCATCATGCAGTATCACCTTTATACCCCTAACGGGCTCCTGGGCCAGTGGGCCTGCCTGTATCGACCACCTAAAGCCCTGCACAATGTAATCCCTAATCTCCCTTAGGTACTGAATACCCGTTGTCTTATCAACAAAGACATTGATGTACTGCTCATCGACAGCCCATATGCCCCTGGCCTCATCAGCATCCCAACCAGCCTTCTCCCTAAGTATCTTGGCCCTATCCCTCGGGTCCTGGTCGTCAGTAACCTCGCCAAACTGAATTAACCTAATGGTCTCCTCATCAAGCGGCTCAACACTTATGTAAAGCTATTGTGCTTATTCGGCGACTTCCCCTCAAACGTTGGTGACGCGGCCCTGACGGTCTCCCTAAACCTAACCAGCGGCTGCGATACCGTGAAGTCCAGCTTAGTCCTCTCCCTGAGTAGCCAAGTGGCTATCTCCAGGTGTAGCGTACCAACACCACTAAGCAGTACCTGACCCGTCTCCTCATCAATCTTCAGGCTTAGTGTTGGGTCCTCAATCGTTAATTCCCTAAGGCCCTCAACGAGCTTCGCCAGGTCATTCGGGTTCTTGGGCTCTATGGCCACCGTGACCACGGGCTCACTTATGTACTTCATCCTCTCGAATGGAGCAGCCACATCCTTAATCGAGGCAGCCACTATGGTCTCGCCAGCCCTCGCATCATCAACACCCAGTAAGGCAACTATGTTACCGGCCGGCACCTCAGGTATTACAATCCTATTTGGACCCATGTATAGGTAAGTCTGTAAAACTCTCTTTGCTGTCTTGGCATTTATCAGGTAGACCTCGTCACCCTCCTAATAGTGCCACTGAAAACCCTGCCAGTGGCTATTAAGCCAGCGTGCGGATCCTTATTCATCTTACTGACGGCTATCACCGTCGGCCCATCTGGGTCAGCCTCAAGCAATGCCTTACCAAGTGGTGAGTTCAAGTCGCCCCTCCATATCTTCGGTATCCTATACTTCTGGGCTACGTTTGGTGGTGGTACGTGCTCAACAATCATGTTCAAGATAGCCTATATAGTGGGAATTCCTGCGCCAGTTCATCGACGTAGTTCTTCTCGTAGGCATCAACGATATTACTGAACTTAAGCCCCGCCTTAGCGGCCTGCGGTATCGTCACACCCCACTTATGGAGCGCTGAGCCAAGCGCGACCTGCCCCTTGGATGGATCAACCTTCCACTTGTCCTTGAAGGCTGGGTCCGCGTACATGTCGATTAGGTTGTTAAAGTCCTTAACTATCTCAATAATCCTCTGCTGGATCTCGTTTGGGTTAAGCCTAAGCTCCTTGATTAACCTATCAATCTTATTAATAAAGAGTACAGGCCTAACCATCTCCTCCATTGCCTGCCTAACCACGGTCTCCGTCTGCGTCATAACACCCTCAACGGCGTCGACAACGACGAGTGCGCCATCCATAACCCTGAGGGACCTCGTAACATGACCTGTGAAGTCCACGTGGCCTGGCGTATCAACGAAATTGATTATGTACGGCTTACCCTCATACTCGAAGTACAGGCTTATGTTGGCGGCCTTAACAGTCATCTGCCTCAATTGCTCGATCTCGACGTAGTCCATTGCCAAGGCCTTACCAGCGACCTTGGGACTGAGTAGGCCGGCACCCATTAGCAGTGAGTCTGTGGTTGTTGTCTTGCCGTGATCAACATGCGCCAAAGTACCTGCGTTCCTCACCTGGGCGGGATTTCGCATCATTGATAGTATATCCTCGATTTTCTTCTCAATGATCCTAACTGCCATCGATAATCACAACCCAGCGTTAAGTAGTCCTAATAAACCTTTCTGATGACGATATGGACAATGCCAAGTGAGGTTATTCATGATTCACCAAGTACCTACTACACGTGTTGATTAATGAATTCAATGAGTCAGAACAATTGAGGTAATACTCGGCATTAATTGAGTAATTAGTAATTAACCTATTTAATTCATTAATAATAAGCTCCCTCGAAACCCCCGAGTATCCTCTCTTACATTCTATTCCCAATGAATAATCAATCAACAGGTAATAGGTAGATGGTATGGCAATTTCCAGAGGCAAGGTCTCCAGTAGTAATTCCTTAGCCACGCTAAGGTGAATACTGCCATGCCTAAGGTAATGCCACCACCAACACCGACCAAGTGGGCAATTTCGTGAGCAAGGACCTGCCAACCCCAGTAGGCAGCGCAATCACCAAACTCACGCCTAATACGACTAACCCCAATGTGGATGCTGACGGACCTAAACCTCCTAATATACATTACATAACCATAAACACGCCTATAACCTACATTACCATGAACATAAACACTACGTAAGTCCCCAGGAACACCAAAGTAATAGGCATTATTAAACATAGAAATTACAAAGCCCACGATTCGCCTAGCACCAGTTCCATAGGCATTGAGCAAACTAATGATGGAATAACTAACATTATAACTAACGCCATTGCTCAATACCTTAATCCACAGTGAGGAGACAACGACATTAATTTATAAGTAAAACCCCACGGGTCAGTTCCAGGCTAATCTCCTCACTAATCGGCGGAGGTGCATATCATCATTAAGTAATTAATGACTGACTATGCTTATAAAGTATTTAGCGCCATAAAGATAATGGTCAAGTGAATTAAACTCACAGTAATTAACGACAACAAACCAAACCCACCACTACTAAATGACTGGGGTTGGAGCGTGCTTATCGAGACGGATAAATGGGTATTGCTTTATGATGCTGATACGGAGCCAGGGTTATGGAGAATAACATCAAGGCCTTAGGCATAGACCTCAATAGTATTGATGCGGCTTTCCTCAGTCATTATCATGCTGATCATTATGGCGGGTTCAAATACGTTGGTGAGGTTAGGAGGGGATTGACTGTTTATGTCCCAGAGGTTGATAACGTACTACGTAGATGGGGCCTTAACCCAGTTACGGTTAGGGATTCCCGAGAGGTGCTTGAGGATGCCATGACCACGGGAGTCATGAGCGGTGTGGGCATTCGTGAACACTCATTAATTGTTAGGTTGGATGGTTATGGCTCAGTCGTAGTTGTTGGCTGCTCTCACCCAGGCATTGATAACATCGTGAGGAGGAGCATGAGTTGCTCGGTGATGTTTACCTGGTAATTGGTGGTTTTCATGGTCCATCCACGCAACAGCTTGATGTTGTTGCTAAGTACTCAAAGTATGTATGTCCAGCGCATTGTTCTGGTGATGAGGCTAGGCACTACGTGAGTGTGAATTATGGAGATAAGTACTGTGATGTTAAGACGGGGACGGTAATTAACCTGCCAATGAGGTGATTCAACCAGAATGGTTCTTAAATTAGTGGGTAATATCGTTGATTAATAATGGTTAGTAAGGACGTGATCTTTGACGAGGTTAGGAGGGTTGGTAGGGAGTGGGTGATTAGGGGTAGGGTTAGGAGTAGGTCTAGGCCAAGTATCTGGCATGGTGTTGAGGTTAGGATTAGGAGGTTGAGGAGTGGTGAGGTTGCCATAGTCGGTAGGTGTGATTGTGAGGCGTTTACTAAGGGTCACATGGTTTGTTGGCATATACTTCATTTAGCCAACGTTTTCATTAGGAATAGGCGTAAATTAATTAATGGCCTCGGCGTGACAGTTAATTAGCAATAGAAAAAGCTTTAAGCAAAAAGTCCAACAACTCAATGATATGCTTAGCCTACTGGCAATTGCAGTATTCATATACCTGACCGGGAATGGTTCGCAAGTCATGATAAATATAACGACTCAGTCACCGGTAATGCTAGTGAACATAACACTACCTGTACAACCCCTAGGCCCAATAACTGTTGTGAATAGTACCGGCCAGTTAATACCATTTTACGTAAGGGGCAATCAATTATACACCACAACGGTAGGCCCAGGCAACATAACAATAACATACACACCATACATAGATACCCTAAGCAATGGAACATTACAACTCCAGGTAAACACAGACTACGAAACCCAAATCTTCATGGCCAATAACGTACTACCAACATCAATACCAATAAACATACAGAACTTCCAAGTCACAGGCAATGGAGCAATCATAACATTGGCACCAGGGAACTACACAATAAACTTCATAATAACAGGCCAGGTAAACACTACGAAGGCATCGACCACACAGCAGCCCGTAAGGACAGCCACAACACAGCCAGTACCTTTCTCGACCCTTGACTACGTAATAGTCATAGTAATAGTAGTACTGCTCCTATCAATACTACTAATCATTAGACGCAGGAGATAATTACAAGGAGAATAGAGACAAAACATTAATAATTAATAAAATCAATACTGAGTAACCATGAGCTTAAAAACACCACCATACACGTTCGATGATTTCCAGGTAGGCATGAAAATGAAGTCCCAGGGATTAACCATAACGGAGTCACACATCGTACAATTCGCAGAACTAACAGGCGATTACAATCCACTACACGTGGATGACGTATTCGCAAGAGAAACAATATTCGAGGGAAGGGTTGCACATGGACTACTCGTGCAGTCACTTGCCGTAGGCCTTTTCGCACCGCTTGTGGCAGGGACTACAATAGCCCTACTTGAGGTTAACTCAAGGTTCCTGAGACCCGTTAAGATTGGCGATACAATATACGTGGAGTCCGAGGTAATCGATAAGAAACCAAGCGAAAAATACAACGGCGGAATAATAACCTTCAAACATGAGGTTAAAAACCAAAGAGGAGAAACCGTAGCCACGATAGACGTAAAACTACTAATAGCAAGAGGACCAGCAACAAAGAAGAACGTACTCAAGACATAAGACCGTAAAACATGACAAGTAGCGCTTTTAAACTGGTTCTTTGCCTCTGTTATTAGCCGGGTCGTCTAGCGGCCAAGGATGGCGGGCTTTGGACCCGGCAGGGGTAGAAACCCGTTGACCCCGGTTCGAATCCGGGCCCGGCTACCAATACCGAATCGTTTTCGGTCTTCGCATCAGTCGTTTTCGGAAGACTTAAATACATCCTAATCAGTTGTTTT
>NZ_BBDN01000018.1 GCF_001316265.1 Vulcanisaeta sp. JCM 16159 | reverse complement strand
CGATATTCAACTAAATAGAGATTATTTAAGGCTTATTCATTGAATATTAAAAAGTCTTTAATTTATTCCGAAAAAGAACTAGTTAATCATATTTAACTAAGCTCTCTTAGTTCAAAGAGTTATCTGCGATTAATTCATTAATACCTTAATCCTTACTCGGTTACAATTCCTTATTTCATAATTTATGTTTGTTAGTAATTCCCACAGTGCATCGCACGCCTCGTTTTTGCTTATGAGACCCATTTTGCCGTATAGAACTATGTCGAAGGCCTCATTCATCATTTCGTTGATTGAATCATTAATTAATTGCCTTTGTCTATCCCGGGTCATCAGGAAGACCCGCACTGGCTCTATTTTAAATTCCCATCGCTCTGAGCCGAGGTATTAATTCCCTTTATAAACGTCAAGGGTGCATTTACGGTTATGGCGTACTAATTAGGAGTTATGTGAGTTAAAATCCAACGCCTAGGATAAGTACATGCTTCATTGATTTTTAATGGGTCAGCAAACAGGGTGGACTTAGATCCTCACCTTAATACCTGCCTCCATTAGGTATGCCTTAAGTCTCTGAATGTTTATTAACTCCATATGGAAGACACTTGCAGCTAGGGCTGCATCCACGTACCTCAGTACCTCTGCGAAGTGCTCAACCTTGCCAGCACCACCGCTGGCAATAATCGGTACGTTAACTATCTCAGAAATGGCCATATAGAGATTTACGTCATAGCCCGCCCCTGTACCGTCTGCGTCGATACTCGTTACCAACAGCTCACCAGCACCAAGTTCCTCAGCCCTCCTTGCCCACTCAACACCATCAAGTCTCACCTCTCTCTTGCCGCCTTCCACGTATACCCTCCATGAATCACCCCGTTTCCTAACGTCAATGGCCACAACGACTGATTGGGCGCCGTACTCCCTGGAAAGGATGGTTACCAATTCTGGATTCTTAACCGCCGCCGTATTTACACTAACCTTGTCGGCCCCTGCTTGAAGGCTGCATCAGCATCCTCAAGGCTCCTTATGCCACCGCCGACACCCAAAGGTATATTTATTGCGCCGGCCACATTCTTGACGGTCTTTAGGAATGTCTTCCTGCCCTCAATAGTAGCCGTTATGTCCAGGAGGAAAACCTCGTCAGCGCCCTCCTCCTCATACCTACTCGCCAACTCCACAGGATCACCCATTACCCTAAGTCCCTCGAAGTTAACGCCCTTAACCACCACGTCCGCGTCTACGTCGAGGCAAGGTATGATTCTCCTGACGATGCCCAGCGGCCTCATTGCATGGTCCCCTTGAGACTCCTCACCGTGTTGTCTACGTATTCCATGGCCATGGCCATCGACATCCCCAGGGACTTGAATAATGCCTCGGCCATGTGGTGGTCATTCTCGCCCCACCTAATTTCTGCGTGTATTGTTGCCCTGGAGTGTATTGCCAGCGTTCTAATTATGTGCGGTATCATCTGTGTAGTTAGGTCGCCAATCCTCTCCCCAATAAATGAGCCCCTAAACACCCAGTAAGCCCTGCCGCCGAGGTCCACAGCCGTTAATGCCAGGGCATCGTCCATGGGCACCATGGACCAGCCAAACCTCCTAATGCCAACCCTATCACCCAGTGCCCTATCGATGGCTGTCCCCAAGGTTATGAAAACATCCTCAACCACGTGGTGATCATCAAAGCCTCTCAGGTCCTCAGCGATGACCTCTGCCGATGCATTCATGTAGAATATTAGTGTCTCCAGCATGTGGTTGAGGAATTTAACGGGTGTCGAAACCTTTATACTACCCGGCATCAACGTGAGACTAACGTAGATCTTGGTCTCCCTAGACTCGCGCCTAACTTCGGCCTGCCTAACCCCACTACTTCTCACAATTAACACCCCTCACGTAGAGTGCGTAGCCTACGATAACCCCATCAAGCCCCAGATCCTTTAACTGCTTAATGTGGTCGCATGTTGATATCCCACCCGCGTAAAGCACCTCATCGGCCTTGCTCCTCAGCAGGTTAATTATTTCCTGGTTGACTAAGGGGCCCGTGCCGGTACCCTCCACATCAATTGCCGTGTATATTAATGTATGCACCCTGGGCAGCATGCTTATTACCCTGGGCAGCTCGCCCACAGGCCTTGCCCAACCCCTACTCATCACGGTCCTGCCCAATACGTCTATTGATACAGCAATAGCCTCATAACCAAGCCACCTAATGAATTCATGGATTATCCAGGGCCTCTCGACGGCTGCGGTCCCCAGTACAACTCTACCGCAGAACTTTAGGCTTCCCTGCCTGCATCCACGGTCCTAATACCACCGCCGACTTCACATTTACCATCGAATTCACGGCCTATCCTAGCTATGGAATTAATATTTACTAATTCACCTCTCTCGGCGCCGTCCAAGTCCACGACATGGACGAAGCCGAAGTCCCTAGTTAATTTAATGGCATCATCAATACTAAGCCTAACCAACTCAGTACCCCTCATCCCCCTGACCCTCTTTACCGCGTAGCCTCCGCTTATGTCGATTGATGGTATGATGAACACTAGGTTATCACCTTCTCGATACCCATGACTAGGATGTCCTTGGCACCCACATTCCTCAGTTTAACGAGTAGGCCCGGCAATTCATCTTCAGGAACCACACTAATTACCTCCTTAAACGGTTTGTTTGCTATGTCCGCAACCGTGGGTCCCTCCATGGCCGGTAATATGGATAGTACCTTGGCCAGGGATTCCGTGGGTACATTCATCAGGATAAGTTTCTTATTTGTTGAGGATTTAACGCCACGAAGCAGTAGGAGGAACTTCTCCATAACATCATTACAGCCCTTAAGCCCTGAGTTGTTGGTTATTAGCACGGCCTCGGTCTCCATGATCACTCCAACCGGCCTTAGTCCGTGAATCCTCAATGTTATTCCCGTGGACATTACATCGACTATTGCATCGGCTACTCCCAGGAGAGGCATTATTTCGGCACTGCCCGATATCCTGACTGTCTTAACATCCTTACCATTTCTCCTAAAGTAACTTGTCGTTAGGTTAACGTACTTAGTGGCGATCCTTATCCCATCCTTAATATCATCAATGCCGTTTATGCTCGACGTCCTTGGCACCGCGATCACGATCTTGCCACTACCGAAGCCAAGTCTCTCGATAATCTTAACCCCGGATTGACTCTCAACAACGTAGTCAAGCCCCGTTATCCCCATCACGGCGGCACCGGACTCGACTATGTACGGTATATCCTCAGGCCTAACCCTAATTATGTTTAAGTCTGGCCAATTAGTCGGTATCATCAGCGCCCTATCATCATAAACCTGCAACTTGATACCAACCTCCTCAAGCAACTTTATCGTTGGCTGTACCAAACGGCCCTTTGACGGGATTGCCATTATGCATGTTCCAGTGACATCAGGGAATGTGTATATTTAGGGTATATAAGCATTACCATGGCTTAAAAATAATAAATGGTTCATTGATCAATCTACGTAACTTACTTACTCCCTCAATTCATCGAGGGTCTCTTCCAATGCCCTAATGAATTCTGCCGCGATAGGCGCTGGGGGTACCGTGACCCTAAGGCAATCTTCACAAAGAACCTTACCACCTAGGTTCCTAATCACGAAGCCCCTCCTGAATAATCCGTCATATACCTTATTAGTCCTGCTGGGACTACCGGCATGGAAGGTCACGAAATTGGTTACGGAGTATAAGGGCCTTAAGTCCAGGTCTCTTAGGGACCTTATCATGTACTCCCTGACCTTAATCATCTCGTCAATACTCCTCTCTACATAATCCCTCAGTTCCAGGCCCTTAATACCAGGGCCATTGATGGGTATGGGATGTTGTGCGGTAGCGATAGTCTATTAAGCCCGTTAATTACCGTGTCCGAGGCAACTACGTAACCAACCCTAAGGCTCGCGAGACCCCAGGCCTTGGAGAATGTCCTCACTATGGCCAGGTTATCGTAATCCCTAACGAGACCGATGAGGCTGTATCTAGCGAATTCCGCATAAGCCTCGTCGATTATCACTAGAGACCTAACGCGTGATAGTAGGTACTCTATTGATTCCTTACTGAATAAGTTACCCGTTGGGTTATTCGGGCTGCATAGGTAAATGACGTCGTAGGAATTCCCAATCTTCACAACCTTGTCCATATCCAAATCATATGTATCAGGCTTAAGTAGGGCTTGGTCAACATCGATTCTCATGGACTCTGCGAGTATCCTAGGCATCGAGTACGTGGCTCTATAATGAGGGCTCTCTTAGATCCATGTAGTGCAAATTGCATAAGGAGTCTCAGTCCCTCATCACCGCCGGCCACGGCAAACACATGGTCAGCATTAACATTAAGGTACTTAGCCAGTGCCTCGTTAAATGTGGGATTAAGCGGTTCTGTGTAGTACCTAATCATGTCAGGGTCTAAAGGTGCATTGAGTAATTTCTCGTAGTACTCACGTGGAAGGAACAAATTCTCGTTAAAATGAAGCCTATAAATCCTGAACCCCACATTTGGTTCCTCATAGAAATTAAGGGCCAATACATTTCTCCATTGCATTCGTCCTTTAATGAGGTTAATAACTTATAAATATTATGGTATCATCCTATATAAATTAATGTGTTAATGAGAAAAACAAGGCATCCCTCAATTTAATGGTTAACGCTACAACAGTAGTATTGAGCTGGGTATTAATTATTGATAATACGCATGATCAAATCATTTAATGCGTAATTAAGACCCCGAAGACCTTAAGGTTTTTGCTTAAGCATGATTATCGCGTATTTGCTGCATCAATTTTTATTGATAATTGAGTTGGCATTATCCTTTAAGTTTCCATTAATGATTAAGGCCCTTAATTCATCCATTGATGATATACTAATGACATTACCGTTATTACCCATTAAGAGTATGTCGGGGTCCTTAAGTGCATGGCCCGTGGCTATTAACACAACCCTGTCCTTAGCATCAACCAATCCATCACCTAGAGCCCTTAGGTAACCTGCCAATGAGGCTGCGCTGGCGGGCTCGGTGCCGATGCCCTCCTTACCAAGTATTTTCTGGGCCATTAATATTTCATCATCACTAACCTCAATGAAAGTGCCGTCACTGTACTTAACGGCTCTATAAGCCTGAACCAATTGACGGGCTTGCCTATTCTTATTGCCGAGGCTATCGTCCTTGGATTATCAATCTTTGCCTCACCTAAGCCCCTCCAATACTTAACCATCGGTGCCGCTCCTGAGGCTTGGATTCCAACCATCCTTGGCACATGATCGATCACGTCAAGCTCCATTAACTCCCTAAACCCTTCCAAATAGCGTATATATTACCGCCATTGCCTACGGGTACGAATACGTAATCAGGCACGCCGATCTCCTCAACAATCTCATAGGCAGTTGTCTTCTGACCTTCCAGTCTCCATGGATTTATTGAGTTAAGTGGGTAGTAATTAACGTTCTCAACACGCCCACTGCCCAATACTGTCTCTAGTACGTACTCGAGAGCGTCATCGAACGTACCAGGCACCTCAGCAATCCTCGCACCATGGAGCATTGCCTGCCCTAACTTGCCTCTGGCAACACCACCCTTGGGGAGTACCACAACGCACTCAAGGCCTGCCTTAGCCGCATAGGCAGCTGCGGACGCGGCCGTATTGCCTGTCGATGCCACAATAATGCCCTTAACACCTATTGATGAGGCCAGCGAGACGCGACGGTCATTCCCCTGTCCTTAAACGAGCCTGTTGGATTTGCACCCTCAAACTTGACATATGCATTGCTGTAGCTCCTCAGTTTAATTAATGGTGTTGCGCCCTCGCCCATGGTAATCACGTTACCCACCTCAGGCAGTAATTCCCTATACCTCCATACACCCCTACCCCGCAGATTACTCCAGTTAAACCTGACCTTATCAGTAATTAATAATGTGTCAAGTAACTCGCCACATTTTGGGCATCTCATTACGTATGGATTCGCCTCGATCTCAAAGCCACACCTTGGGCACTTTAGGATGTATTTACGAAGACCCAAGTTCATGCTTGGGTTTCCATTTCAATCCCCAGGTATTTTTGTTATCTAGGTTATTTAAGCATTACCATTAAATTAATAGGAACATGGACCTCGGTAATACTCTTAAATAAATTATAGATTGAGACATCAATGGGTATATGAGGAGGTATAGATTATTGATAATTGGCTTTGGGAATGTTGGCCAGGCGTTCTTTAGGCTACTGAATTTAAAGCGGGACTTACTTGGTGTTGATGTTTCTGTGAGTGAGATAATTGATAGGAGACGTGGGTACATCATAAATCCCGGCCCCAGCGTTTTGGAGGATGCACGTGGTGGTAAGTTATTGGGCAGGAAAATAGGCATAGATGAAATTCCTAGGCTCATTGAGGAGAGCAGCGCCGACATTGTTTGTGAATTCACAGACCTAAACATTAGGGATAGGGGCGAGCCGGCATTTACGTACCTATCGACGGCAATTAAGAGTGGTAAACACGTTATCACAACTAACAAGGGCCAGTGGCCTTTCACTACGACGAGTTAATGGAACTTAGTAGAAGGTTTAATAAGATCGTTAGGTTTAAGGGTACGGTAATGGCAGGCACGCCGTCCTTTAACGTAGTCGACTTACTACCTGGCATTAAGGTTAGCCGCTTCATGGGTATTCTTAACGGTACCACGAACTTTATCCTCACTAGGATGTACGAGGGCATGAGCTTCAATGATGCCCTGAGACTGGCTCAGGAGAGGGGCTACGCTGAGGCTGATCCGTCGCTTGACATTGATGGATGGGACGCGGCTCTAAAGTCCATAATCATCTCCAGGGTGTTTGGTTGGAGACACAGTCTTGAGAATATGGAGGTCAGGGGAATACGTGACATAAACATTGAGACATTTAAGGATAAGGTTGTTAAGCTCATAGCCTATGCCGATAAGGACACCGCCTATGTTAAACCAATCCCACTGGAAAGGAGTGACATTCTGGCTCACGTGAATGAGAACTTAAATGCACTGAGGATAAGCACTGACACACTGGGTGATGTAATGATAATAGGGCCTGGGGCTGGTCCAATAGAGACCGCCCAAGCCGTATTGACGGACCTAATGTACATAGTTAATAATGGTGTGGTATTTTAAATTAAAGTATGCTTAGGGCCTTCATGGTCTCCACCGTTAATATGGTAATCCCGGCAGCACCGCGGACTAGGTTATCGCCCAATGCTATGAGTCTCAATACTCTATTCTTAATCGATATTCTGCCCACGCTTACGGACATCGGGTCCAAATCCCTAGCCGGTTGAGGCGCATCGACCTATTAATTACCTTAATTGGTTCCTTAGGTGCCGTGGGTAACTCCCTCTCCTGGGGTAGTGATTTAAACCTACTTAACTTGTTGATTACATACTCGGTATCCACGTCCTTGTTTAGCACGGCGTGTATTACGGCCATGTGCCCGTACTTAACGGGTACCCTGGTAGTGGTTACGTACACGGGCTTACCCCAGGGCTCAAACCTATCTGGGAATTGTTTTCCGAGTATTTTGTTTAATTCCGCATCGATTTTCTCCTCCTCACCCTTTATGAAGGTATTACATTACCGTCAATGGCTAGGTAGGATAGCCCAAGATAACCCGCACCTGAGACTGATTGAAGCGTTACAATGTGCATTGAATCAATGAGATCCTGGAGAGGTTTTACCGGCATAGATATTATGGCTGCTGTACAATTGGGGTTCTTAATCACCCAATTTCCCTTAACCTCCCTGAGAATACTTAGGTGCTCCCAATTAACCTCAGGGTTTATCAACGGTATCCTTGGGTTCATCCTCTCAGGCGATGCATTGGATACCACATTCAACCCAGCATCCAATAACTTGCTCTCCACAGACCAAGCAATGTCGTTTGGTAATGCCGAAAGAACAACATCCGCTGACTTGTGGTCTGAAGGGTCCGTGGATACTAACGTGATATCTCTGGCATATTCAGGCACGTCGCCGGCTATGAACCAATGGACTACCTCGCCGTACTTTCGACCAACCTTCCCAGGGGACGCTGATAAACCAACAACCTCTATAAATGGATGATTAGCCAATAGCTTAACCATCCATTGACCAACGAGTCCCGTGGCCCCAAGTATCGATACCCTCACGCGATCCATGCCCTCACCCACCTATGGAGTTCCCTCGCCAATGAAACTGCATCATCCCAATTATTTAATAACGCCGACACTGCGTGTTGTTCATCCTTAACACCCTCCGTATCGTATGACGTGATTATCTTATAGGCTTCACTTCTTAAGTGATCTATTTGGGAAATCCTACAACCGATCACAGAGACCTTGAATATACCCTTACCGGCTTCACTAAGAGTTATTAATTTAGGTGATAACGTGCAGTTATTTACTACGTACGTACCATCCTCACGCCAGGGATCCGTTATGATAGTTAAGACCCTACTTTTTAGTAATGGTTCGAAGGTCCTTGGGTGGAATTTCTTGGCGCCAAGTAACGATGCTGTATAAGCCTCATCATAACCAACCTCCCTAAGAAGTACTGCATCATTAACGATCCTTGGATCACCGCTGAGTATACCACCGCTATCCGTGTAGAAGGTTAACCGTGACGCACCTAGGTAATTCGCGAGTAGCGATGCCGTGTAATCGCTACCACCCTACCAAGGGATGTGTACCTACCATCATTGGTGATACCAAGGAAGCCTGGGACCACGATAACATCATACTTACTAAGCATATTACCCAACTTCCCAACCACATTCTTACTGCTTGACTCATGATCCACCGATGCAAAGCCCCAGTTACCGTCGGTGACTATGCCTGGTTCATATACGGCCTTGGCTTTAAAACCAAGTGAGTCATTGAGCACTCTCTCAACAAGCAATGTTGATAGTAATTCTCCATGAACAATCACGTAATCCCTAATCCAGGGATCATCCAGGTTTATGAACCTACGCAAATCCTCACGGATCAGTTCCAGGAAAGAAACAAGCTTATTGAAGCCTAGGTTTAGTGCCTCGTTCATGTAAATAGATAATGCCTCATCTAGTGCATTAGTGTCATGATTATCAAAGGCCCTTATTAATAAGTCCGTAACCCCCTTCATTGCTGAAACCACAAGCACTAACTTATTACCTGAGTAGTCCCTACCAACAACCCTACCTATCACACTAAGGACATTACCGCCCGTTAACAGGGAACCACCCACCTTTGAAATCCTTATCCCCTGTTCTAATACAGGTTTCCATTTCCATCGGGTCACCTCTATATAGGCACGAACATAACACATATTTAAAATTTACTGTCTCGGATATAGTATATACCAATTACCATAGTATAAATAGCAACAACAATATATAGAGCAGGGAATATTAAGTAATAGCCTCACTCATTATATATTATTTACCTTACATAATGCTTAATCATTAAAATGTAATTAAGCCCATCAACCAGCGCCTCAACGCTCGCTGTGATTATGCTTGTCGAAACACCCACAGTCCTCCACTTAACCTTACCATCACTAAACTCCATAAGCACCCTAACCACACTCTCTGTATTCTTAACCTCGCCGGGGAGTATGACCCTATAGTCCGTGAGCACCACATTATTAAGTTCAGGAAATAACCTCGAAGCCACGCTTCTCAATGCCTTATCAATTGCATGCACAGGCCCAACACCCTCGGCAACACCTAACTCGCCATTTACCTTAACCATGGCCACGTGCATGTCATCATCACTAACCACCTTCCAATAATCAACCCTCAGCACATCCCTGAAAAGCCCCATTTCCCTGAGGGCAATGAGTATGGCCGACGCCGGTGCTAAGTCAAAGCTGTAGCCCCTATTCTCTAGTTCCTTTATCTTCTCCAATGCATGTCT
Organism: Vulcanisaeta sp. JCM 16159; assembly: GCF_001316265.1. GTDB lineage: Archaea > Thermoproteota > Thermoprotei > Thermoproteales > Thermocladiaceae > Vulcanisaeta. The sequence goes on along the minus strand of NZ_BBDN01000018.1, from coordinate 6,943 downwards.
AAGCCTTGGGTCATCCTTACCTACGTCAAATCCCAATTCCCTTAGGTACATTAGTATGTTCGATGAACCAGCGAGTTCAGAGACTACGAACCTCCTCGTGTTACCGACAAGCTCCGGGTCTACATGTTCGTAGGCCTTCGTTACCTTAGAGACGCCATCGACATGTAGACCAGCTTTATGGGAGAAGGCGTAGTCACCCACGTATGGTTGATATGGGTTTGGGTTCAGACCTGCTGCCTCATAAACAAACCTGGATATCGCCTTCAACTTCCTAAGGTCATTGAGATCTCTAAGCACCTTAAAACCTAGCTTAAGCACCAGGTTTGGTATTACTTGGACTAAATCCGCATTACCTGTCCTCTCGCCGAGTCCATTAATGGTTCCCTGAACATGGCGAACGCCAGCTAATACCCCCATTATTGTGTTGGCTACAGCACAACCTGAGTCATTATGCATGTGAACACCTACCGTAACTCTCAAATCCTTCACAACCTTACCCGTTATTTCATAGATCTCGTGGGGCATCATGGCGCCGTTCGTGTCTGCGAGAACCACCACGCTGGCTCCGGCTTCCTCAGCGGTCTTAACAACCCTAAGTGCGTAGTCTGGGTCCTCCTTAAACCCCTGGTAAAAGTGCTCTGCGTCAAAGATCACGGTTAAGCCGTGATCCTTAAGGTAACGAATACTGTCATAGACCATGTCCAGGTTATCCTCAGGCCTAACCCTAAGGACCTCCCTAACATGAAGTATCCAGGACTTACCGACCAAAACTGCAACATCAACACCAGAATCCAGTATAGCCGCTAGATTAGGGTCATCTCTAGCGTTAATGCCATTCCTCCTCGTCATACCAAAGGCGGCCAATTTAGCATGACTCAGCGAGTAATTCCTCATTACCTTAAAGAACTCGGCATCCTTAGGATTACTACCCGGCCAACCACCCTCTATATAGTCAACGCCGAGGTCATCAAGCATTAAAGCAATCCTAACCTTATCGTTTAAGGTGAACGAAATACCCGTCATTTGAGCTCCATCCCTAAGCGTTGTATCCAGGACCTCAACCCTCGCGGATTTGTTCACCACCCATACTAAGCACAGGTTATATCAAGTATATATAAGCATTACCTCAATAACAATAATATATTAAGACCGCATTAATTGATTAATTATTAGAAATAGAAATTAATTAAGAAAATAAAAGGTACATAGTGCGGGGTGCGGGTTCATTTGCCCAAACCGCAGTGGGTTCGCATAAACATTAATTGCATACCATTATTATTTATTCCATTAACTACATGATGAATCACATACATGGCTAGGTTATTAGATAAATCCGGTTAAGGCGTAAGCCACTTACTTTGCCGCTTGATATAATTATTATAATGTATTTATCCCCGAGGAACAGCGATGATGTGGTTATTACTGCCAGGGCCATTAATAATGCGAAGACCCCATTCCCTTAGTCGTATTATTAGTATTTTATTATCTATTTTTCGGTCTACCTAACAATGCTCTAATTATAAATATTCATGGGATATAAAGCTTAAATAGGCCCGTTAAAGCACAGTTAAATTGTGGGGTCCAGAGAATTTATTGTTGAGGGTCCGGTAATTAAGGTTAGTGATAATATCGATACTGACGTGATAATACCTGCCAAGTACCTCGTATATACCGACCCATCAGTACTAGCCAGGCATGCGATGGAGCCATTAATACCGAACTTCTTCGAGAAGGCTAGCAAGGGGGTTATTCTCGTCGCTGGTAAAGGCTTTGGCATGGGTTCAAGCCGTGAGCAGGCGGCAATTGCTTTAAAGGCGGCTGGCGTTAAGGCCGTATTGGCTGAGTCCTTCGCCAGGATATTTTACAGGAACGCAATTAATAATGGCCTACCTGTACTAGTGGTGCCGGGGGTCAGTAAGGAGGTGAATGAGGGTGATTTCGTGAGGGTTAACGTGAGTACAGGCGAGGTTATTATTAATAATGGGCAGAAGTTACTGAGGCTAGGCCAATAACGGGCATGGCACTTGAAATACTAATTAGTGGTGGCTTGCTTGAGTACATAAAGTCACGTAGTACATCAAGGGGGGTTTAAATCCGTAAAGCACATCGTATCAATTGAGTGGTCCATAAAACCTTAAGTGGGACCACCGATAACGAGTTGTAATGGAGTTGGGATTATTAATGGGTATGAGGATAATGAGGAAAATGGGGTGGAAAAGTTGAATTAGGATGATTGTGATTACGACTTTACCATTATTCCTAATTAATCACCAATACTGAGGAGGTTCTGAGTACCTAACCTTACCGGCATCATCCGCGAACCTCCACTTACCACTAACCCGCAGCTAGAATAACAATACCTAACTCCTCTGATAACTTGTCGTTAATTATCACCTCCTCCTCAATATGTGATATAACGGCATCGCAGACAATATCGCGGGTCTCCCTATCGTCGGTTATCACGGTTATTTGCACTGAATTCGGTACAACGTACTCCCTGATAGGCCCACCGGCCGTGCCCAGTTCAATTAAGTACGCATTATCTGGTGGTGGCCATAATGATAAGGCCCTAGCTAAATTAAGCGGTACCAGTACCTGAGGCCTCTCGGTCTCAAAGCCTGTATTAACGAGCGCTGTCGTGATCACCTCTCGCTCCTTCACCCTCAGCCTTACCCTCACTCTTATCGCCACGGTTAATCACCCATATATGCCCAATTCTACGCCTAATAATGTAAATATGCTCAATCCTACCCTTAACCCTAGTGCTGCCCACAAATTATCCTATTAAAATTTTATAGTTAATAAATCCTAATTTACGTAAGGTACTTCCTAGGATCAACGAACTTACCATTCAATGCCGCAGCAGCGGCTACAGCCGCATTTGCCAGGTAAACTTTGCCCTCAGGCGAACCCATCCTGCCTCTAAAGTTCCTACTGCCTGTGGATATCGCCACCTCCCCAGGGCCGATTAGGCCAAAGTGCCCGCCAAGGCATGGGCCGCAGGTGCCATACGTCACCACGCAGCCAGCCCTCACAAGTGTATCTATGTAACCTAGCTCCATAGCCCTTATGTAGATCTCACGTGAGGCGGGTATTGCCACGCACCTACTCCTCACCTTGCCATTCCTAAGTATCTTAGCCGCAACCTCAATGTCGCTAAGTCTACCATTTGTGCATGAGCCTATGAATACGTAATCCACATCTAAGCCCTCAACCTCACTAATTGACTTAACATTATCAACACTATGTGGCGCGGCTACGAGGGGCTCGAGTTTGTTCAATTCCACGTCATAACTATCGACATACTTGGCATTTGGATCCGGTGTTACTGGCTTAATCTCAATGCCTCTCTTCTCCTTAATGTGCCTTACGGTCTCGCTGTCTGGTGCGAACATGGCTGCGTCGAGGCCGAGTTCTATGCCCATGTTGGACACGGTGGCCCTATAATCCATTGGGAATGCCCCTGGTTCCTCAACGACAAACTCAGCGGACTTTCCATTAAGTCCCTCGGCCCTAAATACACTGAGTAAGTGCAATGCAACGTCCTTGCCATAAACCCCGGGGCCCGGTTTACCGAGTATCCTAATCCTAAATGGTTCGGGGACCATAAGCCACGTCTTACCAGTAATAACTATCGCGGCCACATCACTGGCTCCAAGCCCCTGTGCGAAGGCGCCCACGGCGCCGACCGTAGTCGTGTGGCTGTCGGCAGCCATGACGACTTGCCCAGGGAGTGCATAATGATCGAGGAGTAATTGATGTAATATGCCATCGCCAACATCATGGAAGAACTTTACACCTGCCATTTTTGCAAATTTCCTAAGTCCAACCTGTATCTCGGCAGCTCTCTCCGTGGGTGGTGGAGATAGGTGGTCGAAGGCTAGTACGAATTTATTAACATCCCAAACCCTAATTGTGCTCATTTTTTTCCATTACCTCAACCACGTGATAACCAGTTAGGTCATGAAATGCCGCCAGGTCAACGTTAATCTCAACTACATCACCAGGGCTTACGGATTTGCCTGATGCCCTATTGAGTATTTTCTCAGTGAGTGTTAGGCCCATTGTTTTTCTTCAATATATAGTATTTATATGGTTTACCTCATAATACAGAGGTTATGAATAATCACAATCATTTCACATCTAGGTTTTATATTATGACGTCGACCTCAACCACAACTTAACTATGGACAGTATTACTTAGGTTCGCAAAATAGAGGGCGATTAATTACTTACTGTGTTTTTATAACGACCCTGTTCACCATTAATTGGTTAACTCAATCAATTACTAAATGCTGAGTATTAAGAGAAGTATCTGCAGGGCGTGCCCAGGTTTACAGCTGAGGGCAGGCTCAAGATGCTTAAATTTCTCAAGAATGCAGGCATAAGTGCTGGTTACTTAGTAGAGTCAATCCACGGCGCCGGTTCACCTGAAGTCGGAGGAGATCCATGGCAAGGCTGCGCTGCATGACTTCTAGCTTATGGAAGATATAGCTAAGAACTAGCTTAGGATAAAGGTGAACATAAGATTACCTAAGGATGCCGAACCACGTAGAGGATTTAATGCGGAAGGACGATCCCGCATTTACCTAAGGTCAAGCTCGCTATAGATATGGTTAGGCATATGGCGTGGGTACTCCAGAGCCTATTGATAAACGCCATAGGTAGTTGAGGAAGTCCTCGATATCCTTCTCGAGTTCCTTAATCTCTTCATCAGTCACGTGGGACCACCTGGACTGAGCCTTAACGAACTCCCTCAATGGCTTACGTAATCTCTTATCCATGTACATATCGCTTGGTGGATTTATGATTAATCTATCACGGTCCCACTCGTATAGTGGGAAGTAGCCTGTTTCTGTGGCTAGTCTCGCAATTTCAATCATTTTCTCATCAGGGAATCCCCAGCCTGGTGGGCATGGTGCCAGTACGTGTATGAAGGCAGGCCCCTCCTCGAGATACGACAGCGCCTTCCTAACTTTATTAACTAAATCAATGGGGTAAGCAACATTCGCTGTGGCTGCGTATGGTATATGATGAGCCATCACAATACTCATTATATCCTTCTTCTTCTGAATCTTACCTCTAATGACCGTTCCAGCGGGCATTGTGGTTGTCTTCGCGAACTTAGGCGTTCCTCCGCTTCTTTGTATTCCTGTGTTCATGTATGCCTCATTGTCGTAGAGTACGTAGAGTACGCCGTGACCACGCTCAAGCATGCCACTGAGGGCCTGCAAACCAATATCATAAGTACCACCATCACCGGCAACGGCTATAACCTTGGTATTCCTCTTCAATAAGCCATTCTTATTAAGGGCCTTTATGGCGGCCTCTATACCCGATGCAACGGCACCTGCGTTCTCAAAGGCCACGTGTATGTACGGTACCCCCCATGACGTGTATGGGTATATGGTTGTTGTGACCTCAAGGCAACCCGTTGGGTTCACTATGATCACGTCGGGCCCCGACGCCTTGAGTATTAACCTGGCGGCTAAGGTGGCGCCACAGGCTGGGCATGCGGTATGCCCTGGAGCGAAGTACTCCTCCCTGGGTATGTCAAAGAAGGACTTGGCAAGCTTAACCTTGGTTGCCGTACTCCCTCACCCCCATGTATATCGTGTTCCTTGCTAAGTTTGTTAATTCACCCGTGCTTAATATCCTTATTAACTCGTTAATATCCCTCGAAAACACGGTCCTCTGCCCAAGTCCATGGACTACCGAGATAACAGGCGTATCCACACCCCTGGACTTCAACGCAGTGGCCACCTCAGTAGCCACCGGCCCCTCTATTGGTGCTCCTGGGCTAACCGCCCTATCAATAACGGCTATTGCCCTAACCCCCTCGACAATCCTCACCAGGTCATCGGTTGGAAACGGCCTAAATAACCTGAGTTTCAGGGCACCAGCCTTAATGCCGTTCTTCCTAGCAATATCGACAGCCCTCTTAGTATTACCCCAGATGCCGCCGTAGGTTATCACCACGTAGTCCGCATCATCAATTCTATACTCCTCAATTAACCTATAATTCCTGCCAAAGGTCTTATTGAATTCATCATGAACCTCCTTGATAACACCCATCGAGTTATGCATTGCATCAATTACTTGGTACTTGATTTCGTAGTACCAATCAGGCACTGCCATCACGCCCATCGTTATTGGTCTCCTGCTATCCAGTACTGGCCTATCTATCTTCTTTGGTGCGAACCTCCTTATGGCATCCAAGTTATACAATTCCACTGGTTCTGTGGTGTGGCTCATTAGGAATCCGTCATAGGACACCATGACTGGCAGGAGAACCCTGCTATCCTCCGCGATCCTATATGCCATGATTATCGAATCATAAACCTCCTGAGCCGAAGAAGCAATCATGACTATCCACCCCGAATCCCTAACCGCGGCCAAGTCCTGGTAATCGCCGTGTATGCATATGGGTGCTGAGGCGGCCTCGTGGCCAGAGCCATGACTATTGGAAGCCTTAAGCCAGACGCTATGTAGAGTAATTCGAACATGTAGAAAAGCCCTTGGCTTGAGGTCGCCGTGAACGTCCTAGCGCCGGCTGCCGAGGCACCTATTAATGCCGATAAGGCACTGTGCTCAGACTCCACCGGTATGTACTCGGCATCTATCTCGCCATTAGCTACGAACTCGGCCAACTTCTCAACGGCTGGGGTTTGAGGCGTTATTGGGTATGCAGCCACGACATCGACCTCCACATCCTTAGCGGCGTATGCGGCGGCATAATTTGACGTGATAGCGACCCTATCCCTAATGATATCCCTCTTAATCCTTGGTTCAATGGTTATTAGGCTCATTCCTCAGCACCCTCGGGCACCATCTTTATTGCCTTGGTTGGGCATTCGTGGGCGCATATTCCGCAGCCCTTGCAGTGGTCATAATCAATCTCGTAGGTCAAGTCGTACTTCCTACCTGACTTTGTTGTGTAGGG
>NZ_BBDN01000017.1 GCF_001316265.1 Vulcanisaeta sp. JCM 16159 | reverse complement strand
AGGCCTAACTCTCGATGACTACGTAGAGTTAATTAATGAGGCTTGCAGGTCATGGAGGCAAAACGGCATTGAGTGGCTTAGGGGTAGGTTCGGCAATGAGTATAGAGGGCACTTAGGCGTGCTCGGCACGGCATTGGTGGCCTGCTATGCGAGGCAGAGGTGCTACGATTTCCTAATTGAGCCATTAATCAGAATTTCCGGCCTTCGCATCAACACGGCCAGTATTAACCAGACATCGCGCTCGTGATTGGGGATAGGCTCCTAATACTTGAGGTTAAACTGCATCATAGGGAGGTATTTGACTTGATAAGTCAAATTGATGACTTCATAGCGGAGTTCGAGGGCGAATTGAGGGGTTTGAGGGTCTACATGGGCATTCTTCACATGTTCACGACAAGGCCCACCCAGGTTAGGGAGGGAAGAAGGAGTAAGCCGCGTTGGGTTGTGGAGGTGGTTCTGGCTACGAAGAGCCACCAGGATATTTACAGTGAATTGGACACGGTGATTAAAGACTTAATGCGCTAGTATGAGGTATTTTATTGGCATAGTAGGCACGGTGCGTGCTTCAAGTACCATTGGCGCAGCTCCTCATGCCTTGGTGACCAATAATGCTCAATCAAGACTCGGTACTCACTTGGTGGTGCCCTTCCCTGGAAGGTATTAACAATCGACTCGGGTACTCCTTGTGAAATCATCCATGTTGCGAAGAACTTACGCAACTCATACAACTCAAAGTCCCTATTAAGCACCTGCCTAGCAGCATCCTTGATTTCTCGCCTTAGCCTGTCCCTGTCGAATGGTATGAAGCGCCTAGCCCAGTCCTCCGGCTTGGTTTCACGCCTAGGTAGTCTGCCCTTATTGCCTCGAGCCTGTTCTTGATCAGCCAATCACGCCTTGGCAAGTACTCACGCTTAATGAACTCAAGCGTTTCCTGCCTAAGAAACGCAATGAATGCACGCTTAGTCTCTGTTATCTTGCTGATCCTAAGCATTCCATGCTCCAGGTCAACATCATCCATTGTCACTAGGAAGGGCTCGCTTGGCCTCAGGCCAGTCTCTGCAAGGATTAGGAAGTAGGTCTTCGCCTCAACGCTCTCTATTTTAGCCAGGATTTGCCCTAGTTCGTTGTGGCTTGGTAGTTTTGTCTTGTTGTGGTTCCTGGGCTTAATTGTCTTGAAGCGTGGTAAAGCATTGCGAAGAGCCCTGGATCCCTTGGTTGAAGGACCTCCTTAAGGAGGGACTTCAGGCTCACTGCCGTGTGCCTGGCAACGTGTGGTGACTCCTCCATTAACTCGGCAAGGTACTCACGAATACTGTCAGGGCTAAGCACCCAATTCAATTCAGCCAAGGCCCTCTGGATGTACCTAAGCTCATCATTAAGCGTCTTCTCACTAACTCCCCTGAGCTTTTTAGCCTTGATGAATGCCTCAATATCCTCCTTACTCACAACCCATTGACGCCCAGCACTCCTAATGTAATCGCCTAAGTACCTATCCATGTATGAGAGGAGCAAATCCCTAAACTCGGGGTCTGCCCTTGCACGCACAATAACCCTAATGATGTCATTCACGCTCGCAGGCTCAACCTCGGGGACTTGACCGAGGAGTTTAGCCAACTCATCAGGCTTAGAAAAGACATCGCACGGCAAAGAAGATCCTCAGTAACACGCCTCTTACCACTCCTAATCATCGAAATCAGGTTAAGCGTGACACCAAGGTCACGAGCCCTAACGCGTTTAGACTCCATAACGTAGTTAATGATCTTGACCCTAACATCGTTAGGAATCTTACTTAGGTCGTAGAGCTGGCAATCAACCATACTGCATAAGCTGTTACAGACCCATATTTAAGGATTCTGTAACAGGGAATACATTGAATTGTAACACGGCACGAACATGAACAATTCAATTTCTGGTGCGGGGGGTGGGATTTGAACCCACGCAGGCCTTCGCCAGCGGATCTTGAGTCCGCCCCCTTTGACCTGGCTCGGGCACCCCCGCGGGGTAATGCTTCTTTACGGGATTTTTAAACCTTAAATTATTATGATCGCCATGCCACTTATCTGTTCCTTGATAACGGCTTCAGGACCCTCCTTGGATTATCATCAACTATTTTCTTTATTGCCTCTTTAGGTATTGGTATACTTAGGAATTCCTGAAGGTTTGCCTTGATATCATAAACGCCAGGCCCTGGATAATCACTTCCGTATATCGATTTACCACTTATCTCAGTTAGCCTTGGTATGTACTCTAATATCCTCCTGGGCGGTATGCTTGATAGGTCGGCCATTATGTTAGGCTTATCCTTATTAATTGAAATGCCGTAGCCACCCAATTCGGTCTACCCACGTGTGACATTATTATCGTAAGTCTTGGAAAGTCTATAGCAACGTCATCAACGAATATTGGGTCACCGTACTTGTTCCTAGCCCTTGAGAAGGCGCTTGTGCCGGTGTGTATGTACACTGGTATTCCGTGATCCTCCGCAAATTGATAAACAAGCTCAAGCTGCCTTAAACCATCCTCCTCAGGCCTATAGGCGTTTGGTTTGAGCCACATGTGTGGTGGATGAACCTTAATCGCACTAATCCCCGCCTCGTACTGCCTCTCAAGCCAGTACTTGGTCTCCTCAATAGTTAACTCATTAGCCTCAACGCCACCTATTACTGCAAACCTATCCGCGTAATCCCTAACGGCATTTATAACCCTCAGCGCGTAATCCTCCTTAACAGTGCCCAGCTTCCTTGCTGGGAAGGCCATGATGCCACGTAGTCGATGTTCGCATCATCAAGAACCCTAATGACGTCCTTTACACCCATTAGAATCGCCTCACGAGGCGCACCCCATTCCCTCATTGCGAAATTCATTAATTCCTCTGTTATTGTTTCCTTAAACACTAAGTGCGTGTGAGCGTCGATATATCCCATCAATCCATTAACCTGCGTTTATATGTTTATACGTTTTTGCTATATTTAGAGTATGTTTTTATATTCCGTTAATGCCTTTTGCCCAGTATGAATGAACAATCACTGAGGGAGTTAATTGTCGAGGTCTTTAGGCTCGCATATACCAGGAGGTTAGTAGATTTACTTGGCGGTAACGTAAGTGCCAGGTTAAATGGTAATGAAGTTTTGATAACACCGACATCCATGCCGAAGGTACTCATAAAGCCGCAGAGCATTGTTAAGATTAGGCTTGACGGTACCGTAGTGTCCGGAGGTAATCCCAGTAGTGAGTGGAGGATGCACGTGGGTATTTACAGGGTTAGGGATGATGTGAAATTCGTACTTCACACACATCCACCCAACATATTGGCGTTGACCAAGGCAGGCCTTAAGATCGACTATCCCTCAGTGAGGCGATTTCCTACGTTGGTGAGATCGCCGAGGTTCCCTACTTAAAGCCAGGTAGTGCTGAGCTTGCGGATGCGGTTAGTAGGGCGGTATCTAGGAGGGGCGTTACCGCCGTGGTTCTGATGAATCATGGATTGGTTACGGTGGGTTCAACACCATACGAGGCACTCAATAGGGCTGAGGTTCTCGAGAACCTTGCATACATAACCCTGTTCTCTAACTGCCTTGGCAAATGAGTACCTATAAGGTCACTAGCACCTCGACCTCATCGCCATCTTTAAGGCCTAGTTTATCCCTTAGTTTATAGGGTGATATTATCTCTATTGTGTCGAAACCATGATGTGTCCTCTCAATTAGTAAGACAGCGCCAGGTAGTCCTTGGATCGTCGCCCTAAAGCACTTGACATTCCCGTAAGTCCTAACGCCATTACTAAAACCCTCTATGTAAATGCCTGGCAGTGCGTCTAGGTAAAGCCTGTACTTAATGTATTCAGGCTTTAACTTAACATTAAGGTTCCAGGGTATGGCTTAAACCCGAGCTTCTCAATGAATTGCTTGACATAGCCCTCAAGACTCATATAAAAGCTACCCTCACCCAATCCAGAGGTGACACTACCGACAAGCCTAATCACCAGCCTCTCATCAAGGTAATGCCTAATTGTATCAATCACGAACTGAAGAGCCTCTGAGGCCCTCTGTGTGAACTTAATCGCCAATTGACCGCTCACCGTGGACTTAATTATTAATCCCTCATCAGTGAGCCTATTTATTATCTTAAATACGTTCTGCGGTGTTGTGCCTATGTCATTGGCAAGCCTCGTTAGGTTTATCGTGACGTAATCCTTATCGTTGATACCGTACTTAACAAGGAGTATTAGGTATGGTATTCTTCGGAGGAGCTTATAATCAATTCCCAATGAAGCACGGCTCATGGAACTCCCCATACACTTCGTATTGGCATAAAGGCACCCATTTATTAACGCTTCCTCCTAAACGTGGTGGGTGATTTACTGAGAGGATCAGTGTGAGACAGTCTCGTCATTTTTACGGATTCTGCCCGCCTCATCATCTAATTATCCCAGTTCTGGAAAAATAAAAGGCTTAGGTCTCTCCCAGCGATTCCTCTCCTTCCATGATCTCCTCCTTAACCTCCTGCTCAAGCGTTTTAAGGGCTTCCTGGGCATTATCCGCAGCCTTCCAATAGGCCACCTTACCCCTCTTAATCTCCCTGATCAACCCATCCCTCTGAAGAAGCTTTAACGCGTAAAAGACCTGGCTGTGGCTTAGGTTGGTCTTCTTGACGATCTCGTTAGTGGGTAATTCACCCTCCTTGATTAATAATTCCAGGATCTCCTTCTTTCTCTCAACGATCCTAACGGTCTGTTTGCGAGGCATTACGGTGATTTTTAACTGTTTATTTTTAAAGATTAAGATGCCGGCAAAACGATATTACTGAACCACTCTGATTAAGTTCCTAAACCTTAAATAGAGGGCGTAATCTATGTATGCCTTGTTCTCAAGGTAGTAATTAACCGTTCTTGCCCTACCAACCCTCTCAGGCAGTAGATCCGTGGTAATTAAACTGAAGGCGTTTGACCCTGCGCCACTCCCGAAGGAGACCATGAGTATCCTGGAGCCAGGCTTGGCATTTTCCAGTATGTTGGCTAATCCTATTAATACTGCGCCATTGTATGTATTGCCTATCCTATCGACCACAATGCCGAGCTTAACCTTCTCGAGGGGTATACCGAGCATTTGGGCAACCCTTACAGGGAACCTTGCGTTTGGTTGATGAAACACTGCGTAGTCAAAGTCACTCGGCTTAAGCCTGTTGCCTCCATTAAGGTCTTTGCTGCATTAACAATATGCCTAAAGTAGGCAGGCTCTCCTGTAAATGACTCACCATGCACCGCGTATGGTATGCCATCCCTACGCCAGAAGTCCGGTGTATCTGAGTTGTATGCATGGATATGCTCAATCTCGGCTGCAACACCATCGGACCCTATGATGTAGGCCGCCGCGCCACCAGACACAGTATAGTCAAGGTGGTCCCCCGGCTCTCCATGGCTATGGTCAACGCCTACCGCAAGTCCATATTTAATCAAGCCACTCTTAACAAGGCCTGTTGCATTAACTATGGCGTCTGAGCCGGCCTTGCATGCGAATTCCATGTCAACCGCAAACGACTGCTTCCTCATTCCCAAAGCCTCAATTAGTATTGAGGCTATTGGCTTAACCGCGTAGGGCTTCGACTCAGTACCAACAAATACCGAACCCAAATCCTTAGGTCGATACCCGCCCTCCTCAACGCATTTCTTGAGGCCTCCACCGCCATTGTGACTGCATCCTCGTCAGGGCCACCAACACTCCTCTCCTCAACCCAATAAAGATCCTTAATCCTAAGTGGGTCATCACCCCATACCCTGGCTATCTCCTTCGTGCTTATCCTGAACCTAGGTATGTAGACGCCCCATCCAACAATGCCTACCTTGCCCACAGAACGCGTTATTTTATGCCCTATTTAACTTTTAGCGTTGTTGAATTCGGCAGAAAACGCATGGTATTGATTCAATGAATTAGCAGGATGAAGATAATTATATAAGCTGATTTGAGGATTAAGCAGTGAGGATTAGTCATGGGTTCTAATAATGAGGTTAGTCTTAGGGTTGCGGAGGCGAGGACTAGGGATGTTGGTAGGCTCATTGTTAGGATACCGCAACGCTACATGAGGGTACTCGGTATAGAGCCCGGTGAATACGTTGAGATAATTGGTAATAAGCGCAGTGCCTATGCCCAGGTATGGCCCGCCTACACTGATGATGAGGATAAGGACTACATAAGGATGGATGGCGTATTAAGGCAAAACGCCGGCGTCAGTATTGGTGATGTTGTTAAGGTTAGGAAGGCTAATTTGAGGTCTGCCCAGAGGGTCACGATAGCGCCCGTGGGTGAGTACATTAGGGTTGACCCTGATTACTTAAAGAGGGCTTATCTACTTGGCAAGCCCGTTTGGAAGGGCTCGATCATTGAAATACCGTATTACACAGGTTCCATTCGGTTCATGGTCACGAGCGTGACACCAGGGCCGGCCTCCTACGTAGGCATAGACACCGAGGTCCAGGTTAGGGAGGAGCCTGTTAGGGAGATGGAGTTAACAATGCCGAGGGTTACCTGGGAGGACATTGGTGACCTTGAGGAGGCTAAGAGGAAGATTAGGGAATTGATAGAGCTACCGTTGAGACACCCCGAGATATTCAAGCACCTTGGTATTGAGCCTCCTAAGGGTGTTCTTTTGATTGGTCCGCCGGGCACTGGTAAGACCCTGCTCGCTAAGGCAGTAGCCTCAGAGGCCAATGCCTACTTCATATCAATTAACGGCCCTGAAATAATGAGTAAGTATTATGGCGAGTCCGAGGCTAAGTTGAGGGAGATTTTTGAGGAGGCTAAGAAGAATGCCCCTGCCATAATCTTCATTGATGAGATTGATGCCATAGCACCAAAGAGGGAGGAGGTCACGGGAGAAGTGGAGAAGCGTGTTGTTGCTCAGCTCCTAACATTAATGGATGGTCTTCAGGAGAGGGGCCAGGTAATCGTAATAGGAGCAACCAACAGGCCGGAAGCCGTAGACCCAGCACTAAGAAGACCAGGAAGATTCGACAGAGAGATATACATAAGCATGCCCGATAAGAATGCGAGGAAGGAGATACTCCAGGTACACACAAGGAATGTGCCGCTGTGTACCGAGGATGACGTTAAAGAGAAGATCTGTGAAGCAAATGATATCGTGAATATTGACGAGATTGCGGAGATGACCCATGGCTATACAGGGGCTGACCTGGCGGCGTTGGTTAAGGAGGCCGCGATGATTAGACTTAGGGAGGCTATAGATGTCACGAAGGAGATAGACCTTGACCAGCCGCAGATACCGCCGGAACAATTGACTAGGATTAGGATTAGGATGAGGGACTTTCTAGAGGCAATGAAGTACATACAACCAACGGTACTCAGGGAGGTCATTGTCGAGGTTCCCGAGATTCACTGGGATGACATTGGCGGTTATGACCATGTTAAGCAGGAGCTTAAGGAGATGGTGGAGTGGCCACTTAAGTACCCCAGGTACTTTGAGGAGCTTGGCGTTGACCCGCCTAAGGGTATTTTGTTGTTTGGTCCTCCTGGTACTGGTAAGACGCTTTTGGCTAAGGCTGTGGCTACTGAGAGTAATGCGAATTTCATTGCTGTTCGTGGGCCGGAGATACTGAGTAAGTGGTTTGGGGAGAGTGAGAGGGCCATCAGGGAAATATTCAAGAAAGCCAGGATGGCAGCACCATGCGTAATATTCTTCGACGAAATAGACGCAATAGCACCAGCGAGGGGCTTAAGGGTTGATAGTGGGGCCACTGATAGGATTGTCAATCAATTACTAGCCGAGATGGATGGAATCGCGCCGTTAAAGAATGTAGTGGTTATCGCAGCCACAAATAGGGCCGACATAATAGACCCGGCCCTATTAAGACCTGGTAGGTTCGATAGGATAGTTTATGTGCCACCACCAGATGAGGATGCCAGGTTCGAGATACTCAAGGTTCACATAAGGGGCTTGAAGCTTGCTGATGATATTAAGGACGGTAATTACAAGTACCTTAAGGACCTAGCGAGAAGAACCGAGGGATATACTGGCGCTGACTTAGCTGCATTAGTTAGGGAGGCTGCCATGCTTGCACTAAGGGAGACGATTAAGAGCAATACAAGTCAAGTTAAGCCTGTTGGAATTGAGCACTTCGAGGAAGCTCTAAAGGTTGTTCCACCATCGTTAGCCAAGCAAGATATTGCCAGGTTTGAGGAGATGGCTAGGAACCTTAGGAGAGCATTAAGGGGTCTCTAATCTTTCATACCCAATCCTCTTCTTAATAAATACATCAACGCTGTAAATAGGCTTAGCAGGTACACCAGCGACAACTTCACCTGGTGGTACATCCTTGGTTACGACAGAGCCCGCCGCAACCACGGCATTCTCACCAACCTCAATACCGGCTATTAGGGTTGCATTGGCGCCAATAACGGCATTCCTCCTAATCTTAACACCGTCAAGTCTCTTACTCGGTGGGTACTTATCGTTAGTTATCACGACGTTGGGCCCTAGGAATACGTTATCCTCTATGACCGTGCCCCTCGGTATGTAGACCATGCTCTGTATACTAACGTTACTGCCGATTACCGTGTCCCCATCGATAATGGCCCCAGACCCAATCCTGGTATTTGCGCCAACCCTCGTGTTTTCCCTAATCAATGCGTTATGCCCCGTCTCAACACCATCACCAATCTCCACATTCTCGTAGATAATGACATTACTCCTAATAATGCAGTTCCTACCAATTATGGCGCCATTACTAACCTCATCCATTAACTGCTCAATAACGGAACCCTTATCCCTCACGCTCAGGAGTTTTGACCTGATTGGGTGGCCTATAACAACGAATGATTCTACTATGGTACCCTCACTTATCAATGAGGTCCAAGTACCATTAAATCCCTGCCTATATTTTTACTCAGTATTTTTGCCCTTGGAGATATGTACGTCATTAATTAATTAACACGAGATAAGTATTTAAACAATTACCAAGTCAATACTAATTGCAATGAGTTATTACCCAGCACCACCACCCCCACGTGAGGACCCAATAGCCAGGATTCTTAGGGAGATAATGAACCTGAGCGGTAAAGTCGATCAACTATCCAAGAACCTAACGGACATAAGTACTAGGGTTGAGAGCTTGGAGAATAGGGTTAATGAAATCGAGAAATCGCTATCAAGTCTAATTAAGGCCCAGGAATTAATTAGTGGAATAACACCACAAAGTATGGCTGAATTAGCTAGTATGCTTTCCAATACATTAAGGGAATTGACTAGGATTGAGGCATCGTTAATTGCCTATAGGGATTCGATATCCTCAATACAGGGTAAGGTTGAGAACGCCGTAGACCTCTTGGCGAAGGTGACAATGGATCTAAGAGAGTATAGAACACTTGATGTTAACCAGGTTGTTGATATCACGAATCAACTATCCAATGTTGCTACGAGACTTAATGAGCTTCAGAAGCTCGTCGAGGAGCAGGGCATCAGGTTAATCTCTGAGTATAGAAAAAGTTCTGAGACTATTGAGGGACTTAAGTCAGTTATTTTGGATGTTTTGGGTAAGGGTGCTAGTAAGCCTTAATTCTGTGTTGTTTTTCATCATGTTCAATTTATTTTAGAATAATAAAAGCAAAGTATATTAGTTCCCTTGTTTAAATTACGTAACGTGTTTAGGCCTAAAGAGCCTTCGGAGCTTTACCAAAGGATTAATGATATAACTAACCTACTTCAGGCATTGCAGCAGAATATTCAGGAATTAATTAATATCGTTAACCAAATGCAGAAGAATCTTCAATCCATTTCGCTTGGAGTTGATAGGAATGATAGGACGATTCAAGACGCAGTTAAGGTCATAAATTCATCAACTGCGGAAATGGCTAACAGAGTAGCTCAAATGAATACCATAGTTAATCAATTCAATGATACGAGCAAAAAAACTTATTGATTCACTACTCAATGCCCTCGATAAAATAAACAATATCCTGGATAGACTACAGGGATTATCAAGCAGTATGCAGCAAAGCCTTGCAAGCACTACATCGACTCTTGAATTAATTAATAATAACGTTAAGGACCTAAACACTAAAATTGAGAGTGGAGTTGATAAGGCATCAGCCCTTGTCTCAGAGGTATCTAAGTTGAGTAATTTATTGGCGGAGTTGAACAAGGTGTATAACGAGGTCCTCAACAGGGAGAGGGACTTGGAGAATAAGCTACTCGATATAAGTAGGAGAGAGAGTGATGTTTCGGTTAGGGAAAAGAGTATCGAAGAGCTTAGGCAAAGACTGGAGAACGATAGGAAAGCGCTTGAGGAAGAGAGAGCTAAGTTGAATGAAATGAGTAATGTTATGGTATCTCTCATGGCGCTCTCTAATCAATTAACAACGAGGCTCAACGAGCTTGAAAATAGGGAAAAAAATACTGGCTGAGAGGGAGAAGGCGCTCAGCGAGAAGGAGGCCAAGCTTAGGGATTGGGAAGTTGAATTGAAAGCCCGTGAACAGAGACTTGAGATGGAGGCCGTAAGGATTGATGCCGAGAACGCGAGACTTAGGGAACTGGAGAAGAGGGAGCAGGAAATTAAGGAGAGACTTGAGCAACTGGCTCAAAAGGAGGCAGAACTTAGGGAGTTTGAGAAGAAGCTTAATGAGAGACAGGACGCACTTAATAAGCTTGAGGCAGAACTCAAGGATAAGGAAGGCAAGCTTAATTCCTTAGAGAACTTACTCAGGGAAAGGGAAGATGTACTGAAGAGACTCGATGAAGAGATTAGTAAGAGGAGGAAAGAGATTATGGAGAAGCTCGAACCACTAATGACGAAGCTGCTAGAGGAGGAGAAAAGACTCACGGATTGGGAGAAGAGACTTCTTGATAAGGAGAGGGAGTTAATGAATTACCAGAGGGCATTGATAATTAGAGAGAACACACTGGTTGAGTTGAGGGAGAAGCTTGATAAGGAAAGGGAGGAACTGGAGAGTAAGATGAGGGAAGTAACGAGGATCGAGAGCGAGTGCCAGGACATACGTAAGAAGTATGAGCAATTGCTTAAAGAGAGGGAGGAGTTGATGAAAATCATTGAAAGCAAGGATAAGGAACTTAGTCAGTTAAGGGCTTTGATTAAGAAGTAGTTAAATAACCACAATAAGTACATACGAAAGTACTAAAATAATATTAATAATATTTAATGCTAACGAGAAGAAGGCTAATATGCGTTTTAGTTTCCCAATAATCAATTCCTTATCCGTATATGCAGTATTAATGTCATACCAGGTCTGTTTAATTGAAAGAAATGATGTAAAGAAGCTGATTAGTGCTAGGACGAGCACGGTTATATCCATGATAAAGTTGCCCTTACTAGGTAAGTAAGTACCTGCTAATGACGATAATAAGATGGCGTAAACAACCACAGCAAGGACAATAGCCGCCACCAATAATTTAGACATGCTAATCACCTCAATGCATCCATTAACCTGTTAATTACGAAATCCTTACCGAGCATCGCTAGGTAAGGCGCAATCCTAGGGCCACTCGGTCTACCAAAGAAGATTAAATACGTAGCCTCAAAGAAGGCCCTCTCTACATTCTTATTCTCCCTGGGGACCTCTTCATTGCCTCCTTGATATTATCCTCACTCCAAACATCAACCTTCTCAAGTTCCTGGAGTAATATCCTCAGCTTACTCTTTTGCATATCAGTTAATGAGGCCTTAATTGTCTCCGGCATCTCCTCAAGAACCCTAATCCTATAGGTCTCAGGCGCGTACCTACTGACCCAGTTACGGGCCTTAATGAGCCTCGACTTAATCCTCTCACGGGATAGGTTATCTAATTCCTTAGTTAATATTTTAGTCTCCTTCAGTCTCTTAATAACCCTCTCCATAAGCTCATCCTCACTTAATGACTGCGGCAATGTCTGTATCAGAGCAACTGCATGCAGGTACGGCAGTTGAAACGGCATTTCCTTAGGTAGTGGTCTCCTCAACTGTGCATACTCATAGGACTTAATAATTAGGTCAAGGTAATCCTCCTCCTTGGGGCTTGGCTTATCAACACCGTAGTAAAGACGCTCAGCCCTATCGTAAATATCCACGTATTGATAAACCGAATCAAGACTAAAGGTAAGTCTCTTTGTCGGTTCATGGAATATGTATATGTACCTAAGAACCTCAGGCTCGGCAACCTCAACCCACTCCCTCGGTGTGAAGCCTATAAAGTCACTACTACCCATGTCACCCACGTCCTTGCCATTAACCACATAACCAACCCACTCATACCAAGTACCCAACGGTGGATTAACGCCATAGACCGTCTTCGCAATCTCAACGGCAGAGTCCCTGGAACCACCTGGCATTGCGTGGTCCTTACCATAAGGCTCAAAGTCAACCTGCAACGTGTACCAAACACCAACCACTCAACCCTCCACGGAAGCTTACCATCAGTCAACTTAGCCCTACCAACATGCCCACAATACGTACACCTATACTCAACCTCATACTTATCAAGGTCGAGTTTCGTGACCTCTGCAGTGCCAATCCTACCGCAGTTCTCGCAAATTGGTTCGAAGGGTATCCAATCCTTCGGATACGGATTCCTACCCCTATACTTGTTTATGACCTCGATCAACCTCTCTCTATTTCTCATGGTCATTATTATGAACTCCCTCATCCTAGGATGCTCCCTGTACATCTCGCCGGTCGTTATAACCTCGACATTCTTCGCGAAGTAATCAAGGTAGTCACCAAAGTCTCTCCAGTAATGATCAACCCAGGACCTATGGCAACCCTTAGGGTCAGGAACACGCTCAAGGGGCCACTCAACATACTTCCTACCAACCTCAGGATTCAGGAATTGCTCAAGCTGCTTATCCTTACCCTTCCAGGATCCACCGTGTACAGTGTCAAGACTTGCCTAACTTTCAATCCTGCATCCCTTAATTTCTCAGCAATGACACTATTCAGTATTATCTCGCCCCTAAGCCTACCAATGTGCTGAAGCCCAGAAACACTCAAGCCGCCATTAAGTATACACTCGTCCTTACCCTCACTACGGCACCTCTCAAGAACTTGGCTCGCTATCCTATCAACCAATGGGTATAACTCATTACGATTAAAGAACCAACTGGCAATTTATAAGTTATCCCAAATCAATTACTTTAACCACCCTCCGCAGGCGGTAGAAACACTACCTCATCATTATCACTGAGCTTCGTAGCCAATCCATTAAGCCACTCAATGGCCTTACCATTAACTAGCACGACATATTCACTCCTCAACTTACCATCACCATCAAGTACGGCCTCGGTGAACTTGGGATTGAATGTATGCGTAATCAAATCAATAAGGCCACCCACGGAAAGATTATTTGGTACCTCAAGCTCTATCTTAAATGTACCAATCAACTCATAAAGACCACCAAAAAACTTAACCCTAACCCTCACAGACCAGGTTGAAAAATGCAGCACATAAAAATCTAACTCAATTCCCCTACGTTTAAGCCCGAAACCTATAAGGCCTACTACGTTATTGATGCATTAAGCCCTCGGTAATTGGAAAACGGGATAAGGTAATTGCCACCATTAATGCATAGAATGCGAGAGTTTTTCTAAATTATTTCAGTGTCGTATATGATTAAATGCCCTTAACAAAAATTAAGAATTATTTTATACGTGAGCATCAACAATACTGAAAGCATTTATAAAGATACTGTTTCATATAATTTACGTGTCGCAGTTAAGCGAGGAGGAGCGTGTTTGGGCTTTGGTCGCTTGGATAATACCGCTTATTGGTGGAGTAATTGGCTTAGTTATTAAGCCTGGTTCTGGTTATGTTAGGCATTGGTCATATCTGAGTATTGCCTTTGGAATAGTTATTATTAGTGTTGAGGTTATTCTTGGAATACTATCACTCATAACAATCCTCATACTACCCATGCACATAGTAATAGTTGTGCTGGGCTACCTAGCTGGGCTGGCGCTTTTAATAACCTGGATAATAGGCATACTAAGAGTACTTAATATAACCTATTGGAAACCAATGATTATATACGACATAGCAAAAATGATTGGCGCACCTTAGGCATACAATCAATATCACCTACAATTCACAAAACTCAAAACTATATCCTTAATCATGCAAGTGCTTATTACTAATTGACTGGTGCCCCGGCCGGGATTTGAACCCGGGTCACGGGCTCGAAAGGCCCACATACTTGACCGGGCTATACTACCGGGGCTCGTAATCATTAGAAATGCGTCGGTTTTTAAGTCTTTATCTTGTTTCTTCTCGTCCTTAAAGGGGTATGGGTTAATTAATTTAAGTTCATGATTTTACGGTTGATTTGATGCCCATCACTGTACTTAGGGGTGATGGTATTTACTTTGTTAGGTTTTCAGTGAGTAAACGCCCTAGGAGAGCTGCCTTTGTAGTTGGTAGTTTTACAGCGTTCATGAAGCCCATCGAGCTTGGGTTTTGCGGCTCTGATTATTGCGCCTACGTTTCACTACCTCCAGGTAAGTATTATTATAGGTATTTGATTGATGGTGAGGTTGTCCTTGATGATGGACCTGTGGAGAACGGGTTTAATGTACTTAAGCTTAGTGGGGTCGTTAGGAGGGTCCGTGGAGTTAAGCGCAGGTTGTTTAGGGCGATTTATGGGATATTCGTTGATAGGTTTGGGTGTAGGAGGAAGGGTGGCCCGAGGGATAGGCTCGGTGGTGACCTGGCCTTCATTAGGGATAGGCTTGGTTACATTAGGTCCATGGGTTTTGATGCAATTTATTTAACGCCCATCTTTAGGGCTATGTCTTATCATAGGTATGATGTTATCGATTACCTCAATATTGATGATGATTTAGGTGGTAATAAGGCGTTTAAGGAATTATTGAGGAGTGCGCATGATCTTGGTATTAAGTTAATACTTGACTTGCCTATTCATCACACTGGTTCCGAACATCCTGCCTTTAAGGCAGCCCTAAATGGCGATCCTGAGTACTCCCGTTGGTACTACATTTATGATGGTGATTATGAGAAGTTCATGGATGTTAAGAGAATGCCTAAGCTTAACATGAAGTTCGCCAGTGAGTGGGTTAAGGGCATAGTACTTCATTGGGCGTTAATGGGTGTTGACGCCTTCAGGATTGATGTTGGCGCCGGTATACCGCCCTGGTTTCTTTGGGAATTGAAGAATTTCATTAATAAGCCATTAATTGCCGAGGTCTGGGGCGATCCATTCCTATGGAGGAATGCCGTTGATGGAGTCATGAATTACCAAGTCTGGGAACCATTAATTAAGTTCCTACATGGTGAGACCAGCGCTGAGGAATTTGTTCAAGTGCTTAAGAGGCAATTGAACGTATTGCCAAAACACTTCCTAATCAACTCCTGGCTCTTTGTGGATACGCACGATACACCAAGAGCAATAACTATGCTTGACGGCGATATTGAGAAGTTTAAGGCAGCATTAGTATTCATATACACCTGGATCGGAACCCCAATGCTCTATTACGGTGATGAAATTATGCTTGAGGGAGGTCCCGATCCTGATAATAGGAGGTGTATGGATTGGAAAAGAGTCAATTATTCCAACACCCTTCATGAATTCATAAGAAGGCTATCGGAATTAACCCTAACGCCTAGGTACGTAACGGCTAATTCAGGCGAATTAATATATTACGATAATAGGTTCGAGGTCAGATTAAGTAATGAACTAAGGAAATATAGCGGTGGTATCTTAAGTGGCGATTACTTCATTATTAAGGGTAGATAACTTGCTAAGAATCATCGATACTTAACGGTCATTAATAACTGCTTATTAATGAGTATACCTAGGTATAAACATATAGATAAATATCTAATTTTTGACTTCTTTATTTATGAACATTCATGAATTATATAAATTAATCACGGTAATGCTTTTAAACCTATTCATAATACCTGAATGCGTATGAACAAGCTTGGACTATCCAAGGGGGTTATAATAGGCATAGTCGTTGCCGTAATAGTCATAATAGCTGCAGTCGTGGCCGTGGTTTACCTTTACAAGCCATCAACACCACCAACAACGACATCGCAGAACGTAACAACCACAACACCTCCACCGCAAAACTCAACGTCAACGCAAGTAACTGCACCGGGCTTTACAATACCAATGTCGTACTTCACACCACAGAACGTCTATAATTCAAGCTTCGCTCAAATGTTCTGTTCAAAGGTCGGTAATGTAACAATAACGGTCTGGAATACCTACAGCGTTAGCGAGAACCAGGCATTCAACGCCTCACTGGCATCCTTTGAGCAGTTGTACCCATGCATACACGTTGAGGTCACCTATGGCGTTGGCATTGCAACTAGTAACTTCATATCAGCCGCAAAGGCAGGCCAAGCCCCAATCGTATATAGGGATTCAAGTGATGATGCCGGTAAGTTATTCGCAGCAGGCCTACTGCTTAACTTAAGTGAGTACTTATTACCATCAGTATTCGAACAATACCTACCACTGCCGCCCAGAACTTCTACCTAAGCACGTCAAGTGCCCATGGTTATTACGGCTTACCCGACAACATAAACTACATAGTCATGTTCTATAACAAGCAATACATAACATCACCACCAAACACCACAGACCAACTAATCAACACGTGCCTACAGGTCAACAGTACATACCACGTGTGGTGCATTGCCTACGGCATTGGCTCCGAGTGGGGCTATAGATTCGCGGCTTGGTTCGCCGGCTTTGGTGGACAGATATTCGGCCCCAACAACATGCCACAACTCAACTCAAGTGCCATGGCTAATGCCCTGGAATTCTGGTACAACCTAACATACGGCTTACACATAAATGCCCCAGACATGAACCCGAGCTTGAGGGTCAATTATTCACTAGCAATGAGACCGCCATCATCTTTGACGGGCCGTGGGATCTTGGGACATACTTCAAGGCCCTTGGTTGCAACCTGGGTGCTGCGCCATTGCCTGTTGTTAGTCAGACAGGTCTACATGCGAGCCCGTTAATAGGTAGTACTGGTTGGGTGATTGCATCGCCGCAGGCCAGTGGTGCTACACCGCAGCAGTTGGAGGCTGCGTTAGTGTTCATACTGTACATGACTGGGCCGCAGGCGGATCTTAACCTGTGGAATTATGCGCATGACATACCTGCCAATGTACAGGCCTATAATCAGGCAGTTAGCCAATTGGAGGCTGGGCAGTTAACGCCGTCGTGCCTAAACGGCATTATGGAGTATATTCGCCCAGGCTCAGTATGGCCAGAAGTTCCCTAACATACCTGCAATGGCCTACTACTGGCAGGCATTCCACCAGTACGCGACTGCCTACTTCGCCAACCAGACGACTGCTCAGGCCGCTGCCCAGGGCATGGAGCAGTACATGCTCCAGCAGATAGCTCAGTCAGGCGGTTAGGTTAGGTGATTGATAATGGATTCCCTTCAAAAACTAGACCGTGTCTTTATCCAATACCTTTATCTCCTTCCCATCATTGCCATTGCATTATTCCTATTTCTATACCCAGTGGCTTACGCTGTGTACATATCATTCACAAACTTCGATCTTTATCACCTATTTCACTACACATTTATTGGGTTAAAGGTCTATCAGGAAATATTGACGAGTGGTATGTTCTACACGTTATTGTTAAACACGGTGATTTGGACAGTGGGTAGTTTAGTCCCGATGGTGGTTACCGGATTCATACTGGCCCTAATACTTAATCAGAGGGATATTAAGGGTAGAAATGTATTTTTCACATTAATCCTGGTTCCCTGGGCATTCCCAGCATACATATCCCTGGTGATTTGGTATGGTATGTGGAATTACGAATATGGAATCGTCAATAAATTCCTAGGGTTATTCGGTATCCCACCAATTAATTGGTTATCATTCACGAACACCGCCTGGATTGCGTTAATACTAACGAACTTGTGGTTATCATTCCCATACTACACGGCGGTCTTCCTATCAAGTCTACAGAGCATACCGAGTGAGATGTACGATATTGCCGTTGTTGATGGCGCCAATGCATGGCACAGGTTTAGGTACATAACATTGCCCCTAATGAGGAGTGCCATAGCCTTCGTCAGTGTTGGAGGCTTTGTTTTTACATGGAATAATTTTTACCCAATATATATACTGACTAGTGGCGGACCTGGTATATCAACTGATATATTAATTGTTTATACGTATCAAGAGGCATTCTCAAGTAACTATTACAATATTGCCGCTGCCTACTCAGTAATCTCAACGATAATATTGACAATAATGGCAATACTAATGCTCAGGATTGGTAGGGTTCTCGAGGTGATAACATGAGCAATAAGTACAGTCTAAAGAATAGGATAATTAGATGGGTTAGGCTTGGGATTTCATATATAGTATTAACTATAACAGCGATCATAGCGGTATTCCCAATATACTACATAATAATTACGTCCGTAAACCCAATACCAACACTGGCCTCAATAACCTTACGCTCGCTCCTACCTGAGCACCCATCCCTGGAGGCGTATTACTACATATTGTTTAAGGAACCATTCCTGCTATGGCTTAGGAACAGTCTGATTCTCGCGACAGGCACTATAGCCATTACGGTGATTGTCACCTTCATAACCGGGGCAGCCTGTCAAGGTTTAATGTGCCCGGGAAAACAACGTTAATGGTGACGATTTACGTCATGACATTCTTCCCATTCGCAGCAACGGCATTACCATTGTACCTAATGTTCGCATCATTGGGTATGCTTAAGGGATGGACCGTATACATAGCCCTAATACTAGCCTATTCTGGAGGTACGTCTATATTTAGTTCATACCTAGTTAAGGTATTCCTCGATAGTACCTAAGGACTATGAGGAGGCTGCATTAATCGATGGATTAACTAGGCTTGGAGCATTCTTCAGGATTCTCTTGCCAATGGCTAAGCCAATAATTGCGTTTGTGGCGCTCTTGGCGTTCATGGGGGCCTACACGGATTACGCATTGGCATATGCATTCATAGCAAAGGGTAGTATGTGGACGTTAACCCTGGGTATGTATTACCTGGCCTTTGTGAATAGGGCTACATTGTATAATGTGCTCGCTGCGTTTTCCGTGCTCATGGGAATACCGATATTTACAATATTCATTGCGTTCCAGAAGTACTTGGTACAGGTATACGCAATGGGCGGGGTTAAGGCATGATAGATTGAAAATATTTAAAAGAATAATTGAAAAGAGAGTTTAAATATCTAAAATATCCAAATATTATGATAATTTAAATAATATACACGGTAACTCTTTTACTAATAGTAACAGCACTACTCACGATACCCATAACTCGATGCCCAAAGCTCATGCCCATATGTAGTGCCCCTCAATTTGACACCAACGTTGGGTTCCGCATATAACAGACTGCCTGATGCAGATAAGCCTAGTAAATGGTGAAAAACAGTGAGAATTATTTTTCTTCTTTGTCTAATTTCTTGGAAATTATTGAGTAGTACCTACTGAGTACGGGGCATCCACGGCCACCATTAAGACAGAAATTAATGAACTTACTCCTGCTTACCCTCCAATCCTCAGGTGGCATGAGTATGCAGCGTTCGCCATCGTATGTCCTCTGATAAAAGACGCACTTATTCCCACTACTAGATGACACAGTAAGTCACGGTGCACCAGCCTTATTTTTATTACTCCGGCTTATTTTCTTCTTCAATTCCCTTAAACAGGTCTCACAGCATAGGTAATACGTCCTCCTACCCCTCCTATATATTATTGGCACTGTTATGGTCCCGCCGCAATAATCACACACTAAACCAACACTAACCAACTGCCTACTCACGGGCCTCAACGCTATGTAGACCTCATCCCTATCCCTAAGCCTGTCAATGATGGTTACCAACTCATTGAAGTCCCTAGCCCTCACAATCACCATGTACCTACCATCAACCAACTTGTAGCAATTGCCAAGGTCCGCATGTGGTTCCTTAGTTATTACGAATGCCCTTGGCGAATCCTCCGGTACATCTACCGTGAATTTAACGCCCTTGTTAATTAATGACTTTAATGTCCTATACACAGTCACCCTTGACATGCCAAGTCTCTCGGCTATCTCTGAAACACTTGCCCTGGCATTCTCCCTAAGTATATTTAGTACCCTAATCTCAATATCCGTGAACCTAGAAACAAGTGTTTCCTGGTTCATCGGGAGCTGATTAACAAATTGTTCTTGATAAACTATACAGTTCAGTGCATTAATTGCACTCCCGTATGGGCAAGGCTATAGACCCTGTATGTGGTATGGAGGTTGACACAAGTACGCAGTATAAAGCCATCTACAAAGGTAGGGTGTACTACTTCTGCTCACCAATGTGTAAACGGACATTTGAGACGAACCCTGAGTACTACCTAACATATGGACCCCAGGGAATGCCGCATGAGCATTAGGTGAGCCATGGTGGGTATTGATGATGGGCTGAGTAGGGTAGGTATTGGACTCAGGTTTAGCAATGGTAGGGAGGTCCGCCTTAAAATCATTGGAATGCACTGCGCAACCTGCTCATTAACGGTGCAAAAGGCGTTGTTATCGGTTGATGGCGTGTTATCGGCTAGCGTTAGTCTCGCTAGTGATGAGGCAGTCGTGATAGTCGACCCGGCGCGGTTCGACTATGCCAAGGCCCTAAGGCAGTGCAGAGAGTTGGTTACGATATTTACAGGGAAACATTAACATTCATACTCAGGAATCTTGAGCCTGAGGAGGCCTGTGCAATAGTTAGGGCACTACGTATTCCAGGGATTTTTAGTGCTGTTTCAAATCCCGTTAATCACACAGTTATCATTACATATAATCCGCTGGAAATTGATGAGAACGGACTTAAGGCTATTATTGAGGGTGCAGGCTTTAAGGTAATTGGCGCGAGCAGGGGTGGCACTGGGGATTTTGATGTTGATAGAAAAGTTGTTGAGGCAGACCTGAGGGATGTCAGGAACAGGCTCATTGTTGCCACTCCATTAACTGCCCTAATATTCGTACTTGAGACTTTAAGTTTAGCAAGGGTTATTCCAAGCATTTTATATGCTATTGTGTCCTTCGCCCTATCGACCCCAGTTCAATTCTACTCAGGAATGCGCTTCATAAAGGGCGCCGTTAGAGCCCTTCGAAACGCTACCGCCAATATGGACACCCTAGTAACGCTAGGTACGTTGTCGGCATACGTATTCAGCGTGTTGGTGCTGGCTCATGTGATTGGTGGGAATGTATTCTTCGACTCCAGCGCGGCAATAATCACGTTCGTACTGATTGGTCGTTACTTGGAGACGAGACTTAAGCTTAGGGTTAGCTCCACGATGAGGGAATTAGCAAGGCTTTACCCAAGGAGTGTTAGGGTGGTTAGAGGTAATGTCGAGACTGAGGTTCCCGTTAACGAGGTCAAACCCGGTGATATTGCCATTGTTAAGGAGGGTGAGGTAATACCCGTGGATGGTTATGTGGTTGGTGGTGAGGGTTATGTGGATGAATCCGTGATGACTGGAGAACCAAGGCCGAGACATAGAGGTGCTGGTGACCTGGTGTTGGCCGGCACAGCACTCACGAGGGGTTACTTAAGGGTTAGGGTGACCAGGGGCGGTGAGTACGCCTTTATTGCGCAGGTAATTAAACAGGTAAGGCAGGCTCAATCACTTCGCCTACCTATACAATCATTCGTGGACAGAGTCGCCTCTTACTTCACCTGGTTCGTAATAGCGGCTGGCGTGGTGACCTTCGTTGCTTGGTACTTATTGGGTACGCCTATTTACGTGGCTGTGCTCCACATGGTCTCCGTATTAGTTATTGCATGCCCATGCGCCCTCGGTCTAGCCACACCAATAAGTGTGGTGGCGGGCACGAACAACGCCTTAAAGCATGGCATTTTAATTAGGGATTCCAGGTCAATAGAGCTCAGCCCAAGGATTAGGCAATAGCCTTTGATAAGACGGGTACCCTAACCAGGGGCAGGTTCGAGGTTATTTCGGTAATTGGTGATGAGAAGGCACTGTACTACGCGGCAGTGGCGGAGAGGGGTTCCGAGCACCCAATAGCCAGAGCTATTCTTGAAAGGGCGAGGGAGGTGTATGGGGAAATCCCTGGTGCGGATAATTATGATACCATACCTGGCATGGGCATTATTGCACAATGGAATGGCTTAACAATAGGTGTTGGTAATGAGAAGCTGGTTAAGGGTTTTGAGGCAGTAATTAACTCGGAAATTGAGGGAAAAGTCCGTGAGATTGTGGATAATGGTTATACCGTAGTTTATGTAATAGTCAACAATGAGGTGCTGGGGGCTATAGTGCTTGGTGATACCTTAAGGTCTGAGACCCCTGCGGTAATTAATGAGTTGAGGCGTATGGGTATGGTGCCCGTGATTGTCACTGGTGATAGGGCTGAGGCGGCGAGGATGGTGCTAGGAAGTTGGGTATTGAGCATGTCTATGCAGGATTAACGCCTGATGAGAAGGCTGATGTGGTTAAGGAATTGAAGAGTAAGGTCGGCGCGGTTGCATGGTGGGTGATGGCATTAATGATGCCGTGGCTTTAAAAACCGCCGACATCGGCATAGCCATGGGCGTGGGCACTGATGCGGCGAAAATAGCTGGTGATGTGGTATTACTTGATAGTGACTTAATTAAGGTAATAAGTTTCATTAAATTATCAAGGAAGATATTGAGTAACATTAGGTTTAACGTATTGTATGCGTTCATTTACAATGCCGTATTAATACCAATAGCCGCTGGTGCCGTGCCTGGGCTCACCATAAGCCTGAGTGGGCTGGGTTAGCAATGGCATTAAGTAGTATAACAGTAACGTTAAACGCATTAAGCTCAAGCAAAGCCGTGTTTAATGAATTACCTACTAAGTAAGTCTTAATAACCAACCTAGGTTTTCAACTACTTGTATGAGTGTGATCGTGGAGATAGCGGTTGACCCAATAGGAACAGGTTCCCCAAGTGTTGGTGATTACATTAGGGTAGCGATAGACGTGATTAAGAGGTCAGGTTATAAGTACGAAATCGGCCCCATGGGCACCTCGGTTGAGCTCCCAAGTGTTGAGACATTGGGCAAATTGCTTCAGGACATACATGATGCCCTGTATAAAGCCGGTATTAAGAGGATCGTCACCACGGTCAGGATCGATGATAGGAGAGATAAGGCCATTACTATGGCTTATAAGGTTGAGCGGGTTAGTAGGTGATTATGGTTAAGATACGTATTAAACTTGGCACTGTATTTGATGACCCCGAATTCTTCGAGGTTAAAATGAACTGTACTAAGTGCGGTAAGTGCTGCTTTAACACGCAAATGGAGCTCTTACCTGAGGATATTGAGAGGATAATTAGGCTTGGTTATGGGCTCAGCGACTTTGCGGTATTTGATGGTGAGGTATGGAGGTTAAGGAATGTGGATGGGCATTGCGTCTTCCTTAATCCACATACCATGGAGTGCACCATTTATGAAAATAGACCAATTGGTTGTAGGATATACCCGTTAGTCTACGATGATGCTGAGGGACCGTACATTGATAAGGAGTGTCCGGCATGGAATACCGTAGATCGTAATGAAATAAAAAAGACTTGGGAGATACTTACCACTATTTATAACGAGATCAAAACAAACAAGTCAATGGGTAAGATTGAGATACGGTATTTGTTCTTATTAATTTTACTTAGTTAAATAATACTTTAATACATCGCCACTGATAAGTACCCTGATAAACATCATTATATTAATTAAGTCATGTTTTTACAGCGTTTAGTACTTAATTTATGTATTTCATAGTTCGTTTATTAAGTCATTTCGATAATCCTATTGATTTATATTTAACTATTTTTTATCATTTAGAGATAAATAACCTACCAGAAGCATTTATAAAACCCCAATACTTACGGTTCATGAGTTAATATGGCAGAGGTAACAGAATTCATCATTCTTGGGAGAGGTGGGCAGGGCGGTGTCACTGCTGCTAGGATCCTTGTGTCTGCGGCTCTTAAGGATGGTAAGTGGGGTCAAGCGATTCCTGAGTTTGGTGCTGAGCGTAGGGGCGCCGTTGTTAAATCCTACGCAAGGATTGCTAACAAGCCAGTGTCTCTTCATAGTAATGTGAGGAAGGCTGATGTGCTTATTGTACTAGTATCTAACGTTCTTGACCTGGTTAATATCGATGAGTTAATGAAGGGTAGGGATTCGATGATTATTGTCAACTCATCATCGCCAATAAGAACGGGCTACAGGACTTATTATGTTGATGCAACATCTATAAGCGAGAAGCTCGGGCTCGTGATTGCCGGTTGGCACATAGTGAGTACGCCACTGCTTGGTGCGGTTGCCAAGGTAACCGGTGTTGTGAGTCTCGACTCAATCATCGCCTCATTACCTGAGTTTGTTGGTAGGGAGAACCTGGTTAAATTGAATGCAGAGGCCGTTAAGATGGGTTATGAATTGGTAAGGGGTGAGTGAAATGGGTGTGGCTGAAAAATTGAGGGGTTTATTATTGTCAACACCAGCCGAGGCGCCGGTGGTAGGACAGGTACATGGCGTGTTTATAGACCCGTGATTAATTATTCCAAGTGCACGAAGTGCGGTCTTTGCTGGCTTTACTGCCTGAGAATGTGATTGAGTGGCTTGAGGACAAGAGTGTCAGGATTAACTATGATTATTGCAAGGGCTGTGGAATATGCGCAGATGTTTGTCCTGTCAGGGCAATTGATATGATTAAAGAGGGGGTGGTGTGAATGAGCAGCCAAGTACCTCTTGCGAAACAGGTTAGGAAGGTCTTGGTCGGAGATCATGCAGTTGCTGAAGCCGTGAAATTAGCCAGAGTTAATGTGATCTCTGCATATCCAATAACGCCGCAGACTCTCATTGTCGAGAGGATCAGTGAAATGATTGAGAAGGGCGAGTTAAAGGCTGATTACGTGAGGGTTGAGAGCGAGTTTGCGGCATTGGCCACAGTATACGGAGCAGCCGCGGGCGGTGCGAGGGCGTTCACCGCAACCTCAAGCCACGGCCTATTCTACATGTATGAGATGCTTTGGTGGGCCGCAGCCTCAAGGGTTCCACTGGTCATGGCTGTGGTCACGAGGGTCGTTGGTCCACCGTGGAACATACATGATGAGCACACGGACCTGCTAGCCATTAGGGATAGTGGTTGGATAATTGG
>NZ_BBDN01000016.1 GCF_001316265.1 Vulcanisaeta sp. JCM 16159 | reverse complement strand
GAAGCCGAGGGTTAAGAATACTAATGAGAATAGGAACGCCATGGGGATATTCCAGTGAAGGGCGCTTTTGCCTTTTATCTCAGAGGCTATTGCAGGCCCAGCATTCAACCACGGGTATACATATATTGCGAAGAAGGGTAATAGCATCAATATGGTGTTCATGGAGAAGTAGGGCCCTGTATAACTGCTGGCTATTTTTGAATACGTATAACCAGTTGGTAATAATGAGGATACAGCACTAATGACCTGGGTCTTAGGCATTATGAAGAGCAAAATTATGGCCGTCAATAGACCAAGTAGTGATACTACTGTTAGTGCCGTCATTAGTTTAATCCCATACTTTGTACCAAGTATGTTGGCTAGGACTATGACGGCGAAGAAGGCAATGCCTATACCAACCTCTTGAGCAGTCGTTAATGAAATATTAACACCCAGTATTGGCAAAACCGACTCCAACTGAAAAACAGCCGCAAAGGCTATCAATGCATAATATGCCAAGCTCTCTATTACAAAGCCGAGGACAAGCCCATTAGTTAGCCAGGCTAGTTTTGGTCCTAGGGCTCTTCCTAGCCATATGTAGTCACCGCCGACCCTCGGTATGTACCTAATTAGCGTGGAGTAGACGATTACCTGCGGCAGTGCAAAGAGGGCGGCTATGAGGGAAGCATATACAAGGTTTGCGCCTGCCACGGTCGCCACGGTTGATAGTGCTGCCAATGTAAAGCCTATAGATGCCAAAGCAGCACCAACCGACATATTGGCAACATTAATCGAAACAGCATCCCAAAAACCAGCCTCCCTAACCAAACCCGTAGACTCCCTGATGAAGACTTGGTATTCCCTATCCATCGTTATAATGGTTATTTTAAATAATTTATAAATCCTCTGTTCATTAATACCGTTTATTGTTTAATCAAATTATTAAACAATAAGTCAGGACATAGTTTATAAATTAGTAGGCACTGCCATAATGCTGTGTTTGAGGTTGAGGTTAAGTATAGGGTTCCAAGCCACGATAGGGTTAAGGATAATCTGAAATCATTGAATGCGAAGTTTCTCGAGCATACCGAGGAGACCGACATATACTTTAATAGCCCGGTTAGGGACTTTGCGAAGACTGACGAGGCACTTAGGGTTAGGGTATATGGCGACGGCACTGTAGTACTAACGTATAAAGGCCCACGTATTGGCAGTGTTGGGAAGACCCGTGAGGAATTGAGTGTTACCGTCAATGACCTTGACAGCCTCCTTGAGATTCTCAGGAGACTTGGGTTTAAGGAGGTGGCTAGGGTGGTGAAGAGGAGGGATATTTATAATTATGAGAATTTCACAATATACATGGACACGGTCGAGGGATTGGGAAGCTTTGTTGAGGTTGAGACCATGGTTAATGATAAGGAACTAATAAATAAAGCCACGGAAGAGGTACTCCGGCTTGGAGATAGGATGGGCCTTAGGAGGGATTGGATTGAGAGGAGGACGTACTTAGAGTTAGTGCTTGAGGGGCAGGGTGTGAATAAACCTTAATAATTACGGCTGTAATACCTAATGTGCAGTTTGATAATGTCGTGATAATTGAGGGCAATTACAGGAACTACTACCCATTATCAATTAGTACACCACTCAGTGACTTGATAATTGGTGGTCTTCGATACTACGAACACGTAGCATTATGGTTAATGAACCTGGGATATGACGTGAATATATACGTTATCACCCGCGATTATCTAGCTAGGTATTGGCGAGGCATTGCCGATTCAATATTGTCTAGACTTAACCTGAAGTATTCAGTAAAGTATGTACATAGTACTGAGGATATAAGTGGAGTAACCTTGTGGATAGGCACATCGTTAATTCCTCAGATAGATGTGCTAAATAAATTGATGAGTAATGCGATGACTGGAGTCGAGATTAGATGCGGTGATAAGGCTCTACTCAGTATTACTAATGAACGTGGAGCAGGTGTGAAAGATACGATTAATAATTGTGACTTACCAATGGCTGATGGTATTTGGTCAATAATTAAGTGGAATACCGAATTACTCCGCAGTAATTCTAAGTACTTAATGAAAATCATCGGTGATAAGGCCGTGGACTCGGACATCTCGAGTAATGCCGTTATTGATGAGAGGGCAGGTAATGTAATAGCGATAAATACCATTATTGAACCATTGACTTATATTAAGGGCCCATCACTACTCGGTCCAGGCTCCAGGGTGCTGCCTCATGCGTACGTTAGGAGGGCACGGTTCTATACATGAATAATGCAGTTGGTGGCGAGGTTAAGAACTCAATAATGGATATGCACAGCCTTAAGGAGCACTTTAGTTACCTGGGCGACTCCTACGTGGTAGGTGGGTTAATATTGGGGCCGGGTCAGTAACTTCGAATCTGAAGAATACAATAGGCATCATTAGGTACATGGGTATTGATACTGGTATGATTAAGCTTGGCTCAATAATTGGTGATTGGGTTAAGGTGGGGATTAACACGTCGATAATGAGCGGTAAGTACATTGGGCAGGGGAGTAGCGTCATTGGGCTTATTAGGAGGGATGTTCCACCATTTAGTATGTGTATAAATGATAATTGTAAGACGTTAATAATCGAGAAGGCTGTGGAAATTTACAGGAGGTTTGCCGAGTTGAAGAGGACGGGGTTTAATGAGGATGAAGCAGCACTAATTAAGGCAGTCTATGAAGTATCACTCCATGAACCTCCTCCTTAATTCCCTCTTCTCGAGATCATGAATAATAAGCACCAGTTTATCAATGTCGCTTATCTTTGGCAAGAACTCTTCAATATCATCAATCCTAACCCTACTGGATAGTGCAAGCACAGCGAGCTTGCCGTACTTACCAACGAGTTCAGCCGTCCTATTTATGTATTCAATAAGTTCATTGTCCTCAGACTTGGCCTTGCCCTCCCTCCACCGTTCCACGACTTGCTTTACCCTCTCCTCATCGATCCTTAATGCACCGAGTTTTTCTGAGCCGCAGTTAGGGCATTTGGGCCTGTCTGGTAGGTCCTTATTCCTGACCGAGCCAACCCAACCACAGTTAAGACATACAAGTGTCATTGATTCATTTAATAGCCTAGCTTTAACGCTCTCCCTAACCAACTTATCGAGCTTGTCGGGCGCCATTACTTCAAGCCTATGGCTTATCTTATCCACGACCTCCTTACTCATTGGGCTAAACTCACTCCTCTCTATTGTTATTAACCTCCTCTCGCCATTGACCAAAGACTTTAGAAATAAGAATGTATTATCTAGATCAAAGTCTCTCATTAGGACCTCCTTAAGGGTCTCCGTGAATACTGGCGACCCCTTATAAAGCTCTATTAAGTTGGTTATTGCTAGGTCGCTTAACTCCCTGTCCTTTTTAATTACATCGAACCTCCTTGCAACGTGAACAAACTTCCTCTTGAAAATTCCCGTCTTGGTTATGGCCCTCATTGCGTAGTCAATAAACGTCTTGTCATCCATGTTAGCCACATCCATTATTGTTTGTACGATAAGCGTCGTGTCGATGCCCGGCCTTGGTAGTTGCAGTATGACCGCGTAAGCATCCTGCTGAACACCAACCGGGTAACCAAGCCTCTCGGTTAATACCTCCCCAAGCATTCTGGCTATTGTCCTGTTGACTAACGTACCACCATGCGTATAAAGCACTATTAAATCACCAACACGCTCAATAAGGACAAGTCTATGCGAGGGCACTGGAACCCCACTTTCGACGTGCTCCATCACCTTACTCACGACGTACTTAATCGTATCACTGGAGACACCCAGCTTCGTTGCGAAGGTATTTATGGTTGCCTCAGGACCAACCTTGGTTATGTAGTTACTTATTTCCTCCTTAATATTGCCAACATCCTGCGCGATCTCGAAAGGTACGGGGATTTCCTCACCAACCCATGATGGTATTGCACCAACCGTGTCCTTAGCCGGTGCCACGTAGATCGTATCACCGACAATCTTCTGTAAAACCCAAACACCACCCCTAAACACGAACTTAATACCGGGCTCCCCATACTCAGCGACGAATGCCTCATCAAGCACTCCAATGGTTCCTCATTAGCTTGGTTAATGACTAGGTAGTGCTTTTCGTCGGGTATCATAGACATCTGCTCAAAGAAGTACCTATACATCTCCCTCCTGGCCCTAACACCGCTTGGCTTAAGTACGACACCCTCATTTTCAATGAAGTAGGCAAGCCTTGGATTGAGGACATCACTCATGAACCTAAGCACGCCCTTAAGCTCCTCAATTGACAACTTCCTGTATGGGTAAGCCCTCCTTATTAAATCATAAAGTTCATCGATTGTCCACCTACTCTTGATCATCAATAAACTGACTATTTGGTGAACGAGAACATCATATGGCTTATCAGGTATTTGGGTTGCCTCAAGGAGCCCAGACTTAGCCCTGTTTATTATCGCCACAGCCTCAAGTGTGTCATTCAAGTCCTCGGTTATCACCACACCCCTTGGGATCTTATCAAGCCTATGGCCACTCCTACCAATCCTCTGAACAAGCCTAATAACCTGGTGGGGCGATAGGTACTGTATTACGAAGTCCACGTGGCCGATGTCAATACCCAACTCAAGGCTTGATGTTGCTATGACCGCCTTTAACTTACCATCCTTGAACGCCCTCTCCGTGGTTATCCTCGAAACCTTAGATAATGAGCTATGGTGTATACCCACCGAGTCATAGCCAAGCATTGTGAACCTATACATCAGTAGTTCAGCCATTGATCGTGTGTTAACAAAGACTATCGTTGAACCACTCCCACTCACTAGGTCTTTAATCACCCTGAGCCTGGCAACCGCATCTGGGTATAGGTAAACGCTCTTGGCCACATCCTCATCCTCCTTAGTGGGCTCCGGATGTAGTACGTCCATCCTCATCTCTCTAATGATGCTTGACTGTACAATGTCGCATTCCTCATCATTACCAACAAGGAACCTGGCAACCTCCTCGGGACTACCCACCGTGCTGACAAGCCAATTATCTGCGGCCTCCTACCAATCAACCACTTAATCCTTTCCAGGGTCAAGGTCAATTGCGTACCTCTCTTATCCTCGGCTAATTCATGAACCTCGTCAATGATTATCCACCTAAGCTTCATTAAGTGCTCCCTTAGTCTCTTACCTGATAAAATGGCCTGGAGGGTCTCGGGCGTCGTTATGAGCATTTGAGGGGGATCCTTACTCTGCTTGACCCTATCGCTCTGGTCAGTGTCCCCATGCCTAACACCAACCTTAATACCAACCCTCTCACCCCACCAAACAAGCCTATCAAGCAAGTCCCTATTCAACGCCCTAAGTGGTGTAACATAGAGAATGTATATACCCTTATCGGCGAACTCACCCTTATCCATACCCCACCTAAGCATCGAGAGGACTGGCAATACGGCAGCCTCCGTCTTACCACTGCCCGTTGGCGCTATTATCAACACATTACGCCCACTAAGGATCTTCGGAATAGCTAACCTCTGAGGCTCCGTGGCCTTTAAGAACCCCCTTTCAATAAGAGCTGATTGAATTACAGGGTGAAGTAATCCATAGGCGTTATCCAACTCCTTAGTGGTTACTGAAAATTTGACATCGTAGCTACTCATCGTACTTACACTATACAATTAACACCATGGACCCTACCCAATTTTAAACCATTTGCTTTAGTTGAAGCGAAAGACAAAACCACGAAACCTATAAATAAGGAGCGGGAAGATTCCATAGAATATTACCTTTAATGGAAACATAAGCCTAATATTAAACCTCAGCATCGGTAAACCAATGCTTAAGTGCAGTGCCTGTGGCTCGACCAGAGTAACGGTCCTAATTAATGGAAAGCCATACTGCACATACTGCGGGACTAAAATATTAAGAACTCATTTAGTAAGAACGTTATTAAACATGAAGAAGGAGGGTTTGATAACCTCAATAATAAATGTGGAGAGTTACGAAGACTCTTAATGAAGAAACTATTAATAAGCCAGAAGCACATACCCTAATGATGAATAGGTATGGATTAACACTCATAATAGTTCTATTTACAATGATCTTACTCACAACGAACCTGGTGGTGATGGGATACACCATAAATAACACTTTCATAATGCAGTTAAACAACAATATTACCCAGGGCCTAAGTAAATGCGGAATAAATCCATCAACAATATACATAGTATCAAGCGCCACAACGATAACAAACAACGCAGTTGTAGTTAAAATGGCCTCAACAGCTGGTAATTACACCGTTGAGTTAAGTATAATGGCTGCGAATAATCAATTACCGATCGATGAGATAAACATAACAGTTACCAGAGATAATGTTGTACTTTGTAACCTAACAATACCAGTAAGTAGTGCATCGGGTTTGTATAACTATACCATAGAAAAAAAATAGCTACTTCATAGAATTAATATCCTATAGTGGCTCTCCACCCACAATTATTAATAGTTCGACTTCATTAACTACATATGGAACAATGATCAATTCAGTAATAATAGTACCTGAGGGCACAGGCAATATAATATGCACCACTGGTTCGCCCTCCATACCCGTATATATGGTGTACATATTCGGCAGGCCCATGCTCTATATAATACAACCATCAAAGCCGATAACATCCGTACTGTGTAGGTACAGTCAATCATTAAACATAAGTTACCTATTAATGTCACTGCTCATTGGTATAGCGGCGGCATTGATTTACGAAGTTGCACTAATAATGATTAAGATTAATCGTTTGAGAATTACCTAATAACCAAGTACCCAGGGACCTAAATGCCCTAGCCTATGGGACAACTTATTCTTAATATCAATGCCTAGCTCGGCGAAGGTCTTATCATAACCATCAGGTATGAATATTGGATCGAACCCAAAGCCCTCAGAACCCCTAGGCTCCATTGCTATACTTCCACGTACGATACCGGTAAATAGCTTAATGTTGATTTTAGGGCCGCATAGGCCAACCACGGACTTAAAGTAGGCTGACCTATCCTCAACACCGCTCATTAGCTTTAAAATGCCTGTAAGCCCTATTGTTTTATAGACATAGGCTGAGTATGGACCTGGAAATCCATTTAGCCTATTTATGAATAGACCATCATCCTCAACAACGAAGTAATTAGTAACGTTACTACTGCATATTTCACCTAGTGCATTGCTAACAATATCTTCAAGGTTATCGCTCTGTATCTCAATCTTCTTATGTTCACGGTCAATCACAAGATTCACACCGAACTCTCTAAGGACTAATGAAGCCTCATGGAATTTAGCCTCATTGCCTGTTACAAAGAATATCCTCATGCCTATTCATTTTTACTAACCGGCTTTAACTTTAATATTTTAAGGGAATCACTGCAGATTCACACCACTATAATCAAGAACCTTCTTTAACAAATCACTTTCTGGAGGAACACCTATGAACTCCACATTACCGACCTCCTGATCCTCCCTCTTAAGCACAACAGTAGCACGGCAGTAACTTGATAAGCATCGGCAATATCACTCTCCTCATAAGCCTCAACCGTTACTGAAACAACCTTACCCTTACTATCATATGCAAACATGTTAGCCATTAGGACTGCATACGGGCAGTATGGGCATGATGGTGTGACAACGGTCATGACCTCAACCCTCCTACTATTGCCCGAGTTTATCAAGGCCTCGAGACCCTTCTTCGTTTTAGGCCTTAACTTCGTTTCACCAACGGAGACCCTCACTATGGTCTCTATGAAGGCCCTAACCTCCTCACCAAGTGGTGCCCCTAGGTACCTAATTGCACCATCAAGCAGGTATATTACGGGGACCCTCTGTGGCTCAACGTTGTACTTAGTGAAGGCGTCACTATTCTCCTCATACTTAATCTTCCTCAGCACTAACTTACCAGGAGGCGCCAGTTCAGCTAGCAGATCCAGTAATTCCTCGGTTGGTACGCACCAATTGGTGTCCCTATTGCCACAAGTGTTGCTAGTGAAGAATAGTACCTCGACCGGGTTCTTCAT
The DNA here is from genome assembly GCF_001316265.1 of Vulcanisaeta sp. JCM 16159. Lineage (GTDB taxonomy): Archaea > Thermoproteota > Thermoprotei > Thermoproteales > Thermocladiaceae > Vulcanisaeta. The sequence continues at coordinate 22,486 of NZ_BBDN01000016.1, read as the reverse complement.
TTGAGATAGTATCTCCTTTATTATCTCCTTAGTTTCTTCATCAACCTCTATGTGTGGTACCTCTGCAGTGCCTTGTGGCTTCTCGAAGGGTGTTGCGGACATTCTATCTTCGTAGGAAGTAACCCCTATAAAAAGCCTTTTTTCCCATTATTTTCAGTAATTTAGGGTGTTCACGAGCTCCTCGATCTCTTGGACCTACTCTTAGACCCCTTACTGCCTTTGGACTTCCTGCCTTTCCTCTTTCTTTTCTTTTTCCTCGACTTCCTGGACTTCCTAGTCTCCTTTAACTCGCCCGAGACCTTGTCAATAATCTCCTTAATTACCCCACTTGATATCCATGAATTGACCTTATTCAATTCATTATCTATTACATCATTAATTAATGACTGTCCAACCTGGTCAGCACCTATCAGCAATACCTTAGCCAATGCCTTGCCTGACTCCAGGCTTATAATGCTCGAAAACTCCTCACCAAGTCTCTCCTTAATATACCTCCTTAATCTCCTATAACTCTCCTCATTAAAGCCATCGATGCGCAGAACCTCCAGTAGAAATGACTGATTATCCTTAATGAAAGCAAGCCGCAACACGTCATTGCTAACCTCCTTAATTACGTCCACGACCAAGAACTAAACCAAGCACTAATAAATCTTACACCGCGCCTTACCCACCGACACAGGTATTAACTCATGCATTACATGATGAGTACTAAGTACCTGTGAATTAATTACATGATTCACCAATCAGTACTTAAAGGATTCCTCATCAAATCAGCGAGGTGAAGCATCCTCATCATAATACAAATGCACTAGTGCATTTAAATAGTTTTTCACATGATTGGAGAACCACGCATGGCCGATTGATCCAACCCAGTCATTGATAATGCCTAATTGGGAATGGCAATACGCAATCCCTATCCTCATCCACGAAGAATAACCTATCGCCGGGAGCCACATACTTCATTAATTCAATAATGGCTCTCCAGTTCTTACGTGGTGTGACAGCAATCACGTGAAATCCGTCCTTTCCATACGAGAGGTTCGTGTTTATGAGCCACGTGCCACCCACACTCACGGAGTACTCCACATTATACCTCTTGTTATATCCACCATAAATGCTCGCATCAACATCCTCCTTAAGTCTTACCCACCCATCGGTGAATAGGTAATCCATATCGGTAATGCTCGTCCAGTCAGGATAATCATCAAATAAATGAATTATTAAATCATCAACGATACTCTCGGTCAATTCCTTGATCTTAGCCGCAGCCTCCTCAATGGTGTTACCATCAATGTGCGGTGCTGGTAGATAATCCCTAATTATACCTGCCTTGGCGTTGATCATTATTAGCTCATGATCCAGCTCATGCATCTGCGCATAACTAATTATATGTGGCGTAAGTCGTCGGAGGTAGGTCTCTGTCCCGGAAATACTTATGGACGCTCCTTACGTTCTCTCCTCCTTTCATGACCCTTAATTCTCGACTTAATCGATGTTCTCATCATAACCTCTATTTTCGGATTACCACCGGCCTGCTTGAGGTAAATAGTTACCTTATTTGCCCTAGACGTTCTCAATAGATTTGCAACATTACCCCACTCGTCGTTACTCCTCGCCATACTCCTCACCGCATTCCCACTCAGGTAGGATCCTATTCTCCTCTTCCTCACGCATCAACTCCCTCATTAACCTCTCCTCCTCCTGCTCTTCCTCCTCCCTTTCTATTTTATCGAGGTCCCCGATCTCCACGTTCCTACGACCAACGACACTCACCACAGCTCTCTTAACCATGGTCCAATACTCCTGCGGCGATCTGACAATTATTGATATACCCTCGTCTTCCTCCATGGGAGGCTCCACTTGGATTATGTACCTTGGCCTTGGGACCACCTCATAAAGGAACGTAAACTCATTGGCGTGCCTGTGTACTGACCAAACTCTCACCTTACCATCCGTGAACAAGTGACTGTTACCCCTAACCTCAATCTCATTTTTATCCCTCCTCGTCCCAAGACTTAAGTAAACGTTTACGTTACGAAATGGTGATAACAAACCCTTAATCATCGATAACGCATCCTCAAGTGGTATATCGTTGTGAACTTCAAGGTTCGTTATGAATTCCGTAAGGGAACCTGCCTTATTAATGACTTGGCAATTATTGAAGGATAGGCCATGTTCGTATATGTACGTCACCGCTTGTTTTGCCAGTTCATGTAATTGATTCACTGGGGCTATTATGTTAATGTCCATAATGGAGGCGTAATGCCTTGACTTTGATCGGTTCTGCACTATTTCAATTTCATCATAAACACTCACACTCGCCTGAACCCTTGACTGTCTCCCTTTGTACAGGGTCATGAATAAATCCTCAGGCTCATAATCATTAACCAACTCAAGTACCTTATTCCATATGAGTAATGCGTTGTGTACCATAATTCAGTAATTCCTTAAGGTATTTATTAAGATACCTTTATTTTCAATTTATTACCAACCACGGTCAACAAGCACGATGGGAAACACACTATGTAGGATCGCACAATTAATATTCAAGTGAGGAATTTCATGGAGGTTCTTACCGTTAAGAACACCAGATGCGATGTTCTGGGTCTATGCTGTCCAATGTCACAAATACTTTTAACCATGTAATTAACCACCTAATCGATGATGCAAGGACTTAAGTACTGATTGATGAGGAGGAACCCACGTGCTGATTTTATGGGTTAGGTCCGACAATTCAGCGCGGTATCAATGTACTTTATTTAATTATGACCTTAATGAATACGTATAAAGCCAATCACTAAATTTAGAGGGATATTAATTTAGATCAGGGTGTTGAAAATACCCTATCATACCAGGCCTAGTCGTCCAAGTAAATCATAGGCATTATACTCAGAGGTTAACTTTACGTAAGCCTTCTTTTCACCAGTCATTGTTATTAACGTATTCACATTCTCGACTTTAACGTTATACGTCTTCTCCACGTAATCCCTAATCTCCTTCTTACTGGCGTTTCTCGGGACGATAATCGTTATCTTATTCTCCCTCTCGGCAAGCCTAAGACTTTTCTCTGTGAGTACGAACCTCACTATCATGCCCCTCACCCCATGAACAAGCCCTTTCTCAATTCCTCAATCGCTCCTGAGACCCATAATGTTAGCCTACCAGGGACACCACCAGGTGCTAGGTACAGCACGCTTAAGTTCCTCACAGGAACAACATCAACACCAGGTAGATTCCTAGCAACCTTAATGACCGGGGCATCAACGGTTGATGTCACAATAAGTAGGCTCTTGCCCTCCTTATACCTCCTACCCCTCATCTTACCCTTACCAGACCTAACCCTAATCCTTTCGGCAACCCTCTCAACATCATCCCAAAGACCGAGTGACGTAAGAACCTTCTTTAGATCCGCCATAACACCAATCCTCTCAAATTCATCACTAACAATGAGTGGTATTTGGGGAACCTTATTAACAATGTGACCCCTGGCAATGACGAAGTCCTTAATTGCGGTTGCGGCTATGGCCGACCTAATGGCCTTCCTACGCTCCCTCTTATTAATCCTCTCATGAAGAACCTTCTCAACCTTGGGTGGGTGAGCCCTCCTACCCTTAACGACATTTGGTGCGAACCTTGCCGTGGGCCATAGACTGCCCTTAACCCTAGGAACCCTCGCCAGGCCAAGCCCTATGCCGAAACTCACTGCGGTAGTCCTCTTACCGGCCATTGGGTCTGTACCCTTGGGCTGTAGCCTAGCCGTTAACGCACTAATGTAGGCTCTAAGTATTAAGTCTGGCCTTATTGGCTCGAAGAATTGCTGAGACAGTGAAATCTCGCCAATGGCGTTACCGCTTAAGTCGAGTACCTTCACTGCCGTTGGTATGGCGTACTTCGGCCTTATTAGTGGTGATAGGTCTAGGGACGCCATGCTCATACACCCTGCAGTGGCTGTGTTGATAGCCAGACTATTTGAACCTTACCAGTTGGGTAGGTCTGTGGCCTAGGCCTCACTGGAAACCTAAGCGTCACAAGTCTCTTGACAACGCCAGGTACTGTACCCTCAAGGACGATGTACGGCCCCTTAATAACGCCGTAATGCGGGAAGCCCGAGCTTGGGGTTATCTCGGCACCGTTCATGCCTATCCTGAGTATTCTCTTATTATACTCAGTCCTCTTATGCAGGCCCATCTGTCCAGGCCTCGGCGTTGTGAATGTTAGGGCTGGATTCTGCGGACCAATGGCTCCAATCCTCCTGTAACCCTTCCTATGCTTATGCCACTTGGGCAGTATCTTGACGTTAAACCTCTTAACAACGCCCTGCCAGCCCTTACCCTTAGTTATTGCCGCAACATCTACGTACTGACCCTCACTAAATACGTCATTAATGCCTATGTCCTTGCCAAGTATGGAATCAGCAAACTTAATTAATTGGTTAGCATCATCAACACCACCTATTGGTATTTCCAATATCTCGGGTGTCTTCTTACCAATGCCGCTAAGCCTTGGTTGTGTGGCCACGATGGCCCTGACCTCCGTTATCACGTCCACGTTATCGAGTATCCTCTTCATCATCTCCTCCTTATTGAACTTCTCAGGTAGTGTTGATATTTTTCTGGCAATGTCCTTGGGAACATCAGGCATCCAGACCTCACCCAAGCTCAACTTCAGATTTTTCCAGGGATCGTACGTGTATGCCTGAAGGCTATTACCTTAATCGGCGGGGCATCAAGTATTGTGACTGGCTTAATAACCTCCTTGCTGTAGAACGGGCTTGTGGGCCTATCATCAATGACCACGGCATGGGCCATGCCGGCCTTATAGGCTGCGAAACCAAGCAGTAGGGGCTTCCCTGGGTGTGGGTCAGGCCATACGTTGAACTTCGCCACTAATGACTCAGCGCGCTTCCTTGGGTAGTAAGCCATGGATCCGCGCTTTGGCCTATGAATCTTTAAACCCATAGTTCAGCCTACGTAGTCACAACCCTATTTAAAAATTATTAGTTCCCTGGACTAGGGCAACGAACCATGCAGGTACCTAACCAGGTTTAGTATTGATAGCACCGCTATCACGGCCTCCTCAGTCCTCACAGTCTCAACACCCTGACCGGGTATGAAATTAATGAATGGGTACTTCCTCAACGCCCACTCCATGCCCTCAGCCCTTAGGATCTCGTCAACACCATGATACGGAGAACCAAATATCACGAGAACCCTGTCCCTGCCCAGGGCATTCCTTACGTGCTCCATTGCGTCTTTAATACCAGTGCCCTCCTTGCCCGTTAGGATTGCATAGTCGTAATTACTAAATAACTTACTAATATCCATAACCTCCGACTCAAAGCCCCAGTAAATGCCCAGACGTTCCCTCGGGATAACATGCGCCCTATATGTATCATCCCTAGTAGTTGGCGCATCAACCTGGACCACGACCCTGGTACCAGCGGCATTGGCTTGGGTACCTTGGCATAAACCCCATCACCAATCTTAATTATTGAGAAATAGCCATCCCACCTAACAACAACGCCTTCCCTATACTCACCCTTTCCTGGCTTACCCCCAGGCGCGTGATTAGGCGTCTTTAGCGGCGGCAGCAATCCAGCATACCTGAGATCCCTATCTAGCTTGAATAGGTCCTTTCTTAGGTATGGTGCGTTGCCAGGTACTGGAGACTCTTTAGTATGAAGTTAGCCCTGTCCCTCTCACCAGCTAATCTATGCCTATAAATAATGATCTTACTCACCTGGAATATGGCCGCGCCCCTGCCCAGGTAACCAATCTTCCTAATGGCCTCCCTATCGTCAGGCACCTCCGCAAGGAAGTCGCTGGGTATTGCAATGTCAATGATTGGTTTTAATCTAGAAACCCTCATTAAAAACCCACTAACTTAACCTTGGAATTAATTACTTCTTTCCTCCCTTAGCCTGCTTACCTTGCTGTTGCTGTGTCGACCCGCCAGTCTCAGTTAATGCCTTACCTAGCCTCCTCTCCTCCTCCTCACTTGTCATGAATAAGCTCGTCCTCTGTCTACCGCCCACGAAAACTACAGATGTGGTCTCAATTTATAAGTTTTTTTCACGTTTAGAATTTCGTAGAGTAGACATTGATGGGCGTTAATTGGCTATCAAAATACGGTATTAGCCAGGGCGATGGTAACTTACACAGCGCCAGATTTCTCGACAGGAGGTATTCCATAGGCTTATTGATGTAACCCAGCCGTAGGGTACAGGTTTAGAAATTTCTGAAACTTAAAGGTTGGGAAAGGCGTCATTCCTTACCAAGGAGTCTCTTAAGCCTGGGTAGATCTCGAATAACTGCTCCTGCAACGCTAATGAGTAGTACTGTATTACGATCTCCACGACTAATATCAAGCCAATACCGCCGCCAAAGACTCCGGCTATATCGCCAAGGGCTGCAATTACGCCGACGATTAAACCGCTAATTATTGTTAGCATCCTGATGTACCTATCAAGGAACCTAGCGATGACCCTTGGGCTCGGCCTAAAGCCAGGTATTTGCATGCCACCCTGTACTATGTACTTAGCCTGATCCTCAGCGCTTAGGCCGGCTAAGTTAACCCAAACAATGGCGAATACTACGGACAATACAGCATACATCACTATATGCACTGCTATGTATACCGCATCGATGTTTCTAGGCACTACCGTGAAGTAGTAAAGCAGTGAGTTGGGGCATGGTATTAAGCCGAGGTTTGTCATATGGGCGCAGGCTAACCAATTAAGGAACGGGTTGGCGTTGGCCTTATTGTATGCGCTCCAAAGTAGTGTTAGGCCTTCACCTATTAGGTACACGGTATATGCCGTGAATATTATTGGTAGTACCGACACGTACATGAGCTTCAGGGGCACAGAGTACCTATAGCCCCTGTACTGCACGAGGGCCACCGGTATCGATACCTCCATGAGCTCCAGGTAAAGTACTATGAGGGCCAAAGTTACTGTGCTATTAGGCCAGTTAGGCTCGGTAAATTCACTTGGTAAAGTATACCCATTAGGTAACTTAGGTTACCGGCCATTGCGTAGTATATCGCCGCGGCCAACGCGGGGATTGCGCCGTAGGGCATCACAGTACCTGGTAGGGTAAATGGTGAGAAGGCCATTGCGAACATTTGCTTAACAATAGTCACCAATATAAACAGCGATATGCCACTGCCCAGTCCCCATCCCTTGGATATCATGTCATCCATCAGGATTATTATTACCGTAGCAACCAACAATTGAATGACTATTAAGGCGCCGCCAAGGGCATTAACGGGGATTAACTGCCCGCTGGTCACCAGGCTATTGCCTCAAGGAGACCAAAGACAATCGCCAGCAGCTTAAGTAATGCGTTAAACTTCGCCTGATCCTCTGGGTCTTCAAGGTCTACATTAATCATGTCCGAGAAAACGAGGATCTCGAGTATTATGCCGGCCACGACTATCGGCGTTATACCCAACTGAGCCAGTGTTCCAAAGGTTATGCCAAGTATGGATGCTATGGCTGGCGATAGGAAGAATGACGGCGTTGTGGGGCTAAGACCATAGAGCGGGGTTATTGACATCAACAGGTAAACAGTCACCGCCAAGAATGTCCAGAACAACCTTGAACCCATTCCCAGGGCCTCCCTGGCTTAGGCACAGTTGGCATTAAGCGTAGTATTGGTTCCACGATATCGATAAACCTACGCCCACCAGTACTAGCCATTCATCATCCCCTGCCTCGTTAGAGTTCCATCGTTTGAGGAGGTTTTTAAGCTTTAGGATTTTTCCTCGCTTTGCCGCTTTTCATCATTAGTAGTACCAATAACCTTAAGTAAACATCGCATTAAGATCCAACGAAAACTCTTTTGCATTAACCATCCCATGCCGTGATCATCACAATCCAAATTCCCAATCCTATCAAACAATCCATAATTAAGTTGTTGTTTTTACCTACAACCCTAACTATGAATGTACAATACCCCTAATCAACTCCACGGAACCCCCAGCAGACCTTATCTTCTCCTCAGCCTTCCTAGAAACCCAGGCCGCCCTAACAATCATGGGCCTACTAACCCTACCCCTACCAAGCAACTTATTAAAACCAATCCTCAATAAGTCAACGACGTACTTACCATCAACCACCTGCACTAATCCCCTACTGACTAACTCATCAAGCATTGAGTCAAGCTCACCAACATTAATGCACAGCTTGGCCGCGACTATCGTCTCGGGCTGCTTAAAACCATGCTTGCCAAAGAATGGGTAACCACTGGAGTCCTCCGCATACTTCAACACCAACGACCACTTATGCTTATGAAGACCTGACTTACCCCTACCACCGCTGGAACCACTCTTCCTATGCTGACCAACCCTACCCCAGCCATGCGTCCTCGAACCCCTATACTTCCTAACCTTCCTCTCAAATCTCCTAACCATGACTACGACTGACTATTGAAACCCTTAATAAATTTTATGACCTTCCCTCCATGAACCAAAGGATGGAGAAATCATGCAAACCTGAGGTGATGTATTATTACTTTATTATTTTTGTTGTTTATAGCATCTTAAGTATTAACTCATTAATGGCAATGCCCTATAACCCAAGTCGCCACCTTCATTAAACCCCCTCTTAATGCTCCTAAGGCCGCCTGACGGGGGATGGAGCCTAAAGAAGGCTTTAGGCCAGGTATGCAGAGCACCTTATTGCCTGACCTCGGCCACGGCTTATTCTCAGGACAGGCAAGTTGATTAACCTCACCCATTACGTATGCCAACGCAAACTCCTCAATACTTGACCAACCATACCTCTTAACCCAATCGTCAGTTAATGCTTATAGCAACGAGCCTACCCCTCCTCCTTAATAATTCGGCCAGGGTATCAGCATCTATCTCGCCCCAGGTGACCCAGTCCTTAACAACATTAAGCATTCCCATGTATGATGGCCTCTCATCAATGACGATGCATGTATACCTCCTCCTCAACCTAAGGAGATCCAGCGCTCTCTCAACATCGGGCGATGTATCCGCCAAACCCTTAAGCCTAATTACGGCAATCCGCGTGTAAGGCGCTTCCTTAACGGCCTGTGCACCCTCCTGAACCTGCATAGTCAGTGCCCAATAAACCAATGATTTATTAAGCTTTAGCCTCACGGGACTAGATGGAGAAGGCGTAGGTCTTCCTTAACGCGTCATACGTGGCCTTAACCAAGTTGTGCGTTGTCCTCGTCTCGCCCCATGCGTATGACCAAACATCCTTAACACCCGCAAGCCTGAGAACCACCTTAGCGGCGTCGGCAGCCACAAGCCCGACACCCTTAGGCGCTGGTATGAGTATGACCCTAACACTACCGCTCTTGCCAACTACCTTAAATGGAACACTATGCGCTCATCACATGAGCAGTGCCATGAACCACAACCCCTCCTGACCGGTATTATGTTAAGCTTCGCCTCCCTAATAGCCTTCTCAATAGCCTGATTAACCTGCCTACCCTTACCCATGCCGACGCCACATAACCATCCTCATTACCGATGACCACAGCCACCTGGAACTGACTAACCTCACCAGCGTCAGTCTGCCTCTGCACAATGTTTATACTAACAACCTCATGCTTAAGATTGGGCAGGAAGAAGTCAATGATCTCAGACTCCTTAATGGGTAGATTAAGCCTAAATAAATCGTCAATAGACTTAACCTTACCCTCCTTAACCAACCTACCAACCCACGTCCTAGGCTGCCAAGCCTCAGCAACAGACTCAGTACTCATCGGTCAAGGCGTAACTAAACCATTTAAAAAGATTTACACCACGCAAGTGATAGACGAATAACGAGGAATAATTACTGTAGTCCCTTATTAAGCGGTTGAGTATTAATAACTAGGATGGCACTGGATAGGTTAATAGCCGAGGCAATGCTGTTGATTGGCTCGATATACCTAGGCTACGCCTTATTCATCGTACTCGGCCACATGGGGTTGGCCTTATCATTAATGAACTCCATAAACCAAATGGCGGGCACAAGCGTTTACATACCGGACGCCGTGATCGTAACCAACGGGTCAATTAACCAGTTATACCTGGTGATTTATAACGATGGGCATACATCAATAAACCTGAAGAACATATACATGAACTGCCAGGGCAACACCATAGAAGTAAAAATGAATAATACATACCTGGCTCCAGAAAACTACATAATAATCAATAGACAGATACCCTACCAGCAATGCAGGTTAGTGCCTTATTCTGCATTGCAAATACCACAATATGCATGGTGTACGAAACAAACACTACGCAGTACATCATTTCATGAACTTTTAACCATTAGTGACTTAAATATCAACTTGAGACTAACCTACTGATGTATTACGGAAGTAATACAAGAAAAATAAGCAGACAAAAAAAGAGGGGACTTAAGTGGGCCGATATACACGATACTCATGATAGTCTTCGTAATAGTGGCCGCGATAATGCTGTATAATTACTTCCAATCAAGAACCTCGGTACTAACAACGCAGGCGCAAATAAGTATAGTCAACCCACAACTGGCAGGTAATGTATACTCAATAACCGTGGAAAACATAGGTACAACACCAATAACTTTAACCTCAATAAACATATACCCACAGGACTCACAGACACCCATAGTGTCGCAGCCATTAAATACATCGTTAAATCCAGGTCAGTCGACAAGCATTGTTGGTACATCATCGACACAGTTCATAACGGGCAATAAGTACATAGTCGTCATTGAGGGGCAAACGGGAAACGGACAAACAGTTGCTGCAGAGAGCATAGCGATTTCCCAGTGAGATCCTAGCTATCTCATTAAATCTCCATTAAAATTACGTTAGTGGCTTATATCTTTATTTGGGAATCAATAGTTGATGAGTAATTACGTGGTTAATGTCGATATAGATGGATTTACATTTAGAATACCCGTCTCCATAGTCACCAGGGAAGACACATACTACTACATAGTTAAGGAGCCTAAATGCGATACGCAGTGCGTAGATTTGAAGGGCAAGGTCATTGACACCATGAGACAGCGAAGTATAACGATATTCGATGCCATGAACGAGACATTAAGGAACTTAGGTAGTAAACAATTGATGGAGCCTATAATCTACTATCTATTGAGGGATTTGAGGGGGTATGGACCGATAACGGTGCCCCTTTTCGACCCTAACATTGAGGAAGTCGAACTTAATAATTGGTCATACCCAATAACTGTGGTACATAGAGATTTACCAGGAATTAGGCTTGTGACGAATATCAGGTTTAACTCTGAGGTTGAGGCCAGGGACTTCATAATGAGCATTAGCAAGAGGGGGTTGCCTAGATCTGTCTCATTATTAAAGCCGTACTTAGAGACCATACTCCCTGAGGGCCATAGATTTACTGGAACAATTGGTGAGATAACCATAGGGCCAACCTTCAGTATAAGGAAATTCCCACCGCAATCCCTAACCCTTGAGGAACTGATACTAAAGGGTACACTAAAGCCCAGCGCGGCTGCTTACCTATGGCTAATCACTGAACTTAAGGGCTTCATAATGATTAGCGGCCCAATGAGCAGCGGAAAAACAACACTACTAAGCGCAATAGCCAGTAAGCTACCTATTTACTCGAAGATTGTAACGATAGAAGACACACCGGAAATACGCCTACCGCACCCGCACTGGGTTAGAATGTTTACTAGGGAAAACGAGGATGAGCGATCAAGAATAAACATGTTCGACTTAGTTAAGTTAGCAGTGAGATACCGACCAGATTACATAATTGTTGGTGAAGTCAGAGGTGAAGAAGTTCACGCACTTTTTTCAAGCATCGGCCCTTGGTCACGGCATGTTAACCACATTCCACGCATCAACACCCGAAGAACTACTGATAAGATTAACTAACCCACCGTTGAACGTAAATATTGGCAACCTACAACTACTATCAAGTGTCGTCTTCACAACAATAAGAAATGGCAAGAGAATAGTTAGTAATATTGTGGAGCCTATAATTAACAATGGCTCAATAGAGTTCCAGAGCATACTGACGAATTCTGGCGATGTCGACATAAAGAAGAGCATTAGATTGAGAATACTGGAGAAGGCCTATGGAATAGACATCAACAAAGAATTGATAAGGAGGGAAAACATGCTTAAGAATAGTAATGCAAATTATGAATATGAAATTGAGAAAATAACCACAATAAATAATTAAGTACAAACCAATTATTTATTCAATAATTCACAAATACGTCAATCACCGCCGCGTATAACTAACCCCAGGAACATGAATTACCAACAAGGAAACAGGCTATCCTATGCAGAATAGTTAATCCTAACCAACAGGCCCTCATTAAACCTGAACAACATTGAGACTAAAGTATACACATTATTAGTAAGCATGTATTCCAGTTAAATGTAGACAGTAATTGCGATAATACATGAACAAAATGCGTACAAATCAATGATAATTAAGAACACGAATTAAATAAAGACGGGACCCAACCCCATGTAATGCCTTACGTGACAAACCAGGGATTTCACCGGCCCGTTCTCCAACCGGCAACCCCCTGAACGCGCCCACCCCGACTTAGGGCCGCTCCCTCCCGGGCCTAACCCGGTTCGTCGGGATCCGTAACCGGCCAACCCTACGGTTGACCGGCTACGGCGTGGACGCCCCAGGGGACCGGTTATCATTGAGGTACCGGTGGTCCCTGGTTTGTCACGTAAGGCATTACATGGGTTTCGGCCTCCGAACCCATCGGCTGGGTTTTGCCCAGGGGAGGGTTGGGTAGACCCTCCAGGCCCGGTCCCTGTTTAGGTTTTTGCTTATGGAAAAATAAATTTTTTTTCATTGAATATGGGCGGTAGGTTTATTTTTCTGTTCTCGATAATCTGCCTGATGGGTAATTCCGTTGTTGATGAATTCATTAGGTCATTGGTTGGTGATGCTGATGGTGAAATTATTAAGGAGGTTATTAGGATTAGTTATGCAGTTGCGTCCTTCGTTATTTATGGCATGACCTCGCTCATGAGAGAAGGTAAGGGTTCCAGGCTTTCCCTAGTTATTTCCCTATCGAGGATATTCAATGCTGACTTCATGAAGGATGTCTTTGAGGTTCTCTTTGCCTCTCAGGGTGATGGTGATGACGCCGTTGACGCCGCTGGTATCGTCTCCGAGACCTACACAATTAAGTTAATTTATGGCCATGAGGAGAGGAAGACCAGACCCAGTTTCCTGAAGCCCGTTAGGGTTGATCATAGCGTTTACGCAGCCGTTTATAACGATGTTAGGACCTATATTGATGACTTCGAGAATAGGAACAATGTTGCCTTTGGTCTTCTTGGTAACGTAATATCCATATTACTTACCACGGTAATTATTATGTTAATTATCGGCATGTGCCAGGGCGTAAGGAGTGAGGGTTATCCTGACGGTATTAGGGACTTCCTTGACTATGCACTTACGCAGAGTACGCACATGGCTCTTTCCGAGTTGCTTAGTCATGGATAAGAATTTAACTGGGTATTAACCAAGTACTGCGTGGTTGATGAGGTTATTGAGGCTAGGGATTACGTGGCTCAACTGATCAGTAAGGGTTGGTTTAGGCACGCGGTCGGTGAACGTGGCATCAAGTACATAGTTACGCTATTGAGGTTCATAGACTTAAATTACAGGGAGTGCTCCGTAAACCTCGACATAGACTTCCTAGTGAACCTGCTGGATGATTACTACAACACGGAGAGTAGGATAAGATACTTCATTAGGGAATTAATGAGGATCCAGGGGTATGACAACATCGCCAGGCAATTAATAAGCGCTTACCCAGTGCTACCACCCGACATCAGGGAATTCCTAGACAACATTGCCAAGTCCCTACCCTCAGACGCAGCTCCAGGTACTCTAGTTGAGCAAGCAATTAATGAATTAATGAGAGAATTGGAGGGTTTTAGGGAGAAGTTGGTCTCAATAATTAATATTGCGAGGTCCCAATGCCCTAAAGCTTATAGCCAAACCTCCTAACCAACTCCCTACGTTCCTTAATGTCGGCATCACCCTCAACACCAAGTGGTGAATGACCATCAACAACACCAACAACACCCCTCCTCTCGGGGGCTATCTCGGCGACGATAACGGAGAGGGGGTTTGCAGTGGCGGCGTATATATTCACCACCTCAACCACGTGCTTAATTGCATTGAGCACATTTATTGGCCATGCATTCCTTAGGTAAATCACGAACGTATGACCAGCTGCGATTTTTCTGCAAAGGTCTATGGCTAATTTCCTTAACTCCTCATCAGTGCCTCATGCCTAATTAATCTCTTACCGGACGCCTCGCAGAAGGCTAGGCCAAACTTTATGTTTGGTACCGTGTTTACGAGTGCTTCGTAAATGTCCTCAAGAGTCTTTATGAAGTGGCTGTGGCCTATTATTACGTTTGTACCCTCTGGTATTGGTACGTCTATTACCTCGAACTTTATGCCCTGGGACATTACGATTAATCACTATGGAATACTTTAAGCATTACCGCCATGTAACCTCCTCACTATGTAACCAAGCGTCTCAAGCATGCTACTTGGCGTGTAGCCCTTCCTGGTCCTCTTTAAACGTACCTTATTCTCGCCATACACTATCCTCACGTTTTTCCTCGTAATACTTATTGTAATGGTCTTCATAAGGTCAACATACGGCTCATAAACGAACCTCTCGCCATTATATGTATACCTACCAAGGAATGTGTAGTAATTTGTGTTTGTTAACTTGATTACCTTACTAATGATAGGCGAGAATGCGAAAAGCAATTTCGTGAATTTATCGTCGTCAAGCCTTACGTAGTCATGCTCACTGACGATCGCGGAAAGTAATACGCCATTTATTGCCTGGGACACGAATAAACCACTAGGCCCGGTAATGCTGAGCGCCTGATGTCATGTCCCTTTGTGAAGGACATTAGGCCTGTTAATACGGCCATGTCACCTAGCCTCTAGTGGTGTTCCGTCCGCTGGGCACTTATAGAAGGTCTTCTTGGCGCATGTCGGGCAGTATATAGCGTGGCACTTTGGGCATACGTAGTAATCATCATACTTAAATAACTTCTTACCGCACCTCCAGCACCTGCCAATTACTAGGGTCCTTGGTACGTACACAACTACGCTTGACTCCCAGCTCTTTTAAAGTCTTACGCCAACACGGGTATTTCCACGGCCATGAACATTAGGGCCAGGGTTAGTGGTATTGGTAGTGCGTACTTAATTGTTGGGTTTATGGTTAGGTTGCTAAGTAGTGATGCCAGTAGTGATACGGATAGGCTTATTATGTATGCCGTGAGTAATAGAGGCATTAGCACCGCATTGATACTGGGCATTGATAAACCAACTAATGAATAAGGCGCATTACTAATTATTGAACTTATCGTTGAGACCACAAACCTACTTATGTATGTTATCCCGGCAAATATAAATGGTAGTGAGTAATTAAGTATCTGTAATGATCTTGCGCCATAACCAATGCCTGTGATTATCGTCTTCAACTCGAGGAATACCTCAACAAGCCTATCGAGGGCCTTTGATGGAGAACCAAGGTTGATATCTCCCTCAGAATGCTAATTGCGAATTTTATTAACCATGGACCACGAACCTCAGCGGCACTACCAGGTTGGTTAATTCTTTGTAGGTATGTAATTAATGGGCGTGGGTATGGATTATCAATAACCCTCTCAAAGGCCGCACCTATGCTTACGCCTGCCTTAACAATCTCTGCTATGTCACGTGTTAGGTCGGGTAGTGCCATTATTGAGTTCCTTATGTCATTTATCTTACGAGACACTAATACGGATAGCAGAAGTGGTGGTAATACTAACGAGATCACACCCTTAACCCCAAGGTAAATTATGAGGAGGATGGCAACCATGGTTGAGGTGATCAATACCATGTACGTGTTTTTATCGTGCATGAGGTTGATGCGTATTATGTACGGTATTGATTGATGAACTCTTATTATAAAGCTGGTAATAATAGCGCCACAGCCGGCATTATGTATAGTATTGCATAGCTCATGCCGAGTATCGTCGTGATTATCACAAAGAGTATTAGTATAACTAGCGATGATACTATTGCCACAACCACATCAATTATTTGCCTAGATAGTGAGGATAATTTATTACCTAGCATTGAAAGGTACGTGTTCTCAATACTCCTCACGTAATTACTCACATCACCGCTATAGCCCCACACTGATACGTAACCATTTATAAATCTCTGAAACTCAATGCTCGGATGTAGCCTAGCCCTTAATTGCATGGCTCTCGTTAACGAGTTCGTGGTCAGCGAATACCTCTTGATTAACGACCACTCCCTACCAATCCACCGAAGCCCAACCCTAGTACTTATCTCAAATGCGTGGGTTATGTCTCCACCAACATCGTGAATTATGTCAAGTAAAACCACGAAGAATGGTAATTCCCACTCAATATTCTCCTTAACCGTATCCACTGAGTAAATTGCCCAGGTTAACGTGAGTAAGGTAGGTAATAATGGTATTGGCATTAGAATTAATGGTAAAAATAGTGATTTGGTGAGTAAGTACGTAATGAGTGGTATTGGTATTAATGAGTATGTCAGTATCTCGATTAATGATGATGCCTTATCAACATTCCATGAGTAACCACCCACAAGCGCCTTCTTACTCAAGTAATCTCTCAACACTTGCCCCAGCGTCCTCACATACAGTATTTCTCAATACGATTAATAAACCACTACTTTAATAATCCCCTAATCACATTAACTATTAGGTTATTCACATTAATCTCTGAGTACCTAGTTGGTATTGTGTTTGAGCAGGTTATTGAGGAAACCCCAGCCTCAAACATTCTTGAGTCTGCCATGTTCAGTAATAGGCAATGCGTCGCAATCGCATGAATCTTTACAGCACCTAAGGACCTTAATATTTTCGTGGCCTCTATTATCGTGCCCCCAGTAGCTATTATATCATCTATTATGAAAACCTCCTTACCAGCTACATCAAGTTCCTTGGGCTTCATGGTGACCTCACCCGTGACTCTATCACGGAACTTCTCAAGGTAACTAAACGAAGCCCCCAAATACTCACTGACCTTCCTAACCCTCCATAGTGAACCGACGTCTGGGCTCAGTAGTACCACATTATTCATTTTCCCGAGCCTACTCGCGTAAAGCTCGAAAGGCTCTATGTTAATGCATTGAGTATTGGCTATCCTGAAAGCCTCGGGTTTGTGAACATCCACGGTAATTATCGATGATGCACCAATGGATGAAAACAGGGAAAGCATTGTTTGTAGGCTTATAGGCTCACCATCCCTAAATCTCCTGTCCTGCCTTGAGTAGGGTAGGTAGGGAAGAACAATGTGTATGTGCTTGACACCTAAGTCACGCGCGGCATGTGTTGCGAGCATTACCTGAATAAGCCTAGTGTTTTGATCAGGGTAAGCCCTTTGAATGAGTATTAAGCCATCGTAAGTCGACACATCAATGGGATACCTAACGTATGACTCACCGTCAGGGAATTGCTTAGTCTCAAGCGTGGCGTGGGTTAGTCCTAGCGTCCTCGCTATATCATCACCCACGTCTGATGACCACGGAAACGACGCAACTAAGTACCTCACCACGATTAGTGGATTACCCAACACCTTTTTAGAATTTATCTTTATGGGTCGTCGGGAGGCTGAACCTCATAGAGTCTCTTACCCCTCGATGTTTTCGGCGCTAACCAATCAATTAGCCTCCTTGGGTCATTAGTTTCAACAATAAATGTTATGGGGCCCAATGGGCTTTCATTCTCCTCAGTTACAAATGTAAGGACCCCCGCATAGGCCGCTTGCTTATGTAGGTAAAATACCACCCTATTACCATCGATGCCCCTCATCAATACTGAGCGTGCGCTGTCCTCAATACCCTGCTCCTTAATTAAGTTGTGTACCTTAATCAATGATTTAAAGCCATTCCCCAGAGCAACGATGTATTTCTTACCCTCACTCTCCTCAATCCTTATCTCATCATAAATAAACACATTGC
Organism: Vulcanisaeta sp. JCM 16159; assembly: GCF_001316265.1. Lineage (GTDB taxonomy): Archaea > Thermoproteota > Thermoprotei > Thermoproteales > Thermocladiaceae > Vulcanisaeta. The sequence continues at coordinate 4,462 of NZ_BBDN01000016.1, read as the reverse complement.
TTAATGCCCTCCTGACCTTCTCCTCATCCTCCGTGGGCCTAACCTCGACCCATACCTCAATCCTCACGTTAATGATATAGTTTGTGGCGTTTTAAGGATTTGGTGCCGTGCACATTAATCTTTAAATATTCAACTAAAGTTTGGGTCCCGTATGAAGACGCTATTTTTTTGAAGTACTCAATACATTGGTTAGGCTAACGCATTTTGAGACTGAGAGTGCTAAGTTAATCAAGGATGAACTAAACATAAAGGTCTCACTCGATGAACTCACGAATCAGTTTAAGAAGGAGTGGGAGGATAGGTACAACATGTTGATAAGCAAGGGCGTCTATAGGTCATTGAGACAATTGGCCAGGGAGACCATGATATCACTACTGAAGAAGTACTCCTTAAGCCTGAGCCCAGCTGAACTTGATTATTTTGGTAATGCAGTATCATCACTGATTGTAGAGACGTCAGAGCTCTATCCCGATGTTATTAATACCATAGACTCGCTATCCCAAATGAACATACCCATGTACATACTCACAAACCTGGACAATGATGTAGCAAAGAAAATACTCCTAAAGAATAACCTACTTAGGTACTTTAAGGGTGTCGTCAGCTCAGACCTAACAAAGGTTGGTAAACCAGCCGTTAAGATCTTCCAAGCAGCCCTAAACAGGGCCGGCGTATCACCAAGTGATGCCTTAATCGTTAGTGGCTTGATTGAGGATGTAATTGGCGCGAAATTCCTTGATTTAAAGGTCGTGTTTGTGAAGAGAACGAGCGTGCAATTACCCGTTAAACCATTTTATGAAATAGATTCATTGACGCAATTACCAGAGATAATAAGCAAACTTACCTAGTTTTAATGACCACCCTTGGCCCTAACAACCTCATGCCTCCTCCTCTCTGTCCTCTCCCTGGCCTTCTTCCTCCACTTATGAACATGGGTCTCCCTTAACACAACACTCACTAAACCTCTCATCCTACGACCAGCAGGCGTCAATGCCCTGAATACTCTACCCTTCTTACGCTTAATCTTAACGGCCTTAGGCAATGCAGGTTCAGGCGGTAGCACCTCACCCTTAATGACCTTATTCAGCCAATCCCTAAGTCTCTGCACGTTAATGTCCCAAACAGTGTCTCTGTTTATATCAACCCTAATGCCCAATAACCTAGCCTCTCCAGGCGTTAACCCAACAGCCTTAACTTCACCAATTGAGTAGCCCCTACCAACCCTCCACTCATTACCTAAAACACCACCACTACTAATCAACCTAGGCCGCTTAACGAGTGGATCCGGTGGTGGTAAAACTGGTGGTTGCGTTGCTTGCGACATCCTGCTTACGTACTCATTGCCCCCTTTATAAGTATTAATATCATTCATGGTACTACCGGGGAGAATACTTAATTAATGCATTGCATTTAGGACTAGGTCAATGTATAGGTTGTTCACGTACATGGCCTTGGTACGGTACGTGGAGTTCATACTCATAGTACTTGACTTTGCCTACCTTGGCGTTCTCAACCCATTGAATAAGTTCTTAGTAGCAATATTGATGACGGCTATTGTTTACTCGTTACTAGCCGTGGCGAATTACTCCTTCATCATGAGTATGTGGATAATACTACTACTTGTTCTAGCAGTAACTAGCGCGGATGTGGTGTTGCTTGTTCTGGCTGTTATGACACCGTCAATGTCGACAATCGGCTTATACACCATGTGCTTCATAAATATCATTCTCGATGTACTAGTAATAGTTATGGTTATCGAGTTAGTAAGGAGATAAGGTAATGATACCCCTGACCGGATAATCACCTAATCGACCGATTATTACGGCTTCAATTAATATCTTAATCTCCGTATCATTAACAACATTACCCTTGTTAATAACCCTAACCATGTTTCCATGAACCTCAACATCAATATTATCCGTTAGTGCTTAACATTAACTATCATAATATGAATTAGTGATGGATATATCGGCAGCATCAACTCATGAAAGGTAGATACCCTCACTTTCTTCTTGAGTATTCTAGAGGCGGTTACGACTATTCTATAATCATTAACCATAGCCGTGAATACGGAAAAACCAATAATCAATATTATTATCGATATTATCAGGTCAATGATCTCAAAGGCCATACTCCCTCACCGCATTCCTTATCCTACTCACGGAATCCCTAACCGTCTCCGGAACAACCTTAACATTGTAGAAGAGGGTCATGAAGCTAACGTCACCATTCCACCTAGGAACTACTTGTGTGTGCACATGCGGCGTTAATGATATAGCCACATTAAAACCATGCGGATTATATATTTTAGCCAAAATATTGATTAATTTTTTTTCGTCATATCCATAAGCTCAGTAAATAATGACTCATCAATTTCATTAATTGATTGATGCATTATTGGTGCAATTATTAAGTGCCCATTATTGAATGGGTGCGGATTATGAAGAACTATGATCCTTTCATTCCTGATTATTACCAATTCCTCATTACGCATTAATTCACAGATCTCGCATCCCACACAAATTCCCAGGAAGACTAGGGAAAATTAATTTTTAAGGTTTTTAACCCTACTTTATCGGTATCTTAATGTTTAACTCTCTAGCCAACTCCTTATACCTATTCCTAACCGTAACTTCGGTGACTTGGGCGGCCATAGCCACTTCCTTCTGTGTCCTGACCTCACCCCTCAGGAGAGATGCTATATAAACAGCGGCAGCGGCGAGACCGGCTGGATCCTTACCCGCCGTTAGGCCCTTCTTCTTGGCCTGCTCAAGAATATTAAGGGCCTCCTTAAGTATCTCGCCACTAAGCTTCAGCTGCTCGACAATCCTTGGAACATAGAGCTTAGGATCACTAAGCGGCAATCTAACACCCAATTCCCTGGCAATGAGCCTGAAGCACCTGGCAACCTCCTTCCTACTCGCCCTAGTGTATTGACTAATCTCATCAAGGCTCCTGGGCATACCAATCTTCCTACAGGCCATGTGCAGGCAAGCAGCCACAATAGCCTCAACGCTCCTACCCCTAACTAACCCTTTCGTAAGCACTTGCTCATAAATACCCATGGCCTCATCAACGCAGGCCTTCGGTATGCCCAGCTGCGATGATATCCTGCTCAACTCATTCATTGCCTGTATGATGTTACGCTCATAACTCGTCTGAACCCTAACCCTCTGTTGCCACTTCCTATACTTCAGAATCTCAAGCTTCCTCTTAATATCAAGCTCCTTACCACTCGCATCCTTGGTTGCCCAGTCAATCGTCGTCGTCAAAGCCTCACTGGTTAACCTATTAAGTGGGCCACCAGCCCTCGCCCTAGTTTCCTTTTCCTCAGCCGTGAAAGCCCTCCACTCAGGCTTAAGTCAATAACATGCTCAAGAACAACTGAACCGCATTTAGCACAAATTACTTGGCCATTTTCGTAATCGAAAATGAACGTTGTTGACCCACAGTATGGACACACAAGCTTTTCTTCGCCCTCAGATTTAAATTCTATAATCTTACCCGATACCCTTAATTTATTTAGTAAATTAGATCCGCCTTGCTGGTCCTTCCTTTCCTGCTCGGGGTTAGACATAAATATCCCCTATTAAAGCTTTTCGCACATCATTTAATTATTTATAAACCTTTCTCTCCATAAAAAAAATTATTTATAACCTTCATGAAGTAACTTCCTGATCCTGGCAAGTAATCCATATACCTGCAACTCACCGCTTGATCCCTGAGTAGCCTATAATGATGCTCGCTAACGATATACACAGCCTTGGGCTTTAATTCCTCCGGAACCTTTAACTGCGAGGTTGCCGAGACAACCTCCCTATGAATTATCTTAATGATGTCGAGGGGGTCGGCGCCCTCATTCCTTATTAATGACACCACCTCCTTAACCGCCTTGCCGAAGTCGCCAATCACCGCCTCCGTAATTATCGCCCTAACCCTGGTTGGGCTAACCTTGCCCAATGCCCTATAAACCACCTCCTCGTCGACAACGCCACCAAACGAAGCAGCGGCCTGTAGTGTGTTTATTGCCTTTCTCATGTCTCCCTGGCTTATGTCCCATATTGCTCGAGGGCCTCATCAGTGACCTTAACACCCTCCCTCGAAGCAATCTCCCTAAGCCTACCAAGCACGGCATCCTTAGGCAGGGGAGAAAACCTGAATAGGGAGCACCTTGACTGTATTGGTTCGATAATGCCGGAGGGATAATTCGCAAGTAGTATGAATCTGACGGATGCCGTGTACATCTCCATTATCCTCCTAAGGGCTTGCTGGGCATCTGGCGTCATGTTATCAGCCTCATCAAGAATTATTAGCCTGAAGGGCGCTTTCACGGTAGGCATGGTCTTTGCGAACTCCTTGACCTTCTCCCTAATCATCGCTATACCCCTCTCGTCACTCGCATTAAGCTCTAGAGTATTCTCACGCCAAGCATCACCATAAAGTTCACGGGCAATGGCAAGAG
>NZ_BBDN01000015.1 GCF_001316265.1 Vulcanisaeta sp. JCM 16159 | reverse complement strand
CATGGCTCAGAACGTGCAGGAGGCCTTTGACATGACATTAACAGCCTTCAAGATAAGTGAGAATGATAGAGTATTATTACCGGTAGCTGTTGGGCTTGATGGATTCATACTTAGCCATACGGCGGAGCCCCTAGATGTACCATCGCAAGAGGATGTGGATGCTTGGTTACCATCTAGGAATCCAAGGGTCCCATATACTATTGAGCCTGGTGGTGAGGCTATCACAATGGGTAACTTGCCTGGTAATGACGTCTACCACGCATTACTTAAGAAATACATGGATGAGTCTATGGAGTCAGCGAAGAAGGTCATTTCGGAGGTTTACAATGAGTACGGTAAGTTAACGGGTAGGAGGTATGGGCCATTGACCGAGTGCTACAGGTGTAGTGATGCTAAGTACCTAGCGTATCAATGGGTGCGTGGAGTGGGGATATAATGAACGCAATTGATAGGCTTAGGGATGAGGGTTACCCAATTGGTTTGTTGAGGATTAGGTACATAAGGCCATTTCCTGAGGAGGACATTACTGGCTGGATTAATGGCGTGAAGGGTGTCATAGTATTTGATAGGGATTACTCAGTGGGTATGGGCGGTGTGTTAGCAAGTGAAATCAGTGGCTTGGTGCCGAGTAACATCTCCTTCGAGGGCGTCCTAGCTGGTCTTGGCGGATTCGACGTTTCAGCCGATGAATTTAAGGTAATAATGAAGGACTTTTTAGATAAAAGCGAACGCGAGGGCCTAGTGAGGGTTAGGAAGTATTGGTATATACCTAAGATTGAGAGGTGATGTGCATGGTCACCATAACTGAACTACATAAGTACGGCAGGACTAAGTTTATCATGCCAGGCACCGCAGCATGCCCTGGCTGCCCATTGCAAGTTGGTATGAGGCAGTTGGCTATGGCCCTTGACGGCAAGTTCGTCATGGTGATACCGGCGGGGTGCTCAAGTGTAATACCTGGCTCCGCACCATACACAGCATACACAGTGCCTGTACTTCATGTGCCATTCGCATCAAGCCCAGCGGTAGCTAGCGGCTTGGTGAGGGCTGTTAGGCAGAGAGGCATTAATGGGCCTGTGGTTGTTTGGGCTGGTGATGGCGCAACCGCGGATATTGGCTTCGCCACATTAAGCGGTGCTGCGTATAGGAATGAGGACATTCTATATGTGATGGCTGATAATGAGGCCTACATGAACACGGGAATACAGGCAAGTGGCACAACGTCTTGGATGGCTTGGACAACAACATCGCCAAGGGGTAAGACTGAGGATAGGAAGGATGTGGCGTTGATAATGCTCATGCATAAGGTGCCCTATGTAGCCACGGCAAGTATTGCTACCCAATGGACTTCATTGACAAGGTTAGGAGGGCGATGCAGGTCAAAGGCTTTAGGTTCATACACCTCCATGCGCCATGCCCACCAGGCTGGAAGATGGATGATTCATACACAATTAGGGCGGCTAGGCTCGCTGTTGAGACCGGTGCCTGGGTTCTATGGGAGTATAACCAGGGCAAGTTGACGATAAGTCCGCCAAGCCTTCCATACAAGGATAAGTCTAGGAGGAAGCCGTTGGAGGAGTACATAAAGATACAGGGTAGGTTCGCGCACCTTAAGCCTGAGGATATAAAGATCATGGAGGAGAAGATAGACAGACAATGGAACCTCCTAATAAGGCTTGCCGAGGCCTTTGGTTAAAACCATGAACTGCGTATTAATGTCCTTAAAGTCCCGGCGGGCCCACCACGCGGTTGATAATGACTGTATTTTGTTGTTTGTTTTGGGCCCGTGGGCCCTGGGCGGGGCAGTTCAACCTCGCCATCGCCCTTGCTATTGCCCTTACCCTCCACTCCTTTCCCTTATTTACTGTCTTCTCGCGCATTCTTTTCAATACTTCGCAGACCTTAGTCACTAGCTCGGGGTCTCTCTTTATTTCGCGCATGCCCATGTAGACTTCAAATCCACCTCCTAACGGCCTTAACTCGGCATTGTAGCCAGCCCTCCTAAGCGCCTCTAAAATCGCTATTGCATCTCCATAGTCCCTACGCCAAGCCCTAAGCACGACAGTGCGCTGTTATTCACTTGGACGCTCATCTTAACGCCATCAATGACCTCAACCATCGACCTGCCCAATGGCTTGGGCTCCATGCCCGCCAACGCCACCAAACGCCTAGGCTTCTCGGCATCCGGCAATTGGGCTAAGTCCTCAACTAAGGCTTTGATTAGGCAGTCGCTGAGCATTTTCCTAGCCAGCTCAATGGCTTTGGAAGACCAAACCGCGTAGCTACTGCACGCCCATAATCGCTGTCCATCCCAAACCCGAGATCCTCCAGCCTATCGATTATGTCTCTCCACAACTCGAGCTTCGACCTACCCATGTATAGCCTAACCCTCTTCTCCTTAACGTTCACACCACCATCGCCGAGCACTACGTACAGCGTGAACGTTGGGAACTCCTCATCGCCGAGCCTGCTCGCTTCCTCGGCGACCTCGGCCTTGTCCTTGAACACGCCCTATGGTCAGTAGCCTTAATTGCCATGCGATACTTACATCACCATCGTTGAGGCCCAAGCCTCTATGCACATGTAGTTCTTTCTAGGCCAGGCGATCAGCCAGGCGAAGGGTAGCCTCGATCAATAACCGTTGGGGCGCGGCAATACGGCAATGCGCCTCAACAACGAACATCCACAACCCTCAACACCCCATTGAAATCCTCCCTCATGCCCGCTGTCCTGGGCCCGTTTAAGGATTACGAGCATACTCAACTTTCAATATTCTATTGAAATCTTCACCCCCGAGGAGAAGGCATGCATAAAATCGAACTACGTACCCCTAACTTTCAATATTCTATTGAAATCTTCTGCTTAAGTTCGCGGAGGTCGCCAAGGCGGAGATGGATGACCTTTCAATATTCTATTGAAATCCTCCGTCTCGTTTGTTTATTTTTCTCTTTTTAAGTTTTTCCTCCTTGGTGTTTTGGCTTCGTTGGGACGTGTTTCTGCTCCTAATGCTTGCGGTTCGTGATTGTTCCCACGGTCTTTATTGGGGATTGAATTTTTGTTCCCACGGAGTTTCAACTCCGCAATGCCGAGTTTGTTCTCACGGTGCTTAATGCCTTGTAAAATGGTTTGCGTGCACGAATCCATGCACCAACCCCATGCCCACAACGCTACTCAGCAACACCTACCCACGCCGAGGGCGTGCACGGCACCGTGCATGCTCAACAGTCCTTAGCGCATTATGCGGACATTTACTTAGCCCTGATCCACCGCATGTGCCGACCTCGGGCGCAAGATCGTCGTTAACCACCTAGTGTTTTACGGCGGGAATTACCTCGAGGTCATGGGCAAGGACGTGAAGGCATTGAGCAGCGACGTCCTCAAGCCGAGGTGCGGAGCGACATGTTGATGTGACCCATTAGGTTCATCATTCGTGGCTCATTAGGCTCATCACACGCCCCTCCACACACCACGAAACAGCAGACCACGCACGGCGGACGGCGATTGGGCATTAGGCATTAGGCTACGCGCTAGGGAAGAACCGCCCGACGAATGCCCACTCAAAACCGCCTGAAGAGACAAGAATCCCTAAATCAAAACGTAAACCGCACCCTTATTTTTCATCCCAAAACCCCAGGCGTTGGTAATAACATTCAATGCAATGGCGAGCAACGACGTAATATTAACTGGGTCGAATTAACCGATCCTATCGCTATTACCTATCGTGCGGAACAATAGAGCTCAGGACTTGGCGTAGGGACTATGGGGAGGCAAGGCTATTTGGGAGAGACTCAAGAGAGCTTGCTACAATGCTGGGCTGAGACCGATGAAGACATGGATATTTTGAAGTTTATATGCCTATGTATGAAATAAGGAGGGACAAAGAACTCGCGAGGAAAGTCTGTGAGGTGCTGAAAAGGATGCACGAGGAGGTACTGGGACTTAATACTCAAGTTAGCTGAGATTTTCAAATAATCATTTCAAATAAAATTTAATAATTTATGCAAGTCCTAGAACCGTAATGAGCTGGAGCTTATTGGATGCATTGAGGAATAGACCAGACATTGTCAAGGACTCACTTAAAAAGAGGAGGATGGACGTTAGCGTTGTTGATAGGTTCATCGAATTGGATAGTAAGTGGAGAAGCCTTAAGGCAGGGATTGATGAACTGAGGCATAGGCATAACGTAATCACCAGGGAGGTTAGTAAGTTGAGTGGTGCTGAGAGGGAGAGGAAGATAATGGAGGCTAAGGAATTACTGAATGAGATTCAGAGGAGGGAGGAGGAGTTAGGAAGTGTTGAGAGGGAGAGGGAGAGGGTGCTTAGGTCAATACCGAACCTTGTTCATGAAAGTGTACCCTACAATTGCCCGGAGGGTGTTGATTCAATACCGGTCAGGTTCTATGGAACGCCCAAGGTTTGGGTTAGCTACCTAAAGGACTTCAAGGACCAAACAGAACGCTTTGGTTTCAATGTACCGTATGAAGCCATTGATTGGAAACCCATTGGGCATGCCGATATGCTCGAGCTTGTGCTTAATATGGGCGATACCCTCAAGGCCGGTGAGGTGGCTGGATCAAGGTTTTACTATTTATTTGATGACTTGGTGATGCTTGATATGGCACTGCTAGCTTACGCTATTGACCACATGACCAAGAAGGGCTTCAGACTCGTGCTTCCACCATACATGCTGAAGTACGAGGTCCTTTCCGAGATACTAGACATGGAGACCTTCAAGGACATGGTATATAAAGTGGAGAATGAGGACCTATACCTAATAGGCACTGCGGAACACCCAATAGCCGCCTATCTAAGGCATACGGAGCTCCTTGAGGACCAATTACCATTACTATTCGTTGGAGTATCACCGAGCTTCAGGAGGGAGGCCAGTGCGGGTAATAGGGATATGAAGGGTATCTTCAGGGTTCACCAGTTCCATAAGGTTGAGCAGTTCGTGTTTTCATTACCTGAGGAGAGTTGGAAGTGGCATGAGGAATTGATAAGGAATGCAGAGGAGCTGTGGCAAGGCCTTGGCCTACCGCATAGAGTAGTATTACTTTGTGCACACGACATGGGCAGGTGCGCCGCTAAGCAGTACGACCTTGAGGTTTGGATGCCTGCCCAGGGAATGTACAGGGAAATGGTATCATGCAGCAATTGTACTGACTGGCAGTCCGCAAAGCTTGGGATCAGGGTTCTCAGGAAGGACATGAGGAGGGAGTTCGTGCATACCCTTAACTCAACGGCCATAGCGAGCACGAGAGCTATAACGGCAATACTTGAGAACTACCAGGAACCTGATGGCACCGTGGTAATACCCAAGGTACTGAGGAAGTATCTAGAGATATTTAGCAAGGGACCAACTGACGCAATTTATCCTAGAAAGAAGGTTAAGAGGGATGATAAGGGTAACCCAATTATCGAGTAAATCACCGCTGAAAAACCTCAGCATCATTCCATAAATTATTAAAGTATGTTTTTGCAATATCAATTATGTAATCCTGCCTTGAGTATAAGCTTATGTAGTCTATACCATGTTTAATTATAAGGACTACACCACCAATACCTATAAAGCCACCGCCAAATAGCTTATCTCTAACCCTGATATGTATTCTAGGTGGTAAGTCCTTAATGTGATGAATTATGTCGCGGGAAACTAATAATCTGGTCTCGTTATTGCGCGATATGTCCTCGATCATAGATAATACCTATGGTCAAGCAGCTCTATGTACGGTGTTGCAACGTCAAGATTGCCATAACCCATGGATTTCATTATTAACTCCTTAGTGCTATCAAGTCCTCTAACAACGTAAAGCAGTTCGCTTTGGGCGGTTACCCTGCCCTTATATGTCGATTCATACATTAACTGCAATGAATCTATTAATGGCTTTATTGAATTAACGTAATCAGAAAATCTCTGTATTAATCTATTGAATATGTCCGTTGGAGACACGGCATAGAATAACTCGGGTCTCTTCTTGTCATCAATTTCAACGTAACCTAACCTGTATAGTTTATGAAGCACTGAGTAAACCTTCGATGAAGGAATACTAGCCTTTAATGCAACGTCCCTAGCGGTTAATGGACCGTTCTCCACAAGAGCAATGTAGGCCTTTATATCATAACTAGTCAATCCAATGAGCCTAGCAAGTTCTTGAAGTCTCTTCTCAATGCTCATACTAAAACACTTCTGAGAGTATCAATTGGTGACAAAGCTTTTAAATAATTAACCCTCAAGTTCCGTAATGGTTCAAGTAGTGGCGGCGAAAACAGAACTAATTGAAGCACAAAGACCAAGAAAGCCCCTTGTGAATTTAAGTAGGTTTAAATTGCCTAAGCACTACAGGAATACCCTAGAAAATGAGAGACTCCAGCAAATGTGGAAGAAGCAATTTGGTTTGCCTAACCATGTTAGGGTTGTTAAGGTCTCGGTATCCGTGTGCCCGGTCTGCAGTAGGCAGATACCAATGGTTGTTTATGAGGAGGATGGGGCAATATGGCTAAAGAAGACTTGCCCAGAACACGGAACCTTCAGGGACCTGTACTGGGGCGATGCTGAGCTTTACTACTACTTCCTCCAATGGGATGCCCCTGAATACATCGGTAAGGGCACTGCAAATCCCAATACTGACCTGAACTACTATGTAACCACCAGCGGTTGTCCCTTCGCTTGCGGATTGTGCCCCGTTCATAAGACAAATACTGTACTTGCAATAATTGACGTGACAAATAGATGCAACATGAAGTGCCCCGTGTGCTTTGCCAACGCCTACGCAGCTGGTTACGTATATGAACCAACGCTCGAACAAATAGAATACATGCTCAGGACCCTTAGGCTCAGAAGCCTTGGGCGCCAAATGCCATTCAATTTAGTGGCGGTGAACCAACACTAAGGAATGATTTGCCAGAAATTATTAGGATGGCTAAGGCGCTCGGCTTTGATCACATTGAGGTTAATACTAATGGTATAAGGCTTGCAAATGATATTGACTACTACAAGAAGTTATTGGATGCCGGTATGTCAACGATTTATCTACAATTTGATACTATAGACCCTAATAATCAGGGTGTATGGAGACATAGGCTTTATGACCCCAGGCGTATGCGGCCGTTAAGAAGAAGGTTATTGAGAACGCCAGGAAGCTTGGTCATAGGTCCGTGGTTTTAGTGGTTACGATGGCCAGGAACTACAATGATAAGGATATTGGTAAGATAATTGACTTCGCGGTTGAGAATAGGGATGTGGTTAGGTGGATTAATATACAGCCTGTGGCCTTCGCGGGCAGAGCTAAGGAGTATAGTCCCGAGGAGATTAGGCAATTTAGGATCACAATACCCGATGTGCTTATCGAGATTGAGGAACAGACAGGTGGTAAGATTAGTAGGTGGGATTGGAGACCGGTTAATTGGCCCGTGGCCCTTGGTAAGCTTGTTGAGGCAATAACAGGTAGTCCAAAGCCGATATTCGGCAATAACCCGATTTGCGGAGCATCAACGTTTATTTACTATGACCAGGATACTAAGGAAATACTCCCAATAACGAAAATCGTCGATGTTGATGGCTTCGAAAAGGCCGTCTGGGACATACACGGCAAGGCCGTTAGAGGCGGTGTTTGGAGGGGAATAGCCGCTGTGGAAACCTTAAAGTTGCTCAGATACGTTAAGCACAAGAGCTTTAGGAACATACTCGCTAATTTCCTGATAAAGAAGGACTATGAATCGCTGGGTCAGGTGATGTTTAACGTGATTGGACTCGGGATAATGCACTTCATGGATGTCTTTAACTTCGATGTACATAGGGTCCAGAGGTGCGATATACACTACGCAACGCCTGACGGTAGGATAATACCCTTCTGCACAATGAATAACTTCCACAGGGATAAGGTTGAGCACAGCTTTAAGATGGATGTGAAGGACTGGCTTAAGATAAAGCTTGCAAAGAACACCGCGGTTTATATATGATTTATTCCGTATTTATTAATCCCACACCTAAGTAATTATTAAAATAAGTATTTTCGTATTGCATTATGTGAAATCAAAGAGTAAAGTCGTTTTGGATTCTATTATTAATTCATCAGATAGCTTACTAATGGTAGTGCCACCATTCATAAACTCTCTATTTTCAGCCATAGCCCTATTAATGGAGAGATTTAGGAGGGGTTTGTTAACACACGTAACACTATTAACGCTGGATTCATTAAACGACTTAAGGAGGGATGTAATAGGCAGGTATAATTCAATACTACTTATTGACCCGCCAGTGGTCATGAGACTCAATGAATTGGCGAATGCGTCAATGGAAAAAAAGACGCTTATAATTGGTAGGGAAGGCATTGATTGGGTCGATACTGATGCTTACCTTGAATTCAACGAATCGATGCCCCAACTAATATGGCAATTACTAAATAATGAATTAAGCCAAGATTCAATAAGGTTCTTAGAAACAGCCGTTATCCACGAATTTTCCGTAACACCTGACTACAATACTTCATTATTTAATGGATGGCTAACAACTGAACTCATTAATTATCCAGCATTACCTGGCATACTTAGGCTATCACTAAGTATTTCACTTTCACGCGCATTCTCACCAGTAATACCTGGAATTACTGGTAATGAGAAGGAGGCTAAGAATCTCGTAAAGGCAATCACCAAGAGAACTGATGCAACGTATAAGGAGCTTAATGAGGGAGAAGTGATGGCATTGTTAAAATATATTGGTGATTTCATGCTGAGGACTGGATTTAGAGGTGATTACCTTGATAAACTCGTGCTTATGCATAGGAAGTGGGTCAATACGGATTTTGACGTTCTAGAGTCCATATTAGCCGTAGAGTCCCAATTAGTGCTTTGGGAATATGCAGGTGGTTTATTAAATCCGGTACTTAATCCACAGAGTATTAAGACTATGGATAACTTAATCACTAGATATATGGCCATATTTGGTGAGCTTGTAGGTCAACTAGATAAGGACAGTATTATGGTTAGGCAAGGTTATCAACCATTAACATTAATTGATAGATTATGCTCAATCATTGGTTTCAAAACCGAGAGTAAGAATAAAATCTTCCTATTGGAAAATGAAGAAACACAATTAATTTGTGCATTTAATGAGGACGTTACGGACGCCGAATTAGTGTTCAAACGTGGTAATTACTCAATAGCAGTAAGAGGCTTGAGACAATGATTATAAGAGGCAGGGTTACTCTTGAAATCACGATGAAGTCCATTGATGAATGCCAAGTAGCCGTGTCTTCATTATTACCTGACGAAAAAGAACTACCGCCTGGCTTGTCGTCAATAATTAAATGCATTGATGGTAAATTAATTTATGAAGTTACGTATAATATAGAGAGCGATAGAATATTAAGTGTTTATAATACAATCGACGATTTCATTAGGAGCCTTAGGGTAGTGATGGAATCCCTCAATAAGTTAGGAAGGTAAAAATATAAAAAGGGTTTTTTTGATTGTCGATAAGACCAACGTGTCTGAGCAGAAGCAGGTTAAGACAGGTAAGTGGATGATCAAGAAATGGTACATTGTATACGCGCCCGCTTTATTTAACGGGATAGAACTTGGTGAGATACCTGCTAATGAACCTAACGCGCTTATTGGCAGGACCATAGAGGTTACATTATTTGACATAACGAGAGATCTCGGTCATTTACACATAAAGTTAAGATTCCAAATAGACAAAGTTGAGGGTGAGAAGGCTTACACAAGGTTTAAGGGCATGGAATTGACGAGAGATTACGTAAAGAGCCTAATTAGAAGAGGCTCCAGTCTCATACAGCTAATTCAGGATATAAATACCACGGATAACGCGTTACTTAGGGTTACAATATTGGCAATGACACCAACAAGATGTAAATCAAGTCAAAAGAGAGCCATTAGGAGTGAGTTTTCAAAGGCATTAAATGAGGTTGCGGGCAAGGTTGACTTTAATGGTTTTATAAAGGCCGCAGTATTTGGCGATATTAGCAATCAATTATTTGCCGTTGGTAAGAGGATATACCCCTTAAGGAAGGTTGAGGTTTTCAAGATAAAGGTATTAAGATACCCAACTGGTGGCGAGGTTAAGCCGGCCGGCGAGACTGTTAAGGTTACAGAAGCAGTGTCTCAACCCTCATCACCTTCCTCATAATAAGTCCTGCTCAATCTCTCCATTAACTCCCTATACCTACTCTCCCTCCTCCAATTCTGGATCCACCTATACACAGTGGTATGCTGCCTACCGCGAATCAACATCTCTATGGCTTCCCTAGCTACTTTAACATTCTCATAGAGACCAAGTATTGCTATGTATTTATCACCAATCGCTATATTCGTATCCGTTAATTCCTGAAGAACCCTCTTGGCCCTACCATCCTCACCAATTATCCTAGCCTTAATCCTACTAATGTGGTTGGACTTATCCTTATCGACATAGTCCCTCAAATCAATTATCTCAAGGGTATAATCATCACTCCTTAGGTTTTGGGCATCATTATAATCAAAGCCGTATGATATGGCCTCAATTATATTCTTAGCCTTCATCAACTGATCAAAGTTTGTATTACTACCTGGAATTATCGTAACCTCACCTTTATCATTATCAATAATTACCTTAACACCAAATTCCTCCTCAATTGCCTTTACCGAATCGCTGATCGCCTTCAACCTATTCTTCTCAACCACGAGTCTAAAGCCACCCTTCATGTAATCACTTATCATGTTCCCATTTACATAACCTCTTCGGATTAAAAATCTTGCTTTCTCCGTGAGTTTGTAAATTATTAATAATTATAATTATTACTATGGTAGGAAAATTTTAAATATAGTACCTAGTCAGAACTGAGTAGTATGAGTTTACCCAGTTTACCCAGTTCACTCCCAACAATAAACCTATGCAGTAAGGGTAGGGTGTTAGTTAGGGTCGATATGAATGTTCCAATAAATAGGGACTCTGGCGAAATACTTGATGAATATAGGATTGAGGCTCATTCAAGGACCATTAGGTACCTCGTTGATTCAGACCTACCAGTCGTTGTAATAACGCACCAGGGCAGGCCCGGAGACCCAGAGTTTGTGTCCCTTGAAACACATGCTAAGGCGCTTAGTAAGTACCTGGGCATGGATGTGCGCTTTATAGATGATGTAATAGGGCCCAGGGCACGTGAGGAAATAAGTAAGTTAAGGCCTGGTGAGGTGTTAATGCTCGATAACCTTAGGTTCATCAGTGAAGAGGTCATTGAGGGAGAGCCGCAAAAGCTCGCAAATACATACCTAGTGAGGAAGTTAGCGCCATTATTTAATTACTTCATTCTTGATGCCTTTGCCACGGCACATAGATCGCAGCCTAGTATTGTGGGGTTCCCGTACGTGTTGCCAAGTTGTATGGGACTTATTATGGAGAATGAGGTTAATGCGCTAGGTAAGGTGCTTAACATGAGGGGTGTATCCACAGTATTGATAGCAGGCGGTGCGAAGGTTCCCGAAACTGTGAAGACCATTAAGACACTATTAAGCAAGAACTTAGTTAACAAGGTATTGATTGGCGGCTTAGTTAGTCAATTATTCCTAGCCCTGAGATACGGTAATAATAAGTTACTTAGTAATGTTAAGGTTGATCAGAATGTGATGAATGATGCCATGGATATTATGAAATTATTCAGTGATAAAGTCGTACTCCCGATGGATGCCGTTCAAGCTGATGGTAAGGTGATTGAGCCAAGCAACGCGCAGTCAATGCTTGACATAGGACCTGCGACCATTGATTTATTTATTAATTACCTGGAAACAACCGATATTGCAATAATGACGGGGCCGCTTGGTTTAGTTGAAGTTGACCAGTTTGCGGTAGGTACGAAAGACGTTATGAAGGCTATGGTTGATAATGCCCAATTCACAGTAATTGGTGGTGGCCACACAATAATGTCGGCCAAGAGGTTTGGATTAATAAACAGGATAAGCCATGTATCCACTGGCGGTAGAGCATTTATCCAGTTCCTTGCAGATCCATACCTACCCGGTATTAAGGCTCTTGAGCTATCGAAATCGAGGTTCTGGGTGTGAGCCATGGTTGTTAAAGTAGGCATAATGGGTTATGGAACAATTGGGAAGAGGGTTGCCGACGCGGTAATGAGGATGGATGATATGGAGCTAGTTGGTGTGATTAAGCAAACGCCCGATTATGAGGGTGAGGTTGCCATAGGTAAGGGCATTAAGTTATATACCTATGAAGATAGGGTTAGTAAGTTCGAGAAGGCCGGGATTAAAGTCGCGGGGACTGTTAATGACCTTATTAAGAACGTTGATGTAATTATTGACGCAACGCCAGACGGCGTTGGCGCGGAGAATAGGGCTAAAATTTACGAACCAGCTGGATTAAGGGCCATATTCCAGGGTGGTGAGGAGGCCGAGGTAGCCGAGGTAAGTTTTAACGCGCTTGCTAATTACGATGTGCCGTTGGCAAGAGGTTTGTTAGGGTAGTTAGTTGCAATACAACGGCTCTCTCGAGATTAATAAGCGCCTTCCTGATCCATGGCTATAGGGTAAGGAGAGTTAGGGCATACTTAGTGAGGAGGGGGGCCGATCCTAGGGAACACAAGAAGGGCCCAATCAATGATGTTGTTTTTAATCCTGCAACGGTGCCCAGTCATCATGGACCTGACGTGCAGACGGTAATACCGACCATAGATATAATAACTATGGCCGTTGCAGTACCCACGACAATGATGCACCTACACATGGTCAACATAGAGTTTGATGGTCAGGTAAGTAAGGGCGAGGTTATGAAGGTTCTTGAGGAGACACCTAGGATATTGTTGTTCAACTCGGCGTCAAGGAGGTTCGAATCCCTTGCGCAAATAATTGAGTGGGCCAGGGACATGGGTAGCTTAGGGGTGATGTTATGGAGAATGCGGTAATTGAGGACTCAATAA
Organism: Vulcanisaeta sp. JCM 16159; assembly: GCF_001316265.1. GTDB lineage: Archaea > Thermoproteota > Thermoprotei > Thermoproteales > Thermocladiaceae > Vulcanisaeta. The sequence continues at coordinate 20,678 of NZ_BBDN01000015.1, read as the reverse complement.
CCGTGTTCCAGAACGAGCTTTTCCTAATGCAGGGTGTTCACCAGGAAAGTATTGTGGTTCCTGAGAACATAGATGCCGTGAGAGCCATGTTCAAGCTCTCCAGTAAGTGGGACTCGATTAAGAAGACAGATTTGATGCTTAATCTTGTAGCTACAGGTAAGAATTATAACCTAGCTTAATCACAGGTTCAAAATTTTTAAGTCTAGACAATCCCTGCACTTGTATGGACATAGACATACTGGGCCGATTATCAATGGAGATCGGCCCTTCAGGCTTTGAAGATAGAGTTAGGAGAGTTATTAGGGGTTTCATAAGTGATTATGTGGATGATATTATGATTGATAACATGGGGAACCTAATTGCCAGGGTTGGTAATGGCCCATTTAAGGTCCTAATTAGTGCGCACATGGATGAGGTTGGCGTTATGGTTTCCCACATAGACCAAAGAGGTTTTCTAAGAATAATACCTATCGGCGGTTTAGACCCATGGACTCTCCTTGATAAGGAATTAGCGTTCATGGGAAGGAGCGGTGATATAGTTGGTGTTGTTGGTGTTGATCCACCGCATTTACGTAAGGAGAAGCCCCCATCAAGGTTTGAGGAGTTATACGTCGATGCAGGCTTTAGCAGTAAGGACGAAGCTTTGAAGAACGGCATAATGCCAGGCACCCCGGGCACGTTTATTGGTAATTTTAGGCAGAGGGGTTCCGTGGCTATAGGTAAGGCCTTTGATAATAGGGTTGGCTGCACAGTTCTAATAGACACACTTAGGGACATTAGGAATAAGGTTAGTGGTGACGTATCGCTGTACTTCTCATGGAATACCCAGGAGGAGGTTGGCCTCAGGGGCATTAATGCGGTTGTTCACCAGGTTAATCCTCACATGGCATTTATCGTGGAGACTACGGTTGCCGCTGACGTACCAACAAGTAGTGAAGATGTTTGGATAACAAGGATTGGCGGCGGTGCTGCGTTAAGGGCATATGATAGGTCTATGATTGCTAACCCTAGGCTATTATCAGCGGCCATCGAGCTCGCCGAGAGCAATAATGTTAAGTACCAAGTCCAGGTTAACCCGTATGGTGGTACAGACGCGGGGATTGTGCATACCTACGGTACTGGCGTGCCATCATTGGTAATATCAACTCCTGCAAGGTACATACACTCACCGGCTTCATTAATTAACGTTGAGGATCTAAGGCAAGTTGAAAATTTACTGAGAACACTCTTATTAAATCTCGACTTAATTAGGAGTAAAGCTTGATTAGTGAGAAATGATGGAGACTAAGAGAGTAATGACATTGATAGGTAGGGAGCAAGCAATCATCGGTAAGACTTTTAGGTTATATTCAATTCCAAATGAATGCAGACAATGCAAACTATTCAATATATGCGTGGCTAGGCTCAAGCCAGGTAGGGTCTATAGAATTGTTGAGGTCAAGCATGTTGGCCTGCCACAACCTAACAAGTGCCTTTTAACGGGCGAGGACATGGTCCCAATAGTCGCTGAGGAACTTCCAATAGTAATTCCTATACCGGCTAAGTTATTTATTGAGGGTGTTGTGACTACATACACAAAGTCATTAATTACATGTAATGATATCAGAAAGTACTTACCCAATGATAATATGCTTAAGGAGGGTACTAAGGTGAGAATTGTGAGGGGGATTCAACGAATTAAGTGCGATAATGAGAATTACGTACTGGCTGAAGTAATACCACTTGATTAAAGTTGTTCCTCACTACGCAAGCATTGAGAATGCCTCAGGCGTGTATGCGAAGTCCTGCGGTAACTTACCAACACGCTTATAGTACTTAATCAATCTATGTATCTTAGATTCAACAAGGTTTAAACCCCTCCTCGCACTTAGGTCCTTTGGATGTTCCTCGAGGTGCTTCCTAATCTTCACAGCCCTTCTAATTAAGTTCATTAGATCCTCGGGTATTTGCGGAGCCAGTCCATGTTCCTGAAGAACCTCGGTAATGTTCTTACCAAGTATTGGCTTGACAAGCGGTATACCATATTGATCCCTAAGTATTATGCCTATCATTGATGGTGAGAAGCCCCTCTTGGCTAACTCAATGACTAACTGCTCAACCTCCTCCTGCGTATATGAAACCCATGAAGGCGTTACCTTAGACACAGGCCTTGTACTTCCGCTCCTACCATGCTTATGCTTACTACGGTGAGGCACGCCTATCGATATCTAGAGAAGTTTTAAAGCTTATTTGTTCGTGGGAATAATGAATGAATTATCTGACGGCATACCTAACCATCCTCCTTAACCTATTAACCATTGCCTGCACCCTACCCGTTAATTCAGGTCCCATGGCATCCCTATACCCATTAAGGAACTCCGTGAACAATAACTGGCTTTGATCCTTACGCAATGCCTCAAAAGATCTTAAGGCTACATTAAGATCAAGAGCCAACTTATATAGTATCCTAACATCTTGCGCAGTGGGCGTTCTACCAAGAACCTCTGATAAACCAAAATCTATTAGATATAGCCTATCCCCAACAATTAATGCATTAGCTGGTGTAGGATCTCCATGTACTACACCGTTCCTGTGCAATATGCCTACGTAATTACCCATCGTTCTTACGTAGTTAATGATTACATCATTGGTTTTCTCATTATCCACCAATAACTTAACCAGGGGTATCCCATTTAGGTATTCCATCCTAATTCTCATGCTTACTAAGTCGACATCATAGATCCTGGGCACGGGTATGCCCAACTCCCTAGCCTCAACATAGCCCTAGCCTCATTAATGGTTCTTGACCTACGGATATAATTATCAAACTCGATACCCCTATAGCCCTTTGGAACTCTCTCCTTAACAAGTACCGTTAGTCCTAGCCAATCCTCTAGGTAAAGTACAGCCTCTGCCCCAATGGCTATGGGTTTACGGCTCACTAAATTTATGGTTATAATTTGGGTAAATATTTTTTTACAATCTAACTACGCCTTAATCTCTTGCTGTTTAATTACCGATGCTCTAATAATCTCGGATATATCCAATATCTTAACCTTATCCTCAACACCCTTAATTCTTGCGGCATCGGTGAGCATGGCATTGCAGAATGGGCATAGCGTCACTATTGTTTGGGCATTCGTCTCCATCAACTGCTCAAGCCTTATGTGACTAATCCTCTTCTTCTCAGGCACATCGTACCAATAATTAGCGCCACCGGCACCACAACAGAAGGTTTGCGTGCCGTGGTACTTCGTCTCCCTCAACTCACCGAGTTTCATAACAATGTTTCTCTGAGGCTCAACAACACCGTTATGTCTGGCCAAGTAACATGGATCATGTATTGTAAAGACCGCGTTATTTCTGCCCACCTTTATCCTGCCCTCACTAATTAATTGTTCCAGGAATTCTGAATGGTGTATTACCTTTACATTCTTCATCCATGGGTCTATCCTTGGATACTCATTCTTGAAGGTGTTATAGCCGTGTGGGCAAATAGTTATTATACTTTTTACATTGTACTTCTTGAATAATTCAATGTTATTAAGTGCAAGTTCCTGGAACCTACTCTCCTCACCAAGCCTCCTTGCCGGATCACCGCAGCAGGTTTCCTCGTCACCAAGTACGGCTACCTTATCCAGGAGCCCTGCCTCCCTTAGAATTTCAACTAGGGACTTTATTATATCCCTCGCCCTATTATCAAAGCTACCCATGCAACCAACCCAGAGCAGATGCTCAAAGTTCGGGTTTTCCTGGACAGTCTTGACACCTAGCTCCTTTAGCCAATCATGCCTACCATAATTAGACATGCCCATTGAATTATTGTACTGGGATAGATTAAGTAATAGGCTTGACTTCTTTTGGTCCATCCTCATGTTAACCATGACTAAGTACCTCCTCATGTCGAGTATGTAATCAACATGCCTTATGTAGACAGGACAGGTATTCATGCATGCACCGCATGTTGTGCATGACCATAACTCATCATCTACGATAGAACCATCTATTAACTTGCTCTCATTACTATTGTAGAGTCCATGCTTTATCTTCGTTATTATCATCATGGGTGATAGGGGTCTACCTGCAGCATATGCAGGACAAGCGTCCTGGCACCTAAAGCAATTTGTACATGCTATGGCCTCTAACTTGCTCATTTTTGGTATTTCCTCTACATTCGAAAAGCCCACCTTTAGCTCCGTTGCTGATTCTGCCGTTAATTCCTTCAAGTCAAAGGGCTTGTTTAGTTCGCCCAGTGGTCTACCGTAATTAATTATGTAGTTGTAAAGTCCAAGTAATGAGTGGAAGATTGCCGTGAGTGGTATTATAGCTATTAATATGAACGCCAGTGGGAAATGCGTGTAGTAGATCACCATGTATAGGGTGCTTGATGAGCTGATTGGGGATAGTATCAGGGCGTTTGGCATGAACATCCAATAACGCCAGAGGCCCATTTGTACGAACCTGTAGCTCTCAATTACGGCGCCACTCACTGCCAGATACATGAAGCCGGCGAGGAATAGTATGTTAGTGTAATACTCGTTCTTTGTATAAAGTTCCTTTCTGCCTAAAACCCTATATATGCCCAGGGCAGAGCCTATGAAGAGAACCCACGCTGTGATATCCATAATTAGGCTATAGCTAGGAAGAAGTACCCGCAAAATATTTCCTTGCCAGTGAATATGCCTATGTATTGATTGGCAGCCACTATTAAAGTACCTATTAATGAAAGTAACAGCGCGTATAGAATCATTAAGTGAGCCACTGCCCCAATGCCCTCATACTTAGTAAATCGCCTGTGGGTCGCTATGTCCCAGAGAAACGGTATCCATGCTCTGTACCCTCTTAGTAGTATTAATATAAATTCCCAAAGCCCAATGCCATACCTATTCAGCCTTACCTTAAGGAAATAGAAAAATAGTACGACAGATAACGCCGCTAAACTATATACGGAGGCCATAGATGGTATCTTAGGTAGACCAAAATATTCCGCGTAGCACACGTAGGATAAGTCCATCAGGTTGAACAGGTTATGATCTTTTAAAGTATTATTTTATTTTACTTTATATATTTTACTTTTCTAATTAATATTAATAATTATAAACTATCTCCTATTAATATTTAGTAATATAGTTATAAAAATGTAATAAAATAATTAATTATTAAAAATTGCTATTCTTAAAATTTGATCTCCTTATTTCTTAAGTATTTCACGAAGCTTCTTTGTTAGTGCCGGAACGAACTTGTATAGGTCCTCTACAACGCCGTAATCGCAATTCTTAAAGAATGGCGCATTGGGATCACTGTTTATCACTACTACGGTCTTTGACTCCATCATACCGGCAAGGTGCTGTGGTTGCCCACTAATGCCCACCGCCATGTATAGCTTTGGCCTGACTTTATGTCCACTGAGGCCAACCCAGTGGTCCTCACTGAGCCACTTAAGGTCTGCGGCTATTGGCCTTGAACAACCAATCTCAGCCCCAAGAACCTCAGCCAGCTCAAAGGCGAGCTTAAGATCCTCCTGCTTCTTGAAGCCCCTGCCCACTGAGACGATTAGCTCAGCATCCTCAATCCTAACCTTACCCTTGGGTTTTTCCTCCGTAGAGACAACCTTAATGCCCGTAATAGCCTTGGGCTGCAGGGACTCTGTGGTTACCGTGGTTACTTTTTCAACTGGCTTGAAACGTGCCGGCGGCGCCATTAGGAATACCCTGTCCGTTACCTTAACAGTTACCTGCGCCCTATTGCCCACACCATTTAGTGTAACCTCGAAAGTATTACCACCCTGCTTCAGGTCAAGTACATCAACAAGTACTGGCGCTGATGTTTTTTTGAGCCGCTATTGGTATTGTGGTCTTAAAGTATTTATTCACAGGGGTGATTATCACGGAGTAATTATTAGTGCTTATTAGGTTGACGAGAGTCTCAGCAAGTGATGCTTCATCGACCTGCGCCGATAATGTGTAGACTTTGGTTACACCATATTTACCCAGTTGCGTTGCATCGCCGCTTCCGAGCAATAGGTAATGTATTTCAGGGCTCTCAACCTTCTGCGCTAATCCTATTAAGCCGAGGTCACTGATTGAACCTATTACAAGTACCTTGGCCATGCCCATCACCTCGGGGTTATTATACCTTCCTGAATTAGGGCTTGGATTAATTTATCAACCTTCTCATCAACAGTTCCATCCTTAATTATTACACCCTTTCTCTTAACTTGAATGGTACTATATTCGTAACTTCTACAGGCGACTTCATGGAAATTCCTAAGTCAGCAAGACCCAGCCTATTTATTGGCTTTTTCATGGCGGCCTTATCTGTAGTAATGGTGGTATTCTCGGCACATTTATCTCCCTGGTAACGGTTACTAATACTGGTAATTGAGCCTCAACGGTCTGAATGGCGTCCTCCAGGTCACGCTTAGCAGTAACCTTATTGCCCTCAACTCTCAATTCCCTAACAAAGGTAATAACAGGAATACCAAGCTCGGCGGCAACCCTGGGCCCCACCTGGCTCGTATAACCATCTATTGTTGCTTCACCAGCAATTATTAAGTCATAATTACCCAATTTCCTTATCGTGGCTGCAATGGCCTTGGCCGTCAATAATTGGTCACTATTTATCAGGGCATTATCGACGATTAGGTAAGCCTCATCAGCACCCATGGCCAGCACCTCCCTGAGCAAGCTCTCTGCCTCCTGCTGCCTTCTCGCTAATGGGCCATACTTAAGCGCCGTTATTACGCGGACCCTACCACCAACTTTCTCCTTAATCCTGACGGCCTCCTCAACGGCGTTCCTATCAATGTCACTGATCTTGAGAGGTGTCGAATCGATGTCTACCTTCGTTTCGCTAACCCTTAACTGCCCCGTGTCGAGAGCCAGCTTTACAAGGGCCAATATCTCCATTACGGGTAGGGTACAACATGAGTTTTTTTAGCATTATCCATTATTTATGCTATATATTTGCCCAGGCAATGCGACTGCTCCGAAGTAATCCTTATAAGGTGCGTGCGCTATTTGCTAACGTACATTAATGAACGATGACATAAGTAGAGAATTAATAGTACCGCAGCAGGAATTCAATATACTGAAAACACTAAAGGATAGCGCCTCACCTGTAAGAATTGATGATGTCGCATCTAAGCTAGGCACTGACGTGAACTCTCTCATGAGAAGTATAGCTGAGCTCGAGAACCTAGGTTTAGTCCGCGTTAATAAAACCGTAAAGAGGATACTTGAACTAACTGAGGAGGGTAAAAAGTACCTTGAGAATGGACTTCCTGAGGTCAGGCTGGCAAGGGTATTGATTAATTGTGGGTGTAAGCTACCATTAATGATGTATCCAATATTGCAAGGAGACATGGCATTTTGCTAACGCCCAGTGAGGTTAATTACGCAATATCGACATTAAGCAGGTTAGGTGCTATTAGGATTAATAAGGGCGTCATTGAGGCGGTATCTCAGGATAGGCTCACCAGCGTTATTAATAGGCAGGAACTACTTAATCAAATTAGGAATGGCATTTATAACGATGAGGTTCCTGAAAACGCTAAACCAATTATTCAGGAATTCCTTAGAAGAAGTATAGTTAAGGTAAGGGAGAGAAGTATAATTGAGTTGGTGATTACTGATGAGGCGCGTAATCTCATAGATAGGGGCCTAATAAAGGCTGGGGTTGTGGTTACGGCATTAACGCCCGAATTAATAACTAGTGGCGCCTGGAGAAATGTCGTTATTAAGAGGTTCGACCTATCAATACCAACACCGCAGGCACCCATCGTAACTAAGCACTTCTTCTCCGAGTTTATTAAGTTCGTTAAGGAGGTCTTCATATCGCTGGGCTTTGAGGAGGTTTATGGACCACACGTGGAGCTTGAGCTATGGAATTTCGATGCGTTGTTCCAAGCGCAGGACCACCCTGCCAGGGAAATCCATGACACATACTTCCTCAAGTACCCAAGCACGGGTAAAATACTCGATAATGAATTAGTGAGTAGGATTGCGCGTACCCACGAGGATGGCTGGATAACTGGGTCAAGAGGCTGGAACTATAAGTGGGATCCGAATAGGGCCATTAGACTTGTGTTAAGGACTCAGACGACTTCCGTCTCTGTAAGGACGCTCTATAAACGCGGTGATGGTGAGTATAGGGTATTCACGATTGATAGGGTATTTAGGCCCGAGGTCCTTGACCCAAAGCACTCCATGGAGTTTCACCAGGCAGATGGTATTGTTGTTGGTGAGAACCTAAGCTTTAAGCACCTACTTGGAGTGCTCGAGGCCTTGGCGAGGGGGATGGGGTTGAAGAGGGTCATGTTTAAGCCAGCCTACTTCCCATTCACAAGCCCATCTGCCGAGGGCTACGCATATCACGAGAAGCTTGGTTGGATTGAGTTTGTGGGTTCCGGCATGTTTAGGCCTGAGGTGGTGATGCCGCTCGGGCTTAGGAGGAGTAGGGTTTTGGCATTTGGTATGGGTCTTGATAGGATTGCCATGGTTCTCATGAACATCGAGGATATTAGGGACTTATTCTCTAAGGACATTAATGTAATAAGGGGATACTGGACACACTACTCAAGATTCATTAATAACTTATAAGGTTAGTTAAGGTTATAAATATAGGGATTAGCAATGACTCGTGTCAAGAAGAGAAGAACGTATTATTAAACCAGCGCACTTATTACTGCCATTAACATCGCCAGTAATAGCGATACTTCTTATACTAGGTTTAATAAACATCGGCGAAACTCAAGTCCCTGCGGGGCCGCCATTTCAGTCTGTGAACACGACAAGTGCTGGTTTGTATAATGTAACCATTATTATAGTAATAATGATTATAGCAACATACGCAATATATAGGTTAATAAGGCGGGGATTGATAAGGCATTTGAGACTGTGAAGAATGTATTATTGGCTATCGTCATAATAAGCTCCGTATTGTTCTTCACGGCAACCTACGCCTATGGTTATAATGTAAATCCATTAATAGAACACCCACTATCGATATTAATAATAGCACTTACAATAAGTGCATTAATTATGTATGCAGCAATCAAGGCCGGGAACACCGTGGTTAGGGCTCTAGCAATAAGCGCTTATAGCTCCATGGCTGGTGTAATATTCGCGATAGCCCTACCCGCCTGGACATTGGTCATTTTACTAATTGCATTGCCGCTATACGACATAGTAATGGTATATAGAGGATTACTCGGTAGGTTAGTAACTGAGCTCTCTAAGTATGGCGAGGGTAAGTACCCAATACTTAGGGGTTTAATCCTAGATATAGATGGTGTAGGCATTGGAGTTGGAGACCTTGTGCTATACGCAACTCTGGTCTCATTAACAATGCTTCAATACGTCATGCATAACTTCACATTCACCCAGGGCACACTGGCCTCATCAGCCTCATTAATTGGAATACTCATCGGCCTATTTATAACGTTTAAATACATATTACCAATTAAGAAGTACGCTCCAGCCCTACCGATACCAATACTGCTCGGCTCAATCCCGCTCATATACCTAGCAACAATAACTATTTAGTTATAACTGAACGAGATCAACCTTTCTAAGTATCTCACGGTCCCTCTGAGTAGGATACCTGCTAATTATTTTTATCCAGGGGTTATCGACCATCTCCGTAAATGGAAACTCCATTGTTTATCCATAATAATACGGCAATAAATAGCAAGTGAACAAAAAGAACAGTATTATTTACTGCGTATCTATATAATAATTATAACAGTAAATATTACACTCAAAGAACAATCTTATTTAGAGTCTCATTGAGAGAAATACGTGCGTAAAGTCGGCATTATCGGTGTTGGCCAATCAGTCTTTGGCGTTAGGAATGATGTAACTATCCAGGAACTCGCCTGGGAGGCCGTTAAGGAAGCCCTTGAAGATGCCGGCTTGACCCAAAAGGACATTGAAATATCGATTGTTGGCAGTGCAGGTACCAGGACTTATGAGCTGTACCCGGCAGTTCCGGTCAATGAGTATAGTGGCTTTAGTGAGAAAGGCCCACTGAGAGTTGAGGCTGCCTGCGCCACCGGTAGTGCGGCGTTGGCGGTGGCCTATAACATGGTTGCCTCGGGCTTCGTAGACATAGCCCTAGCCATCGGTGTGGAGAAGATGAATGAGGTCGACACAGCAACATCACTGGCTGTTGGTGGTAGGGGTGGTAATTACCTCTGGGAATACCACTTCTACGGCACTACATTCCCCGCCTACTACGCCTTATACGCCACGGCCCACATGGCTAAGTTCGGAACCACCGAGGAACAATTAGCCTGGTTAGGGTTAAGAACCAAAAGTACGCTGCGAGGAACCCAAAGGCTCAGTTTCAGTTTGAGGTGACCGTGGAGGACATTCTTAAGTCAAGGCCTATTACATGGCCACTAAAGCTTTATGATTGCTCAGCAATAACTGACGGCGCGGCGGCCGCAATAGTGGCCAGTGAGGATGCTATTAGGAAATTGCACATTGACTCTCCTGTGTGGATTGAGGCCATTGGTTATGCATCGGATACCTCAAACATAACCAGGCGTGAGGACTACGTGAGCCTAAAGGCCACAAAGATAGCCGCCCAGATGGCTTATAAGAAGGCAGGTATTGAACCGAGGGATGTGGAAGTCGCCGAGGTGCACGACTGCTTCACAATAGCCGAGATAATGGCCTATGAAGACTTGGGCTTCGTGGAGAAGGGTAGGGGCGGTAAGTTCATTGAGGAGGGTCAGAGCGACATCGGTGGTAAGGTTGCCGTTAACCTTAGCGGCGGATTACTCGGAAAAGGGCATCCACTGGGGGCTACGGGCTTGGCAATGATTTATGAATTGGTTAAGCAGTTGAGAGAGGAGAGGGAGCGTGGTAGGCAGGCGCCTTTGAAGAGGTACATTGCCCTTGCTCACAATATAGGCGGTACTGGCCATTATGGTTATGTGACAATACTGAGGAGGTGATGGGCATGGCGGAGAAGAAGCCTAACAGGAAGACTGTTAAGGTTGAGGGGCCAACCATAGACTCAGTACCGATCACCTACAGGCATAAAATACCCATTGGCAGGACACTTAAGTATTGGGATGGCCTTAGGGAGGGCAGGATATACGCGACCAAGTGCAAGTCCTGCGGCGCAGTTTATTATCCACCACAGTCTGACTGCCCATACTGTGGTTCGAGTGATGTAGAGTGGATTGAGTTGTCTAGGGAGGGTGTTCTAGAGACCTTCACGAGGGTTTACTCAAGGCCTCAGGGTTTTGAGGATTTTGAGCCGTATATAATAGCCATTGCTAGGGTTGGTGATGTTAGGGTAATGGGTTGGCTCATTAATGTTAAGGATGAGAGGTGCGTCAGGGTTGGTGATGAGGTGGTGCTCGGTACCACTTACATAGAGAAACACAATAAGTATATAATAACGTTCCAATTAAAAAAACAAACAGTGTTAGTGGTTATCATTCAACACGGACTTGCTTAAAATCGTGTTAACGATCTGCTTAACCACGCAATCCTCATTTAATATCTTAAAGTACGTGGATTTGGGACCCAAGGGTCCGGGGGCTATTATTGGTTCAACGCATCCATCTAGGTTATTAATCAGTGGCTGTTTTATATCAAGAACCCCAAGCAGCTGCTTAATGCAGTTATCTAGATCATCGAGTCTCAGGACCTTTTGAGAGCCTATGGGCACCATCGCCTTTCTAATGCACTCACTTATGGAGGCCGTGTACCTAATACTAACCTCCCCATTCGTTATCTCCACTACGCCAAGATCTACAGCAAGCCCAATAATCGCCTTAAAGGCAACCTCATTAAGCCACGCCGTTGGCGATAATTCCCTCATTTTCTGATTTATTAGTCTATGAAGCTCATTGACACTCGTGGTCCCTCCTCACTTATTAGATTTATCAATAATCGATAATGAGGCAACTCCCTATATAATATTAGGTGAAATAACATTTTCGATAATGTCAAGTCCATATTCAAAGCCCTATACAGCATGTTACCCGTGTCCGTCAGCCTAATATTACAATCCCCATAAACCTCAATCACTCCAATCCTCTGAAAGAACCTCGTTATGTCGCCTCTTCCCTTACCAATGTCAAGTCCCCTATCCTTTAATGTGGAGCAATCAATTCCGGGATTCTCACCAATTGAAAGTATGTAGTTTATGAGTTTCTCAAGGCTTATCCTCGGTATTGGTATGCTCCTCTGTATATTAAGCATTAATGATTAGTTATTATATATGATTTATTTGCAGTGAACCTGTAAAATAACGCTAATATCAGTATCAATACTAAGCCAAAATACTGCAAGGATATCGCTTAGTCGATATTAATTATTTTGCATTTAAATTATAGTCCTGAGGTGCTGGTGGCATGGATTTATTTACCTGTTATCCATAAATAATCGATATGACTATGACGTCAACATTTTAAATGTTAATTAAAAATCCTGCCAGTTTCAATACCTAAACAATGGCATCTGAGGAAACGTCAAAGTTGGAATTAAGTCTAAAATGCCCCATATGTGCTTCTAATCTTCAGCTGATTGAAAATTCAACATACGTAATCCTTGGGTGTCCACATTGCAAAATATATACGAGAATGACAAAAAGGCACATTTACAGGAATTACATAGAGTATGAGGGTGATCGTATTCATTTGAAATGGGCTGAACTAATTAAGGAATTGTACGTAAGAATTAGTGGGAAAGCTCATCAAGAATCAAATGAATCTTAATCCCAGACCTCCTTAGGTACTCAAGGGCTATATCAAAAATTGAATTAATATCGCGTATCGGCTCACCTCTGCCTCTGATGTATGGTTGGTATAAATGAACATAAACGATGATGCCCCTACCAACTAAGTTAATTATTTTGTAGGTGTCAAGATGAACCACAACGCCTTGGGTTAATGAACAATCTTCACTCGTGAAATAATTCATAACGGTAAAGCCGAGTTTATTCAGTAATGTTATCTTATCCTGGGTGATGCATGGATATGCAATAAGCTATTAATTCCCCTCCGCAATAATAATTTTATTAGAGAAGGACGTCTCAGTAACTCATTAACCTGCCCAGGATCAATCATTAGCCCATACACGTTACATCTAAGTTCCTTAATGCGATCCCAATCTGTCACTCTAATAATGCAATAATCACCGCAGCAATCAATCCCCAGTTTATAAATGCTGATTATTACGTCCTTATACTTATCAATCAATTCCTTAAATAAACTCATGGCTAATCACCCGAGGTATACAATCAATGCGCGGAATTATTAAGGAGCTTCATCCTCAAGCCCCGTTAATTCCTCCGTGCACCCATGATCATGTAATAGGCAGGTGAATGCGGACACTAATGCGTCAACCTCATGCTCATTACTTATTACGGGCCCTCTTAGCCTGAGGTGATGAACTTAACGAAGTCCTGCCTGCTCATCCCGAGTACCCTGAGTGTTGATGTTGGATGCACCTCAAGAACCTTAAATCCGTATTTCCTCAACTCACTCGCTATTTGTATGCCATAAATCGTTAACCACCTCATGGGGCCCAGCAATGGTGGGATGAGCCTAAGTCCGAGCCTCCTAGCCTTCACCTCAACCAGTCTATTAATGCCATGTTTAGGGAGACCAAGTGGAGCGTCTATGCATATTAACGATAAGGGCTGCCGCAGTACTGAATTTATTATCTCCTCCTTAGTGGACAAGGTGCTTACGTAATAAGTATTATTATCGGTATTTATTAATCCAAAGCCAGTCCTCCTCCTATTAGGTAACGCGAGGTCAATCCCTGCGTATGTTCCCTTTGTTATTGCTGTCATAACCTATGTTCTCTTGATTACCTTTACATTAAGTTCATTAAGAACCTCAGCAACAAGTTTCCTAGTCTCACTATCAATCGCCTTCCAACTAACGTAAGCCTTAACCGGCCTATGGGTCATCATATTCACGGCCTTAACAATCATTTCCCTAGTTATCGGTGTTATGTACTTCGGTATTGCATGACCAACATCCGCCTCACCATTAATTAACCTATTACCCATCGTCAGATAATGTAGGTCACCTATTGATATTGCAGGCTCATAGTTACTAATTAATTTACCCTCGAGGAATTCATTAACCACGTAATGAAGCAATTCCCAACCCCTACTTATCACCCACTCCCTCTCACTACTCCCCTGCTCCACGAAGGTCACAGGTATTGACTCTATCGTAGGGCCGTGGTGCGTCGCCTCAACATAGCACTCGAAGCTCTCAAGGCCATAATCAGGCCTAACCCTACATAACTCCCTGTAAAATACCGTGATGGTGTGCGGGTTAGCAAGGGATATTGTGTTTGGTCTTCCACCTAATTCAGCTGCGCCCCAGTTACCCGTAACGTGGGACGTGAACATGGGCCTTGGGTTCCTCATTTCATGACGACTAACGAAGATCAACTCCTTAGGTCTCTCTTGCATTTTTGAAACTACTTCCTCAAGGTCGTCCAAGTAAACAATATCCTTATTTAATGCATAAAATGCAAGATTCCCCTTTAAGTCATAGATTTCATAATCGCCTAAGCTCATTCTATACCTAAGGTTACCATCTCTACTGAATAATTCAAAGACGCCTCTTGATACTGTATCTACCTTGCTGAATACGATGCCGTACATGCCCGGTTCAACGATTAAACATCACTGCCACTTTTTAATATTCCCTAGCCTACTATCTCGTTAAGCTTGATCTCGCTCACAACAATGGGATGCTCGAGGTCGAATGCCGTTATTACGTCAGGTCTCACCTCCATCACAAAGCCAACATCCCTATTACCAACGTGTATACAGGCAGTCCTTTCAGGCAGGCCTGATACGTACTCACAAGGCTTAAGCGAGTAATTAATGCCGAGGCTTGTCAATAATGACCTCAGCACGGAAAGGCCGTCGGTAAGCGTTATTTCAGGACCACTAATTAAGTAACTAAGTACTAAGTCCTCTCTGACGCCTACCTCGCTCTCCTGGTTTGGCGACACGACATAACCAACCTCGAAAATCTTAAGAACGCCTTCAACCAAGGCCTTATTCCTAGCCGCAACCTCCATTAATTGGGGCCATATGTGGTCCCTAAGAACCGTGTAAAGCTCGGACTTTGGATTCTCAACCTCAACAAGCTCCCTCTGATCCATGGTCTTCTTGGTCATGGCGTCTTTATTACTCATCATGTAATTAAGAACCTCCTGGAAACCAAGGCCAATCATTAAATCCCTAATTAAATCAGTGAAGGTGCTCAACCTATTTCTGGCACCTTTAACGGGTTGCGGCGGTAGCTCCCTCGGAATGTTCTCATAGCCATAGGCCACTGCAATGTCCTCAACAAGGTCCACTGGATGAAGCACGTTGAACCTATATGGAGCGATTTTGACGAGCAATTCCTCGCCGTAATTAACAACGTCGTGCCTTGACATTAATAAGTAATTAATAATATCGCCCTTGTTCAGGTTAAGTCCTAAGTAATCATTGACGAAATTGACAGATAGCTTGAACTCAAGAGAATCCAGTAATGGAGATGCCGTATTACCCCATGGCGCATTCACATTAACTATCTCAACGGTTCTCGAGGAACTCCTCTCAAGTAGGTTATAAACCAAAACGGCAAGTACTGACTTAGCGAGTCTCAGGTCCGTGGCAGTAACATCTATCAACACGTTCCTAGTCCTCTCCGTAACCTTAAAATCCTCACTACCAAGTACGGGTATTATCACGAGTATCCTACCCTCAGAATCAATTAGTACTGGTGCCTTACCATCATAAACTGCGTACTTACCGTATAACCTACCCTTCTCAGTACCCTCAATAACCTCAGAACCACTCATCTCCCTATCACTATCCAGCGGCCTATACCTAATGGCATCAAGTCTCTCAAGCCTATACGTGAGTGGCTGCTTAATCTTATCAGCGTCATAAAACCCAATGGCCATCTTCCTCCTATCCCTGCCATAGGTTGCATGTAGTTTCTCCTGAAGCTGAATCATTTGCCTAATGGCCTCATCACTGAGCCTTAAATCACGTACAATACCCATCATTATGTACGGCCTATTGGGAACATCCTCAGCGATGAGCCTAAAGCCATTATTAGCAATATTAAACTTAGGAAGCCCAACCTCAACCTTAAACAAACCCTTTAACGCCCTTGCAATGCCCTCCACAGAAAATAGGTCAGGCCTATCATGGGTAACCTCAAACGTCACATCATCGCCGGAGATCCCCTCAACCTCACCCTTAAGCCTATTCAACGCCGCAATAAGCTCCTCATCACTGCTAAAGTACTTACCCAGTAAACTCTCCAGGTCACTTCGCTTAAACGTAATTACAGGCATGCATCACTAAGGAACAACAAAACCTATTAAGTATTTTTAAGCATGGCTTTATGAGTATGAGGATTGGGCACGTGATCATCGTACTGATCCTAGTCATGGCCGTGGTAATGGCAGTCTTACTGGTAATACCGACCATGCATAGAGCATCATACGTAACAATAGGCCTCGTTAAGGTTCCAACGAATGCGCTTAGGATAATCGTGAGTTCAGTATTTAGCAATGGTTCTCAAATACCCATTAACTACACGTGTAATGGCCTAGATTACTCAATACCATTGTACATAAATGACGTACCAAGTAATGCCAAATCTCTCGTGATAATAATGGAGGATTTGAATGCGCCGAGCGGCGTCTTCATACACTGGGTCCTATATGACGTACCACCCAATATAACGGAATTGCCCCAGGGCATTCCGACCCAGTACTACGTGCCTGGTATTGGTTATCAGGGCATTAATGATTTTGGTAAGGTTGGTTATGGCGGGCCATGCCCACCGCCCGGTCCTCCGCATAAGTACGTAATAATAGTCCTGGCCCTAAATAGGGAGTTACCGCCATTGAATGAGGATGATATTGGCTTAATAAGGTCTATCAATGTGAATGATATTGTTGGCTATGGAGTTTTAATTGGGTATTATGGTGGTTAACCAACCAATTGCTTAATATTTTCCAATTTCTTCTTCAATTCCTCATTTTCAGCCCTCAACCTCTTGTTCTCATTCGTTAGTTCACTTATCCTATTCTCAAGCTCCTTAACCCTATTTGCCAGCTCATCCCTCTCCTTCCTTAACCTATCAACCTCCTCGGTACCGGCCCTGGCGCCTGTCGCAATACCAAGTTCCCTACACTTTTCGGCAACCCTATCGCTCCTAACCCAATAAATAACCTGCGTTGCCTCCCTATCCCACTTAATTTCCCCAGTATTGATATTAAGTTCGAGCGTTGTTGATATCACGAATACATCACCCCTCTCGAGCTTATACTTAGGTACTATCTCATCAAAGAACCACCTCTTCATGGATTCAAAGACCTCATCAAGCGAATCCTTGAATCCCTGGGAGTTCCTAATATTATTGAATAACTCATTGGCCTTATCCTCAGGGAATTGCGACCTAAGGCTACCGCCAATGGCTCCGAAGAGCAGCCTAAAGAAGTCTGGCCTGCCCTCTCTACCGTACTTGCCAAATAATCTTGCTGCCGAGGTTTTGCCCGTAACCCACCTAATCTTTAGGATATTGCCCTTAACGAGCTCTGCTGATACACCCCCTCTCTCAATTTCCTCCTCACTACCCACCTCCTCCCTTCTCTCTTCACTACTCATATATTAAGTAAATAATTAATTTCTAATAAAAACCTTACACCACATACTCATTGGTAATATATTTAATTTTACCATAAATATATGATTTACGGAGTATTCCTACCAATTAACTTTTTAAACAATTGTTTAAAGGGATTGGTTAAAATGCGTGCAGGTAGGAGACTCGCTAAGGTTGATGAGCAGTTGGAGGCCGTGGAATTAATAAATTCAGCTAAGTCAATATATAATTTGTCATATAGGGAATTATCACAGATACTGGAAATACCTGAAAGCCTGCTCTGTAGGTATGCAAATGGTGATTTACTGCCTTCATTGGACACAGTAAACATAATTAAGGAGAGATTAAAGTCAATGCTTGACCTAACAGAGGTTCTGAGAAGGAATGTTATTGTTAAAGATGGGTTTATTGACCTAAACAACGTATTATTCAACCCATACATACTCAAACTTTATCAAAGGAGGATTAAGGAAATGTTTTCTAACCTACCAATTAACAAGGTACTAACAGCAGCTACTGATGGAATACCCCTCTCGGTGATGGCATCATACGCCTTAAACGCTAGGTTAGCCATTGCCAAGCAGTACAAGGATATTGCTTCGGAGGACTTCTACGAGGTTAGTTACATAGTTGATTCACCACCACGTAGAGTGTCCCTGTATTTACCAAGACACCTACTTGAGAGAAACGACGAGGTTCTGATTGTTGACGATATTGTAAGGACAGGCAGAACATTGAATGCATTAATTGAACTAATAACATTGCGGGAGCTAGGTTAACAGGCGTTTCAGTATTAATTTCAATGAGTAAGTCATGGGTTGAGAAATTAAGGGATAGAAATGTACGTATTGATGTAATTCTCGACTTAAGTAATTTAAGGAGTTGAAATTAGGATAAGTTATTAAATTACAATGATATAGCCAACGCAATGATAATTAATTACGAAACAGCGATCGTAATAATATACCTCATAGTGACAATAACCTCATTCTACCCAATAATATATCAACTAATAACTATTAGGAGTGATGAAGTAAATCATGAGAGAGAAGTAACCCATAATCATGAAAAAAAACAAGAGTAATATATTCCTGGTAATTCCCGTTAAGTCTGAGCCCCTAGATCTAGTGGAAACCTCAATGAAGAGACTAGCATCCTTAAAAACAAGGTTGAACGTTATTTATATTCTTGATAATTATGATAACGAGACCATAAATATCATAAGGGCTTTAGGTAATAAGTACGGCCTTAAGGTAATTCATAGGGAAAAGCCGAGTGGCTATAAAGGTGGTGCATTGAACCATGTAATTAAAAGAATAGAAATGAGCAATAATGACTACATGCTAGTACTCGATGTTGACTCAGTATTAAGTCAGGAGACCGTCAATGAATTAACCAAATATGTTGATTCGACGAACGCCGTGGTTCCTCATTGGGTTGCTAGTAATAGGGATGACTCATCATTAGCGCGTGGACAGTGGATTGGTTATTTACTTTTCTTTAAGGTTCTAAAGGCGCTTAATAACTTAATTGGTTGGGTGCCAATACTCGGCAGTGGATCCCTAGTTAGTGTTGGCGCATTAAAAAGTGTTGGTTATTGGCCTGAGGATGTTCTTGAGGATGTGGAACTCGGTGTGAGGTTCTTTATTAATGATTTGAAGGTCACATATGTCGATGACGCGATTGTTAATGTGGAAGTCCCCGTTAATTATACCGGGTTCCTCAGGCAACAACTAAGGTGGAGCTTCGGTGTTGGTAGGGTTATTAGGAAGTATTTTTTTTGAAGATTTTACGTAGAAAACACGGCATAGCAGTGCTACTCTACCTCGGGCAGTACTTCGCCTATGTTCTTCAATTAGTGTCAATACTAATGCTCGTGGCAATGAGTATTACTGGCTTAAGTATACCACTGTGGGCCTTTGCCACATTATTAATGATCATAGCACCAACACTTTCATTGTATCTATATTCCTTAATAATGCTTGATAAAGAGTATGATGGTGACCCTCGCAGAGATGTATTTGCAATAAATAGTGTGAACCTAGCCTTTATAATGGCGTTACCCAGGATAGCCATTGCAAACCTAATGGGATTATTGGGCATTGGTAAGATTGAGTGGATACCGACACCCAAGGGCTCCCATAAATGGGTCATGGAAAGTCTCAATTTATTTCCAGAGTACTTAATGACAGCTATTATAATCACAGCATTCGTCTTTACTGTAATACATGTAATGATACTGAATATGTTGATAATACTGCCGTACCTCGCAGGATACGTAAGGGGACTTTGGAGGATAATTGATGGCACACTATGATACTATAAATAACTAAGTATGTCTCCACCTCCCTTATCCTCATCAAGAATTGCCCTTACCTTTCTCAAATCATCCTCAATAATGCTCCTAAGCCTCGGATTGTATAGGGCGGCGGCTGGGTGGTATGTTGGGAGGACCTTGACGTTGACATCACCAAGCCTAACATTAAACACCTTACCCCTAATGCTACTTATGTTGGACACAGCCTTCTCTGGGTAACCAGCCATTGTGAGGACCTCCCTGGCGCTATGCCTACCAAGGCATACAATTACCCGTGGCTTTATCATGAGTATTTGAGTCACTAGATATGGCTTACATGCCTCAATCTCGTCAGGCTCGGGATCCCTATTATTAGGTGGTCTGCACTTAACGACATTGGTTATGTAAACATCCCCCTCCTAATGCCTACGTTATTTAATAATTTAGTCAGCAATTGCCCGGCGGCACCAACAAATGGCCTGCCCTCCTCATCCTCCTTCTCACCCGGTGCCTCACCAATAATCATTATCTTAGCATCCAAAGGGCCCTCTCCTGGAACCACCCTCCTCCTTGTTGTATATAACTTGCACTTGGTGCAGCTCATCATCAACTGTACTAATTCATCATAACTTGATACATTTACCTTAAGCTTAATAAAGTCCATGCAAACCCCCTTAAGGTTGTGAAATAAAAATTGTTTTAATTATTTTATAAGGTTATCAATGACCATGC
>NZ_BBDN01000014.1 GCF_001316265.1 Vulcanisaeta sp. JCM 16159 | reverse complement strand
CATCGTAGTCTTACCAGTACCAGGAGGACCGTAAAAAAAAGCATATGGGGCATATTACCCATCTTCAGGAACTGCTTAATCCTCTCCTTAACCTCCTCCTGGTCAATAATATCATCAATCCTCAAAGGACGATACTTCTCCACCCAAATTAATTCTGCTATGGACATTACGGTATTAATGAAATAAATTGGTTAAATAAGTATTCCTCCTGGGCAGGTGGGATGATTATTGAGTATTATTGATGGAGAACGTATGTGCTGATTAGTAAAATTAGGCGTTAATTAAAAGGTGAAGAACTATTAAACTCATCACCTGCACTGGCGGCGACCCTCTCCATCTCGTCCTTCTTCCTAATCGCATATGACTTCTGGTCATTCTGCGCGGCCGCGATGATTTCATCGGCCAAGCACTCCTCGATGGGCTTTGGATTATTGAAGGAACACTGCCTGGCACCCTCGGTTATCCACCTAATGGCAAGGTCAAGCCTCCTTAGTGGCGAGACATCGACGGATACTGGGTATGCGATACCTCCGTAAACAACCCTCGTAATCTCCTCCCTAGGTGCTGCATTCACTATGGCATCTACAAAGACCTGTATTGGGTTCTGCCCAGTCTTCAGGTGTATCATCTCGAAGGCTCTCTTAACAACGTTATAGACCTTATGCTTCTTACCAGCATTTCTACCAGGATGCATTAATTGGTTCATTAACCTCTCGATGGCTGGTATCTTGGCCTTACCAAACTTCCTCTTCTGGTACCTACCGCCAGTGTGTGGTAAGTACATGGGCTTTATGCATAAGTACCTCCTGAGACCTGGGTCTTTTATTACAACATTATCAAAGGGCCACTTACCGAATAACTTGATTGGTTCACCATCAAAGGTCTTTAAATCCCTTGGGCACTCCTCAATTATCGTTACACCACCAACTTGGTAAGTAACGGTTTCCTTGGGCAGTGTAATTCCCTGATCACTACTCATTACGCGGGATAGGAAACGAGGGCCTTTTTAAAGATTTACCACACAACTATATGATTGAGATAATTGCAACGGTTCAACCTTTGACTACGCCAATCGGCACGTGCCTCGAAACCCTCTTAGCCATGCCTGTTATCTCAGCGACCTCGGCCACCTTATCAACATTCTTATAGGCCTCGGGTGCCTCTTCAGATATTATCTCACTCTCCGCGGACCTAACAATGATACCCCTACTCTCCAGGGCACCCCTGACCTTATTCGGCGGCAACATCCTAACAGCGGCAGACCTACTCAGTGTCCTACCTGCCCATGCGGCGCAGTGCCAAAGGTCACTTGGAACGAGGTCGGCAATCCAATCAATACGTAAGACGCAGTGCCCATACTACCAGGTATTAGGACGGGCTGCCCAATATCCCTATACTTAGGCGGTATCTCTGACCTACCTGCTGGGAACGACCTAGTGGCTCCCTTCCTATGCACGAGAACCCTCCTGACATGGCCCTCGTCATCGATTACGTGATCCTCGATCTTGGCGATGTTATGGGCAACGTCGTAGACGATATCGAGACCAAGCTTGTCAGGGTCCTTACCAAAGACCCTCCTGAAGGCTTCCCTAACCCAGTGCGTAATTATCTGCCTATTGGTCCATGCATAGTTAGCTGCGGCCTTCATCGCGGCTAGGTAGTCCTGGGCCTCCTTGGTGGTGAGGGGCATTGCCGCCAACTCCCTATCCGGCAGGAACAAACCCCACTGCTTCATCTTATTCTCAGCAACCCTTATGTAGTCAGTCGCAACCTGATGCCCAAGACCCCTACTACCGGTGTGTATCAGAACCATTACCTGGCCCTCCTGCTCAATACCAAGCCTCTTGGCCAGGTCTGCGTCGAATATCTTATTAACGACCTGTATCTCAATGAAGTGATTACCGCTACCCGTCGTGCCCAGCTCGTCCTTGCCCCTCTCCTTAGCCCTCTGACTAACCCTACTCGAGTCAGCACCCTCATAATGCCCAAACTCCTCAATGAAGTTCTTATCATCGCCCCAGCCATAACCCTTAGACAAAGCCCAATCAACACCCTCATCAAGCACCTTATCCAAGTCACCAAAGGACAGCCTAAGAAGCCCAGTCTCACCAACACCGGCAGGTACTAACTTAAATATTGTGTCCACAAGCTCCCTAAGCTTAGGCCTAACATCCTTCTCCGTCAAATTAGTCCTAAGGAGCCTCACGCCGCAGTTGATGTCGTAACCGATTCCTCCTGGACTAACCACGCCTTGCTCCATGTCCATTGCGGCGACGCCGCCCACTGGGAATCCATAGCCCTGGTGGGCATCCGGCAGCGCTATGCTGTACTTGTAAATACCCGGCAGGCATGCGACATTAGCCGCCTGCTCCAGCGTCATGTCCGTCTTCATCTTCTCAAGCAGTGTCTCATCAGCGAATATCCTAGCTGGCACCTTCATACACGGCTTATACCCCTTCGGTATCTCCCAAACATAATCACTTATTTTCTTCAATGGTGGTACCATGATTAAGCCATAATTCATTAATGGGTTAATAAAACTTCACTCTATATCCAGTTAGGTTAATAGCACGTATTTAGTGCATAGTCTTTAATAATATAAATTTTCATTAATTTTCGTTATAAATTATAGTTAAAATTAAAAATTATTTAATAAGTTCCGATTAAAAAGTTAAAAATATTTTAGGAATATTAAGATTATGATAATGCCGCATTGGTAATTAGTAGGGCTTGCTGACTTTCGACACGGTATATATTAATGTAATTAATGCCCATAACTCGGACCTAGGCTTTGGAATGATTATTAGGGTTCATCTTCATAGGGACAGTATTGAGAGCGTTAAGTCCCTGCTTAAGAAATTCGCCGAGGTATTGAGAGGTGATGGTAAGTTCTCCTTCCATATGAGGTCAATATCGAGGTTGGGCGGTCCAAATGATGATAGGATTCACCCTGCTGATGATGGTGTTGAGGAGGTTAGGGAGTACGCGAGGTCACTTAGGTTGAAACTCCTTGAGTTGTCATTACCCTACATATGCTGCGCATCGTGGCTTAACTCATGATAATGCCTGATGGAACATTGAGTAAGTGCACGGTTAAGCTCTACGAGGATATTAATAGGGTCGGCAAGCTAAACGATGATGGAACCCTAACGATTGATGAGAATAAGTTGCTATGGTGGGCCAGGGGCATCATAAACAATGACTTAAAAGCGGCGGCATGCCCAGCATTCAGTAAGGAGGGCTATGAAGCTATTAGGTGGCTTATTTAATAGGTATCGTGGCGTTTTAGGTGTTAGGGATGCGGCTATGCTCATCTACTCTAACATGCTTAACAATGCAGCATATGATGTTATGCGGTTTGTGTTAGTTATACTGGGCTTCGACACCATGAATATTTTCGGCGTCGCCCTAGTCTACATATTCTACGCATTGTCATCAATGGCGCGATTATTTAGTGGCGTGGTAATTGACATATTTGGTCGTGAGAAGAGAGTGTTAGTGATTAGTAATGCCTTAATAGCTATGCTTTTCCTAATTGCCTTCCTCATATTAATTATAATGGGGATTAATGCCCTGAGCCTTGTGTTAGTACTTATAGTTATTGTCATTGGCGTGAGCTTATACACGATGATGGGAACCGTAAGGAGTGCGTTGGTTAAGGATTTACTAGGTAATGATAATGAGAAGATAACACTGTATACGTCATTAAACAATACATTGAGGTCAATAATTTCGGTATTTTCAACGGTGGTCTCAGGCTACCTACTATTCCTAAGCATTCACATTGCTAAATATTTGATCCTATCCTCAGCCATACTCTCCATAGTTGCCTTAACCCCATTAATTCTCATGAGGTATCACGGTAGAGTCACGGATGGGTTCAGTGCCCAAGTCATTAGGCGGGGCTTTGCTAGGTTTGGGGAGTTGTTTAGGCGTAATATCGGCTTCAGGGCCATAATCTTAACGGTAACGGTCACCTACCTATTAATAATATCTCTTGACGTACTGAGCTATAGCATATTATCCCTATATTACAACGTGGCCTTACTTGCAGGTATTGATAGCTTATTCGGCTACGCTGGTGCAACGATAGGTTCCATACTCACGCCTAGGTTTAGGGTTAGTAAGTTAAGGGTTGTTTATGTAATCTTAACCACAGCGTTAATAATTGGTTTAGGCTTCGGTATAATACCCATGTTAATTAGGAGCTTGGTTGTTGCCGTACCACTGCTATTCATGGTTAACCTCATCTATAACATATTCATTAATGCATTCTTCACGGCGGTTATGAGCGCTCTTATTTCCGTGGTTCCACGTGGTGAATTTGGTATTGTTTATTCATCACGTGGGTATTATTCACGCATCACAGATTGTGAGTGCCGTTATCTGGGCCTTCATAGGCTCGGTCATTGGTGCGCCAAGGGCCTTAATAATCGCCATGGCAATGGGCATAACGGCATCCCTCGTATTTAATACGGTTTACAGCAAGGTAAGTCTCAGGGAAGGGAAAGATGGGGAGAAATGAGAACGAGTTCTAAAACAACGAATAAGTAAAGGCTTAGGGAAACTCGAAATAATGCATGTTGGTTCCTTAGAGTGGTATGGTGCTGTAACAGCGTTAAGTAATTAAATGGGTATGGTTTTAGTCATGGGTATATGCCGATTGATTATAAGGCTGTTGGGCTTAAGGTTGGTTTGGAGATACATGTCCAATTGAATACTGGCAGGAAGCTGTTCTGTAATTGCCCGCCGGTCGTTAGGAATGACGAGCCCCACTTCAGGGTTATTAGGAGGTTGAGGCCCAGTATGAGTGAGCTTGGTGAGGTTGACCCAGCGGCCATTTGGGAGTTTAGGAAGCATAGGACCTTCGTTTATGAGGGTTATTACGACACCACATGCCTTGTGGAGCTCGATGAGGAGCCACCGCACGACCCAGACCCTGAGTCTCTCGAGGTTGCCTTGGCCGTTGCCATGATGTTTAATGCCAAGATATTCGATGAGGTTTACGTGATGAGGAAGACGGTGATTGATGGGTCCAACACCTCGGGTTTCCAGAGGACCATGTTAATAGCCCATGATGGTCTAGCCAAGTTCTTTGATTATAAGGTCCCAATACAGACTATAGCCTTGAGGAGGATGCGGCTAGGAAGATTGAGGAGAGGGGTGACACGGTTGTTTATAGGCTTGATAGGCTTGGTATACCACTTATTGAGATATCCACGGGAATACTCACCTACAGTCCTCAGGAGGTTATGGAGGTGGCTTACTACATTGGCCACAGCATTAAGATGACCGGTAAGGCCAAGAGGGGGCTTGGCACTGTTAGGCAGGACGTAAACGTGTCCATCGAGGGCGGCGCTAAGACGGAGATAAAGGGCGTGCCCGACCTCAGCCTCATACCCAAGGTCATCGAGTACGAGGTTCAGCGTCAATTAAACCTACTGGCTATTCGTGACGAATTGATCAAGAGGGGTGTGAGGGAGGATTGGTTTGTTAAGGACTTCGTGGACGTCACCGACATATTCTCATCAACGAAATCCAACCTAATCAAGAAGGTACTTGATGGCAGTGGTAAGGTCATAGCCATAAAGACGCCAGGACTAAGGGGTATACTAGGTAAGGAGGTTCAACCAAATAGGAGGTTTGGCACAGAGCTAGCTGATAGGGTCAGGGTTTGGACAAGCCTGTCCGGCTTAATTCATAGCGATGA
This sequence comes from Vulcanisaeta sp. JCM 16159, assembly GCF_001316265.1. Classification (GTDB taxonomy): domain Archaea; phylum Thermoproteota; class Thermoprotei; order Thermoproteales; family Thermocladiaceae; genus Vulcanisaeta. Next base: position 28,267 of record NZ_BBDN01000014.1, on the reverse strand, counting down.
ATTACCGGGCTATGGAATAACGGCTGAGGAGGTTTCCAAGGTATCCTCGAGACTTGGTGTTGACTCATTCATACTCCTGGCGGGTACGTCAGATAGGGACCTAGTTGATGCCGTGGACGTGATTATTGATAGAATTAGGGAGGCATTGCATGGCGTTCCTGAGGAGACTAGGGCGGCGAACCCAGACGGCACGACTAGGTTCATGAGGCCCAGGCCCGGCGCTGCGAGGATGTACCCGGAGACTGACCTTAGGCCAATAAGGATTACCGAGGATATGCTGACCAGGGCTAAGGCGTTGGTACCTGAGCCATCGAGTCCAGGGTGGGTAGGTATATCAGCTATGGCATGAGTAAGGAACTGGCTATGCAAGTGATTAAGTCACCGTTTTACGACTTAATTGATTACTTAATAAGTGAGTTTCAGGGCAGGGTGCCAGCCACCTTAATAGCGAACACCATCGTGAATACCATGAAGTCACTCCAAAGGGATGGCATTGACGTATCGGTAATAACGGAGGACCACCTTAAGGCGATATTTAATGAATATGCCAGGGTGTGATAACCAAGGAGGCGATACCCGACATAATAGCGGCATGGAGTAAGGAACCCGATAAGCCCATTGATGGCATAATTAATAAACTGGGGTTGAGAAGGATGAGCCCCGAAGAGGTCAGGAAATACGTAATGGAGAGGGCATCCAAGCTCGGCATAAACGATAGGAGCAAGCTCATGAATACACTTATGAAGGAGTTAAGGGGTAAGGCCGACCCAAGCGATATAATGAGGGCAATAGATGAGTACTTAAAAAAATTCTCAAAAGAAATAAACCGGCATAAACACCGTGATGCAGCATGTTCAGCATTTCCTCACTATATAATCTATATGCAAATAAGCAATATTAATTCGTTGAGTGCTTAAAGCATGATCAGGAATGGGTGAGGATAGGGAGGCATACGTAGTTTATTTCAAGAGGACTGCCTTCTCAAGGGTTAAGAGGGAGGATCCAAAGTTCGACGTGTTCTACGACATAAGCGGCCCAACCCTATTCTCAAAATTACTCGTTAAGGCTGTACAGGATCTTGGCATAAAGCCTGAGCAGATTGACCACGTGATCGTTGGCAACGCATTGCAGGGTGGTGATAACTGGAGTATGGGTGGTAGAATACCGGTGTTCCTTGCCAAGTTCCCGGTTACAATACCCGCCATGGCTGTTGACATGCAGTGCGCCTCATCATTCGACGCAATAGGCATAGGCACGATGGAGATATGGACAGGGCAGTCGGACATAGTCTTCGCAGGTGGTTATGAACACATGTCGAGGGTACCTATGTACAATAACCCATACATAGTTCCACACCTTGACCTGGCCACGAATCCTGAGTATGCAATGTACGACATGGCCACCGGTTACGTTATGGGACTAACCGCCGAGAAGTTGGCGGCCCTTAAGAAGATAGGCAGAGAGGAGATGGATAGGTGGTCCTATAGAAGCCACATACTTGCTTCAAAGGCCTATGAGGAGGGATACTTCAAGGATGAGATACTACCAATAGAGGTTGTTAAGGATGGGCAGAAGATTGTGGTTGATAGAGACCTTAGTGTTAGACCAAACACGTCATTGGAAGCCCTGGCTAAGTTGCCACCAGCCTTTAAGCCAGGTGGCATAATAACGGCTGGCAACTCAGCACCACTTAACTCTGGCGCGTCATTAGTCGTCTTAATGTCGGGTAAGATGGTTAAGGAACTAGGTCTAAAGCCGCTGGCTAGAGTGGTGTCCCTTGGCTGGGCTGCCGTCGACCCATCAATAATGGGTGAGGGCCCGGTACCAGCATCGAGGAAGGCGTTGGCCAAGGCTAAACTTAAGGTTGAGGATATAGATCTTTGGGAGATAAATGAGGCCTTCGCCGTGGTTACGTTAAACGCAATCAAGGAATTAGGAATTGATGAAATAGGGTGAACCTAGGGGAGGAGCCATAGCGATTGGGCACCCACTCGGTGCGACTGGGGCGAGATTAGTTGGTACCTTGGCTAGGCAGTTACAGTTGACTGGTAAGGAGTATGGGCTTGCGACTGCATGTGTCGGTGGCGGGCAGGGCTATGCAATAATTCTCCAGAGGGCATGAATTAAATTTATAAAAAAAGTTTCAGATTTAATCTTTCAAAACAACTCTTTTAAATTTTAATCCACTAAGTTTAAAAATATTTTACCTGATATTGTATGACTTAGGATAATAAATACATGAAAGTATTTATTAATATTATATTATTCTAAGTCATAACCTACTAAAATATAGATATATTTCTATAAATATAATTTTTAACGGATTTTCACAGGCCTTAACAGCCTTCTTCTATAACTGCTGACACTGGTATATAATGGTAGGGTATTACCAGTAATGAATAATTATTTCGTAAGTATTGCTCTGAATGGATTGATACAAAGGGTGAGGATTAAGGCTTGAGGAGTTTGGAGATTAAGCCTCCTTCCCTTTTTGTCTTATCCTTATTTTGGATGAATTGATTAAGTTCCTCCGGTTTAATATTTATACCATTTTTTTAATAATATGTTTACGAGAATATTTATATCGACATTTCCCGTGTTTAGATAATTCTTAATTAGTATCGTCATTATTTACCAAATCATATTGGCTAAGTAGGATTAGGATGATCTCAAGACTGAGTCCTTTCCTTGTTGCTTCACTTAGTATATTATCGACTGATTTTGATGTGAAGTAGGTAAGGAGTCTGGTAAGGACTGAGGTGCAGAACTCCCTGAGTGGTTCGGCGCATTTGGAGCTCCATTTCTTTACCAGCTTCTGTTCTTCCTTACCCAGTGCGGTAACCTTTACATTAATAGGTCTTGCCTTAAGCCTTACCTTACTTACTTCATTAACCTTAACCCTCTTATCTATCTTTTTCAAATCCTTCAGATCCTGGCTATCTACGTTCATTTGATCCACCGCAGCTTATGATAGTCACCCATGTCTTGAAGGCATTTGCGTATTCACTGCCCACGCGCTCCTCGAGCAATTTCACCCAATCATCAACTGTAACTTGCCTAAATACATCGTCAGTACCAAACATTTCCTGCGCCAATATCGCTCTCTCAATCTTCGTTAACTTCTTAACCTCCTCAAGCAAGGTCCTCAGCATATTTTGGCTGGTGACTATTGACGATGGCTGCGGAGTCTGTTGAACCTGCGCCGCGGCTTGTTCACGTGCACCCATCTGCCCTTCAGCTTTCTCCTTCTTTACGTTACTTAAGAAAAGATCCACAGGATTACTCATTGATTTAGTAATAAGTAGTTATTTAAAAGGGTTTGTTAATAGGTTCCTGTAAGTATAGTCTTTATTTGCTTGGTTAATGTATCTACGTACTTATCAAAGGGTATTCTAAAGTCTGCAAGGGAACCCTTTGGTGTGTATACGATGAGGGGCTTCATTGTTGATGTCAGGTAGTGAACTATGGGACTCATGGGCAGTACGAAGAACTCGCCGTTGTGGATGAAACCCCTTATCTTGGACTCCATTAAATCTAATCCAGGTATTGCCTTATTTAGGATCACATTAATGATTTTCTTAAAGCCCTTTGCTATCATTGGCTGTATGTAGTATTCATCGATTTCCTGGGCCACAGAGTCACTGTATGTGGCGTAGTCCAGGACTACGTTAATTATTGATGATTGAATGAGGGAATTTATCGTTATTGCCTGGTCCATGTGAGCTGGTAGGTCGATAACGACTACTTGGGATATTGTTTTCATTACGGAGTGATTTATGAGGTTATTAAACCTGGCTTGTGCGGTCTCTGGGTCAATGCTTAGTTGCCACGTTCTAAGTGTGCCGGGCGGTATTACATAGACGCTTGGTATTATTGGTGACCTTGAAATTAATTGGTCCACGTTATCTACAGTACCATTTACGTAATCCACCGCGCCATACTTATCCGGGTTTATACCCAGTATTCTGCTTGACGTTGCCGTGGAGTCCAACCCAAGATCTATAAGTACTACATTGCTCTTTAGGGCTTGTGATAGGGCTATCGCCGTATTACTCGCTAATGTGCTCTTTCCAGTCCCACCCTTTAATCCGCTGAAGAATGATACTACGATAAATCTAGGTTTAAGCATCAATAGTCACTCTAATTCATGCTTAAAAGGATTTGTAAATTCATCATCGAGCTTAAGTAGCTCCTCCGGGATCTCCTGGTTGTTTAACGTAACCGATTCGATGCTGCTTGATTGTGACGCGGCATTGCCTTCAATGTCCTTAATGAATTTTTCCGGATCCTTGTAGAAGGCATATAGTAAATTAGCTAGTTGTTCGTAATTAAGCTCCGAACTTACCGCCCTCGTCAGGAAAGCCCTTCTATACTGTAATTGCTTAGTTACGTAGTCCTCACCATATGTCTTGCTTAGGATTTGTAGGTACTCATTGAAGTTGTACATGGCTTTCACGAACCTATGCGTGACTAACTCATACACATTAGTTACCTCATTATACCTGGATTGCTTGGTCATGCCTAACTCGACAACAACCGCAATGCTCAAGAGGTCCTTGGCCTCAAGACCAAGGTTTTCAAGCCTAACTTCCGCAGCCTTGATATTATCTGCATGAAATGTGGTTAAGGCACCGTGACCAAGAGTTATGGCCTCAGCCAATGCTCTGAATTCCTCCCTAGATCTGGCCTCATTCAATACTATTATGTCTACGCCACTCCTAAGGGCCTGCTTAATTAACTCAGCCTTATCAATACTCCTTATACCATGCGCGTAGGAAACCCTCTCGAACATGGGCTTTACGACCTTATGGTATGGTAGAAAGAGCTCGGCGACATCCATTATTATTGCCATGGGTCTATTCACGAGCATATAGGCAATGGCATTTTGAAGGCTTGTCTTACCGGCGCCCATTGGTCCAATGATGAGGATTGGGACCTTATGCTCAGCGAGGAACCAAAGCCTGGCTGCGTCCTCCATATTAATCATGCTCCTACCCACCATTTCAGGGAGTGTCCATGGCCTCCTGCAGAACCCTAATGCTTATGGAACCCATACTTACAGGCTCGGCCTCAATGGATATCCTAACGCCAAACTCGGAATCAACCACGGACGCCACTGGATTGTAGGCCGTAATTGGAGTTCCTGCTCTACGGCTTGCCCTCCTCATTATGTAATTCACAAAGCCATTAAAGTCAAATCTAACAATCCTGATAACCTTCCTACCTCTCCTAATCTCATAGGGTTCCCAACCAATTATGACCCTAACAAGACCAAGTTCTGAGTGATCTATGTATATACCACCAATACCAAATTTACTTCCTTCCTTATTTATATATATGTCAGTCACATTATCCATCACTAGGACCGGCGTAAGAGGACCATAGTGATTATTCCAACGCAGAAATAGGTTGGTGGCTAGGGTAACGTTATCCTGACTGGCCTTAACCCCGATTTCCTTAAGTCCCTTGGCAATGGCCTTCCTAATCTCCATCCAGAACTAATTAACTCGACTATCTTCTCGATTGGCAATGCTATTGCCCAGTCTGGGACGTTATCAACGACGTAGGCTATATAATCGTGAACACCGTATTGAGGATCAACAACCCTATACACATCAATATCGGTCTTGACACCATCGATCTCAATAATGTAGTGCTTAATTAATTCCTCACCAATAACCATAGGTTTAGATACGTGCACGTCAATCACCAAACCAGCGGTATTAATGGCGCGAGGAATACTGGGATCAAAGTTATTCCAAGGCCTATTGAGTGCATGGCTTTACCCGTGAGCACAGCCGTAGATACCGCCAATACTATTAAGGCAGTTGATAAACTACTTATGTTAAATGTTACGGGCATCGGCACATTCGCAAGGGCAGCGCCTGCATTTAGTGATGAGAGAATGTACGTTGTGAACAGCATGAACACGTAGCCGATCGTTATGAAGGGGCCGTAAATCAACCCAGTCGTTATTGAACGCCTAACATAATCAATGAACGCACTAACCACCATGACGATTCTCTCCACAAACTCGCGAACACCTACTGAATATGCGTAATCCCAAAGAGGCATTAACTCCCTTTCAATAATTGTTATAGGCCTTAAAGGCTCTGGACTTGGTGAATTAAGTAGCTCGCCAAAAGATTTCAGAACCCTCGAACCTAAGCCTGCATAATCCCTAACGAACCTCAGAAGCTGTGGTAAATAAAGTATTGCAAAGCCAATCCCAAATCCGAATAATGTCACCATAACCAATCTGTCCATGCCTAAATGCAGGAAATAACCTGCTACGTAGCTAATCACGCCTGCTATTATTCCTGCAAAGCTGGGCCCTTTATAATCATACCTTATGACCTCAACCTGGAAGTAGTGTATTACGGGCACCAGGGCAATCCCGAGAACACCCACAACGGATGGAACACCCAGTATTATTAGGAATGATAGGACGCCAATCATTATACTTAACACTGTTACTGCTATTAGAGCCTGGGATTGAAACTCAACCTGCTGATTAAGGAGCGACGTATACTTATTCATCAGGGCTAGGAAGGTTACCCCAGGGTCTGAGCCAGCTGAAAAATATGTGCTAGCCAAAGCCACCAATTCGCGTCTGTAATTCCTGGGTAGCATCCATGGATTACCAAGTGAATTAAGTATTGTGGCTATCTTAGCCCATGTCCTGCTTAGTTTCGCAGATTCATTAACCGCGAATTCAATACCCTCAATGGGCACCCTAATAATGAATACTAAATCCGAAACACTTTCTCTAAGGTTCATCGTAATGATGGCGTAATTACTTTAAAAGGTATTAATGAACAAGAAATAACGATTTTTATTATTTTTAATGCAATGTACCATTACGTTACCTGTATTGGTTGAGTACCTGTGCTTGTGGACACATCAACATATGTAACGCTTGTGCAGTTGGAGCCTGTGTAAATAAGCGATAATGTATCGCCAGGTTTAAGACTCCATGGTGGTGTAGTAGATATTGAGTTGCCATTAAGTGTTACTGAGCTCAGTGAGCAGCCAGATGTCACGGCACTGTCTCCTGCATATAGCGTAATACCGTTTATGGTTATTGTACCGACCCCAGTAGCTTTCAGGTTAACAACTAATTGATCACCAGCAGTGGTTGCCTGACCACTAAGGAAGTTAGTCATGCCTAAGGACCTCATTGCACCACCATACACTAGGTAAAGTATTACTATTGCCATCACTATGCCTACAACGGTTACCACTATCCATAGTAGATTAAACTCGCCCCTAGTTGACCTACCCATATTGGTCAGAATTAAGTATTGAATTTATTTTTAAGGGGAAATTAAACGTAAAAATTCGTGAGCCCACAAGACCAACTTACCCTGTTCATAATTACCTAATGTAGATCTCTATGAACTTTAAATTATCGATGAAATTCCCACTTTGAGCTTTAATTAATGTATCCACAATCCTCAATTCATGCTAAGGTTCATTAATAACCTCTGAACGCCAAACCCACCAACCAAAGGTCTCTCTATAAGTTGCCATCTCTGGACTTAGTTTACCATAATACATATAATTATGTATTGAGGCAACGTATGCACCAAATGGTACTGCAACATCAAGGGCGGCTTGGGAATTATTCATGTAAAGTATATCGAGCTACATGGTACTATGTACGATATATACGAGGAGAAATTAGCAGGTAGATTGGTAAGGGCTAAATAACCGTAGTAGGTAGTGTTTAACGCCAAGGTTGTATTGAACGATAATGCACTGAGTATTACGTAATTACCACTTATGTTTAAGACCTGAACCACGGGGATAGGTCCGTGGCCGGTGACATCCCCGATTATAATCACTGTGAAGCCTGGGTATGGGTAATTCATTGTTTCATTACTAACTGCGACGTAACTCATGCCATAAATTGGGAAGAAGCTTGTTGATCCATTTATCGGTAGGTACATGGGTAAGTAAACAGGACGCATTAATTCTAATCCATATGGTAATGAGAAGTTATAGCACCCTGTACTACATGTTGATAAACCCATCTTCTGTAATAACCAATCGGGTATTATCCACGTTGTTATAAACCAAGCCGTATCATTATGCATCACTAAAATCTTACCCCAACACCACCCAGTCCCCATTAGGTAACCCGTGTAATTCCACCAGGTTTCACCAGAAACTACGTTATTCATGGGTATGAATATGGTCTTGTTTATGTAAATGGGGGTTACTTGATTTACGTATTTAGGAGTACAAACCGTACCGCTAGTGTTGTTTATAGTATTATAAATCTCCCTAATCTCAACAAGACCCAGGGCCTTGGCAATTGGTTGTAGAGGCCCAAGGTGAGGACTAATAATAATTATTATCAATAATGCGATTAATGCTATGATTAAGACCTTGGTCGTAGTTTCGGTGTAATACCACCAATTACCTAGCCTATTCATTGGAAAGACCTAAGGATATCCTAATAAGGCAGTTTTATCATATAATGTTTCTATTTGTCCATGATTTAACGGTTAGGGAGGTTGGGGTGGGAAGCATATTTGTGAGGGTGGTAAGTTACCAAATAATATCGGTATTGAGAAGCATACCTCATTTACCTGGGTACAACTAACGTCGAATCTTATGACGCTGCCTGTGTTGAATGTATTGCTTACATAGTACGGTTTGATACTACATGAGTAATTAATTGGGTCTCCGGCCAACGATGCTTTCATATTTATTTGGATTGGCGTATATGGTGGATTTATGTGAAATACGGATGAACTAGAACCACCGACTATGTAGTACTGAAATAGTGGACCTGTGATCATAAACCAACCCCCTAAATCCGTGAAACTTAGGTAATTCCACGTAATTACCCAGGTGGCATTATAGGGATCATTCACAATAACCGTGATCGCATCCCCAGCACCAGTATAATCATCCACCCAACCATTAACCTTAGTTATCGTGCACACACTTGGATCCGTAGCTGAGCATGCAAGTACTGCGGTTGGCAGTTGACTCGCTTGATAGAACCACCACTGATTTTGATTCAGTGCGCCACTATTTACATTAATAATTTTGCCATTGGCCAGTAGGACCTCCTTAATAATAATTGGTTCGTGGCCTGTGTTCACAACGCCCAGGTAATAACCGTTATTATAGGTACAACGTCGGCCACAGGCCATAGGTAATTCTCGAGAACCTGCTTGTGCACATAGACATAGTAGCCATAGAGCCCACCACCGAGTACCAGCGCTATAATTATCATTGATAGTACGAATCCCATAGTTCCCGTTAACACCTCATCAAATGTCATCATTAGATATATAATGAGATATTTAAAAGCTGGTTAGGGATTAGTTGTTTGGTTCATTGGTGTTGATGGACATGAAATATACGTCACGCCATTACTAACAGAATATAGGCAATAACCATCGGTTTGCGGAGTTTCTATGGCATTACTTGAGTTTATTGGGTTTGGTGGCTTATACGCGCCCATTGATCCTGCCCAATGCATTTTATCTACACTGGATTTTAGAAGAGGCATGCTTATTGTGACTAATCCAATAATGCTATTATTGTTAACGCCATTATTATTGCAACTAATAATGCTGATATTCCCTTTGATATCATCGTATATTTGTTATATCATAGTTTATAAGGGTTTTTATGTGAAATTGAAACAAAAAATTATAGGCTATATAGTGAAAAAGTTTATACAATCACAATAACACTTTTAATGCATAATGAGGTTCGTGAACGATAGGGGCGAGGTAATCAACGAAGACGGCATAGTAACAGACATAATTTATGAAGGCACAGAGTACTACCCAGCTTTACCGAAATACTATGATGGTATCATCATGAAGAACAATGCAGGTGGAACTTTTAGGCGTATTGCAGCGATAAAGAGGGTGTTTATGCCCGTGGAGGGCGTCAGGGACCTTGAAGACCTGGTCAGGAATTGGGTTGTCGAGTTTAAGATGGTTCTCGATAAGGCGGGCATACCATATAATGAGGGGCAAGTGGTGGCATTTGCCGCATCATTAAAGGGTAAATGGCCTCTGAAGAGGCCGACACCGTATGAAGTACTTGAGTGTGTCCTAGACCCAGGGTGCATTAAGTATAACCCAGGTCTCAGGAAGCTTATTGAGAACGCATTTAATGAAACCTTTGGTTCATTAATTAATGTACAAATAAACAGGGTTCTTAGGGAATGGGGCCTGGAGAATGTCGTTAATGTTAATGATGTTCTTAATAAGTACGTTGACATTAGCAGGGTAACTAAATTCAGAAAAAGGCATTTCTACAGAAGAACGCTCATAGAGCTCGCCATAACTGCAGTACTACTTGAGGCCCTAGATAGAGATACTGTCGAAGATATACTCAGGGAATTAGGCAAGGAGGATCTCATTAAAATTATTGATACACTATATGGCCTTCCATAATTATAGTTTCTCGTGAATTATTTCTAATACAGCGATGACATCAATGCACTGATGTCATCGTAGTTTACAGACATTATTGCAATTCTACATGGTGATAATATTTAGAATATTTATCAATAATTACGTAGTTAAAATCTCAAATTATTAAAAAAATAATTCATGGACATCACTAAAATTAACCTTATAAAAGCATTAATAGACAAAATAAAGAGATTAATGGAGGTCAAGGACATAGTCATTAAGCTGGGTATAGTGAGGGAGAGGTACGAAATGAGGCTCAGGGATTTAATTAAGAATTTCGTTGTACCTAATTGGCACCCATGTCCATGTCCACATGGTGAGGTGGAAAGAACGATCATTGAAGGACACATTGAGGAGCTAGCCAGAGTTGGTGGTAAACTCCTTCAGCCTATGCTTGTGTTGCATCTTGACGATGCCAATTACTTAATTGCCGATGTGTGCATATACAATGCATTATCCACATCGTCAGGAAGCATGAGTCACATACTCGATAGGGTCTGGGCCGAGGTTTGGGATCTTGGTAAATTTGACGGTGAAGAAAGGTACGTGGCAATGGCCATAGCCGCCACAATATGCATAGTCTACAAGAACAAGGTACTGAAGGAGGTTAAGTTACAGTTTGCCAAGGAATTAATTAAAAATTATGTACTTAAGGTTGCTGAGGAGGATTGGAGAAAGGCTGAGGCCGTGGTAGAGGGATTAAGAAGGTATGAAGGAGTTATGGGTATAGCTAAGGAACTAGCAAGTGTCTTGGGCATGAGTGAGAGAAATGCGCATAGGTACATTATTGCCGTATTGAGTGATGACTTCATAAATGAATTAAAGAATATGGTCAAGAATAAGGTATTGCAGGGCGAATTTATTAATTATGGAGTTAGTGAGGTAGGTATGGTAAATAATACGATACCAAAGACGAAAAAAACAGCTGGAAATTTCAAAGAGAATATACATGACACAAATAGCTAAGCGTATTAATGCGCCATTAAGTGATATTGAGGATCTAAGTAAACTGACACAACGTACATTAGCAAATCTAGCTAAAAGACTTAAGGAACTAACTCCCGAAGCCGGTAGAAGCCTTGTTAATAAGGTCCTTAAAGCCATTAGAGATAATAATATTGAGGAAGCCGTGACATTGATTGAGGAAGTACGCAGTGATTACATTGATAATTCTAAGGTGGTAATGACAATAGATGAAACCAATACTGACTACGTGAAGGAGACTAAAACTAGGATTTATAGGTTAAGGGTTGGCGATATTGAGTGCTCAGAGGAACTATGCCCGATATACAGAAGGATAATTAAGGCATTAAAGAACAATGACCTGGATCTACTATATGACGCGCTAGAAATGCTTGCAAGACGTATTGGTAAAGATCATTTAATGTGGGAAATAGAAAAGAAATTAAACAACGCTGAATTTAGAAACTTAATAAGTGTAATAATTAACAACGAGACAATGAATAAAAAGCTATGGGATTTAATGGAAATGGTAACAAAGAACGATCAAAATAATGTCTGCAAATTAATAAGTGAAATCCTCGAAAACACAAAAACAGAACAAGCATAAGTAGACCTAACTCTATACTGTACCGAACTAAACCATTCTTTCAATAATACTTAAAAATTCAATGTGATATTTCAATTACTCTTTATGCGCATTATCATCATCATAAAACAGCATCGAAAAATAGAGGATCCAAAATAAATAGTATTTTAATAATATTGACATACAATCATTAAAAATATGTTATATCTTAACAATAATAATATTATTATCTAAGTATTATTTTAACAAATTACTTAAAATAAGAGCATGAAAATGAAAAGCTTAAAACCTAAAGTGGCGTGTCTCAAATCGCGGCCGTAGTCTAGCCTGGTCTAGGATGGCGGCCTTCCGAGCCGCAGAACCCGGGTTCGAATCCCGGCGGCCGCACCACATAGGCTTTACATTAATAAATTAGGATTATAAGCCCCGGGCTATGCTTACCTACAATATGGTTAGTCTATACCTTGTTCAGCATGGTAAGGCTTTTGATGAGAAGGTTGATCCAGAGAGGAGATTAACTCCAGAGGGTGTTTCTGAGACGGAGAGGATTGCCAGGTACCTCAATGGTATTGGCATTACCGTCGCTGAGATTGTTCATAGTGGTAAGGCTAGGGCTAGGCAGACGGCGGAGATCCTTGCTAAGTACTTGGGTGTTAGCAATGTTAGGGAGGCTGATGGTTTAAACCCAAATGATGATCCTAGGATTTGGTTTGAAAGGTTGTCAGGGCTTGATCACGATTTAATGATCGTGGGTCACCTACCACACCTCAGCCGCCTGGTCTCATTGCTGGTTACGGGTAGTCCTGACGTTAAGGTTGTTGAGTTCAGATACTCTGGAGTATTGAGACTTAATAGGGTTGAGAGTAATTGGGTTATTAATTTGTTCATTACACCGGATTTAGTGTGCTAGGGTCTTCTCCGTAATTCCCTGGGTGTTTTCAGTTTTAAAATGATTTCCCTAGCCTCCCTGCCATTTCTCGCCCTTGCGATTATTGGCACTTCCTCAATGCGCATTAAGTAGCCACAATAGGGGCACTCATGGGTTTTAACTGTGTCACGAATAACCGAATAATTTCCACATTTTGGGCACGCAATGATTAGGTACACGGGTATTGATTCAATAGGGATATTTTATTACTTTCAGGTTTAATAACATACTCTAGAGTTGGGTGAAGATAATATATATTCCTTACAGGCGTGTTCATCCTGACTTATTTTGTCTCTTTGCATTATTAATAAAGTAATTTAAAATCCGGAATGTGTCATTAAGTACTGAGGTAACAAGTAAGGTGATTGAGATAAAGGTTCTAAAGAGGAATGGAAGTACCGAGGACTTCTCAAAAGATAAGCTAGCTAGTTCTCTTAAACTTGCTGGCGTACCGGATCCTGACTTAGTCATTGGTGCTCTCGATATTAAAAGCACTATATCAACCAGCGAATTATCAGATAGAATTCAATTGATAATGCTGAACATGGTCACTGATGACCTAAGATGGCACGATGCGGCTAGGAATTACCTACTATGGAGCGTGTATAAGCAGGTTTGGGGTAAGGACGTCGTTAAGGCGATTAATAAGGCAAAATCAAATTCGAGGATGCGTATAGGGAGGGATTCAAGACTTGGTTCAGGATTGGGCTTGAGCTTAGGATCTGGGACTCAGAGATGAGCGCTTGGTATGCCCAACACATTGATGAGTTGGCTAAGTACCTCGACCCAAGCAGGGACTTATTGCTAACCTACAATGGTGTTAGGACGCTAATGAGTAGGTACCTACTGAAGAGACTTGATGGCACATTCTTCGAGACGCCCCAGTACCTGTGGATGAGGACAGCAATGGGTGTTGCCTACGCAGAGCTTAAGTACGGTGGTGACCCAATAACGTGGGCCAGGAGGTTCTACGACATGATGAGCCAGCTAAAGTTCATGCCCAACTCACCAACGCTCTATAATGCCATGACGAGGCTCGGACAACTCTCCGCATGCTTCGTAGTACCCATTGATGACTGCCTATCCAGGGAGAGCGATACGAATAGGGAGGATCCCGAGTGCAACTTCGGCATAATGGATGCCTGAGACTCGCTGCGTTAATATTCCAGTCAGGCGGTGGCGTAGGTTATAACTTCGGTAAGTTGAGGCCTGAGGGTGATATAGTTAGGAGTACGACTGGTATTGCCTCTGGGCCGCTTAGCTTCATGAAGCTCTTTGATACGTTGGTTGACACGATTAAGCAGGGTGGTAAGAGGCGTGGCGCCCAGATGGGAATGCTGTTCTGGTGGCACCCTGACATTGAGAAGTTCATAACCTCGAAGAGTGGCGAGCTTAAGGACCTTCAGCTCCAGAACTTCAACATAAGCGTAACCATTGACGACTACTTCATGCAGAAGGTGCTTAGGGGTGAGGACATATACCTAATAAACCCGAGGGAATGCCCATGCCTATACAAGACCTGGGGCGAGGAATTCGTTAAGTGCTATGAGGGGTGTGTCGAGGCAATAAGGGCCGGCAGGATAAGGATTTGGAGGAGGGTTAACGCTAAGGAGCTTTGGGACAAGATTGTTAAGTCCGCATGGGACAGTGGAGATCCGGGACTATGGAATAGGGACTTAGCCAATTACATAAATAATGAAAAATTACCGGGCGAGGTCATAAATGCCACTAATCCCTGTAGTGAAGAGAGTCTCTATGATTTTGAAAGTTGCAATTTAGGTAGCATTAATTTGGTGAAATATGTTTATGATGGTAAGATTGATTGGGACTCTTTGGCTAGGGATGTTCAGTTGGCGGTTAGGTTCCTCGATGATGTTATTGACGTCAATAAACTACCGCACGAGAGACTTAGGAAGAGGGTGCTTGAGACCAGGAGGATAGGCCTTGGTGCTAACGGCCTTGCTGACGCCCTAATAGCCTTGGCCTTAAGTACGACTCACCGCAGGCATTGGCGGTCTCCAATGAATTGGCTAGTTTCATAGCCAGGATGGCCGTTAGGGCTAGTATTGAGTTAGCTAAGGAGAAGGGTGTTTACCCGGCATATAAGCATAGTGATTGGGCTGAGGGTGTATTACCATGGACAAAGCACAGGGAGAGGCTTGAGAAGTTCTCCAGCACCATTGATAGGGGGGCTGTTGATGAGTACATGAAGATCCTCGACGTGGGCTATAACGATCCGAAGGTTAAGGCTATCATTGATGGCTCAGCAACGGTACTTAAGGGATATAGGGCATTAGATGGTGATTTATCGATAGATGTTAGTATGATTGGTATTAGGAATGGATCCATAATGAGTATAGCGCCTGAGGGCTCCAGGAGCTTAATCGCCGGCGTGAACTCAAGCATTGAGCCCCTCTTCGCAATTGCCTACATCAGGAACCTATCAATTGGGAGACTCATTGAGTACAACTACACTGCACTCAAGCTGTTAATGCAGACGAAGACGCTGAATGAATCAACGAAGAAGTTTGTCGAGGAGTACGGAATACTGCCGAGGGATCACCCACTAGCTGACCTGCTTAGGACGGCTCATGAGATTCACTGGAAGTGGCACGTATACATGCAAGTGACCTGGGCCAGGTGGAATGACTCAGGCGTTAGTAAGACTATTAACATGCCGAGCAATACTCCCATGGAGGATGTTGAGCAGGCCTATAGGTTGGCCTGGTTACTCAATGCCTTTGGAATAACTGTGTATAGGGACAAGAGTAAGTCTATGCAGGTAATATACACCGGCGTTAAGGGCGCAGAGGCTAAGCCAACTGTCGAGGTTAAGGAGGTTAAGGTTGAGGCGAAGCCTAAGGTCGAGGCAAAGACTAGTTACACTTCCTTATCTGCGCTTAAGGATAAGCTGGTTAGGATTAAGGGCAATGGCGGTGAGAGTATTGAGGAGGAGATGCAGGAGGAGCTTGGGGAGACCGATGACCCATACTGCAAGACCGGTTCATGTGGTTAAGTTTTAACTAATAACGTTCTCCCTAAGTATGCCCTTACTTATCGCCTCATTAAATAACTCATTAAGAACATCCATGTAATCCCTCTCACCAACCTCAACATCATCCATGTGCTTCTCAACGATCCTAGTCCTCTCCTCACTAACCAAGTCACTAAACTCCTTATTCTCCTCAGTTAGGAACCTATAAACCTGGCGGCCAAGGTTCGTGGGCACTACGTACCTAATTCTTCTACCGACAACTAGGGCATAGCGCCTCTTTAGTATTACATCAACGATCTTAGCGTAGGTGCTTGGTCTACCAATACCTCTCTCCCTCATCATAGCAATTATATCACCCTCCCTAAGTGGTGGTGTCCTGCTCACCTTCTTAATATAATCAATACTCGTTATATCATACTCACCTGGTGTAAGTTCTTGATACTCCCTACCCTCGATGTAACCCCAAACCTTTGTGAAGCCAGGCTCTAATATCTTGGATACCCTCTCCACCTCCTCCTCATGAACATTTACGCCATTGAGGTAAAGACTTATCTTAAACCTCTCCTTCAAAACCCTGGCGCTCTTCATCTGGCTCGCCATAAATCTCCTAAAGATTAAGTCATAAACCCTAAGGTGATTAGCCGTAACCCTAATTGCCAACTGAAGTAAACCTGTATTAAGTAAGTTCCTTAGGTCATCACTATCAATGGGTCTCGTCGGTCTTATGCACTCATGAGCGCCCACCTCCTTCCCACCCCAGGCCCTACCCACAAAATAATCACTTCCAAATCTATCACTTATGTACTCCTTAGCAATGCTAATGCCCACATTGGATACCCTAGTACTGTCAGTCCTGTGATATGTTATAAGCCCTGACTCGAATAATTCCTGGGCAATGGCCATCGTCTGCTCAACACTTAAACCAAGTATGTTCGCTGAGTCCCTAAGTAGGGCGTCCGTTGTGTACGGTGGTACTGGATTCAATTCCTCCTCAGCTTCACCTGCCTTAGTTACCTTAACCTTAATCTCAACATCTGTCGACTTATTCCTATGCATTGCCTTGAGGGCCTTTATAAATTCCTCCTTATCTGGCGGTATGCTTAACCTAACCTTTACACCATTGCTCAGCGTCATGGTTACCGCGTATATCTTATCCTTCCTACTTTCATCATACCTCTCTATTATCCAACCAAGGACTGGGGTCTGGACCCTACCTGCTGATAGCGTCTTCCTATTAAACTTCCCCTGAACAATCTGACTAAGCCCAAACCCAATCCACCTATCCTCAATCCTCCTCACCAATTGGGCACCAACCATGCTGAGGCTTATGGCTCTTGGATTTGCGATCGCGTCAATAATAGCCTTCTTAGTGACCTCATGAAACTCAATCCTAACAATGTTACTAACGTAGGGCCTTAGCATCATGTAGACATCCCAAGCAATTTTTTTCACCCTCGGCGTCCGGGTCAGTACCAATCATTACTTGATCGACCTCGGTGGCTATATCCCTTATTGCATTTACTATGTCCATAGCATCAACAAGCTTAACACCATGAATCTTACAAACATCAGCATCCTCGGTATACGCCTCGCCACCGACGGGGCACCTCTTTATTGTTCCGTAGATCGGCACGAAATTATTACCGATCCTGAGCACTCCATAGTAATCAAGGATCTTCCCCGCCCTTAAGGCCGGTACTAGCTCCTTAACATCGGCTGGGCTGGCCGGTATTAAATCCCACATGTGGCCCTTAGTGGCCGTTATTAATAGGTACAGGTTGCCCAGGGTGGCTTCGTAGATTATTAAAGGACCAACCTCCCTCCTAGTGGGCACTCCAAAGAAACTAGCAATGGTCCTTGCCTTGGTCGGTGATTCAACAATGACAAAGACGGTTCTTAATGGATCCCTCTCGATGAATTGATTAGGTATCTTCCCAAGCATTATATTCCTTATTAGCTCCCTCTCATCTCTGATCTTTTTCATTAAATCATCAATATTAACTTCATTGATGTCTTGTATCTTAATATCCTCAAGTCTATATCTAAGATTCCTGACTAGGCCATTAAACACCTTATCATTATCCACAATCAACACTGACAAACCCAAAGACACACCGCCGACGTAAAGCCTTGAGGTCCTACCACTACCCTGGATATACGTCGTCACGTCAGGAATAATTATATAAAGTTCATTACCCCTATATTCAAGGCCGACCTCGTTTGATTGTTCTATCATTCTTCTAGTGCTTGGGTCACCTAACAGTTTATTTACTAGGTCTATTGCTTCCTTAATTACATCGGCCGCGTATTTATCGAACCCACTTAATTCCTTACCTTCCTCAATAGCCTTTAATAAGTTATTGATTTGTTCCTGGTTTAGTACAGTTAAGTTCCTGAGCCTTGCGATTACCCTATCAATATCATTCCTTAAGTATTGAGGAACGACATTCCTAATTGAGAATAGAAATACTAGGTACTTTATTGGCGTGAATTCCTCAAGCCTTAACCTAAACCTCATACGTGGAATACCCGCAAAAACTACGTATGTGACCCTTTGAGGTAAGTCAATACCTCTGACCAGGGATGACCTGGATGTGGCAAGCCCTATTAATACGTCGATTTTACCCTCAACAAAGTCATTAAGTAAGGACTTACTTGGCTTTAGGTAGGTTGCCGCCTTTATCCCATTATTATTTAACATCTCACTTAACTTATCAATAATGTCCTTCAGGTCTGGTGGTACGTAAATTATTCCCCCACCGCCTAGTCTTTTCACTACATCGACGGTCGTGCTTATTAAAGAGCCCTTGGGCTTTACGTAAACATCAATCACATTTCTTAACCCCTCAGCCCTACCGCCAGTTTCAAAACCAAGAAACTCCCTGAATAGGAATAACCTGGCGGTCCTCCTCATCCTCGTTAATGCCCCTGAGGCTATCAGTATGCCGATATTATTGTTCTTGATGTAATTGGCTAGTTCGGCATTCAATTTCTTAATATCCTCCCTAAGCCTACTAATCTCTCCCTCACTCGCTCTAAACCTAATAGCCTTTCTGAGCTTCTTCATTAGGTCAACCACGGTCAAAGCCTTATGGAGCGCCTCCTCATTAATACCAAGCAGTAGCAACAACCTATCAATGTTTTTGCTGGATGCCTTAAGGACGCTGTCCACATCATCAACGAATATAAGCGAGAACCTATACCTACTGAGCAGGTCCATGTGCCTCGGTAGAAAGGCGTTGGTTACTATTAATATGTCAAAGTCACCATTCTCAATGGTCTTCATGGCCTCAGCCAACTCCTGCTTCGACAGTATCGATGATGCCATTACAATCCTAACACTGGCGCCTACCTTAGCCGAGTAATCACTTAGTCTTCTATGAATGTCGTAAGCCAACGTCGACGTTGGAACAACAATCAATACCCTCCCCCTCCTTCTAGTGACTATGTATAGCGATGCAACCATGCCGAAGGTCGTTTTTCCACTCCCAGTTGGTGCAACTATTGCGAAGCTCTTGCCCTTAATTATCCTCCTAGCCCACAGTCTCTGAGCGCCCCACATGTTAGTTCCAATTATTCTCCTGAACATATTGGCGAATTCGTTATATTCATTGATCAGGTTCGCCAACGACCTTAATCTATTTATCGTGCCAAGCCTTTCCAATGTATTTAATACTTCAACGGCACTCGCTACTTTCCTTGGTACATCAGGTAAACACTTATGGCATGGCAAACCAGCACCCAACCTATCTGATGTAATATCCCCTCCACAGTTAGGGCACGCCCTTCGATATATAACCAACGGTTGCTTCTCCATTTAATCCTCATCACATAATTAAACCCCTTAATAAACATTCGTTACCAACCGAGATCTTAATTGATAGGGTTAAATATTGATATTACAATGATAATGCTTGAGTAGTATGTCAGTTAATACGGGCAGTATTCAGGACTATGTGCGGTACGTATACATAATGTCGCTAGTGTCTGCCCTGGCCATGGCAGTTGCCGTGGATTACGTACTTACTGAACTGTGGATTTACGGCACAGCTGACTTGACAATACTCGTGATAACGCCTGTGTTCATGTTCATGCTTTCCATGCTAGTCATATCGTCAATAACGATGATCAAGCAATTAAGGGGAAACTTTAGCAAGATGACCTCTAGGGCTAAGGCATTAATGATCACCTACATCACGTTCTTCATAATAGCCCTCATATACTTCACATACGTATCAATAATTCACTATGCGGGCTTAGGACTTACAATATCAGACCCGCAATTAATCGGTGATCATTACCTCGGTTTTGGACTTGCGCTCTACGACGCTGGATTGTTAACCACATCATGGCAATTAATTGAGGATTTACTTAATGGTAAATTATCATCGCTGTATAAGTTCTTCATTATGATGTTTAAGTCTCAGTCTAGTGATGACGATGATGATACAATCATAATTAAGTAATTACTCGACATGAATTGAATTGGTTCTGTACTGCGTCGGGATGGAATGGCATGGTTTAAAAATAGGCATTGAAAAGGGGGACTTAGTGAGTATGCGTATTGCCGGTTTAGTGGCTGATTTGCTTATGAGAACCTGTAATGCAAGTTCAGTGGAGAGACAGTCATTTACTGATGGGTCAAGGTATATGATTAGGTTCAGTAATAATAGTAATATGGAGGTTCATTTGGTAGATAGAGATGGAAGGTTTTTTTGCCGAATTCTGGATCAATACGTATGCAACACCTATAATGATAATAGAGTATGTGTACTCGAATGTAAAACCATTAAGTATTTGTGAGGAGATATGTGAGTTAATACGTATAATTAATGATTCATTAACGAAACAGGGCGAGAGAGACACTAAAGCTCAGTAATTAACCTACGTAATCAAGTATTCCACCCCTCTTGCCGGTGGTGACCAACGCCGTACTTGATGTTAGGTCATTAGTCAATATTTAGTCAATATTTTTACTAAGTCGCTCTAGGTAAGTTAATTGAAAGAGAACCAAAAGCCGATAATCAATACGTTACGGAAAGGAAGTCTCCATCCTTTAAATTAAAGAGAAGTAAATGGCTTATGTTCGGGCAGTATTGGAAGCGTCATCAATGCCTAGTTGCCATATTAAATTACTGTCTAAGTATACGGTGTTGTCACCTAATTATTGGCCGATAACTCATCAATTAATCTCTTGCCATTAATTAATAACCAGTCATCGTCATCACTCATTGCCTTATCCCTATGCTCATATCTACGCAGTAGAGTATTGAGTAATACTTTGCTGTTGAATACTTCGATACGGAACTCCCTACTGAAGTACCTATTCACGTTCTCGATATCCCTTAGTAAGAACTCGGTTGCATTGGGGTGGTTTGCCTTTACGGCACTACCCCAATCAATTATTACTAATTCATTGCCCGTATTAACGATATTAAACTCGCTTAGGTCTGCATGGATTATCTTACCCAAAATAAATGCTCTTTCCACATACTTAATTATTGTTAAGTAGGCAGCCGCAGGGTTTTCAGGTGGTTCATCCTTGATCAGTGGCGCCGGTATACCGCTTATTCCTTTATAGCTTATGAACTCCATGACCAGGATATTCCTATTAAAGGTTATTGGCTTAGGCACCCTGACACCCGCGTTGTAAGCATCACCTAAGTTACTGAACTCCTTCCTGCACCAATACTCAATGAGCTTCCTCGTATTAGTAATCCTAACACCTGTAAATCGTGGATCACCGAGCAGGTACTTGTACCTACCCCTAATGAATTGTGCCGTTGATGTATAAAAGATCTTTAGTGCGATGTCTGTGCCGTCGGGTGCCTTAGCCATATGACCTTGGCCTCCTTACCCTGCGCAACTGGGCCATAAACCTCATCAATAACGCGCCTATTCATTAGTTCTCTCAAGGCATCTATCGTGTATTGATCAAATACATCATCAACGGTCTTCAACTGATCAATATCCTTTAGTCTAAACCTTCTACTCTCCATTCTCTCCCGGACGATCCTATCAATATCGTGATTACCCACTGGATTAATGAAACAAATTGGTACTTTATATATTAATTTGGTCCGTAAAAGCCATTTTGCTTACTCCCATGAGAAATATTCTAATGAATTCAATATATAAAGATGAATAAAAATGCATGCAAAAGGTTAAAATCAATGGGTATTGTACGATTGAAGAAGAAAAAAAGATTTAAAAGTATTTCTAATGAAAAGAATTTAGGAGATATGGCTTTGGTTCAACAAGACGAGGTCTGGTCCATGCGTAGGCTCGTAAATCTCCACAAGATGAAACGGCCGATTGGTAAGATTATCGTTAATATTGATCTTTGTAAGGATTGCAGGTTCTGCATTGAGTTCTGCCCCAACGGTGTCCTTGAGGAGTCCAAGGACGTTAATTCCAAGGGCTATCACTACCCAGTTGTTAAGCCGGGTAAGGAACTTGACTGCGTCGCCTGTAAAATGTGTGAGAAGGTTTGCCCAGACTTCGCAATTACGGTTGTTTCTGAGGAGTACATAACATACGATAAGTACTACGGGGTGAGTAGCATGCCCACGGTAGCTGAACTCTATAAGAAGGACCTGGATAAACTGTTAAGGCCTGGCATTCACTTCCTAGATGGTAATACGGCCGTTGCCGAGGGTGCAATAACCGCTGGTTGTAGGTTCTATGCCGGTTACCCAATAACCCCATCAAATGAGATTGCGGAGTACATGTCGTACAGGCTACCGCAGGTTGGTGGTAAGTTCATACAGATGGAGGACGAGATAGGCAGTATAATGGCTGTGCTCGGGGCATCAGCCGCTGGGGTTAAGTCAATGACGGCAACATCAGGTCCAGGCTTCTCACTGATGCAGGAGGAGATTGGGCTTGGTTCAATGCTCGAGATTCCAGCGCTGATTGTTGATGTAATGAGGGCAGGCCCATCAACTGGAATACCGACATTATTAGGGCAGGGAGACATACTGCAGGCTAAGTATGGTTCGCATGGTGATTATGAGATAGTGGCTTACTTACCGGCCAATCCTCAGGAGGCCTTTGACTTTACAATAAAGGCAATTAACATGGCTGAGAAGTATAGGGTTGTGGCCATTGTGCTATCTGATCAATTAGTTGGGCATATGTATGGTAAGGTTAGGGTTCCCGAGTTCGATGAGATAGAGATTGTGGAGAGGCCGAAGCCCACGGTACCCCCAGACCAATACTTGCCATACGACAGTAGGTACTTAGTACCGCCAATGGCTATAGCCGGCACCGGCTATAGGGCTAATAATGAATCATTGACGCATACTGACAAGGGATACCCGACCACGGATAGGGATGCGTCGTTTAGGCTTGTGATGAGGCTTGTCCGTAAGATTAGGGAGAATGAGAAGGAAATAGCCGAGTGGGAGGAGTACATGCTCGATGATGCAGAGTACGTAATTGTGTCCTACGGTTCAACATCAGGCTCCGTGAGGAGGGCAATAAAGGTGCTGAGGGCACAGGGCTACAGGGTCGGCATGCTTAGGCCAAAGACCGCGTGGCCATTCCCAGGCTGGGTTGTAGAGAATTTGGCCTCTAGAGGCGTTCAGAAGTTCGTAACTGTTGAGGTTAACATGGGTAAGATGTACCACGTGGTTAGGGAGTTCTCGAGAGGTGTTCCAGTGGAGCACGTACCTTACGCCCCTGGTTATATTCCAGATCCTGATTATGTAATTAATAATGTGAGAAAGGTGATTGAAGGATGAGTGTGGAGGCTGAGGTAACGACCACGGGAGTTAAGGTGGAGCTGCCTAAGTCCTATGAGGATATTAAGGACTTGATACGGATTGATAGATTACCGCACATTTGGTGCCCGGGTTGTGGGTTAGGCATACTTCTTAAATTATTGGCTAGGGCCATAAAGAATTCGGGAATACCGATTGAAAAGCACGTGATAGTCACAGGCATAGGCTGCACAGGTAGACTTGGCGGATACTTAAAACTAGATGCGTACCACGTAACCCACGGTAGGGCCATACCCTTTGCCGTTGGGTTAAAGATGGCTAACCCTGAACTTGAGGTGACGGTAGTTGGCGGTGATGGTGATATCCTCGCCATAGGTGGTAACCACTTCATACATGCGGCCAGGAGGAATGATGATATTAACGTCATAATAGTCAATAACTTCATCTATGGAATGACGGGTGGCCAGTACAGTCCAACAACGCCCAAGGGCGCTAAGACGACGACATCGCCATATGGTCATTACGAGAATCCATTTAACGTGCCATTATTGGCATACGCTGCGGGTGCCTCGTACGTGGCCAGATGGACGGTTCTTCATCAGAATGAGCTTTATCAATCCCTCCTTGAAATGTTTAAGGTTAAGGGTTTCGCCGTTATTGAAGTGTTATCACCTTGTATTATCTATACCGATAGGAATGCAATGGGTGATGCCGTCGATCTAATGAAGATATTAAGAGAAAGACCAGTGATTGACCATAATGCGAATCTGGCGGATTTAGAGATTGATTTCAGTATGAAGAAGATTATCCTGGGAAATTTTGTGAAAAGAGAGAGACCCATATCGTATAGATAATCATCGTGAATTTTAAACTTTTTTTTCTCATATTTTCGTATAATTTAAAATAATTTTTATTAAATTAGAATAAAGTTTATTAAGGTTT
This sequence comes from Vulcanisaeta sp. JCM 16159, assembly GCF_001316265.1. GTDB lineage: Archaea > Thermoproteota > Thermoprotei > Thermoproteales > Thermocladiaceae > Vulcanisaeta. The sequence continues at coordinate 3,675 of NZ_BBDN01000014.1, read as the reverse complement.
CATGATTATTTATCAATAGAAAAATATGCTACAACAGTTCGATCAGATACGTATCAGGCTCATGGGGCTTGGCGGCCATGGCATAGTCTTTGCTGGTAGGCTTCTTGGTATGGCAGCCGCAATGGGTGGTCTTGACTCAATATTAACAATAACGTATAGCCCAGAGCAGAGGGGTGGTTGGTCCAGGGCTGACCTCATAATAGCTAAGGAGATGGTTGATTACCCGCTCATTGATGAGGCCGACATATTCCTCGCAACTACGCAACAGGCATTTAACCTGGAATTTAAGAGTCTCCGTAGAGGTGGTATATTTATTTATGAAAATACGATTTATAAGCCATCAATCACAAATACAAGTGATTATGTAATAATTCCTGTACCTGCAACTGAAATAGCCGAGAACGTAACAGGCAGAAGATTAACAATGAATGTTGTTTTGGTCGGTGTTATAACGGCCATCCTTGACCCATTACTAAAGGAAGACCATATAATTAACGCAATAAAAAAATGTGACAAGAAGGGCTGGTAAACTCGATACATCGATTCAGGAAATGAACATAAAAGCATTCCAGGCAGGTCTTGATTATGGTAGGAAGTATCTGCAGAGGTTAAGGTGATTTGATGCCAACCAATAGAATTCTAATCCTGGGTGGCGGTATTGCTGGTATTGAGGCTGCCCTTGCCCTGGCTAACATGGGCTATAGGGTTACGCTTGTTGAGAAGTCACCTGCCATTGGCGGTAAGATGGCAATGCTCGATAAGACGTTCCCAACACTAGACTGCAGCATATGCATAGAAGGACCATTGATAAGTGATGTTGCGAGACACCCAAACATTGAATTGCTTGCCCCTGCTGAACTGCTTGATTTAACGGGCTCACCAGGTGATTTTAAGGCTAGGATACTCGTTAAGCGAGGTACGTAACTGAGGACTGCACTAAGTGCGGTCAATGCGAGGATGTATGCCCTGTAATTGTCCCCAGCGAGTTTGAGGCAGGTATTGGTGCTAGGAAGGCAATATACTTACCATTCCCACAGGCAGAACCAGGAATATATATGCTCGACATTGATCATTGCCTGAACAAACCGCCGAATTACTTCCCATGCGATAGATGCGCCAAGGCATGTGATAGGAACGCCATAATATACACAATGATGCCCAAGGTCATAGTGCGCGACGTCGCTGCCGTAATTGTGTCCACAGGTTTTGAGTTAGAGAAGGGTGACGTACTTGGGGAGTATGGTTATGGTAGGTACATGGACGTGGTTACGTCAATGGAGTTCGAAAGGCTCGTTAATGCATCAGGACCATCAAGTGGTGTCGTTGTTAAACCGAGCACCGGTGAAGAACCAGAGAACGTATTGCTTGTGTCCTGTGTTGGCTCGAGAAATAATAAGCATAATGATTATTGTTCCGGGTTCTGCTGCACCTACCTGCTTAAGCAGGGTATATACGCCAAGGTACTTCATGGCATTAAAAATGTGACTATAATGTACATGAATGATGTCAGGACGTACGGTAAGGGATTCGAGGGTTTCTTCGACAGGGCTCTAAAGGAGGGTATAAACATTGTTTGGGGCAGGCCTGAAATACTTGGCGAGAGGAATGGTAAGATAATCGTTAGGTTTGAGGACACGAGGAATAAGAAGGTCGCTGTAAATGAGTATGATATGGTCGTCCTAGCACCCTCTGCAAAGCCTGTGAATGACATGAGTAAGTTGAGTAAGATATTGAGTATTTCACTAGATAGGGTTGGTTTTGTAAGGACTGACCCCACCAACCCAACATTAACAACGAGGCCCGGTATTTTCGTGGCTGGTTCAGCAAGCGGCCCTAGGGATATTTCAGAATCCGTGGTTACTGGGTTAGCCTCAGCAATACAGGCGATTAGGTATGCAAGTCCCGGAGTGATTGAGGAGGAGAAGTACGAGGAGACCATAGAGCCATACCCAATTAGGGTTGGGGTCTTCGTTTGTCATTGTGGCACTAACATAGCTGGGGTTGCTGACGTACCAGCACTAGTGGAAGCTGCTAAGCAAATGCCTGATGTGGTTCACGCTGAGGACCTTCAGTTTGCATGCGCTAAGTCATCATTAGACAGAATAACCGAGGTTATTAAGGAGAAGAAATTGAATAGAGTCGTTGTTGCCTCATGCTCGCCAGTTACGCATTTGAGGTTTTTCCAGGATGCTGCGAGGAGGGCTGGTCTTAATCCTTACCTTGTGGAGATGACGAACATTAGGAACCTGGATACCTGGGTTCACAACGACAGGAAGATAGCCACAGAAAAGGCAAAGGACATGATAAGAATGGCAGTAGCTAAGGTCCACCATATGGTGCCATTACAGACGATAAAGTTGCCAGTTATTAAGAGGGCGTTAGTCGTCGGTTGTGGTCCGGCGGGGCTTGCGGCGGCCACGGGATTGGCCGGCGCCGGCATTGAGACGATACTTGTTGAGAAGGCTGATGAATGTGGTGGAATGCTTAGGCGCTTAAATAGCTTGAGCCTGAGGGTATTGAAGCCAGAAAATTGCTTGATAGGATGGTTGAGGAGGCTAGAGAGGTTGGTGTTAAGTTTATGCTTGGCACTACGATTAAGGATGTGTCTGGGTTCACAGGTAACTTCCACGTGGTTCTCAGTAATGGTACTGAGCTTGATGTGGGGGCCATAATAGTTGCAACAGGTGCTAAGCCGTACATGCCGACGGAATTTAATTATGGTAAGGATCCAAGGGTATTAACAACACTCGATCTTGAGAATGGGAAGACTGTTGAAGGTAAGAATGTGGCGATAATAAACTGTGTTGGTTCAAGGACAAGTGGTAGGGGCTGTTCGAGGTACTGCTGCGCTGTGGGTCTAAGCAAAGCCATTGAATTAAGGGGTCAGGGTAAGAATGTTGTATTGATATACAGGGACATTATGGGCGTAGATCCTGAGGTTGAAGACCTGTACAAGAAGGCTAGGGATGCAGGTGTTCTATTCATTAGGATACCTAGGAAGGCGGAGTTAACCGAGGCCATAAAGATGGACACCAATAAGTTAATAGTCCATGACGTTGAATTAGGGGATGATGTTGAGGTACCATTCGATAACATAATCCTCAATATAGGCCTAGTGCCTAGTGAGGATACTGACGAGGTTTCCAAGGTGCTGAGGCTTTCTAAGGATCAGGAGGGCTTCCTGATGGAGGCTCACCCGAAGCTCGGCCCCGTGGACACAATGACGCCGGGTATATTCATAGCAGGCGCAGCTAGGGGTCCGAAGAACGTGGCCGAGGCCATTGCTGAGGGTTACGCGGCTGCGTCGAGAGCATTAATGATGCTCGCCCAGGGCTATGTTACTAAGGAGCCGTTCATACCGAAGTTTGACTGGTCCAAGTGCACTAAGTGTGGTCTCTGTATTAAGGCTTGTCCATATGGTGCCATTAGGGGTGTGCCAGGTAAGTGGATTGAGCATATACCAGCTGCTTGCCAGGGTTGTGGTGCGTGTGTGGCTGAGTGCCCACAGGATGCCATAACACTTGATGCGTTGAGTGATGATGCTATTATGGCTCAGATTGAGGCTGCCTTGCTGAGGAGCCTGAGAAGAAGGTGATAATGTTTACGTGTGCTTATTGTTCGTATTGGGCCGCCGATAATGCTGGCATATTTAAGATGCAGTACCCACCTACGCGA
>NZ_BBDN01000013.1 GCF_001316265.1 Vulcanisaeta sp. JCM 16159 | reverse complement strand
GGGCCTAACTCTCGATGACTACGTGGAGTTAATTAATGAGGCTTGCAGGTCATGGAGGCAAAACGGCATTGAGTGGCTTAGGGTAGGTTCGGCAATGAGTATAGAGGGCACTTAGGCGTGCTCGGCACGGCATTGATGGCCTGCTATGCGAGACAGAGGTGCTACGATTTCCTAATTGAGCCATTAATCAGAATTTCCGGCCTTCGTATCAACACGGCCAGTATTAACCCAGACATCGCGCTCGTGATTGGGGATAGCTCCTAATACTTGAGGTTAAGCTGCATCATAGGGAGGTATTTGACTTGACAAGTCAAATTGATGACTTCATAGCGGAGTTCGAGGGTGAATTGAGAGATTTGAGGGTCTACATGGGCATTCTTCACATGTTCACGACAAGGCCCACCCAGGTTAGGGAGGGAAGAAGGAGTAAGCCGCGTTGGGTTGTGGAGGTGGTTCTGGCTACGAAGAGCCACCAGGATATTTACAGCGAATTAGACACGGTGATTAAAGACATAATGCGCTAGCATGAGGTATTTTTATTGACAGAGCAAGCACGGTGCGTGTTTTAGGTACCATTGGCGTAGTTCTTCATGCCTAGGGCTCCAGTAGTGCTCTATCAAGACCCTGTACTCTGTTGGTGGTGCCCTACCCTGCAACGTGTTGACTACGCTTTCTGGGACGCCTTGGCTTATCATCCAGGTTGCGAAGAATTTACGCAACTCATAAAGCTCGAAGTCACGGTTCAAGACCTGCCTGGCTGCCTCCTTTATTTCCTGCCTGAGCCTTGTCCTGTCGAAGGGTAGGAACTTGCCCCTCACGCTGTCTATGTACTGGCTTGCCCAATCAACGTGCTGCAAGCCCCTGAGCACCCTGTTTACGACTTCCTCACGCCTAGGCAGGTACTGCCCCTTAATGAACTCGAGGGTCTTTGGCTGTAGGAAGGCGATGAAGGCACGCTTAGTCTCCTCAAGCCTCCCAATCCTGAGCATACCATGCTCCAGGTCAACATCGTCCATGGCAACCATGAATGGCTCGCCAGGCCTGAGCCCGGTCTCCGCAAGGATTAGGAAGTAGGTCTTTGCCTCAGTGCTCTCTATCCTCTGGAGTATTTGCTTGAGCTCGTCAAGGCTGGGTAGTTTAGCCCTGTTGTTTGGCCTTGTCCTGATTGTCTTGAAGGAGTTGTAGAGCACTGCGAATAGACCTGGGTCCCTGGGTTGGAGGACGTTCTTGATGAAGGACTTGAGTGTTGAGGCGATGTGCCTGGCAACGTTCTGCCCATCCTCCTCAAGAACCTCAGCCAAGTAATCCCTAATGCCCTCTGGCTGAGTGTATAGTCGAGCTCCGTCAACGCACGCCTGAGGTACCTAAGCCTCATGCTCACTGTCTCCCTGGAGGCATTCCTAAGCCTCAACGCCTTGAGGTAAGCCTCAACATCCTCCTGAGTTACATGCCAGGTCTTACCGAGACTTTGGACGTAATCGCCGAGGTACCTCGACAACAAGGCCAGGAATTGCTCCCTGAAGCTTGGGTCCTCCCTAGCCGTTATTATGACCCTAAGGGCATCGCTAAGTGTGGCACGCTTCTCCGGAACCCAGCCTTTGAGCAATGCCTGGAGCTCCTCAACCGTGAGGAGCCTGAGCATTGAGCATAGCAAGCCGTCACCGACCCTGGCTACGCCACGCCTAACCTTGCTAATATAGTCATACGTGACGCCGAGGTCACGGGGCTTAACACCCTTGTTATTAATTAAGTAATTAAGGATTAATAGCCTCTGCTCAGGGTTTACCTCCTCAATACTGATTGTCTGACAATCAACCATAAGCCATGCCAGAAAGTTGGCTGCAAGCATGTATTTAAGTCTTCCGAGAATGACTGCCATGGACTTCAAGAACGGTTATGTAGATAATTAACTAGGGATTGAACGCAGAAGTGGTGCCCCGGCCGGGATTTGAACCCGGGTCACGGGCTCGAGAGGCCCGCATACTTGACCGGGCTATACGACCGGGGCTCGTTAGTCATTAAATACGTCGGTTTTTAAGTCTTTTGTTGCATTTGCGGTTCTCCATTGATTAGTTTTAGTTCCTGCTTTATTATGCGTATTTGCCTTCTTATTTTTCGTAACTTTCTCATTGCCTTTGTCACTTCGGCTTTGGTGTATCCTCTTAATTTCAATTCCTTAATTAACTCAAGCAATCCACTTTCCTGGCTTTTTAATTCTATGTATTTAAGGGCCAGTTGCCTTCTTTCAAGTTCTCTCATTACTTCGTAATTTATCTGGAGCCCTGTTTCCATACCTATTAATCTTCTTTCTATTTCCCTAAGCCTATCCTCCTCGCTCATTAAGTCATTTAGTACCTTCTCATAATTAATCCCTCCCATGTACTTGCCATACCTACGTATTAACTCGTTAATCATCGCTCATCAGCCTCTTAATCATTCTTTGGCCAATGTACTCTTCATTAACCTCCTTAATATCGTTGTTAACCTCCTCAAACTCGTTAATTACAATATCCTCCGTATTCTCAATCACCTCATCATTCCCATCATATCTTAAGTATTTTCTGGGGTTTACGTATCTACTCAGCGAAACACCACTTATTTTTATTATTTCTATAACAGCATCTTTGCTTAATAATCCATTGACATACAACTTAATTGCCTCCTGGGCCACCTTGTGGGACTTGTCCTGGAGCTTTATTGATAATTCCCTTAACTTGATCGGCCAGTTCAATTGGTAATTAGGTACTTCCTGAATGATTCCCCTAACCCTTCTCTTGACCACGATATTTTTGGTGCTGCGTTATTAATTAGGTTATTAGTTAAGTTAATTATACGGTGTTAAGTGATAGTTTTAAAGTAGTCCCCTTTCTCGAAGGAATTCCCTGAATAAATCAGTCTTTGTCAGCATTGCCCAATCCTCCCTTGGCGTACTCATGTACTTCTGGAACTCCATCCAGAACGCCATGTGCATTGGATCGTATCTACTCTTTAATTTAACATGCTTCAGTAACGAACTTGAGTTTGCATATTCCTTACCGCATACGGGGCAAACGACCATTGTCTTGAGTCCTGGAAAGCCTCCTTATTAATTTAGTGGTTAGTCTAATTATTAATGATTTGATACGATGATGATCGTATTTTTATTATTTTAATATGCTTTTTCGTAAAAATATTTATATATTAATGTTTTTAACTTGAATATTATTTAAATTTAAAATAATTAGAGAGGCTTAATTACTAGAAGATTAATTATCAGAGAAAGAACTAATGCGGCTATTACTAATCCTAACAGTGACGACCAGCTCATCTTTAGTGCTTGATCTGGCCTGTACCTGCCGTATACTGACCTCGTGAATACCATTATCATCATTACAATGTATGTTTTTATACCAAACCATATTGCAGGTGACAAAGCTCCAAAATATGGTATGTATGGACCCGCCCAACCATCTAGGAACAATAGAACCATTAGTAGGCTTAACACATATAGCTTTTCATAGCTCATGGTCATTACTAGGCCATATACAATACCGCTGTATTCCGTGTACGGGCCGAGGACTATCTCTGTATCGGCCTCGGGTATTTCGAAGGGGAACCTTGACGTGGCCATGAGCGTGGCTATTAGGAAAGCGAGGAAGGCAAGTGGGTTTGCTATTATGCCTGGCAGGTGCGTTACCTGCCAATTAACTATCTTGAAGGGATCCGCCGTTCCGTAGATGAGGAGTATTGCGACAACTGATAATATGAGGATCGCCTCATAGCCCGTGTACAGTAGTGCCTCCCTCACGGTACCTATGTAGGTGAACCTATCATTACTGGCCCAGCCAATTAGTATTATGCCTATGTTAAAGAGTGTTATAAGGGCTATGGCAATTAATACATCGTAGCCTGTGTATATGCCGTAAATACCCTCAATCGTCGTACCATTGGGAAGCGTAAATTGTTTTGGGCCTATTGGTATGAAAAAGATGGGTAGTGTTGATAGTATGAAGACTATTGCCGGCCCATGAATGAAGTAATTCTTATCGGCTTGTAGAGGAACTACAAATTCCTGGAACATGTACCTGAAGAGGTCGGCGAATGGCTGGAGAAAACCGCCTATTGGTCTCGAAACCTCGAGTGGCCCAATCCTCCATTGGACCTTAGCCGTTAACTTCCTCTCGAACCATATTATGAATATTAGGGCTATCAAGACCGAGACTAGCCAGGCACAAAGAGCAGGTCAAATATTGGTCTCCAGAATATGAGGTGCACAATTATGTTTATTATTGGTACGTGGTTTAGGAAGTTTATTATTGGCCATAGGAATGGTATGTAATCATCAGGTCTCGATAATATATAATTAATTATTGAATATAGTAGTTGTATGGCCGATGATATGATACCAGATACCCAACTAAGTGCCCAGTTAATTATTGATAATACGGGCTTCATGCAAGTACCCAGCATGGTTAAGGGCCTTGATTATTTTAAGCTTAACCCGCCCAGTGACTCAACCAAAGAATGAATCCAGTGTTGACTCTTTCCTCTTACCCATGGCCTTCTTAAGCCTCTCAATAGCGTTCTTAACCCTCTCCTCATTAAAGTCGTGCTCATAAACCAGGAACTCGATTATACCCCTCTCATCGGGCTGTCCAAACTCTATCTTGTAATTCGGGTTATGTGGTGGGTTTAGGAAGTAATCGCGTATTTTCAGCGGGTCCGTTGGGAATTGCGCATTCTTTAATGGGCCCTGAATTAGCTTCTCGAGATTACCGAATTCCTGTATTAGCTTAAGGGCTTTTTGAGGCCCTATGCCTGATACACCGTCTGGATTTAGGTCGGTTCCAAGTAGAATTGCTAGGTCTATTAACTGCGTTCTATCCCTAAGCTTAAGCGCCTTGAGAACTTCATTGAGTTCTATTATCTCGGGTTTAATCTCGATGTACTCATCCTTATTTGGCAACTTCCTACGTCCGGTTATGGCGAGGTTCCTAACAAGCTGGGTGCCCCGAACAGTAGCGAGTCATAGTCCTGGCTACCCGCAGCCCAGGCCTTGCCTTCCCTGGCTATCACCGCTGCCTGTGCCTCCCCATCGGCCATGGCTTGAACCACGGGTATGCCCATTAACCTCAGTAATTTCTTCGCGTCCTCAACCATGCCATCGGTTAGGAACAAGGCCCTCTGTGCGTACTTCCTGGCCTCCTCCTTCTTACCCTCTTCAAGCAACTTGACCCACCTATCCATGGCCTCCTCCCTAACCTTCCTCCTTCTTGCAATCTCCAGGGTCTTCTCCTCGGGTGGTTTACCATCAAATACATACACAGGCCATATCCTATTCTCGAGGAAGTTTATTGTTCGATATAACAAGCCACTCAAGTGACTTGTCACCCTCCCCTTGGAGTCCATGAGCGGCGTACCGTCTGGTTGCCTAATTGATGCTAAAAATTGATATAGCGCGTTATATGCGTCTAATGCCACTATTCTGTTCGACAATTGTGTAAAATCTACCGTCTTTCTAACACTGTCTGGTATCAACTTGCCAAGCTCAGTAACGCCCATCTAGGTAACCCAAATAATTCGTTAAATATCTCCCTATATCTCTTTCCCCAAACTAATCCTTAACCACCCTTATGTGGTATGTCGCACCATCCTTCCTAACAACCTTCTGAACAACAATTAACCTACTGAGTTCAAGCCTCATTAATGCATTTAGGATCTCCTTCTCCGTAACATCAGGGTACCAAGCCCTCAACGCCTGCATTAAGTCATTAAACCACATGTCGCCCTTATCCCTTATCAAGTCCATAATAAGCGCCTCAATGGGTACTGGTCTCCTCATACTTCCTGAACCAGATAATCATCCAGGAAGCATATTTTATTTTTAATCCTTACACGTAGAGCGTTGGTGCCCTCTGTCTCTCACGTGCCAACGTCTGCTTCATCCTATCGTACCAAGCCTCATAGAACTTAATCATCTCGGGTGTTATTGATGGCTTAATCTTCTTCATGGCCTCGATGAAGTGCTTCATCGATACCTCGCCGGCACCATCCACCTCTCTCATCGCCAATAAACCTGCCTCCCTAGCTAAAAGCTCAATATCCGCGCCCGTGTATCCCTCGGTCATCTTAGCCAACTCCACTAAGTCAACATCCCTAGCGAGCGGCATATTCTTAGTATGTATCTTGAGTATCTCAAACCTAGCCCTAAGGTCTGGCGGTGGCACATAGATTATCCTATCAAACCTGCCGGGCCTAAGCAGCGCTGGATCAACGATATCAGGCCTATTCGTGGCTGCTATCACAACTACATTGTCAAGCCTTGACACGCCATCCATCTCGGCCAACAACTGAGCAACTATCCTATCCATTGCAGGCGAATCCTCAGCATAGCCCCTCGCTGGTGCTATTGCGTCTATTTCGTCGAAGAATATTACGCATGGTGCTGCCATCCTGGCTTTCTTGAATATTTCCCTGATGGCCCTCTCACTCTCCCCAAACCACTTACTCAGTATCTCCGGCCCACGAACAGCAATGAAATTCGCATTACTCTCAGTAGCCACAGCCTTAGCCAAAAGCGTCTTACCAGTACCAGGAGGACCAAACAACAAAATACCCTTAGGAGGCTTAATACCCATCTTCCTAAACCTCTCCGGGTACTTCAACGGCCACTCAATGGCTCCCTAAGCTCCTGCTTAACCTCCTCAAGGCCGCCAATATCGCTCCACCTGACCTTAGGAATCTCAATGTGAATCTCCCTAAGCGCGCTGGCACGATCTCTCTCATGGCCTCTAGGAAGTCATTCATCGTGACCTTGATCTTCTCAAGATCCTTCCTAATCTCCTCATCCTCCTTATTAACATCCAAAACACCCGATTGAAGCGCCTTCCTCAAGGCCTCATTGCGGCCTCCCTAGCCAAAGCCGCAATATCGGCACCAGTGTAGCCATAGGTTATCTCGGCAAGCTTCCTCAAATCAACATCCTTAGCAAGGGGCATGTTCCTTGTGTGTACCTGGAGTATTTCGTACCTACCCTCGGTATCCGGTGGATTGATCCAGATCTCTCTGTCGAATCTTCCTGGTCTTCTTAGTGCTGGGTCTACGGCTTCTGGCCTGTTGGTTGCTCCTATTACGATTACCTGGCCCCTCTCCTGAAGACCATCCATGAGCGTTAATAATTGCGCCACTATCCTCTTCTCAACCTCACCAGTTACTTCTTCTCTCTTTGGTGCTATGGCATCAATCTCATCAATGAAGATTATGGCAGGGGCATTCTTCTTAGCCTCCTCAAAAATCTCCCTCAACTTAGCCTCGGATTCCCCGTAGTACTTTGAGACAATTTCAGGGCCGTTAATGGCTATGAAGTAAGCGTTAGTCTCTGTGGCAACTGCCTTAGCGAGCAGGGTCTTACCAGTGCCCGGCGGACCAATCAAAAGAACACCCTTAGGAGGCTCAATACCAAGGTACTCAAAGATCTCTGGATGCCTAAGTGGTAATTCAACGAGTTCCCTAATCTTTTCCTTAGCCTCCTTAAGATCACCAATGTCCTCCCAAGTAACCCTCGGTATGTTCACGTTCTCTACGGGCTTCTCATAAATCATCAAGTTAGTGTCCTCGTCGATTATTACTGGCGTGTCGTTTGGTTTAGCCTGCACCACCTGAAACGTTAATGGTTGTCCAAGCACTTGTATCTGCACTAGGTCGCCCTCCATTAGCACATAATCCCTGAGCTTCTGCTTTGTATATTGGACAAAGTTCTGGTCAACACTAATCGTCATGTTAACAGGCGCTAACTTAACAGTGCTCGCTCTCTTCGCCTCAACCTTCTTAACCCTAACCTTCTGATCAATCTCCACATTAGCATTCTTCCTAATGATGGCATTCATCCTAATGATGCCCTTACCCTCATCCTCAGGAAGTCCGTACCAAACCTTGGCCGCAGTCTTCCTCTTACCCTCAATGAGTAGTATCATGCCGGGCTCAATACCGTAGTTCCTCATGACCTCGGGGTCAACCCTAACAATGGGTCTCTGGGCATCTCTCTGCTTCGCCTCCTTCACTATCAATTCAATCCATTCATCAGCATGACTACCCTCCATCATATTCCCACACCCTTATTACTCCGTGGAATTAAAAAAACTTATTGCGCTATTAGTTTTCACTTGGTTTGTCACTTTAGATTGAAGGAGACTAGAAACCAAGCCTTGTGAAGTACTCAAGCTCGATACTGCCAATACCCTCAATACCACTTAGTATATTCTCAACCTCATCGCTGGAGTGCTCCTCGGATTCCTCGGGCATCCTTATGTAGACCCTGAGCGCCTTTATGCCGAAGCCTATGTCATCCTCCTCAACCTTATCAACCTTATACTTAGGCTCAAGGGCCTTCTTTATCTCGCTCTTCAATGTCTCGTAATTAATGTCTGATTTGCTTGGTGTTATCCTGTAAACGAGGTATACCTCCGCCATAGCATTGACGTAGTAAAATTAAGCATTTATTAACCCTTCTATAGACGGTAATATGAATGGAGAGGGGACTGACAATAGTGCTGATAGCATCGCTAGCCTTTTTCTCCGTTGTGCTCGTGAGGTTCTCCATACCATCATTACTGCCATACCTAATAGGGCTAAATGGCATTAACACCGTGATGGGGGGTTTAATAATCTCATCACTCTGGGTGGGTTACACGATTTTCCAGGTGATAGGCGGCTTAATGGTTGATAGGTATGGATATAACATAGTGATTTATGTTTTAATATTAATCTCAATAATTAATGCTCTTTATCCAATTATTATTGATCAATACTACCTATTGTTGGTTATTCAGTTTGTTATGGGTTCATTACTCGCAATAACCTACGTGGCTTTAATAAGCATGGTTTTATCAAACTATAGTAGGGGAGGCCTTGGCGCTGGTATTTACCAGAGCATGTTTTTCCTGGCATCATCAATCTCGATAATGGCATCGCATTATTATTCTCGGTAAATATATTTGCACCGTTCATCACTTTCTCAATCATAGTCATTTTATCAGCAATACTGGTGACTAGGGTTCCAAGGGGTGGTCAGGTTAGTAGTACCATTTATATAGGCCCTGGCGACCTTAGAATATTGGGTATGGGTTTCATTAGGCTGTCCTCGGGCTTCTCATACCTTGGTTTCCTCAGTTGGTCAACTTACTATGTTGTTCACGTACTTAAGGTTTCACCATCACTTAGTGGCTTCTATGCCTTCCTGGCGTCCATAATGGGGTCCGTTGGTGCCGTGATTGGTGGATACTTGGGTGATAAGGTAGGGTACGCATTGCCAAGTATTTTATCCTCACTACTGTTGGCGATTATAGTCTCGGTTATACCTAGGCTATCAATTATATACCTGCTGGCCTTCCTAATGCTACTTCTGGCTTCTTCTACGGCTTCTATGCAGCGCCCTCAATAGCCGTTTCAAGCTCGCATCAAATATTGGGGCGGCCAGTGGATTTCTTAATTTTATGAGTCAATTAGGTGGTTCGGTATCACCCTACATAATTGGTTTTCTGCTTCAATATTACAACTTCTCGGAAACATTACTAACTATAGGTATTATATCAATGGTATTAGTAATTGTCGGGGCGGCGCTACTATTTTTATCGAAAAATTACTTAACAAGATATATTGGCAATGACTCATCCAGCACTTCGTAACTCCCAGCAGGCTTCCCGAACTTAATCTCCCTAATCTTATGCATAGCCTTTAGCTCAATCTCCAGGGGCTTAAGGACCTCGGGCGTGTATATGACCCCGTCAATAGGCTCATTAAGGCTTAAACCAGTCTTATTCTTATATGTCCATATTGCCCTGTTGAATTCCATGAATGGCTCAAGCATGTTAAGGTATTCCTTATTGTCGAATCTTGGGTCTGGATCCTCAATCAACTGCCTATGTATCGACTCACCGTATAAACTCCTCCATATTTGATCCGTCACAAAGGGCATTATGGGCGCAAGAAGCTTAAGCACCGTCTTTAGGACCTTATATAACGTGAACCAGGCACCCCTCTGCTGCTTCTCCGTGAATAGACCATCCCTATTATAAGCCTCGACTTAACGGCCTCGAGGTAGTGATCGGCAAAGACATGCCATGTAAAGTCATAAAGCGTATTGGCAGGTACGTAAACATCGAACTCATTATATGCATTTAAAGAGTCCCTGACAACCTCATTCGACTTAGCCAGTATCATTAGGTCAAGGGGTGTTAATTCATAGTTGTCATTAACCTCAGGGAATGATGAAACGAACCTCGCAATATTCCATAACTTAACCGCGAAGTCATGACCCGTCCTTATCAATTGCTCACTATACCTATAATCGCTACCGAGTTTCGCAGACGCTGCAGCCCAGAACCTCGCTGCATCTGCACCGTACTTCTCCACAGGTGGTATTGGATCTATTATATTGCCCTTGGACTTATGCATTGCCTCACCCTTCTCATCAAGTCCCATACCACTTATCCTTACGTACTTGAAGGGTGGCTTTCCGTAGAGTAAGTATGCCCTGACCACGGAGTAGTATAGCCAAGTCCTAATTATGTCATAGCCCTGAGGCCTAAGTATACTGTGCGGGTAAACTCTCTCGAAGACTCTTATATTAGGCTTGGTATAACCCGTGGCGTATATCCAGGATATTGATGAATCAAACCAGGTATCCAACACCCTATCCTCACCCACTAACTTACCACTTGGGCACTGCTCCTTAACCTCAGGTGGTGGATCATCCTTCCACGGCCTATAGTACTTACCTGGTTTTGGAACAATGGGTTTTGCATTACCCTCATCATCAATGCAGTACCAAATCGGTATTTCAGTACCGTAGTATCTACGCCTTGATATTGGCCAGTCGAACTCAAGGGATTTAATCCAATCAACCAGTGTTTGTGCGTACTCAGTTGGTTTAATAATCATCTCATTCTGCACAAGCCTTACTAATTCATCCTTAAACTGAAGCTGCTTTAGAAAGTACTCCTTAGTCACTATTATCTCTATTGGCGTCTTGCACCTCCAGCAAATTGGTATCGTATGCCTAAGAGGCTTCCTCTTAATAAGTAGGCCAGCCTCCTGAAGGTCCTTAATTATCACCTCCCTGGCCTCTCTGACATTCAGTCCCTTATACTTACCGGCCAACTCATTTAATGTGCCGTCTGGGTTAACCACGATCTTCATGGGTAGTTTCAACTCATTAACAACCATTAAATCCCTGGTATCGCCAAAGGTACTTATCATCTCGAGGCCAGTACCAAAGTCTGGCTTAACCGATGGATGTGACACAATAGGGACTTCCTGGTTTAACGGAGGAACAATGGCGTGCAAGCTCTAACCTCTTATACCTACTATCACCTGGATTGAAGGCGACAGCCACCGTGGCCGGTAATAACTCAGGCCTTGTGGTTGCTATGATTATGTCCTCACCCGTCTCCTTAACCCTAAACTTGATGTAGTTCAGGTATGAGTCCTCCTCTCTATACTCAACCTCGGCCTCGGCCAACGCGGTTCTACACCTTGGGCACCACAGGGTTGGTCTACTTGTCTCGTAAATCAAGCCCTTATTCCACAGATTAATGAAGGTCTCCTGTGTAACCCTCCTGTACTCCTCACTATCTGTGCCGTTCCTCCAGTAACTGAATGAACCACCCCAACGCCTGAAAATGCTCACGAACTCACCTTCATACTCATCAAGGAACTTTCTACATAACTCGAGGAACCTTTCCCTAGGCACCTCATACATGTTTATGCCATAGGTCTTCTCGACTTGAACCTCGACAGGCAGTCCATTCCTGTCAGCATAGAATGGGAATATTACATTATAACCCCTCATCCTAAAGAACCTGGCAATCATGTCGATTTGCGCGTAATGCGCTATGCCGCCAATGTGGGGTCTCCCTGATGGGTATGGCGGTGGCGTGTCTATTACTAACGTCGGCCTCTTCTCATCAATCTTAACCTCGAATAAGCCTCCTCCTCCCACTTCTTGAGTAATTCTAATTCCTTTGATGGGTCCCATCTCTTCTCCTGAAGTCTTGGTTTGAACTCCATACCAATAAAGGTCCCAATACACAGCATAAGAGTACCTTTAAAAGATAACTCATCTATGTTGCGTAATAATATATGAATGCTCGTTAAATACCTCCGTAAGTTACCAGCAAATAAGTTTTTAAACCATGACTTCTTGAGGGTTGCTTGTGGAGGTATTGTACAGGGACTTTGCGATGTCATTTGAGGGTAAGGACAAGGTACTTGGCGAATTCCTGATAAAGTTCACTGCAGATAGGCCGGGGATACTCGCTGCTCTATCCAATGTCTTTGCTGATCACGGGATAAACATACTCAACATATCAGTCAACAGGACGCAATTACTACTGCACTTCGTGGTTGACCTCACAAACATGGACGCATCATTAAATGACCTGGAGAAGGAGTTAAAGAAATTCTCCTTCGTTGAGTGGGTTAGGTATAGGATTGTTGAGAGGGAGGCCTTTATGGTGCCGTCAATGATAATGCCCACCTTCAGGGATAAGCAGATACTGGTGGTGGAACTTGAGAAGGTTAAGGACCTATTAACAAATCCGGAGTTTAGGAGGATAATTAGGGACTTGGGTATCTACGATGCCTCGCTCCTACGTAATAGCAATCTAGGTGAACTCATTAAGATGGGGCAGTTCAGGGGATTAGGCAAGGTTGTGCTTATTGAGAGGAATGGCACTATCACCATTAAGTCCTGCTCTGAATTGAATGATAAGCACGTAATGGAGGAATTAATGATTGAGTACTACACGGGATTTCTGTCACAGATCCTAAAGAGTAATGTTGAAGCAGTAAGTAAGAACTACGAGGGGGATTGCGTATCCATAAGTTTCAGAGCCCTTAAATGAGCCAAATACCTCTCCAATAAGCCTGCCCTGTTCATTAATTCACAAACCCTACACACATCACTAGACGTTGGCTCACCGCAATACTTGCACTTCTTCAATGGTACATTCACTGCCCTCTCGCCCATTAAGTTTGCCAGTGAATCACCGAAGGATACCAGGGAATACTTAATATTCGGGTTATCCCTCTCCCAGCGGGCAAGCGTAAACTTAAGCTCATACCTGGGATTACTATATACGAAGGGGCACTCAAGCTCCATCAGTGGTATACCGTGGTAGTGGGCATATATGGCGATCTCCTCCTCCCTAACGAAACGAAGGGGCTTAATCCTTGGTATGAAACCCTCCCTATCAATTTCTGGCCTAGGGCCGAACCATGCGAACCTATCCAAGTCATTACTAAGCACGTTAAGTAACACCGTCTGGGCTTCATCATCCAGGTTATGCCCAGTGGCTATCTTCGTTAGGCCTAGTTGGCGGCCGATTATGTTCATTGCTCTACGCCTTAGCACGCCGTCTATGGTGCACATATGCACATTAATGCCCTTGGACCACAGACCATGCGCCACGTCACTGGCTGTTACACCGAATATCTCCTTGAAGGTGTATACCCTATAGGGTATGTTGAATTCCTCACTCAATTTCTGCACATAATCAACCCTAGCCATCCTATAGAAGCAGCTATAGGGATGACCCTCATTAATACTAAACGCCACTAACTCGACATCCCTAGGTATCTTGCCCTGTCTCTTGAACTTACCCAGTAGGTACATTAGGGTTAGGCTATCCTTACCACCGCTTATCGCAATACCAACCTTGTCGCCCTCACTTATTAATCGATGTCTTCTAATGGTCCAAAGCACCGTATCCTCAATAGACTTAAACAGGCAGTTGAGGCAAAGTCTCTCGCCACTGGATACTCTATAGTAGTTTGCTGGTCTCCTGCCGCACCTCGTGCACATTGGAACATCCATAATCCTATTGACACCGTTTTAACAAACCCATTCTTAAATTACTATGCTACTCCTCAGAATAACCACTCCATCTCCTGTAAAGGTCGTTCTCAATGCCCAGTAGGTCAAGGACCCTACCAACTACGAAATTCACCAAGTCATCAATAGTCCTTGGCTTATTATAGAACGCGGGGGCTGCGGGCATTACAATGGCGCCAGCCAGTGTAACAAGCTCCATATTCTTAATGTGTACTAGGTTAAGTGGTGTCTCCCTAATTACCAAGATCAACTTTCTCCGTTCCTTCAACGCCACATCAGCCGCCCTAGTAATTAGGTTATCCGTTATTCCATGGGCTATGGACGCCAAGGTCTTCATTGAGCATGGTATGATCACCATACCATCATGCTTAAATGACCCGCTGGCTATTGGTGCGCCTAGTTCATCCTCATTGTAAACCCTGTTTGCAAGTTTCGATATTGACTCCTTATCGAGACCAACCTCATGCCTCAATATTTCAACTGCAGTATTACTCATGACCAAGTAAACCTCGGAGTCCTTTGCATACCTCCTAATCATCTCAAGGAATCTCACGCCGTAAATAACACCACTTGCCCCCGTTATACCAACCACTATTCTCCTCACAGCACTAATGAAGGAGTACCAATAATATAACATTAATGCCCTGGTTTTGTCAATTACATATATTATATATACCTATATAAAAATATTTTAAAAGAAATATCCAATAATTATGTTTTATTATTCTTTATTAACCCTATCATACGAACCATTATCTACCGGGTAATAATATTAGATCCTCCACATTCTGCGTCTTACTTCTCGAATTCTCCCTATATAGCAGGTCCCTTATTGCAATTCTAATAGCCTCACTCCTACTGGGGAATATGCCCTGCTTTACAAATTCATCCAGTTCCTCAAGCATTTGCTTGGGTATGTGCACACTTATCAGCACCATTTTTTTTCCTTCGCCTTGGTCTTTGGCATGATAGATTAGATAATTACAGGATTTATTAAGATTCTCTACCGTGAACTCTGTAAGTATTTTCGATCGAATGCATTAACAATATTTACAAAGTGCTAATTCTACGCACCTACGTCCTTTATGGACTCAAATATCGAACGCCTATAATACCTCTTAGATATGTCGGGCGGTACATTCGTTAGCTCATCCTCAGGTAATATACTAATAACATCCCAGGCAATATCGAGCGTCTGCTCAAAGGTTCTCCTCTCGTAATAGCCTGATTGATGAACCTACGCTCGAACTGCTCAGCAAACCTGAGGTACCTCCTCTCACGCCAGCTCAGGTTAGTCTCGCCAACAAGTAGGGCCAAGTTCCTAACGTCCAACGCCCTTGAGTAAGCAGCAATTAATTGATTGGCCACGTACTTATGGTCATCCCTCGTCTTACCCTCGCCAACCGCGTCCTTCATGAGCCTCGATAGGCTCATTATCACGTCAAACGGCGGGTAAATGCCCTTACCCCATAGTGACCTACTAAGCACTAATTGACCCTCAGTTATGTAACCAGTCAGGTCTGGTATTGGGTGCGTTATGTCGTCATGGGGCATCGTGAGTATTGGGAACTGGGTAATACTGCCCCTCTTGCCCTTAGCCCTGCCAGTCCTCTCGTAGATGGTCGCGAAGTCCGTGTACATATAGCCCGGATAACCACGCCTACCGGGTAATTCACCCTTTGATGATGATAACTCCCTAAGGGCCTCTGCGTAGTTCGTCATGTCGGTTAGGATGACGAGTACGTGGTAATCCCTGTACCATGCCAGGTACTCAGCGATTGTTAGTGCAGTCCTCGGTGTTAGTATCCTCTCTGCAATTGGGTCACTCGCTAGGTTCAAAACCATGACAAGCCTCCTCAATGCGCCAGTCCTCCTAAACTCGTTAAGGAAGAACAACGCCTCCTCAGACTTAAGGCCCATTGCGGCGAAGATTATTGCGAACTCCTCCTCATGGCCCCTAACCGTTGCCTGCCTAGCCACTTGCAGCTAGCATGTTGTGTGGTAATCCCGTACCACTGAATATTGGTAGCTTCTGGCCCCTAACCATCGTGTTTAATCCATCAATCACACTTACACCAGTCTCTATTGGCTCCTCCGGATACTCCCTTGCATATGGATTAAGGGGCTCACCATTTATGTCTAGGTATTCCTCGGCAGGTGGCAGTGGAAGCCCATCCCTAGACTGCCCTTTACCATCAAGAACCCTACCCAGTAAATCCTCGCTAACTGGTAGCCTGAGGGTCCTCCCATAAAACCTCACGGTACTGCCCTTGGCCGGCAAACCAAGCGTGCCAGTTAGTACCTGGGCAACTGCGTAATTATCGCCAACCTCAACCACTTGGACCATCCTCGGCTCACCATCCGGACCAATGACCTCACCTATCTCGTTGTACGCAACACCCTTGGTCTTCTCGATAACTATCAATGGCCCCTTAATCTCCCTAACCGTGCTGTAAGACACAATGCCTGGTACAGACTCTATGACCTTACTCATCGATTTACAGAGTTTTACAGCACTTATTAATTTTTATTCCACACGAAGACCACAAGATAAATTAATTTAGGGGTCTCCACACAATTATGAAGAGCGTCAGTGCCCACGCTTAAAGAGGCTGTTAAGCCACTAATTCCAAGGGAGCTTTGGGACAAGGTGCCAAGGAGCTTCGATATAATTGGCTCTAGGTCAGGCGCAGTTGCAATTATTGAGATACCACCTGAGCTTGAGGGCTATAAATTCGTGATTGGAGAAGCAATAGTTAAATTGAACAAGCACGTCAAGGCCGTAATCAGAAGAATCGGCGCAAGGGAAGGCGAATTTAGGCTATATAGGTACGAGGTCCTAGTCCCTGGACCTACTGAGGTTATTCATAAGGAGGATAATTACTTAATTAAGGTGGACCCCACCAAGGCCTACTTTTCACCTAGGGATCAGGGCGATAGAGAGGACATTGCTAGGCAGGTAATGCCTGGCGAGGTTATTCTATACCCCTTCGCTGGTGTCGGTCCCTACGCCATTACCATATTGAAGAGGCAGTCCTCGGTCAAGTTAATAATCGCTATCGAACTTAATGAATACGCATATTACTACATGCTTGATAATATTAAATTGAATAGACTCAAGGGCAAGGTACTACCGCTACTCGGCGATGCCTCAAAGTTAATGAATTTATTCTGTGGCGTCGATAGAATTATCTTAACTTTACCCCTGGGCGCTCATAGGTTTTTAATGCAATCATTGATGTGCATTAAGGATGGTGGAATTATTCATTTCTATCATTTGGGCACTGAGGAGAATCCTTACGGTGAAGCTGAGGGCTTGGTTAGGAATTACTGTGGTGATTTGGGTTATGATTGTCAAGTCATTAATAGGAGGATTGTTAGGGATTATGCTCCATATGTGTATAAGGTTAGGCTAGATATTAGAGTTGGTAAGTTTTAGACCTGTGTGTTAGGTTTATAAAACTACGCGTGTAAACCTATATGATGGAACAAAATGAACGCAGAAGGAGACTCCTATTGATGATTGGACCACTTGAGGCTGAGGTTATTGGCATACTTAATGAGCTTAAGGAGGCTACGGCAATGACCATATGGAGGAGTTGACGAAGAGGGGTAGAAAGACCGCATACACCACGGTGCTTACGGTATTAAGTAGGTTATACACCAGGGGATTTATTAATAAACGTGAAAAGGTTATAAATAATGTTAGGCAATTTGTATATGAACTTTCAATACCCTACGAGGTTAAGAACGAACTCATTAGGGAGCATATTGGCTTGATAATTAAGATGTTCGGTAAGGACGCCATTCAAATAATTAGGGACTATTTAAATGAGATTGTCGGGAAATAATTAAATCAAATATTAGTTTTTAATCACATAAATCTTGGTACCTCACCCTGCTCTCCCTGCTGACCCCTCTGTTGAGCAATACCTCTCTGCTCAATGTAGAGCCTTAGTATGTCTGGTATCTCGTTCTCATTCTCCATCTTCTTGAGTATATCCACGTACCTACTCGTGTGATCTATATCAAGCCTAACGAACTCAATGGCTATATCCCTAAGTCTCTCCTCCAACTCCTTTAGCATGTCTATGGGCATTATTGAGGTTATCATTGGGTTGTTTAACCAGGACTCGAAGTCCTTGAGCGTCCTTTCTATGTAGTATAGCATTGCCTGTGCTGATAGTAATAGTGATAATCTGTCCTGGCTAACTATATAGTCACCATACTTCTGAAGCTCATCCATGAACTTCTTCTGATCCTTAACCCAATTCTCAAGCCTAGTTATTAACCCAGCTATGTGAGCCCTAATTGCCTGCCTTTTCAGATCCTCGGAACCCATATCCCTTCCTGATTAATTACGTAGACCTCTCTATTAAACCTTTTGTATTTATTAAGTTCTAAAGAATACCGAGTATTATCCCGAGGATTATCATCGTCAGTATAGGAAGTATTATCAACACGGTGAAGTGCTTCTTCCAATCCATGACACCCCTCTCCGCAGCCCTTACCATACTACTAAAAGAATCACCAATTAACCTAATGCCCTCAATAAGCACTGGGTAGTATCTCACACTAGTTTTCCTTAGATCGTTAATACAACGCTTTACGCTCTTCCTTACATTCCTTATTATTAACTCATGACTTATTGAATCACCAACAACCTTATAGCCTCTACTTCTCGTGAACCTGGCAATACCTGTGTATTGATGATTATCTGTGGTTAAGACCTCGACTATGTCGAAGCCACTTCTGAACTCATTAATTATTGCGTCGGCCAACTCCCTCCTCAAGTTATTACCATCAAATATGACCAGCAGGACTCTCTTACCATTTATCTCTAGACCCCACGTTATTAGACCATTATCACCAATTTCAAATTGTATAGGCCCAAAGGCATATTTAGGCACATGATTCACACATGACTTTATTTCAAGCCTTTGATCCTCTAACTCCCCAATCTTACTCAGTAATTGGGCTAATTCATTAATGTCATTTTCATCCCATGTATTATCATCCGAGTAATAATTCTGGGCATCAATCAATATTACATTATCCCAATCAAGCCTTACTCTCTTTCTCAATTCCTCATAAACACTGAGAGGGATATCATCGCTGGACTTAACGAGCCGACTAATGATCACAAGGGACTTCCCACATAAAGGTACGTGGGTTACCCTGAAATTACGACTTTCTATTTGAACAGGCATCTTCCCAACGCACACATTGCCTGTACTACGCTCATTTAGTGACTCTTTAACCTTGGTAGCCACCACCCTAACTATCTTACGCACATCAATTCTAGTTGCCGGGTCCAACTCATGACTACCAACACCGTGTATATAACCACGGGGTTCACATAACGACTTATCTCACTAACGAGGTCACTAATTAGGTAACCACCACCAACCTTAGCTATTGGCCCGGCATGAAGCTCAGGTATGGTGACCACATAAGCATTATTATCACTATTAAGTATAAACAAGTGCACTTTAACGTCCCTAACAATGGATCTTTTACTTAACTCTCTCTCAAACGGCTCAGAATACTCAAATAGAGCCGTGTATAAATATGAACTAAATAACTTAAATATATCAATACCACCGTAAGATGCCTCAAACTTAAAGATCACGTAGTAAATGAATAGGAAGGAGAACACGTAAAACGCCGAGTCTAAAATAACGTATTTTATGGGATCTATTGTAGTAATTAAAAAAATACGATATTAATTGAATAATTAGTATGCCCGGTAAGGTATAGAGTGGGTATGCGATGTATTTTTTTCATCGAACCCCCATTATGTTCAAGACCCCTCAGAACCATTATCATGGCACTTAGTGGCAAGACGAAGGATAATGCACCAAACCCAACAACGAATTTATGCGTGGCTAAGGTAATCAGTAGGTCTATTACGGCTGCGAGCGTCGTACTAAATAACGACAATGTCGTACCAAAGCCCCTATATGATTGAGTGGATACCATTACCCTAAGGGTTATGAACACCGATAAGAACATAATGCCATAAATAACCAATGATTTAAAGTAAATAATTAATGACTCATGTACATATAGGCTCATTAGGTAGGGAACTATAATGATTAATATCATTAATGAGTACTTTAATGAATCTCCTCCTCTAAATACTATTGTATAACCATGCTCAAATGACCTACCCTTCTTCACGCAAGCTGAACCTGCACCTCTAGATTATTTAAAGATCACTCATTATGTGCCTTATGCTGAACTAACTCGAGGAGGACGCCATTAAGGCTCTTTGGGTGTATGAACGTGACAATACCCTCAGCGCCTTTACTTGGCTTACCAGTAAGTGTGAGGCCTGCCTCCTGCACCCTCTTAATGAACCCATCCAAGTCATCAACCTCAAGGGCTATGTGATGAATGCCCTCACCCCTACTCTCCAGGAACTTAGCCACTGTGGAACTTGGATTAAGTGGTTCAAGTAATTCAATCCTAGTATTACCAAGCCACACCATCACGACTTTAACCCCCTGTTCCTCAACAATTATTGGGTCACTGACCCTAAGTCCTAATCTCCTGAACTTCTCAACAGCACTGTTGAGGTCTTTAACCGCAATGGCCACATGATCAAGCCTCGGCTTCTCCATACCAAGCAGTTTCCTCGCAGCCTCCTGCGTGATAAACTGCCATTAATTACATCGCCCTCTAAGTCCTTATTTTCATCAAGTCTCTTCTCAAGTAGGTCATAGGCATAAAGCCTCATCTCAAGTAACCTTCTGCTTATTAGGGATTCACCCAACTTACTATTATTACTCAATTCCCTAAACCTATCATCAATTAACCTAAGTAGCTCATCGACTCCATAACCATATAAGCCAGACACCTTAATCACGGCAGGTTTCCAAGAGTCACCCTTGACCTCCCTCATCATGTCGACCATAGCCAGTAAATCCCTATATGTCGACTCAGATGCTTGGTTATCAGACTTTGAGACAACGTATATATCCCCAATCTCCATAAGACCACTCTTGAGGGCTTGGATCTCATCACCGGAGAGTGGTGGTACCAGTACAAGTATTGTGTCGGCTACATACTTAACGTCCGTGTCCGACTGCCCAGCACCGACAGTCTCAATGAATATGTAATCCGCACCGGCGTACTCAAGTATGTTCACCGCAGCTATTGTCGCATAATTAAGCCCACCACGAATACCCCTAGTGGCCATACTCCTAATGTATATGTTGGGTCTTGAGGTGAGTTCCTGCATTCTAATTCTATTGCCCATGAAAGAACCTCCAGTGAATGGACTAGATGGATCAATGGTAAGTATTGCAATCCTTCTGTCCTGTGGTATTTTCCTTGCCATCGTATATATTAAAGTACTTTTACCCGAGCCTGGAGGACCAGTTATGCCTATTACGTGGCTCTTACGTTGTATATTTAATGGAATCTCAATACCCTCCTCAGCTAGAGTTATTAATTTAGCAATGGCTGCTTTATCCCAACTACGCGCCCTTTCAAGTAATTCATTAATACTCATTATACAACACCCACGAGTTTCTTTACTATATCGATAATTTCCTTAAGCGGCGTGCCAGGTCCATAAACACCAGCAACACCCATCTTTAATAATGCATCCCTATCCTCAGGAGGTATTATCCCACCAACAAGTACAGGTATATTCACACCTCTCTCCTTCATAATCCTCATTAACTCACCCACAAGCTCCATGTGAGAGCCCGACAATATGCTGATGCCTATCAACTTCGCATCCTCCTGAATCGCGGTCTCAACAACCTGGCTAGGCGTCTGCCTAATACCCGTGTAAACAACCTCAAAGCCTGCCTCAGCCAATGCCCTGGCAATGACCTTGGCACCTCTGTCATGCCCATCAAGACCAAGTTTGGCAATGATTACCTTAGGCTTAGGCATACTTCATCACTAACCATGTTTCATACCCTAAAAATCTTTTCCTTAGTAAATTGATGGTGGCTTATACTCACCCCATATATCACGTAGCACACTTGATATCTCACCAACGGTTGCCTTGGCCTTAACCGCATTTAGTATATACGGGAACACATTCTCATCATCCTATCAGCCGCCCTCCTCAACTCATTGAGCGCCCTCTCCCAGGCCTCCCTATCACGGTTCTCCCTAATCTCCCTAACACGTCTAATACTCCTCTCCCTAGACACTGGGTCGACCTTATGAAGCTCTATGTGGAGCTCCTCCTCTTCCCTAAACATATTCACGCCAATCACGGCTATCTTACCCTCCTCAATCATCCTCTGATATTGATACGCAGACTCGGCAATAGCCCTCTGTGGATAGCCGATCTCCACAGCCTTCGTCATGCCGCCAAGCCTGTCAATATAATCAATTATTTTCATGGTCTCCTCCTCTATCGTGTCCGTAAGCCACTCAATGTAGTACGAACCACCCAGCGGATCTATTGAATCAACAACTCCACTCTCATACGCTATCACCTGCTGAACCCTTAATGCCAGCTTCACGGACTTCTCGGTAGGTAACGCTAACGCCTCGTCATATGCATTCACATGGAGCGATTGAGCACCACCAAGCACCGCTGCTAGTGCCTGTATCGTTGTCCTAATAATGTTGACCTCGGGCTGCTGGGCCGTTAACGTAGCCCCCGACGTCTGTACATGGAATTTCAACCTCATTGACTCAGCCTTTCTGGCGCCAAACCTCTCCCTCATAATCCTCGCATATAACCTACGGGCTGCCCTGAACTTCGCAACCTCCTCAAAGAGGTTTGTCGTTGCTGCGAAGAAGAAGGATAACCCAGGTGCAAAGTCATCGACATTCATCTTCCACCTATTTATTACCCAATTGGTGTACTCAATGGCATCAGCCAGCGTGAAGGCGAGTTCCTGAACCGCCGTGGCCCCCGCCTCCCTAAAGTGATAACCACTGATGCTTATTGGGTGCCACTTTGGCATGTTTTTTTGATGTGTAGGCTATTATGTCCGTCGTATACCTCATCGAGTGAAGTGGTGGGTATATGTATAGGTTCCTGGCTATGAACTCCTTGAGTATGTCATTCTGAATAGTACCATCAAGAACCGCCTTATCAATACCCCTACTCTCGGCGACCGTTATGTACATGGACAGTATCTCCGCCGCCGTGGCATTTATGGTAAATGATGTGGTTATTTTACCAATGTCAATACCATCAAAGAGGATTGACATGGAAATAACTTCAGGAACCGAAACACCAACTTTACCGACTTCGGGATACGCGAGTTCATGGTCAGGGTCAAGGCCTAACTGCGTTGGTAAGTCAAATGCGACACTCAAGCCGGTCTGTCCCTGTGATATGAGGAATTTATACCTTCTATTCGTATCCTCTGGCGACCCGAAACCTGAGTACTCCCTAAACGTCCATAGCCTTGACCTATACATGCTTGGATATATACCTCTGGTGAATGGGTACTCACCCGGGAATCCCAATCTGTCCAGGTAATCACCCTTAATATCTAGTGGTGTGTATAGGGGTTTTATCTCAATTCCAAATGATGATGTGAATTTCCTCCATTCAGGTAATTTCTTAAGGGTTGGCAGTAGGAATTCTCTAACCCACTCATCATACTTTTCCTTAATCCTATCCGTACTCTCCATTAATAATTTACAAATAATTATTAGCTAATAAATCTGTCTTTATCCCGTGACATCACTTAACAAATAATTCACGGCATCATCAACAGTCCTAAATACACGACCACTACCCACGCAGTACATGGCCTGGGCGACCAACTTATCGGCATGATTCATAATACTAATTACATTAATTGCTAATTGATAGTCATTAAGCATGGATGATGCTATCCTACCGCACTCCCTTAACTTAACCCTTATGGTATCTAGCGCCTGCACCTCGGGCGTCGTCGCTATTATCCAGCCAAGCGGCCCCTTAAATCCACGACATAACTCGGCAATTCTAGACATTAGTAGGCTCTCCACATTCCTAATCCTGGTTAACCTGTCATCTGTGCCCTGGACCAGGTAAGCATTTAACTGCATGGATAATGCCATGACTATCGATGCTAATTTACCAACCGCATTACCACTGAAGTTGAGCCTAACATTGTTTGCTATGTTCGATAATTCATCTAAACAACCCATAAGCCTTATTGGTGCTGAATCCTTACGAACCCTAACCCTCCTGCCGAACAATGGTATTACGCTATAGCCACTATCGCCAGGGCACTTGATGCTGTCATCAACCTCTTTACAATCCGCAAATAAAGGTAGGCGGCACTCATTACTCATTATCACAAGTCACGTATAATCATTATATAAACTTAATTCGTTATTAAATTCAATTAAGATTAACCCTAGACTCGAGCTGTGGAATAACGAAATCAAGCCCTAAATGCCTCAAGGTATCCTTCCTCGGTATGCCCCTCTCATCCCAACCCCTCAATTCGTAATACCAACTAAGCATTTTCTGGTAGCCATCATAATCAAGCTTAGCACCCTTAAGCGGCCCCTTACTTAACGGTCTCTTAAACCACTTGGCAGGCGGTGTATCGTAAGCCTATCCCAATGACCATACTCCCTAATCCAAAACGCCCTAATCAGCGTATAAATCCTATTATTTATTGTACTTAGTACCTCCATGTTCATGTCCATGCCCGTGGCAGCCTTGAATAGGCGGAAGTACCAATCAATCTCAAGCCCAACCTCAACCCATGGGAACCTACACGTAACTATAGTCTCGAACAAACCACCCTAATGTTCTGCATCTCCACAAGCTTCTCAACCTTCTCCCTGGTATAGTCAAACCTACCCCTCTGAACCTCCCAGGATATTAACCAAGCATCCTTATGATGAGCGCCAATGGGGCTTGTGGAGAATGCGAGCGCCATTCCAGGCGCTGCGTGACAGTCATAGGCACTTATCTCGAGGCCCTTAACATGCATTGCGAATTCCGTGGCCTCGGGCCCCAACTCCATCGACGCAGCCTTAACACCCTTACCAAGTAACCTACCTAGTTCCGTCCTTTGCAGCGCTATGTCCATGGCGACCTCAGCAGCCCTCTTATAATCACCCCACTCAATCTTATCCTTAAGAAGACCCTTTTCCGATGCCTCCATTGCGAAGCCCAATGTGGAGCCTAGGCTTATTGTGTCCATGCCCATCATGTCCGCGATCCTATTGAGGTAGGCCACCTTCGTTAAGTCACCAATACCGAGGTTACTACCAAGCATTGCAATATTCTCATAATCAAGCTCCGCAAGTTCGCCCTCAGTGTCCTTAACCACGTGACCACATGCCATGACGCACTGCGGACAAGACCTCGTCACGACCTTACTCCTCTCAACCGCAAAGCCACCTATTTTCTCGTACTCATCGAATTGACCCTCAGTATAATTATACGTAGGCAACACACTGGCCTCCTGGGCCCACTCCACAGTTGATGTGGTGCCTTGCCTCATCCAGAATGGGTAATTAGGCTTGGACTTCGTAGCCACTATGGCATCAACACCCATCTTCCTAAGTGCTGGATCTGCGACCTTAACATCGCCATGACCCCTCATAACCACTGCCTTCAGGTTCTTGCTACCCATAACCGCCCCTATGCCGGGCCTACCACCACTACGACCCTTCTGTGCAACGATGGTTGCAAACCTCACGAGCCTCTCACCGGCAGGCCCTATTAATACCATGCCAACGTCGCTACCATGGATTCTCTTCAACCTATCCTCTGTGGTGAAGGAGTCAAGACCCCATAAATCCTCCGCACTATTAAAATCAACTCTAAATTCATCGCCCTTATTCTCGATGTACAAGTACGTGGCTCCTCTGCCTTACCCTCGATTATTATCATGTCAAGGCCTGCCCTCCTCATATGAATGGCCAGCCATGAACCAATATTACCATCACCATAACCGCCAGTTAATGGGCTCTTGGCAGCCACGAGCAACTTGCCGCTGTTGGGTATTGGCAATGCCGTTAATGGGCCGACAGCTAATATTAACTTATTCAATGGACTTAGTGGGTCAGCGCCAGGTGGTAGTTCGTCCCATAAAGTCTTTATCGCGAAACCCCTACCACCAATGTAATTCTGGGCGAGTGATGAATTGAGTGATTGAACAACGAATTTCCTCTTGGATAGATCAATCCTTAATACATGTCCACCCCATCCAAACATAACGGCGAATACCTATCGATGCATTAAATAAATTTTTCTCAGTATCCAAAAATAAAGTAAATATAACTAATGAGAAGGTTATTTTATGAACTCATCACGAACATAAATAAGCCTATGCCCATCCACGTCAAAAACCTCCACATCAACACCATACAACTCACTTAAAACCTTACCATTAATTATATCCTCTGGAACACCCATCGCCATAACCTCACCATCCTTCAACGCCACAACCCAATCACTGGCCAACGCCAGGTCAATGTCATGACCGGCGGCTATCACCGTAACCCCCCTATCATTAACGATCCTTCTCAACGTATGGATAACCCTATACTTATTACCGAGGTCTAGGTTTGACGTTGGTTCATCCATCAATAGTAATGGGGCCTTCGAAGCCAACGCCCTCGCTATCAAAACAAGTCTCTTCTGGCCGGTACTCAATTCATCAAACCTTCTATTCGCAATATCGTCTATACCCAGGTACTTAAGTGCGGCAATTGCTTCACCCTTACTTACCCAGCCACCGCCATTTCGTGAACTCATAACCACATCGAGGACTGTTAACGCCATTTGCGAGTAAATCTCGGCCGGCGAGTATGATACGTATCTCGGCAAGTCCCTAATCGATACCTCACTAATGTTCTTACCATCAATGTAGATATAACCGCCAAAGAGACTTGCATACTTTATTATGGCCCTAAGTAACGTGGTTTTTCCAGACCCATTGGGCCCGAGTATCGTTGTTAGGCTTGACGTTGGTATATTAAGCGCGATATCCCTAATGATTGGCTCCTCATAGCCGATCCTGGCATTCACAAATCTAACCACGTAATTACCCATTGCGACCACCCCTGAGCAACACTAACAATACTGGAACACCAAAGAGACTTGTTATTGCCGTTATAGGCATAACAACTCCGGGAACCAACACCTTGCTGGCAACATTTGCATAGAGCATTATTGTGGAACCTGAAATGACCGATAGTGGTATGACCCTTGAATTGTCGGAGCTCGATATTAGTAATCGAGTTATGTGAGGGGTCATGAGACCCACGAAGCCTATGATGCCCGTGAAAGATACAGTCACCGCGGTTAATAACCCAACTAAGGCAATTAGTAGGTTTCGGAATGCCCTAGGACTCACACCACCGGCCTGAGCCACCTCATCACTCATCATTAGTAAATTAATCTCGTGACTACTCATGACTATGTACACCAGGATCGGTAAACTCACGCTAAGCATAACGATGTCCTCACCCCAATTAACACCGCTCACAGTGCCGAACAATAAGTAAACAATTGCTGGTAATGTTGGGATTATGGTTAGTAAGTACGTGTCTAGTATCATCACGATTGATGAGAATAGTATTGAAACGGCAATACCCGCCAGGATGAGGGATAGCCAATACCCTCTGCCGAAAATCACCACAATTGATGTGGCGAGTAGGGCACCTAGGAATGATAGTATTGGCATGAGTATAATTGGTGAGAGGGGGGAGGCCCTGAATAGTGCGTATGTTAATAAGCCCAGCAACGCCCCAAATAACGCCCCAGATGCCGTACCAGTCACGTAGGGTTCTGCAAGTGGGTTTCTAAACACGGCCTGCATGACGGCGCCAGCAACAGCCAAGTTACTACCAACTACTAAACATGCAAGTACCTCTGGTAGCCTAATATCCATCATTATAATTCTGTAGGCATTTGTTGGATCAAATAACGCCTTTATTGGAATCGTAACTTCACCAATAATGAGGTTCAGGACAATGCCTATTAGTAATAATGGAATAAAGATCCAAAGGAATTTAATGATGAAGTCCTTTACCGTTGTAATCACCCATTGCCCAATGCAATGTTTAGGTTGGGCTTAACATATTGATTAACCCACTGGGCACTTATATAGTGCGGTATGGCCGTTGAATTAAGGCCGAATGCGCCTGGGTGAAGTATCATGGCGAGCAATAGAGCCCCATAAACAGAGAGTGGTCCAGGCTCCTCGATGAGGCTCTCCGCGAAATCACCAAGTACGTATATGTGGCCCTCCCTGACCGCATCCGTACTGTTTATTCCAGGTATTGAGAGTATTGCCTGGAGAGTTGCCGTGTAGTTACCCATGAAGTCATCAGCAATTATATAGTCAGGGTTAACCGTGAGTAATTGGCTTGGGCTTACCGTGGGGTACATGCCGTTGAATGGATCGTAACCACCGGCTAGATTAATGTAGTAACCAACAAATGAGGAATTACCCGCGACATAGATTGGGTTGTACCACGATATGTAGGCTACGGTTACCCTGGCTCATTTGAGACCTTACCCTCTACGTAATTGATGACGGCATTCATGTGACTTATTACCTCCTCGCCCTTACCTGGAACACCGAGTGCCTTAGCCATTAGCATTATGTCACTTTCTATGTCGGTCACGTTTGTATTGCTCGTACCGCCTATGAATATCACGGTAATGTTAGCCGCGCTTAACGTACCAACGCTCTGCACAAGCTGTGGCTGGAAACCAGCGTCTGCGCAGAGTAGTGATGGGTGTGCGGTTATTATTGGTTCTATCGGTGGTGACCCATATATTGAATTAATAGTGGTGACATTACTCGGTACTGTGACGTTTAGGTATTTAAGCAATTGCTCGGAATAAGTGTCAATTAGAACAACCCTATCACCAAAGCCCAATGCGTATATTATTTGTGTGCAGTCAGGGCTTACAGTGCCTATGGTGCTTGGTTGTGAGTATATCGTGATGTTACGGCCCAAGTAATCAACCACCGTTATTGGATAATTAACGCCAGCACCATGCATGCTCTGCCTTGATGTTTGGGCTTGAGTTACATAGTATAAGGCTATGATTACCACGGCGATTATTACGACTATTCCCACAACCAATGCCTTCGAAATACCCCTCGACATACGATAATAGGATAAGCATCCTATTTATAAGTACTTCCCGCCACATACATTTGCAGTCATAAACATGAGGTTATTGACCGAGGGCCAGCCCATCCCCGCGTATATCGGCGTAGAGCAGTTTCCTACCATTATTGAGAAACGCGGCTATGCTTGCCACGCCTGTTCGCCCAGGGTACCTAATTACTTGGTGCGGCTCTGTTAAGCCCGTTACTTCGTAACCCTCCTCAATGATTAATGACTTTCTGTCCCACAGGAACCTGGGCGCATCGATTGCTTCCACGGGGCTTAATCCGTAGTCAACAATGTTCGTTATGAATAAAGTGTGTTGCTGCGGTCTGAAGTGGGCCCCAGAGGTTCCAAGTGCATACTTTGGTTCTCCATCCTTAGTGATTATTACAGTACTTAATGTATGAAGCGGCCTCTTCCTTGGCATTAATGCGTTCGGACCATCCATTGAGAAATCTGACGCCCTATCATTGAGTGTAATCCCATACTTAGGCTCGGTAACTAATGAACCAAAGTGCTGGTATAGGCTTTGGATGGCACTTACAATATTGCCCTCCCTATCCACGACCACGAAGTATGTCGTATCGCCGGAGCCACTTAATTGCTTACTAACCCTGGACCTATACGTGGACTCCAGGAATTCCGGGTCAAGGAGTTTGTTGATTGGCACGTCAACGAACCTTGGGTCGCCAATGTACGAGTCCCTAAACTCATAGGCAATCCTATAAATGCCAGGTAAGTCTCAATCCTACTACGCGACCACGTATTGGCACTAACATTCAACTTCTCCAGAAGCCTTAATATCATCAACGTGGTTATGCCCTGGGTATTGGGCGGTGACTCGTAGATGGTTAAGCCCTTATAATCAATACTCAGTGGATCACGCCACTCAGGTTCATACTCCATTAAATCACTCATTTCCATAACACCACCAACGGACTGCACGTAATTCACGAGAGCCTCACCGATCTCCCTCTGTAAAGTATGTCGGGTCCGTGTTCCATTATTAATTCGAAGGTCTTAACCAACGGCTCAATCCTAACCACATACCAGGGCCTGGCATCTATTGGGTATACTGACTTGAAGTAATTATTATTAACAATGTCACTCTTAAGTGATTCTATGGCCTTAACGAAGCTTGGACTTGCTGGGAAACCCTTCCTCGCAGTCTCAACGACCGGTCTTACTAAGGACCTCCACTCATCGGTTCCAAATCGCCTCCACATTGCATGAAGCCCTGCTAATAATCCAGGAACCACAGGTGATAGCGGACCTCTTATTGGTACTGCATTCAACCCCCTTTGCATTAATAACTCCCTACTTAGTCTCCGCGGTGCCCACCCACTCGCATTTAAGAAGTAAACCCTCCCCTCCCTGGCGATGTAAATCATTGCGAAGAAGTCACCACCAAGGCCGCCCAGGTGTGGTTGCGTAAGGGCCAGCGCAAGTGATGTTGTTATTGCAGCATCAACGGCATTACCACCTAGGTTAAGAACATCAAGACCCAACCTACTGGCCACGGGGTGTTCCGAGGCGACGCCACCCAATTCTGTGATCCAGGGAGCTTAACACCACTGAGTATTGGCAAGGGCACGTGGTAGACGCATCACTTGGAAATTTTATAGTATTGCGCAGAAGGATAGCCAATGCACTAAGAAGAATCATTTAAATTACGGATAATAAAATTAATACTGCATCAGTGATAATTAACATGTTGACTAACTTATCATGGAACTATGTTGGAAAGCTTCATAATGATTTCCTAAACAACTTAAAATCCATAAATACACTGGTATTCTTACTTAATAGACAACGCATTAAATTAAGAATCGCATTATCCACCCTCGACCTAATCCTAAATTTATTGGGCTCCGTTAATCCTGACTTCATGCCCCATGGTGAGGAGTACGCCTTAATTACTAGAGATACCGTGGAATCACTCATGAGGGATTATGACGTTAATAAGTACGTGACCATAGAGAGTATGAGGGGGCATGGACATACATACATAGTAACCATTAAGGCAAGCCCGACATTGCTCATTAAGTTAATGATCACATGTGGCAGTGATTGTGAGTACTACGTTGATGATGAGATAAGCATAGCAAGGAGTAATGCGGATACGTACTTTCAATTAATACTAAAGGCGTCAACGATAATGAGTAAGGTATTCGAGACCGACATGCCAAGATATTACTTACCCATAATCCGACCATTTACGGGAAGATAATACCCATTAATAGGAACGAGGTAATCGCATTGTCGATCTGGGACCTACTTAGGTTAAATGATGTTATCTCTAGGGGAGACCTCACGTTAAACGATATAAGTAATGTAGTTGATACCTTCGTTCATGAATTCCTCCATTACATACTTGATAGGAAGTACCTCGTTTCATCAACGTTTATAAAGATGATGAAAAGAATACCAAGCGTTATCGATGATGGTGTTATTCATGAATTAATAGCGTGGACATTAACACCCCACGTGAGTAAATACGTGGCTGAGTGCATCAAGTATGGAAGTGCGAGTGAGTTGGGTGGCACTGAATTAGCGATTCAATACCCCATCAGAAGGAGGCATGCATTGGCCGCTAGGAAGATAATTAATGAGTTATTAATGAGACTCAATGGCGATTGTGGCTAATGGAAAAACTAATTAAGTCGTAGTAGTTCTGGAGGCTATATGGGCAAACGTGTTGTAATAGTCGGTGGCGGCGCCGCCGGCGCATCGGCAGCAGCTAGGGCTAGGAGACTAGACCCGGAGGCAGAGATAGTGATGCTTGATAAGGGCCTATTCATAAGCCATGCACCTTGTGGAATACCTTATTACATAGGTGGTGTTGTTAAGGAGGCTCAGGACCTAGCGATATATACCCCAGAGGAGTTCGCTAAGGAGAGAAGAATAACCGTTAAAATAAACGCTGAAGTATTTGATGTGGACACTAAGAACCAGGTCGTGTATGCCAGGGAGGGCAATGAAACAGTTAAGTATCAATGGGACGTACTCATAATAGCCACTGGCGCAAAACCAATAACACTTCCTGTGGAGGGCCACGACCTAAATGGCATATTGACACTTAGCTTCCACATGAGGCGCCAAAATTAAGGGAGGAAGTCGAGAAGGCGAGCACAGTTGCCGTGGTTGGTGGTGGCTACATAGGCCTTGAGGTCGCCGAGGCGCTTAGGAACCTCGGTAAGAGGGTGCTCCTATTTGAGATGATGCCTCACGTACTACCAACGACTTTTGATGAGGACATGGCTAAGCTAATACATGATGAACTCATTAAGAATGGTGTTGAGCTACACCTGAATGAGAAGGTTGTTGGCTTCAGGGGTGTTAATGGCCATGTGAATAAGGTCATTACGGAGAAGGGCGAGTACAATATTGATAAGGTGGTTATGGGTGTTGGCGTTAAGCCGGACGTGGATCTCGCAGTTAAGGCCGGCGCGAGACTCGGCGAGACCGGGGCTGTCTGGGTTAATGAGTACATGGAGACTTCTGTGCCGAATGTTTATGCGGCTGGTGATGTGGCTGAGACCTGGAGCTTAATCACTGGGAAGAGGATGTACGTTGCATTGGCACCGCCGGCTAATAAGATGGGGCAGGTGGCTGGTGCGAATGCGGTTAAGGGTAGGTTCCTAAAATTCCCAGGTGTGTTAGGTACTGCCGTGACTAAGGTGTTTAGTCTCTACGTGGCTAGGACTGGGCTCACGGAGAGGCAGGCAAGGGAGGAGGGGTTCAAGCCTGTATCTACCACGATTAAGGCTAGAACCACGGCTCATTACTACCCAGGTGGTGTTCAAGTTAATATTAAGATGATCATTGACGAATCAAGCGGTAGGGTTCTTGGAGTTCAGGTAATAGGTCCTGACAAAATAATTGCTGGTTATATCGACGTGGCAGCCGCATTGATAGGGAAGGGCGCCACCATTGATGACTTCTTCTTCGCTGATCTATCATATTCACCACCAACAGCGCCAATTTGGCATCCGCTAATCACGGCAGCTAGGGTATTATCCAAAGGCAAGTATTAATTCGATAGTGTGATTAAAATGAGCGTATCATTAAATTAATTTATCGTATTATTCCTTTTCCTCCCTACGTAAATTCTTAATGACATTTGAAAGGAATGTTATTTCCGAGGTACATCCGCCTGTACTAATTCTGTGTCATCCCTAGGCACCTAAAATCATATTCATAAGCCTCATCGAGCGTGTAGCCTCTGAAACATGTTGGGCATATATAAAGCGTGGTTGTGCCTAGCGCGTTTATCCTATGCATTAACTTTGATGAAACATTGTTGATATGCTGCACGAGGAATTTCCTGATGAAGTCCCTATTGATGAACCACTTATACTCATACCTATACTGATCTGTGGATTCGCGAATGAGGCCTACGAGGCCAGCCTTATGCATTACATGCAGTATCCTCCTAATCTCCGTGGCACTTATGCCTAGGATTAGGGCTAGGGTTTCATCAGGTACTGCCTCGCCCTTCTCAATCAACGTTCTCAGGATCTTAACGGCTAATTCGCCATATCTTCATTATCATACTCAAAGGCTATCTTCCTCCTTGCGTATTCAAGAAATAAAGACGTCTCTAGATCCTCGACCATTAATGGGTGATTAATCTATTGGGTTAAAATCCTTACTATTGCCATGTTTCCTGTCAATGATTAAAGGCTCTAACCTAGCCTTATTGCGTTTTTAAGGTCGTTAATGCCAATACCTGTCTTCGCCGATATTATCACATAATCCGGGAATTCACTTTTCACAAGACCTATTTTATCATTAATATCGACATTATCCATTAAATCAATCTTATTGAGAACAGGCAGTATCCTAGACCTGGGTATCCCTAAGTCATTAAATATCTTTATGGAGCTCATGATTTTCCTCGAGAATTCCTGGTAACCATCGCTTATATCCACCATGAATAGAACAAGATCCGCATTGAGCACCTCAGCAATGGTTGCGTAGAAGGATTCGATAAGTAATGGTGGTAAATCATCAATGAAGCCTATGGTATCGGTCAATATCGCTTTTAACCCATTGAAATCAACAAGCCTTGAGTATGTGTCCAGTGTCGCGAAGGGCTTACCATCAACGTACTTACTCTCCCCGGCCAACCTATTAAAGAGCGTGGTTTTACCGGCCGACGTATAGCCTGTGAGCGCGACCTGCGGTAGCCCGTAATCCCTCCTCTTAGTTACGAGCATCTCCCTCCTCCTCCTAATTGCACTTAACTCCCTCCTGATGTGGGCTATCCTCCTCATCATGTACCTATAGTAGGCCTCTATTGCATACTCACCACCGCCGTAGAAACCTATCTGCTCACCCATCTTGGCGAGCCTAATGAACTCCCTAACCCTTGGAATCTCGAGCCTGAGCCTCGTCAATTCAATCTGGAGCTTAGCTCCTTACTACCAGCCCTCCTCTCAAAAATTTCAAGGATCAGCAGTATCCTATCCATGACCTTAACCTTTAATCTACGTTCAAGGTTAACGTACTGAATTGGGTTTAATTGATGATACGTAATCACCACGTCAGGCCCAAGGGACCTAACGAGCGACTCAACCTCACCTAACTTACCAATGCCTAGGTAATAACGTGTGTCGGGCCTCCTCCTCTGTATGATCGTGTCAAGAACCTCATAACCGCCAGCCTCACTGAGCAATTGAAATTCCCTGATTCTATTTTCTCCAACGTTATCGGCAACAAGCAATAATGCCTTAGCCCTATTATTACCCACTATGCATTTTTGTATCCCACTCGTTATTTAAAACTATTGCCACAATATATCAGGCAGATCACTTACCCTTGCTCTTCTCGCGGAGAGTCACCACATCACCTAACGTTAATGACTTACTAACAGGTCTCTGGGTCTCCGTGCCAACATCCTCGGACTCCCTAAGTAAGCTAATACCAAGCGCCTTCTCGAGCTTCCTGGCAAGTTCAATATCCGGTATTAACTGGCCATCCTCAATCCTCCTCAATATACTCTCCTTAATACCAATCACCTTGGCCAGAACATCCCTACTCATGCCAAGGCTCTCCCTAGCCTCCCTAATCAACTCGGCATAGTTTTCAACGACCTCATACCTATCGGCATTAACCCTAGGCTTACTGACCTATACGTAACTCCCCTCCTGGATTCACGTTTAGCAACAACCATCGACTGCTGCGTCGTCTGGACTTGCGATGGACCCCTAATTACCTTAACACCCTTAACGCTGGTGTACTTACGGGCACATTTTTGGCATAGCGTTAATACTGCACCATCAATCTCCACAATGACGGGTTCACCCTCAATTGGTGCACCGCAGACGTCGCATGTCAGGACCATACCAATCACCTGACTAGTATTGGTAATTCTCCTTTAAAAACATATTGGGAAAAGATTAAATATTTCATGCCTAAATTCATCAACGTGTCGGTTAGGATTTATAGAATAGTTGGGCGTATGAGGGTTGGAATGCAGTGGCAAAGGTTTTCCCTGGAGTTGCTGGCTACAAAGCCGAGCGAGGCCGTGGAGATTGCATATAGCGAGTTAGGGAGTAGGCATAAGTTGAAGAGGAGTATGATAAAGATTGAGGAGGTCAAGGAGATAAATAAGGATGAGGTCAAACACACAGAGATACTGCAATTATTATCCATGGAGTCACTGGTTAGGTGGTGATGCTATTAATGTCCCAGCAACCACAGCGAATAGTGATAACGAGGGAGGACATTGAAAGGCTTGTGGAGGAGAGGAACTCCCTGGCCGCACTACTTGATGTTGTTAGGCAAAACCTAGCGCTGGTTGCCCAGTCATTAAATGAGTTAAGGAGCGCCAAGGACATGCTGACACTATTAAGTAAGGGCGCAGTTCAGGACACATACGCTGGGGTTGGTGGAGGAGTCTTCATTAAAGCCTCACCGACCAAGGTGAGAAGGTCCTTGTGAGTGTTGGCGCTAATTTCGTTATTGAAATGGATGTGTCATATGCCATAAATTATATCGACGAGAGGATTAAGGAGTTTGAGGAATTGAAGTCAAAACTGGATACCCAGTCAGCGGATATCGCAAAGAGGATAACGGATATTGATAACTTCCTCCTCTACATAAGCACGGCCATTAGGCAGCAACAACCTGGACAGTAAGGTGACGTTTAAATGTTTGATAAATTGAAGAATGCGTTTAAAACATTCACAAACACATTAGTTAATTCAATAACAACGACGGAGTTAAGCGAGGATAAGCTTAATGAAATTCGTGATGAATTATTCATGCAATTGGTGGAGTCCGACGTTGCCGTTGACGTTGCCGACGCAATATGCAACGCAATAATTAATTACCTGAGAGACCTAAGGGTGCCTAGGTTTGGTGATAAGGAATCAATAATTAAAAATGGAGTACTCGATGTGATGAACAAACTATTTAGTGACGTACCTGATGTGGACTTCATGAGCGAGGTCACTAAGATGCTTCAGGAAAAGAAACCCGTCGTCCTCCTATTCCTGGGCCCCAATGGTTATGGTAAAACAACAACTATTGCTAAAATAACACATCAACTAATGAAGAGAGGCTACACGGCCGTTTGGGCCGCGGCTGATACCTATAGAGCCGGCGCTATTGAGCAGTTGGAGGGTCATGCAACGAGGCTTGGTGTTAGGGTTATAAAGCATGGCTATGGTTCTGACCCAGCCGCTGTTGCCTACGATGCGATAAGTCACGCCAGGAATAGGGGTATTGACTACGTAATGATAGACACAGCCGGTAGAATGCACACAGACACTAACCTAATGAATGAGCTAAGTAAGGTACAGAGGTTAGCAGACCTGACATATCCATATTCATCGCAGATGCGTTACTGGGCAATGAGGCGCTGGACATTGCCAAGTACTATAGTAAGTACGTGAGAATTGACGGCTTGGTAGTCACTAAGGTTGATGCGTACCCGAAAGGTGGTGCCATATTGACCTTCCTTCACGAGCTCAAGAGACCCATTTATTTCCTGGGTGTTGGACAGGGATATGATGACTTAAGACCATTTAATAAGTTGGATTTTTTTTAAGCAATTGGTATTGTGATGAATGATTAGAAAATTTTATAATCACTGATTGGCCATAAACCGTAATGAACAATGAAGGCTTGAGTAAGAGGATAATGAATTGGTTAAGCACACTAGCATGGATATTCAAGGTGGCTAAGAAGCCGACTAAGGATAATTATATGATAATCCTTAAGTTGGGTTCATTAATAGTCGCAATACTCGGTGTTTATTCATTCCTATTCAGTGTGGCTCAGCAGTACTTGACGAGCAGTGCCAACTTTAGTTTGCCATACCCGCTCAACCTAATTGTTGTGCTTACAATAATTATTATACTAGCCGTGATGCTCATACTTGTTATACTGAGCACAAGGGGTCTCGGCCGCAGGTAAGGCCTAAAGGCAATCAATTATTGGGCAAGTTTTATTAACTCATTAGGTTAGGGAGGAGATAATGAGTAGTGCTGAGCAGGCAATGAGTTGTAGAGTGTATGCCCTTAGGGCTGTGGGTAATCAGGAGTATAACGTGGCCTTCATGCTCAAGGCAAGCTGAGCATAAGGGGCTGGATAAGGTTAAGATAACCGCAATAGTTGTTCTGCCCTCCTTAAAGGGTTTCGTGTTTGTAGAGGGTTCGATGCCCTATGAAATTCAAGACTTGGCTACGGGCATTAAGCACTATAGGGGCATGGTTAGGGGTGTTATGAATGTTGATGAAGTAGTGAGTAGCCTGGCTAAGCCTGTGGAGATTAATGTTGGTGATGTTGTTGAAATAATTGTCGAACTTTAGGGGATATAGAGGCAAGGTGGTGGATATTGATAGGCAGAGGGGTCAGGTTTACCTGGAGTTACTTGATTCATCTAGTACGATGCCCATCATCGTGAATATCAAGGGTGTTAGGAAAATTGAAAGTAAGTAATAATAGCAAAAACGTTAAATACCTACATTAGGCAGGTCCTACGATATGGCAAAGAGGGTAATCAAGATAGCGGTCGCGCCAGGTAAGGCAGGTGGACCAGTGGTACAGCAGTTGAGCCAGTACGGCATTGACATTAGTAAGGTCACTGAGGAGATTAATAAGAAGACGAAGATACTGGCTAATTACGGCATTAACAATGTATTCGTAGAGATAGAGGTAGACGAAGACACAAAGAACTTTGAGGTAAAGCCTGAGCTACCGCCTATCGCTGACCTTATAATGAAGGCCATTGGTAAGGACACAGGTAGCCACCAGGCGGTTAAGGAGTTGATTGGTGACATAAGCATTGAGAAGCTTGCTGAGATAGCCTACATAAAGTGGGAGGAGTTAAGGAGTAAGAACTTCAGGAATGCCCTTAAGCAGGTAATAAGTGCCTGCAGGAGTGTTGGCGTTACAATCAACGGTAAGGACCCGAAGCAAGTACTGAAGGAGTTGGACACTGGCTCCTATAATAATGTGATAACTAAGTACGAAGAGCTATTAAAGCAGGAGGGCAGGTTATAAACTAAGGGAATTAATCAAAACACAGCATCAGTTAGGGAAAAATGCTTTAATAAGGGGCTTTTTCCCTCAATGCGCGATTATGAGCCTAAACCTTGACGCAATAACTAAGGCTGTCATGGAGGCCAAGGCAAAGGCGAAGAGGAGGAGGTTTAAGCAGACATACGAGCTAATAATTAGGTTCAAGGACTTCGACGTTAAGAACCAAGCCAATAGATTCAACATAACCATTACACTGCCGCATCCATTGCAGGGTAAGGAACCGAGGGTCTGCGTGATGGCTACGGGCGCATGGTACTCGCGGCCAAGGAGGCCAAGGCAGACGCAATACTCACCAGGGAGGACATTGAGAAACTATCCGGT
The DNA here is from genome assembly GCF_001316265.1 of Vulcanisaeta sp. JCM 16159. GTDB lineage: Archaea > Thermoproteota > Thermoprotei > Thermoproteales > Thermocladiaceae > Vulcanisaeta. The sequence continues at coordinate 36,457 of NZ_BBDN01000013.1, read as the reverse complement.
AATAAGAAGGAGATTAGGAAACTGGCCAATTCCTATGACTACTTCGTAGCAACACCAGACCTGATGGTGCTCATTGGTAGGGTAATGGGTCAAATACTGGGTCCCAGGAACAAGATGCCTGAGGTTGTCCAGCCAAACGCGGACATCAAGGCCGTTATTGATAGGCTAAAGAGAAGCGTTAGGGTTAGGGTTAAGGATCAACCGCAGGTCATGTGTAAGGTAGGTACCGAGGACATGGACCCAAAGCAGGTTGCCGAGAACATAGCCGCGGTGCTTGACGAAATACTCAAGAGAGTTAGACCTGAACAATTAAGAAACGTAATAATAAAACTAACCATGAGCTCACCTGTAAGCGTGAACCCGTTTATATCACGATAATTAAAATTCATGAATAAGTTCAAACTCGGTTTCCTGTGCTCACAGTGATGCCACGTAGTTATCATACTATTGAATTATATCGTTATGTCTTTATTAGATAAATTGATCCTTCCCATCTAACTCCCTTTTGTGAGTACCTGGTTGAATACCATTATTTTTAAATGCAAGAAAAGGGTTGCAAAGATTGTGAGGAACAACTTCAAGAAAATTATCGCTCTTGAGGAACACCTTTCCGTTCCAGATAAAATTACTAAAAAAATACAAAATGGTACCTCCTTCCGCATTTAGCTATGCTCAAGATCCCGATATTAAGAGGAGACTATTAGATATTGAGACCCTTAGGATTTCTGAAATGAATGAAGCAGGAGTAGACCTGCAAGTACTCTCTCTAGTGGCTCCAGGAAAAGAACAACTCGATATTGAAGAAGCCGTGGCCTTTTCGAGAGAAGTTAATGATTACGTCGCAGATATAATAATGAAACACCCTGAAAGGTTTGCAGCCTTTGCCACGCTCCCAATTGCCGATCCGGAAAAGGCGGTTGACGAACTTGAAAGGATAGTAAAGCAATACAATTTTAAAGGCGCTATGATAAGTGGTAACTATAAGGGTAAGTATCTTGACGATCCATTTTTTTTGAACCCTTGTTACAAGGAGCCGAGGATCTTGGGGTTCCCATATATTTACATCCAAATGTGCCTCCTACCCCCGTCTTTGAAGCTTACTATAAAAATGGACTGAGGAAGGAGGTTGCGATAGTTTTTTTTCCACAGCAGGCTTTGGTTGGCACATCGACACAGCCGTTCATGTACTGCGGATGATTCTTGCCGGAGTTTTTGATAGGCATCCTAAACTCCAGGTCATAATAGGCCACCTAGGAGAGGGAGTTTCATTTTTTTATGGAGAGACTCGATAGGGTGCTTCCTCCGAGACTAACAGGACTTGAAAAACCCATTAGCGCTTATCTTAAGGAGAATGTAAGCTACACGATAAGCGGGTTTAACTTTATTCCCGCGTTCCTTGACCTTTATATGCACGTTGGGGCAGAAAGGATAATGTTTTCTACGGATTACCCATACTCATCTATGAAGGAGGCTGTCCAATTCCTTCACCAACTACCAATAAGCGATAAGGATAAAGAAAAGATAGCGCATGAAAACGCCGAGAGACTTCTGCGTTTCTGAGCATTAGTCGTACTTACACCAACCCTAAGGTAAACAGTACCATTAAATATGAAGTATTACCTTCAATACCGTTGGTGGGAAGCACTACCACTTATGAACTAATAAAATTGATTGAGTGACCATGAGCATCAAAAGCATGGGTTCTGTTGTTAAGTGACTCATTGGTCTAATCCTCCAATTGTCGGTACCTGTCGGTGTTATGGCTATGGTTATCGAACTCAACGTGTTAATTACGTGGTTAATAGTAGGTATCTGCATAAACCCTCGGTATGAAGACGACAGGTTATTAGTGATGCTACCATTTAACTGGTCTTGATAATACCACAATGATGTTAAGTTAATAGGCTTAGCCTAACCCGTAAGAACCAGTGGCTCTAATCCACATATTCATGGATATTATAGGGATTAAGTAAAGTCAACCAATCTAAATAACCCATAGAGCCGAAACATTAATGTAACCAATTGCGTTAATCTATTATTGGTGGTCCAGGTTGGGTAAATCAAAAATAACCAACCTCCTCCCTGCCCTGAAGGACAAGGAACCGTCAACTAATGCCTACTTACGTATGTTGCATTATTAAGCTACTTATTGAAAGAAAAATTAATTAAGTGCATCATTTGGGCGGTTCTTGCCAGTATGGCTTCACAACCAGTGTTTAGGCGTACATATGTTAGGACGAAGCCCTATCCGGAAAAGAAGGTTAGGATTGTTAATGAATTGAAGGATTTATTTAGCAAGTATGAAACTGCATTCATCGTCGATATTCATGAAACATCCAACAGGGTTCTCCAGGAGTATAGGTTCTGGCTTAGAAGGAGGGGTGCCAGGGTTATTAAGGCGAAGAACACCCTTGTGCTAATAGCACTTAGGCAGTTGATGAGTAGTGTCACTGAGGACATTGAGAAGCTATTCACTGGTGAAAACCTGTTAATATTCTCGAATGAGAATCCATTCGAGCTAGCCAGGTGGATTTGGAGTACTGGTGTTAGGAGGGAGGCAATGCCCGGTGATGTAGCACCATTCGACCTAGTGGCACCTGCCGGTAATACGAACATGGGCCCGGGTCCAATAATGAGTAAGTTTGGTAAGTTGAAGATACCGATCAAGGTTCAGGACGGCAAGATATGGATTGTTAAGGACACGGTGGTCGTTAAGAAGGGTGATAAGATCAATGAAGATGCTGCCGAGATTCTGAAGAAATTGAATATAAAGCCCATATTCGAGACCCTTAAGATAAAGGCGGTAATACTGAAGGGTAAGTATGTAATAGCCGCTGATAACCTTAGGTTGAATATTGGTGCGTATAGGTCAATGGTCGAGGATGCCGTTAGGTATGCATTTAACCTGGCCGTCAACACGGCATACCCAACACCAGAGGTACTTAGGGTATCCATTGCCAAGGCCCACATGGAGGCACTGAACCTAGCCGTTAACACTAGGTACGTAACTCCGGAGTCTGCGCAGTATATACTAGCTAAGGCCGTGTCAGAGGCAAACGCGCTTGCCTCAGTAATAGCGCCAAAGGCCCCCGAGCTTGGCTTCAGGTCTCTCAGCAGCCACAACAAGTAAAGAGCGAGACTAAGACAGAGGAAAGGAAGTCAGAGGAAAAGAAGGAAGAGACGACTGAGGAAAAGAAGGAGGGCCCAAGTGATGAAGAGGCTGCGGCCGGATTCTCCAGCCTGTTTGGTTCATAAAATACAATATTCGTTATCTATATTTCACTACTTCCCCATATATAATATAATTATCACACAATTTATTAAGTAGTACGTCTTAAGTTTATTTATGGTGCGGACAATTGAGGTAATGAATAATGTATATCAAATAGACTTAGAGCCAGGTGGATTTAGTAACCTGGTCTCAGTGTATGCAATAAACACAGGCAGAGGCGTAATAGTTTTTGAGGGAGGGCCTGCGGTATCCAGTAACGACCTGAGAAATGCATTAATGAGGTTAGGCAATGTTACCCATGTATTCATTACGCACGTGCACATTGATCATTACGGCGGCACTGGTGCATTAGCGGGGCTTAACCCAAATATCGAGGTTTACGTTCATCCGAGGGGTTTAAAGGTTCTACCTAATCCAGACATTATTTGGGTGCCTGCTAGGGAGGCCATGGGTTGGCTCGGTGAATTATACGGTAGGCCGCTTGAGATACCAGGTAGAAATGCTAGGGAGACTAGGACGGTGATAGGGTGACCATCAGCGACGTTACCGTGGAGGTGATACACACGCCGGGTCACGCAAGCCATCACCAATCCTTCATTGTTGAGCCCTGGGACATACTCATTGTCGGGGATGCGGCGGGTATCTATGTTAGGGATCTCGAGTACATAATACCGACTACGATGGAACCCCTTAGGTTTGACTTGTATGTTGATAGTGTCAAGAAGTTGGTAGCTAGGAATCCAAGGTACATAGCCTATACGCATCACTTGCTCGTTCCCAACGCCACCGACTTATTGAATAGGCACCTCAGGCAATTGGATGTTTGGGGTAAGGCTGCTGAGGAGGCTGTTAGGGAGGGATTGAGTGTTAGTGACCTTGAGAGAATTCTCGCGGAGAGGGATCAAGACCTTAGGAGGATTTATGATAGGCTTAGGAACATGAGCTCATTATCACCTGTTTAGAATGGCCGTTGATGGCTTGTATAAGTACTTCCGAGACCTTGAGACAAAGCGTAAATAGTGAATTTTAATTGCGACAGGAACAAAATATAAAAATAATCCCATTTTTATTTATCGTTAAGTTATGGAAGAATTGAGGATAAGGTTATTCAATAGGATGAGGTTTTATAGAAAGCAATGCCCATACTGCAAGCACCATTACTGGACGCTGAATAAGGACCAGGAATCCTGTGGTGACCAACCCTGTACACCATACCTATTCATAGGAAACCCACCTGGTAAGTTCAGGCCTGAGTCCATTAGGGATGTTAGGGAGAGGTTCCTAAACTTCTTCGAGAGGCATGGCCATGTTAGGATTAAGAGGTATCCAGTGGTTGCGCGTTGGAGGTCCGATGTTTACTTAGTTGGCGCATCAATTTATGATTTCCAACCATGGGTCACGGAGGGCATTGTACCACCACCAGCAAATCCACTGACCCTTTCCCAACCCAGCATTAGGTTTACGGACATCGATAAGGTCGGCCGTAGCGGTAGGCACTTAACGGGCTTTGAGATGATGGCACACCACGCCTTTAACTACCCTGATAAGTACATTTACTGGATTGATGAGACTGTCGAGTACGCGCATGAGTCTTCACGAAGGAACTCGGCCTCAAGGATGACGAAATCACGTATAAGGAGAATATTTGGGAGGGCGGCGGTAATGCGGGTGAGTGCCTCGAGGTTCTCGTGGGTGGCCTAGAAATAGCTACGCTCGTTTTTATGCATTATAGGACTGTCAATGGTAAGTACGTGGAGATGCCCATGAAGATCGTGGACACGGGCTATGGACTTGAGAGAATCTACTGGTTACTCACGGGTAAGCCCACTGTTTATGATGCCGTCTTTGGGCCATTCATTGAGAAGCTAAGGAGTAGGTTAGGTCTTCCAAAGCCAAGCGATGAAATGCTAATGCACATGGCAACCTACTTCGGCCAGCTTGACCCTGAGGTTACGAGTATTGAGAAGGCCTATGAATACATATCGAGTAAGGTCGGCATGGACGTTAATGAGGTTAGGAACATACTTAAGGTCCAGGAGACACTGTATATGCTTAGTGACCATGGTAGGACACTATCCTGGATGATGACCGATGGCGTAATACCGAGTAACTCCGGTGTTGGTTACCTGGGTAGGCTATTGCTGAGGAGGATGCTTAGGAGCATGTATGTTGCAGGTATTGAAATGCCGCTTACAGAGATTATGAACATGGAACTCGAGTCCCTAAGGGATGACTACCCAGAGGTTTATGAGGAGAGACAAACAATACTTGAATTAATCGACCTTGAGGAGAGGAAGTTTAAGGAACTACTTAGGCAGGCGCCGGGCATTATTGATAGGGTCGTTAGGGATAGGGAGAGGAGGACCGGCAAGAGGGAACTCACGGTCGATGACTTAATGATGCTTTATGACTCACAGGGACTACCGCCGGAGATTGTGCGTGATGTCGCATCATCAAAGCTTGGACTAAGCGTCTCAGTACCTGACGACTTCTACTCAAGGCTCGCCGCCAGGTATCAGAGACAGGTCGGTGAGGAGAAGCCTAAGGTTGATGTGAACCCAGTGGAGGTTCAGGACCTACCACAGACCAGGGAATTATTCTATGAGAATATGAGGCTATTTCAATTCAACGCCAAGTCCTTAGGGTCATTAGGGGTAAGTACGTGGTTCTAGACCAAACCGCGTTCTACCCAGAGGGTGGTGGGCAGGTGGCTGACCACGGCATTATTAAGCATAGCAGGGGTGAGGCGAGGGTTGTCGATGTTCAGAGGGTTGGTCCAGTGATCGTGCATGTTATTGAGGGTGAGCCGCCAATGGAGAGCGAGACTGTGGAGGGCATCGTGGATTCTGCCCGTAGGCTCGACCTAATGAGAATGCACACCGCGACCCACATACTACTCCAGAGCATTAGGCGTGTCCTTGGTAGGCATGTTTGGCAGGCAGGTGCGGAGAAGAACGTACCCTTCAGTAGGCTTGACGTGACGCATTATAAGTTACCCAGTAGAGACGAGATTAGGAAGATTGAGGAGTTGGCAAACCAAATGGTTGTTGCAACTACCCAGTGATCATTAGGTGGCTGGGCAGAACCGAAGCTGAGTCGAAGTTCGGAGTCTACATATACCAGGGAGGCGCGGTGCCCGGGGCTAAGTTGAGGATTGTCCAGGTGGGCCCGGACGATAGTCCATACGACGTTGAGGCTTGCGGTGGCATGCACGTAGGCAATACTGGTGAGATTGGTATGATTAAGATCGTTAAGGTTGAGAAGATTCAGGAGGGTGTCGTTAGGTTCATATTCACCACGGGCAGGCATGCACTAAATTACGTGGAGTCTCTCGAGGACTCCATCAACGAGGTATCCGAATTAATTGGTAGGGGTAGGGAGGACGTGGTTAAGGGCGTTAAGGAGCTACTCAACGATGTGGGCAAGATGGAGGGTAGGATTAAGGCATTGACTAGGAAGGCGATTAAGGGTGATGTTGCGGAGGCCATGTAGGGAGGTCTCAATAAATGGTATTGGATTCACATACATGGAGTATGAGAATGAGGATAGGAATTACATACAGGAGTTTGCCAAGGAGTATTTAAGTACTAGACCCAATACTGTGTTGTTGATAGTGAATAGGGTTGGTAATGGAACCGAGTACATGGTTTACCTAAGCCCTGAAACCGCCAAGCGCGTGGGCATTAGGGAATTAATGGCGAGACTTAACGTAAGCGTTAATGGTAAGGGTGGTGGGTCAACGACCTATGGGCAGGGATTCACCCAGGGCAAACCGCCGATAGATACCTTCATAAGTACTGTTAAGACATTCCTAAGTTCTATAGGCTCCTCCTAACTGTCCTCCCAATCTCATCCCTAAAGCACCAAACACCCTCACCAATATCCAGTAAAACAATGCCTAACCTACTGACCAATTTATCACTTAGTAATACCTCATCAGCACGGTCACTAACTGCTACGTGTGCCGTGATACCGCCCACTTCCCTATCATTCTCAAGGACCCAAACCTGAACCGCATTGGGTATTAGTATTAGCCTAGTCACCGTTCCGTCAGCTAGCACGTAATTCCTAATCTCAGAACCACTGGGTAGCTTGGGCAGTAGGTTTAGGTCCTCAGCAACGCCCCTGGGTATTAGCACTTCCGGCTCCTGGGTCTCATAACCCGTGGTCACTAAAGCCTTTGTTACCGTGGTCCTACCCATCATTGATGATAACTTGATCCGTAATCGAATAGCCATTGTAATTAATATTTATAATTTAAATTATTAATGTCTTTCTTAATGAACCTACGGAAGGTTAGTAAGGTTTTTAACTTATCCTAAACAATGATAGAGGATTATGTCAAGTACCGCGAGCATAAACAGGATATTATTAATAACCGTAATAGTACTCGCAGCGGCACTTGCCGCGGTTTTAGTTTACTTCCTTGCGCCTAAACCACCACTAATAAATGTAGGACCAAACTCGACTCAAAACCAGACCTCTCCCCAAACAAACTCAACATCTCAATCTTCATCAACAACCCAAACTGTATCGTTTGCTGAGGCATTTGAGAGAGGTGTTGAGAATTGGCTTGGTCTTATATGCATTTATAATAAGTATGGCGGAAATACTACATTAAATACCGTAAATAGCATATACATAATTGCATATAACTATCTGTATTATTATGAACAGACGAATAATATTACATACTTATTAATGTATCCAATAGCCCAATATCAGTACCTGGCAAATAAATATCCGGGTTGCGCCGTGAATGAGAGCGATCAGTACCTGGCAAATGTAGTAATGGGTGCGTTAAGTAATATTAATACAATGGCTTATACGCTTAATGTACCAGGTAATTTACTTGGAACCCCATTATTCATCGTCCTTAATAAGGCAAATAATATAACCTATGTACTTGCCGGCGCGTCACCCCTTGTTTTCTACGCCATTAATTATAGTAAGTTAGGTAATGTAACTACGTTTACGTATCAAGGCCAGGAGCTTGGTTATGGATTTAGGGCCAATTCAACCCAGGTTTCCTTTATTAGAGAACTGGCCTCAAGTGGTCTTGGTATTGGCAACCCGAGTGCGAATATAACCGTTATTGAGTTCTTAGATCCGGAGTGCCCGTACTGCGCAATATTCCAGTTGGAGTATGGCGGGTATCTGGACAAACTCATAAGCAGTGGTTCCATATACTACGTAATCCAGTACTTCCCAACTCACGTACTTGGCTACGGATGCTCATCGCAAACAATAGCACAAATGTTAGGACCATATTGTGGTTAACGATCTTTAAGATGAAAATTGCTTAAATATAGCTGTTGTGTTAAGGCTTCGTGGGCATAAACCCAAGAGAAGTAAAGAGAATGCTTAAACGATTTGGTATCCAAGACTTAAATCTAGAGGAGGTGAATAACGTAACCAAGGTGGTTATTTATCTTGGCGATGGCTCAACCATCGAGATTAATAAGCCCATGGTTGCCAGAATGAAAATACAGGGACTATCAATATATCAAGTGCAGGCCAGTGACTCGGACATTAAAGTCGTTAAGCCGCAACCAACGATGCAGCAGCCAAGAACATCACTAATAATACAACAACCCCAACAAGCCACCGTGCAAAGGCCCCACAGCAATATGAACCGAGTGAGGACGATATCAGACTCGTCATGGAGGAGACTGGTTGCACTAGGGAGGAGGCGATTAAGGCGTTGAAGGAGACTAATGGCGACATTGCCGAGGCGATAATAAGGGTGCAATCACAGAGAGGTTCTAAGTAAATGGTTACTCTCCCTGGGGGAGTTTAGTTTATTAATTAATAACCGTAATATCCATAATGGGTAAGCGTAAGGTGTTGGGTCGATTATTAATCATAGCATTATTAATAACCGTACTCACCGAGATGGCCATAATAATACTAAATTGGCAAAACGTAGAAATCAATACGTATGCTATTCCAGCGGGCATATTTACCGTAAATTCAACCACGGGATTCATGTTGTCGATACTCGTCATTCATAATGCGTATGCCAAGGTAATAGTGACCATAACTAATCCGTCAAATGCACCATTAATGATATATCTTGGTAATGGCACAAGAGTGGCTCTAGAACCCAATAGTACCATTAGGTTTACGTTTCTATTTACGCCAAGTAACTATATGGCATATCCTGAGTGCGCCAGAGTTATTCCATTATCCAATGCCTCAGTGATGCCGTATTCATTAAATAGCCTAAGTAATCCCCTCGTAATTTATGAAACGACATTTAGCCTCAAATCAATGTATTTAATGCCATTAAACACGACATCACTTATCTCACGGTTCTTTAGTAACATATCACCCTGCGGAACGGGCACTTACCTATTGGTAACAACCAATAGTAGTAATAATATAGTGGTCGTGGTCCAGGTAAGCAAGGTGGTGTTTGTAATATGAGCATTGAAGATGCTAAGGCTAAGCTTATGATGCTTAGGGACGCGCTTATTCGCATTGAAGGTGTTAATAATGTTCTTAATGAATTACCGAGGATCTTAACTAACGCATTGATAATAATTGCCGTGATGCTGGGGGCGTACATAATGTCCATTATAACATACATAGTAATGGCCCAGGAAATAACGCTATTGCCATCAGGGCTTGGTATACTCACCATAATTGCGGTGTTAATAATAGTGCCGTATTACGTCTATACGCGTATTGATAAATTGATAAAGAATGTAAGTGCTTATGGTGATTGGGATGAAAAATGCAGTTGGGTGTTTCCGGCATTCTCGAGATTCTATCGACACTGGATTTTGATGATATTGAGTATAAAATTAATAGGGCTAGGATTGGTTATGCCTAGTAATTATAGTCAAGTTATTAGCATTATCAATACTCCTTTTTCTACTCATTTTCATGGCGGTGTCGGTATTGATAATGTTCCTAGGCTATACTTCCTGGACGTGGTATACAATAGCCATGGCCGTAATAATTGACCTCGTAATTGCACTAGCCATTGAATGGGATGACCTATCCAACGACGCTAAAAGGCTATGGTCCCTGGGCGGCTTAATCATTGAGCTTAGGTGGATTTACCATGAACTCCAGGGAATTCAGACCTGACCTATACGTATTGGCGCGGATCATCGAGCCTTGGTTAATAATGGGCCTATGAAGAGGACTAGGTTGGCCACGGCCTGTGGCTTATCGTATGATAAGTTGGAGAGGTACCTTAATTGGATGATTGAGAGGAACCTAGTCCTTATTGATGGTGATGGATTTGTGAAACTCACGAGGGATGGTGAGAGAACGTACGAGGAACTTGTTTCATGGATTAAGAGGTATGTTGGTTCGTTGAGGATTAGTAGGATTTAGTGGGCGTAGTGTTTAAATACCCATGCTTCCCCAGTAACTCGACGTTGCTATGCCACTCAGGCCTGCGCGTTGTTATAGGAGATTAAAGAGACCCTACACGAGGACTGAGTACATAGCCGGTGCTCCATATGTTCAAATACCTAGGTTTGAGCTTGGTAATACGAAGCCCAGGGAGAGGGCGAGGTTTGATTACGTGGTTGAGCTTGTGGCTGAGGAGACCGGTCAGATAAGCTAATGCCCTTGAGGCTGCTAGGCAGATGGCGTATAAGTACCTGTCTAAGTACGTTAATGACCCCAACTTCTACCTAAAGATAAACGTCTATCCCTTCCACGTGATTAGGGAAAATAAGATGCTAGCCATGGCCGGTGCAGACCGTCTACAGCAGGGCATGAGGTTATCATTTGGCGTACCCTCAGGTAGGGCTGCGAGGATACTTAAGCCAGGCACGGTGATAATGCACCTTGAGGTTGAGAATAAGAACCTGGCACATGCTAAGGAAGCTCTTAGGAGGGCTGCATCCAAGTTACCTCTTCCAACGAGGATTGTTATCTTCCCCAAGCGATCTCAGCAGGTTAAGGCCGCTACTCAGTCATAGGTCCTGAAGCACAAGGGTTATAAGGCACTGTTTTTGGGAGAACTTTGGATAGGTGGATTGCTAATATGAGTAGTGGCTTAGATGCTAGGCAGCTATATAAAGACCGTATTGAGGCCGTCACGGAGATATGGAGTAAGATAATGAGGAATGAGGTAAGTACAAGAAATCAACTCGAGGAGTTAGTATATATTATTTATAAACAGAAGGGCGTCGAGCCTTCAGGGGCTTTAGTAAGGTTAGGATTTACGATAAGGAAATAGCCACGGTATACATAGTTGGTAAATACGGCCTAGGCTACTTGATGGCGAGCTCGCCAATGCACTCAAGAACATCTTCAATGTGGAAATTGCGTGTGACGAGGCGTATAACTTCCTTAAGAATAAAAACTTTCAACTAGGTGATAATGATACTGAACAGTTTAGGAAAATGGTTGATAATGAGGTGTTGGGGCCTAAGACCGAGGAGAGAGGATTTAGGTTATTGAGGTATGTATTCACTGGTACAATAATGAGGTTTCCAGACTTCCCTGAGGAGAACTTCGTGGGCACATATAAAGCATTAAGCACAGCCTTTCCAGACCTGGCAGATAGATTCATGAGGTATGTGAAGTTTTATGTAGCCTTTAGAGTGGCTGAGGACATCGCGCTTGGTAATATTAAGAAGATTGAGGAGAAGAAGATCATGAAATACACACACTGCCTTAGGCTTAACCTGACTAAATGCGTACCTCATGATAAGTTGATTAGGGAGATAGCACTCAGGGTGTACAAGGTGCCTAGGAAAGTCCTTGATAGGCTATTTCCAAATGAGGATCAGAGATCATTCATACCAAAGGCTCAATAGAATACTCCTTAAAATCAAATAATCAATTCCTTATTCCCTAACAACCTTAAAAATAGAACTCCAAATACCACCCTGTTCAACGACCCTCTCACTCATTATCCTAAACCCATACTTAGCAAGTATTTTCCGGACCAGGGACTTCCTAACAGTTATAAATACGGCACTCGAACCATCCCTAAGAACTCCCCTAAGTGCTCTTAACAATGAGTCATAGAAGCCTGTTACTCCCTTGAGGGGCTCGATTCGAATCCCAAATGGAGGATTGAAAATTGCATGTGCGCACACATTATCTCTGATAGCTGGTCTTGTCGAGTCCATAACCACGAAATCAACTAGATAATCTACACCAGCCTCCCGCGCATTCATCAATGCTCCACTGACGTAGCCATAATCAATATCAATACATAGAAAACTCACGTCTCTCCTCAATAAGGCACCCTCAATAACTATCGTACCACTACCACAGGTTATGTCGCAAACCCTCGATGATGGGGCTGGACTCAATACCCTAAACATTGCATTAGCCAGTATGGGGTTTAACGCTGCTGGATGATTAAACCTCCTGTACGGCCTATTCCTAAGTGGCTTACGGGTTATTGATATACCAAGCACGCACTTGTCCTGGTCGATAATAAGTCTCAATGTTAGGTCGGCATTATCAAGGTTGAAGAGGGGTTTAATGCCCATGGACGCCAGGAACTCGGAAATCCTCTCACCAAGTAATGCCGCTGCATCTGGGCTCCTGAATTCATGATCTCCAGACCTATCGGCCATTATACCAATTGTGGTATTTGGAGTGTAATAATTAAGTAACTCGTCAAGTCTTAGTCTCCAAATACAATCCCTTAAACTCCCTACGTCTTTACCAACATTTCCTATGTCGAGGACCATTACCACGTGCTCCACAGTGCCTAGCGTCTTTAGCTCGTTAATGGTCACACCACTTACGTTTACCAGTACCTTACCAGTCACATTGGATGAACCAAAAACCTCCGCTGCAGCAACCCTATCCCTAAATAATTCCTTGACTTCATTAATTACGATATCCTCAATCCCAGGTACCGTCGTTAGGAGTATTATCATTACATGAAAATGTAGTGAGGTAATTGAATTAAAAGGCCTTTCGTGATTCATATCACGTGTATTATTGTCGGACTTATGGTTATTATTCTAAGTGTCATTAATAATTGTATTATTCCTGAGACCATAAGTGCTATAAGCACGGGCGTTGACGCCATATAGAGCATTAACTTCACGGCCACAGCAACGTACTTAACCAGGTGATACTTCGCGTAATACTGTAGTTGTAGTTTCATGCCCATTAACAATTGATAAATAGTGATAACGGTGAACAGGGATAACTCTATGGATATTAAATTGCAGACTATTGGGTTCATGTTCGATAACACGTTAAAGAGTAGATAACCAACTATGGAACCAATTACTAGAGATACTAAGTACTTAAGCACTGAGTAATTACTAAGCTTAAGTACGAGCATCGCATAATTAATTAATTCATGAGCACCTAACTTACTTTCACCATAAACCCTATTCCTGAAGGTATACGGTACCTCAACAACCCTGAATGAATCACCATACTTCACGTGAAATAACGTCAATAACTCTAGAATCAACTTGTAACCCGCTGAATCACTAAGCAAGTTAATTACACCCCTTAGTCTCTCCGCATTTACGGCGAAGAACCCACTAATTGGATCCTTAATGCTGCGGGCCCAGGGCATTAATAACCTGGCCATGTACGTAGCCCCCTTACTAATGGCAAGTCTCTTAAATGACCAACCAACGATGCCGCCACCTCCAATATACCTACTGGCTATTGCCAAGTCCACACCATCCCTAAGCACGGCATTAACAAGGTTTGGAACCACATCAGGTGGGTGCTGCAGGTCGGCATCCATAACAACAATAGACCTAGCACCCTTCTCTAGGCATGCTCTCATGCCAACCTTAATGGCACTACCCAGGCCGAGTCTAACACCCCTCTCGATTAGTTCAGCCCTTTTCGTTGCTTTGGCGAATTCCGCTACAACGTCTTGAGTACCATCAGTGCTACCGTCATCCACAACCACCACGAACCAGTCATAATCAACTAGGTAATTCCTTAGCATTGGCAGTAGTATTCTCAGGTTATTGGCCTCGTTTATTGTCGGCAATACAATACACGTTTCCACGTAATGCAAAAGGGGGCTAAGGAAATAAGTATTACTTTGATGGAGAGAGGCTGACCGAGAATGCTTAACGTTAGGTCCTAAATAAAATATGTATTAGTTAGTTTAATAATCGACTCGTTCAAACACAATAATAATGCGGGTATTAGCAGCCGTACTAAGAGAATTCAATAAGCCCTTCAGTATTGAGGAGTATGATATTGGTGAACCTGGACCTAATGACGTCGTGGTGAGGGTGAAGGCTGAGGGTATTTGTGGTCGTGACTTGGTTATTTGGAGGGGTGGTTTCAAGAACTTGAAGCCTCCGTTGATCCTCGGTCATGAAATATTTGGTGAACTTAATGGGAAGTCTGTTGGTGTGTTTGGGGCAATTACTGACGGCACATGCCCATACTGTAGGGCCGGTAAGGATAACCTGTGCTTGAACCTTCAATTCTTTGGCGAAAACAGGCCTGGTGGCTACGCGGAGGCTGTAATAGCACCGAGAAACAACGTATTCGAGTTGCCAGACAGTGACTACGTTAAGTACGCCGCAGCAGTATGCCCATTGGCAACGGCGATTCACGCAAGTAAGCTGGGTAATGCTAGTCCAGGCACTAGGGTTCTCGTCACGGGAGCTGGAGGTGGCGTCGGCATACACGCTATTCAATATCTTAAGTATCTTGGTGCGTATGTGATTTCGATAACGTCACCAAGTAAGGCGGATTTTGTGGCTAAGTACTCAGACGAAGTTATCACTGATAGGGAATTTTCGAGGAAAGTTAGGGATGTTGATGCCGTTTTGGAGGTTGTGGGTGCAGCTACCATAAACGAGAGTCTCAGGGCGTTAAGGCGTGAGGGTACGTTGGTGCTGATAGGTAATACTGAGGGTGAGGAGATTAGGTTAATGAGACCTGCGCTTACGGTAATGAGAGAGCATAGGATAGTTGGTTCGGCTGCGTATACGAGGAGGGAGGTGATTGAGGCTGTTGATCTTCTTCATAGAGGTGTTGTTAAGCCTATTTACAGGATTTATAGCTTTAAGGATGTTAATAAGGCATATGATGACTTAATGAACCAGAGGGTTTTGGGTAGGGCTGTTTTGGTGTTTTAATGGGTAAAATTAATTAGTAATTAATCCTAGCTCTTCCCGTGGTTTTGAGGAGGTCCCAATTATTTGTTCCTGGTAATAATGAACGCATGATTAGGAAGGCAGCCCTTGAGTTGAAGCCTGATTCTGTGATTATTGACCTTGAGGATGCGGTGCCTATTGATGGTAAGGAAGCGGCACGTAAGTTAATAAGGGAATTACTTCCACAACTTGATTGGGTGGTAAGGAGGTTTGTGTTAGGGTTAATGACCCAAAGACCCCCTTCTTCTATGCGGACATCGATACCGTGTATAAGATCGATGTTGTTAAGTGCGTCGTGATTCCAAAGGCTGAGTTTGACCTAGGCTTCGTATATAAGGCCACGGGTAGGGAAATAGAGCCGCTCATAGAGACGGCTAGGGGTTTGCTTAGGGTTGAGGATGTCGTCAGGAGTGAGGGCGTTACCGCCGTGTCCTATGGGGCAGCCGACTTCGCACTCTCGGTCGGTGGCGTAGTGAAGACTTACGAACAAAACCAGGTCCTTAAGACAATGGTAGTCTCCGCAGCCAGGGTTTATGGGGTTGACCCAATCGATAAGGTGTTCTTTGATATTAAGGATATTGAGGGCTTTAGGAGGGAGTGTGTTGAGGCTAAGTCCATGGGTTTCATCGGAAAGCAGGTCATTCACCCGAGCCAGATACCCGTGGCCAACGAGGTCTTCTCACCAAGTGAGGAGGAGGTCAATTGGGCTAGGAGGGTTGTTGAGACTTATGAAAGGGCGGTTAAGGAGGGCCGTGGGGCAATAAGCTTGAGGGCCAGTTGGTTGATTATGTGCATTATAAATTGGCTAAGAGGATCCTTGATTACGTGAATCAGAGTTAGCAAATGCCTGCTCAAGTTCTGTGAAGAAGCGTTCAATGGCTAAAACCCGTGGGTCGCCTCACTGAGCCTTATTATCCTTATCCTACCAAACCTCTTCTCCTCAGCTATGCCAAGTCTCTTAAGGGCCTCTATGTGGTACTCAATTACCTTATAATTAACGCCCAACTCCCTGGAGAGCTTCGTTATGTTCACCTCCTTATACTTAATCAACGCCTTAAGCACCCTAACCCTAATCCTCGATGAAAATAGGCTCTCTACGAAATCAACACTCACGTACCCAACTCACCCTTAATTATTTTTTTCCAACTCTTCCTCTAATGTGGCTAGGGGCTCTGACGGTATTGAGATTAGCGTTGTCCTACCCCTCATACCCTTACTAGACGTCCTAGTCTCAACAAAGCCCTTTGTATTCAAGTCCCTAAGGTACTCCCATAACTGCGTGTGCTTCCTGGGTTCCTCATCATACTGCTCACAGAGCATTTGATACTCATCCTCAGCAGTCCCAAAGTATGTAGGGCGAGTTCGGATTCTTCATTAAACTCCTAACAATGGCCAGAAGGAATATCTTTTCATGAAGCGGTAACATCTTTAACTCATCACTTCTAATACCCCTGAGCGTGTTCTTTATGGCTCCCTGACGTGCTCCGGCAAGACCCTATCAGTACCTTCATCTCAGCGAGCTTCGAGGCTCTCCATAGTATGTCAATGGCATACCTAGCATCGCCTCTGTGATCATCCATCGAACTCTCGTTAATGCCGGAAACATCCGCGATCATCTCGAGGATCTCCTCATCATAGGCGCCATCAACTAAAGCCTCCTGAGCCCTCGCTAGGAGTATCTCGAATATTTGATCCCTTGTGTATGGCTCGAACTTGATGACAGTATTACCAAGCGCACTCTGCGAGCTTCTATCAAGTTGGTCTTTAAAGGTTAGATCCTGACTAATTAGTATTAGGCCGAACCTATACTTATCGCCTCTACTTACGTATTCCTCACCAAGTCTTATCAATGTACCTAATGCATGTGGGCCACTATTATTGACCAGGTGGAATACGTCGTCAAGGGCTACTATTGCATATACGTCCTTTTCCCTAACCATGTCTAGTAGCATTTTAAGTAATTCCTCCGTTGAATAACCCCTCTTTGGTATTGCAATGTTTAATTGAACAGCAATGTCCTTTAGCACCGAACTCAGTGTTCTGTTGAGAAAACAAGACACATGAACATACCTAACCCTCTCACTTAACTTTACCACGTAATTCCCAAACTTCCTACTCGTTACAGTCTTACCGCTACCTGGCCTACCAATCAGCATAACCTTGGGGTACATAGAGCCCGGGCTTTCGAGGAAACCACTAAAATACGTCTCTAATTGCTTCAACTGCTCCTCCCTATGCGGTAGCTTACCTGGTATGTATTCCGGCGTTAATGCAGCTTCGTTCTTGAAGATCCTAGGCATTTACTATTTCTTTACTGGGGAGGTAAAAAAATAGTTTTTGGTTACTATATAAGCCCTGACCTAGGGTTAACCAAAACTTTCACTAAACCCTCACAAACGACCTAGGCCCGACATAAATACCAAACCAATTACCCAAACCCTCAATAATAACTGCACAATCAGAAGCACCCCTATACATAGTGCGAAATCCAAGAACCCTTAATAGACCGATCACCGCATTCTCGCAATTATCGTTGCCTATCGAGGAGCCACGTAATCTACACTTAACAATATAAGCCCTACAATCACCACTTACGTGATCACGAACACTACTTACCAAGTCATTAATAGTACTATAGTTACCCTCATAAATAATCGGCACTATTGAAGTTAATACATTCTCAGGTATTGGCGCATTAATGAGGAACTGCGCCACATGCCTAGGATCCTTACTAACCTCTATGATTAGGACACCTCGGAACTCCGTAGCCCTAACATTCACATCCCTATCAAAGAAAAATAGATAATCCCTAATGTCCTGCCTTATGCCGTACTCAAAGGATGCCCTAACGGTAACTAGCACCTTATTTACCATAGTATTATACCGACTCACTTAATTCCATAAAACCTATCCTTTCTTGCATTAGCTAGCGCACATGTAATTCCCACAACCACATCCTCGATGGCCTTAAAAGCAGTAAATGCGGAATTAAAGGGATTAAAGTAATTGTGAACCTCACCACTTGGTCCGTACTTCATCGACATGTAGTAATAATGATCGCTCATTAACAAGTATCTCCAGGTTTTTTTTCAAGACCGTATGACCTCATTAGATTGCCTATGGAGACCACATGCTCAAGCGCTATCCTCTGTAGTTCATTTCCCTGCCATGCACTATCATCCTTCTCAACATCAGCCCAGGATATCGTTGATGGGATGTCTAAATAATCAATGGGTTCCTCATTGACCAATGACGATGGATGTATGAAAGTAACATCAGCTCTACGTGCCTCCTTTGGAAGCCAGGCCAAGAACTCGAAAATACCACTTTCACGCCAATGGTGCTCACCAAATGTCTCAAAGTCTAGGCCAATTAGCACGAAATCCCCTGGGGTTGCCCTAACCCATGCCATGTACTTATCAGCAGTTAATGGCCATTGATCCCAGGATCTATTACTGAACCTAAAACCAATATCATCAGATAATCTATAATGTCTCAATAATAACTTTATCCTTAAATTAGGCGCGCCGTATAAGTACGTTGGGCTTCTCCAACCAAGCACCCAATCAACCCCCTCCGTAAGCACGATAGCCGCGCCAGCCTTTTCCATCAATGCGCCCCAATCATTTCTATAGAGGAATTCTGTGTTCTCGTAGGTAATAGGCACTTGACCGAATAGTGATTTATTGATTTCAACGTGATCTCTCAGCTCCTCAAGAAATAAATCTCTACTAATTATTGATGCCAAGGAATGATGATAAGGCTCAGCAACCAACTCAATAATACCCCTCCTTATTAATTCCTTCAGCAAGTCAATAACATCTGGTCGCCACATTAATAATTGTTCAATTAATGAACCAGAAATCGAAATTGCGGCCCTAAAGCCATCATTACCCAAATCCCTCATTAACTCGAGTTGGTACATAGGACCTATCGGCAACCCTATTCAGTATTTCCCTATTCACTTCGTCATTAAATATTATCGAACTTATACCTACTTCATTAATTTCATCACTCCTCAAATCACATAGTTTATTAAGTACGCCGTATTTTAACCTCCTTGGTTGATGCATCTCTAGGAATAGTATTAATTTCCTAACCATAACACGTCACTCCTCAAACCATTGATAAGCACTGACCAGTCTCCTAACATCTTGCTCAACCCTAGACTTAGCATTACTTAGAAATCTCAATAATTCATCGATAAAGCTATCACTTAACTTTCTTCTCTCCTTTACAGTATTCAAGAACCTTGAAACAATGTCCAAATTAATGAATAGATCTATGATGGACTTACCATAAATAGAATCCCTAACTTCTCCACATGTTATTATAAACTCCTCCGATGATTTCAGCCTATCACCATTCATAAGCCTTAATGTGATCCTTATGGAATTATCAACGCGGCCTAAGCTCAAGCTAACCCTATTTATACTTAGTTTCATACCAACCCCCACAGTCAATACTTGGTACCAAGCCAACTCCCTATCCATGCTTATATCCTCATCAATATTATCAATATTGGGGCATTTATTGCCATACCTAATGATGTACTCGGAAACTAGCGGGTTTTGCCTATCCTTGGTGCTAATTAGTAGGTTATCGCTCGTTAATTCATTAAAGATCTTCCTTATCAAGTCAATCGATGAGCTCACAACAAGGACACCTACATAGTATTAAATAAAGTTTTACTTAATAATTGGCCCAGCATCCGGTCGACCCTGTCTAAGCCCCATGCCGGCCCACCTCGTTAACTCGCCCTTAAGCATAAGTATGAGGCCTCTTGCATGCTTCCTGGACCTGTCAACCGCGATGTCAAATAGTTCCTTCTCATTGTGTGCTTCATCCTCATGAACCGTCACGTCTATTATTGGCCTATCATACTCGATTTGAAGCATTATGAGGCCCATGGAGGCCACGGCATAGGTTATCTTATCCGTTAGGCTCGGCCCAATCCACCCAAATACCATAACGGCATCAACACCCTTATTTATCAATTGCTTAGCTGCCCAGGGAGTATTCTTGAAGCCGGGCACTGTTATTCTCTCTATCATTACGGAAGGCTCATTATTCCTTAACTCCTCAATGGCATACCTAGCCATGTCAACCCTGGCAAATGTGGTATCGACAATACCGATTTTCAACGTCATTAACCCAGGCACTTAAAAACCTACTTATAACAATTAATGCACGTAGTCTCCGGTCACTTACCTCTTGCCTCGTTATTCTCAATCTCTAGAAACCTGTCAATTCTTATCTTATCAATCGACTCATCTATCGTACCAATAGTGCATGTTGATGAACCATGCCTATAAAGAACCCTCTCTCCACTACCTGTAACCCTAATCACCAGCGTACCCTCCCTACCACATATAGGCACCTACCCACCGCAACACTAACCCAAGTCCTGCCATGAGAACGAGCCCACTCAGTGACTCGCTTAAGGTAATCCCGGACGCTCTCCCTATCCAGTGAACCCGGCGGTATTAAAGCCTCTGTATTACGTTCTTCCTGCGCGTTCGTAACCTCCATAACCAACTTACTATATAGGTCCTCAACTATCTTCATGGTTTCACCAGGTATTACGACCTTATCACCCAACTTACTGAATGGACATACATCCCTTAATGGGCATGAACCGCAGCTTATTGTCTTAACCTCAACCTCCTTATTCCTCAAGGACTTAATAACAGCATCAAGTAATTCCTTACCCCACTCGGCTTTATTGGTATTGATAGACCCTCCTCAATATCGCCATTGATGTTCCTAGATAAGTAATGAAGCTGAATCTCAGTATTGAGTAGGGCAGCCACAAGTAATGCCTCGACTATGTGGGACTTAACATTGTCCTTAAGGAGCATAAGCTTCGGTAATATTAATGAATCACCACACCTTAAAAGCCTCGGTAGCTCAAGCATTAAATCCTCAACCTAATCACGTGCTTCTCTGTGGCACATACTGTCAGGATCCTTGGCAGATACTCACTGTAAGCCTCATCCATTATACTAACATCTCTTCTGAGGGATAGTAATGAGCATTTAGAAATCGAGGTTACAAAATGCGTGTCCCTAAGCTGCAACCTATTCAATAGGTAATTCGCTAGGTCAGTTATTTCTTCAAGACTCATCAACCAATCACCTTAACTCCGGCCTTCGATACCTCATGCTTCACATAATCTAGGTAATTATCAAGTAATTCCTTGCCCGGAAGTAGGACCTCGTGCGGGTTCTTAGTCCTCATTATACAAATATTCCTAAACCTACACACCTTGCATGATGTTGTCTTAGCAACAAGTGCGCCAATATCACCTCCCTCCACTGCCTTAACCCAAAGCTTAAAGGCGTAGATGACTGGGTAACCAACCTCAGGTATTACTTCAATGGGTACTATATTTCGTAGCACACTATCATTAAGCACCAGGTAAAGAACATACGTATTCTTATTGCCCGCCGCCGAGTAGAAACCCGCCTGTATTAGGTCATGGAATAACCTGGCCTTCGTAACCCTACCCATTATGGTCTTGAACTCTAGGTAGTAATTACCACAGTCGAGGTCTGGCTTACCCCTCATTGTCCATGCGTTATACGTGTACATGACCTCAACACCCTCAACGCACCTATTACCAAGCCTATTCCTTATCTCGGCAATTGCCAGGCTATGTATCATCTTACCCAATAAGTGCATTGTCACGTCACCCCAATCAATACTTGGCGTCTTACCGGTCAGGTAATAACTCGGTATTAATGCGCATTGCGTGAATAAGCCGACCGGCACATTGCCAGGCTTATCTTAACCATGGACTCCTTTATTTCATTGAATATCACCTTGCTCAAGCCAACATCCTTATTAATCGCCTCAGTAACCTCCTTCACGATACTCGTTAGGGAATATCCCTCCTTTACCAATTTCGTAACTTCCTCAATTACGTTCTTCAATGCCTCAGGTTTTTGACTCATAACGAAATGTGAGAAATACCCTTTAAATTACTAAGCCTATAATAATTTGTTGATTAATATCCAAGAAATACTGTACTAAACCATCAGGTTAACCCTCTTAATAAAATCCTCATACTGACTAAGTACCTCCTTACTTAATGATGGATGAACCTTACCAAGCGCATACTCAAAATCCTCCCTCGTAATCTTAATCCTATCATCACCACTTAAAACCCTATCCAAGGCCCTCATCTTAGCCTCCCTAACCAACGCCGCCAAGTCGGCACCACTGTAACCTTCAGTGACCTCGGCAACCCAATCAATCACATCCTCCTCAACCTCCGCATTCCTAATGTGTATCCTAATAATCTCACGCCTAGCATCCCTATTAGGCGGTGGTATGTATATGATCTTATCGAACCTACCAGGCCTAAGAAGCGCGGGGTCAATGAACCAAGCCTATTCGTAGCCGCAATAACGATGACCCCATTTAATCCTCTCAACCCATCCATCTCCGTCAATAATTGAGAAACCACATTAGACCAAACACCACCTATTGGTGAATCCCTAGGCGGCGCTACTGAGTCTATTTCATCAATGAATATTACGGCTGGGGCGTTGTCACGCGCCATGTTAAACACGTCCCTAACAACCGCGGCAGCCCTCTCAGGCCCAACCCTAGCCAACTCGGCGCCATTGAGCTCTACGAAGTTTGCCTTGAGCGTATTAGCCGTCGCCTTAGCAACGAGGGTCTTACCGACGCCGGGAGGACCAAAGAGGAGGATCCCGTGTATCGGCTCTATGCCAAGCTTCTCAAGTATATCTCTCCTCTGCATAGTGGTTATTACATACTTATTAATAACCTCCTTAACCACATCAAGATCACCAATATCATTCCAAGTAACTTCCGGGATACCGACCTGGACCTTTCCATAAGTCCTCAATCTACTGTACTGAAGCCTGAAGGCCTCGTACTTCTCAAGCAGGTCATACGTAAGACTCGGCTTATACCTATTGATTATCTCCTCGAGCTTTCCCTGGGTTATGGCTTACCATCCTTCAATGACTCAAGCACCGCCGTCCTAACCACATTCATTATATCCGCGCCCGTGAACCTATCAGTCATCTTAGCAAGCTTCGCATAGTCAATTGACCCTGGATGGGTTTACCCCTCAGCATTGCCTCAAGCATTTTAGCTCTGGTCTCCTCATTCGGTGGTGGCACATATATGATCTTATCGAACCTACCAGGCCTAAGAAGCGCGGGGTCTAGGAGGTCCGGTTGGTTTGTTGTTCCGATTACCAGGATATTCTCACTACTCTTGGTTATCCCATCCATCTCACTAAGTAAAATATTTAATAGTCTTGGTGTAACATCGTCACTTACGTACTTGGTCCTGGCCTTGCCAATGGCGTCAAACTCATCGATTATTATCACCGTCGGTGCATAATTCTTAGCCACCCTGAAAAGTTCCGCAAGCCTATTCTCGCTCTCACCGTAGTACTTACTGAGCAATTCTCCGAGGTTCATTATTATCGTCGTCCAACCTAACCTGCCTGCTATCGCCCTGGCAAGCATCGTCTTACCGACGCCAGGAGGACCAAAGAGGAGCACTCCATGTATTGGCATCAAGCCGTACTTCTGGGACAACTTAACGTCCTTAAGTGGCGTTATGACCGATGTCTCTATTTCATTCTTAATGTCGTCGAGCCCAACCACGTTATCCCACTCACTGGCAAGTGACCTCAGTTCGTCCTTGTTAAGGATTAATTGGTAACCACGCTCGAGGGCAATCATCGATTGCTTCTCCTCCTGCTCAAACTTGATCTCAACGAGCCTAAAATGCATTATTAATGGTAGTATGGCGAGGCTAATGATTAGTGCGGGTAATAGCCCATGCATTAGAGTATTAACGTCAACGCCTTGGTAAAGACCGAAGTATGGATTCATGTAAAATAATAGGTAAGTCATTAAGGCATAGGCCGTCATCGTACCGATGGCAGGCGCCAGGTACCTAATCACCTTATTATCATGCGACCTCAATCTACTTGATATTACATACGCCGTATACGCCGTTAATGCCATTATTGCCGGTAATACGTAAGTACTGGTCCAGGTAAAGACCCTATTAATTGATTGAGACAGCCCATAAAGTCCCACATTTATATTACCTAGAGCACTCGTTATTGAATTAGCAGTGAGCGACTGCAGCGGCGAAAGGTTCAGGCCTACATAACCAAACCAGGGAACAATATTATTAGCATTTAACAACAGTAGTGTTGGTATATATAGTATTAGGAATGTTATTAAGGACTTAAGCGGCGTCACCCTTCTTGAGACACCTATCGTAAGGCTTGGCGAGGTCAGTATAATCGGTACTGAGAGAACATAAAGTGGGTTAGGCATTACCGAGAACTCCCAAGCAAGCATACCAACGCCAACGCCCAACCAATCAAAGACCCTAATCAAAACAAAGAGGATCAGTATCAGAAACAGAACACCCAATGCCGCATATTCATAAGCATAAAGAAGTGCCGGTATCAAGAGAACAGTCATTATCGCAAAACCAAGCTTAACATGACCCGAGTAGGCCAATGCCGTGGTCACGGCTATAATCAGTAGCGCAACCGGGGCTGGGTAAAATGGGAAGTCTATCAGGAACGCCATTAGGGAGATTGCCAAGTAGAGGATAGCCGTAAACAGCTTAGACATTAATTGCAACGTCCTATTGCTAACCACGTTAATGAATATAAAGATGTTCTTTAAAAAGAATCGGTTAACTCTAAGGATTGGCCGAATATCGAGAAAGAAATCCCCTTTACTTATTTGACCCAGCAGCCTTGGTCTCAGCACCCTCCGGTACATTTAATGAAACCTTAACAGTGCCATCACTATACTTAGTGACCCTCACCTCAACCCTTCTTGGCGGCTTCTCAATACTTCCAGACCAAATATACTCATTAACACCATTATCAATCTTAACATTCTCAGGGTCAACCCTCATGTGCCTGGCCACAAACCTCCTAATCAGCCTAACAGCGTATGGAGACCTCTTGGTCCTTGAAACCTCCCTAGTCCTCCTCAGGTTAATTACGTAAACCCTCTCAACCTCAACCCTGGCGCCCTCGCTCATCATACACGGCTAAACTGCACACTTAATAAGTATTTTTCCCTTAAACCACGTTAGTACAATCAGCAACTACCCTCAGCGTTGTCGTTTTTGCCGAAGCTACTGCGCCTAGGATTAAAGCCCCACCATACCTAAAGTAGGCCATGAACCCCTCGCCATAATTCTTTACCTCAGCCCTATGACCCACGTTTTATAACCTCTCCTGAAAACGCCTTAGCGCATTCAAGTTCTCCTGTGACTATTTCCTCAACCTCACCTAGCTCCTGTTGCCTATATTACATGCGTTTCAACGTAATCAATAGCCTCAATTAACGATCTACCTTCAACCTAATCTACGTGTCTCCTCGGCCGTGTACATCCTTATTCTGTGGCCCTATTTCCAATAAGCCAGCCCTAACGTAATCTTCATTACCAAAACCCAAAACTGCCAGTAACTCATATAGGGACTTAACGGCTGAGGAAACAATTAATGGAGTCTTTGCATCACCCGCCGATTTAACGGCATAATGCACGTCCTTAGCGGCCAGGGCCAGCGTGAACGATGGCGGCGACTTAGGCCTTAGCATCCTATCCATGTACTTCTCACCGACCTCCTTAAACACGGTCTTGGTTAATAACGCCCTTAGTGTATCATCATCGACACCATAAGTCCTCCCAAGTACTACATACTCCCCAAGCAATGCCATGGTACCTATTAGAAAGGAATTGTAGGCAAGCTTGAGCGCCATTGCTGCCTCAGCAGTTGGTAATCTAATTATGGAACCTAACTTATCAAAAACCTCCTTAACCCTTTGGTACGTACTTTCAGGACCACCAATCAAGTATACCGCTGTTCCATTCTCAACATCAGCGGGGCCACCCACAACAGGCGCAGCCAATAATCCTTTCCCCATACTTGTGAACCTAATATTGAATGCAGTAACGGCGCCAATACTGTAAGTACCCGATAACACAATTACGTCGCCACCAACGCCTTTAACGGCATTTAATGCCTCATCGTCGGAGACAAATATAAAGGTCACTCCCCTAGCCTGTGAAATATCATCAATGACCTTTGCGGGTAAATCCCTCAATTTATCCCTGGTTCTATTCCATGCGTAAACATCAAAGCCCTGCTTAGCTAATCTCTTAACTAATGCACTACCCATCCTGCCAGTCCCAATGACTGTTACCTCCATCAAATTGAGGTGCCATGAGAAAATTAAAGGATTATGGTTAGTTGATTAATGAATTACTCATTACCCTGCTTAGTATTTACGTTGATCTTCATGAGCGAGAAAATATCATCCTCCCTAATAACGCTTATCCCAGTCCTTGATGGGAAAATCTCCACCTGAATAACCTTATCTGGGTTCTCAAGCCTAACCTTATTACTTATTTTTGAGGCGATTGAATCAATGACGTCCATTCTATCAAGGTCAACACCCCTCTTCCTAACCTCAACCTTATAGGTCTCGCCGGGGCCTAGGTACCTACTCGCCAAATCAACAGCAGCCTTACTGATTTCATCAATGTTGGTCTTCACAGTCCTCATTATAGGAACGACCTTAAGTACGAATCGCGGCACATAACGACCACTACCAACGAGCTCCTTAAGTCTCTTAACGAAATCCACAGGATCACCATTCACATACCCAGTTATTAACCCATCGAAACCCGTGAACGATGTCTGGGCGATCCTAATACCAACGAGGTCACCTATGTACCTAAGCTCATCAGCGCACCTACCCTCCAACCTCCTTCCTGTGGACACCACTAAGTTGAAATCCACATGAACCCCCAATATACTTAACCTCAACCTTTTATAAACCACACCTATCTCACGGGTCCAACAAAAACTGGAATTTATTAATGAGAGTAGGATATGCTTGAAAAACAATTGTGTGAATAAGTAGATTGAGTAGGTAATGCTTTTTAAGAATGCTTTTAAGTCACCATTGATCGAGTATGAACAACCTAGTTATGGAAGAGGAGGAGTGGGAAGGTGAGGAGGAAGAGGAGTGGGAAGAATTTGAGGAGGAATGGGAGGAGGAATTATAATATTAATGATTATTTTCCTTTAAAAATAGAAATAACCATTTCTCCAATTATAAATTGCTTGGATATGCGCATTCTTTTTAGGTAAATTCTAAATCTACGCATTACTGATTAAATCATATTTCGGCATATTTCAATTGCTCAATCACGTAATCTCTAATCTCCCGATCATTGGTATTGACTCAACGGCTTTACCATTATCAACAAACTTCCTGAGCAGGGGAACCGGCTTAGAACCGTCTGGGCATGGCGCGGGCTCGGCATCCCACGGAACCACCTGATCGTTTAAAGTGCCCCTGCACCTATAGACCTGCTTAAAGCCAGGTAATTTACCGCGCTTCGTTATCGGTACCCAACGCCCACTCTTCTCATCATAAGCCTCCACAATGTCCATACTAATATCAACACTTGGTGGGAAGCTATTGATGTACCAACACCAAACATGTCGGCAACATCCCTGAGCCTAATAACATCCTCTTCATCAACACCACCACTAATGAGAATCTTTACATTCCTGTAACCAGCCAGGTCCAGGGTCCACCTAACCTCACGGGCGATGGCCTCCATATTACCACGCCTACTACTCGGTGTGTCTAGCCTAACACCGTATAACCTATTGCCAAGTAGTTTTGCAGCAATCATCGACTCCTCACGCTCATCAAAGAACGTGTCCACAAGCACTATCCTCGGCACATCACTGGGCATTACCTTATCAAACCAGGCCCAGGCAAGCGTGTGGTCACCAGTTGCGTGCCTAAACACTATCATTAATGCATGGGGCATTGTACCGCTTGGCTTAATACCCATTAACCTAGCCCCTATCACGCCTGCAACACCGTCACAACCCCCTATGTAGGATGCCCTATCAACCATTGGCTGTATTGCGGGGTGCACAACCCTGGCACCAAAGAATACGCATGACTTATCACCAGCCAGCTTCTTAATCCTAGCCGCCTTACTAGCCACCGAGCTGTAATGCCTAAGTATCCCCAGGAATGCCGTTTCATAGACGGCGAAATCCACGTAATTACCCTCAACAACCATTATTGGCTCATTAGCCTTGAAGAGGGTGCCCTCGGACATTGCGTATATGGTTATCGGCAATTCCTTAGTTACCGTGAGATTAACGACCTCCTTTAAACCGGCGAACACGGCCCACCTATAGTTCCTTGGTAGGTTAACCACATGAAACTCGGCCCTAACCCTAACCCTATCAAGACCTGCCGCCCTGAGCACATCGACAGTCCTTAGGAAGTATATATCGGTGGCTTCACCATTAATTATCTCCTCATCCCTAGCTATGTAAAACAACCTATCCATTAACTTCCTGAGGGCTGGCTGGAATTATAAATTGTTAACTGCAAGAATTGCCATTAATCACGTGAACTCACTAATGTACCTACCAATCAGCGCACTCATGAAATCATCAAAGGACTTAAATACACTATCATAGGCCCTATGGCAGCCAACGCCCACGATTAAATCCTCCATGAAATCCCTAAGCAAATCAATTACCTTAACTACTAAACTATGCACGCAGTCATAAATACCCATCACTATTATTGATAATTGATTATTACCAACAGGGTTCAATATGCTCAAGCCCCTACTTAATTGAGTGGTGCCTGCCATGTACGTTAATGCACCAAGCCCCGGGTCCCTAAACCTAGACACACCCCTCAGGTGGTCTCTAAGGCTTAGGTAAGCTGGGTACACCATGTGCCATGCATTCAGCACTCTCCTTGCGGGTATTATAGTTATTAAGGAACCAGGCATTCACTGACTAGGGATTTTACCCTGCCAAGTAGCTCATCATTCATGGGTTTTACCAAAAATACTGTGACAAGCCAAATCCTCAGTTCACCAATATCACTGGTGATCCTAATCACATAGCTCATTATGACTAACCACCATGTATATAAGCCAGTATTAAAACTTCATCACCATCCTTAACAAGCGTGTCTAGGCCTCTGAGTAACCTAATATCGACATCATTAATTGCAACATAAACATCGGGGGCCAGTTCACCCCTTGAGACATCAAAGACCCTTTTAAACAATTTATCATTTATTGACTTAAGCCTATTGATCACATCCCTCACCGTAGTAACACCGTTAAGTTCCACGTACTCCTTACCAAGAGCCAATGCTCTTAAAACACCCACCAACCTAACCTTAACAACCACAGAAGCGCCTTGGGACAGGGTTTTTAAGGTCTCCTACATAATTGAACTAAATGCGTTGCATAACATTATCGCTGAGGGAAATTGGTGCCCTAGAGGTGTGTGTTTATGGCGATAAGATTCGGGAGGTCAAGGTCAGGGTTGGGGCGGATGGCGCTGAGAGAAGCATTACTAATTCCATTGTTGAGACCATAATGAAGTATATAACGGGATTAATAGGGCCTCAGGAGATAATTAAACACGTGGAATTAAGCCCAGGCCTACTTGCTGGCTCAGATCGCCATGCTCTCAATATCGAGAGGCAGGGTTGCAACTTATGCCCAACTTGCCAAGTTATTAAACACCAGCCCCAGGGCCGTTGGTAAATTAGCCAGTGCAAATAAGCTCCCAATAATTGTTCCATGCCATAGGGTCATTAAGAGCGATGGAACACCGGGCGGCTACTCGGTGGGGGATATCACCATCAAACTCAAGCTACTGGAGATGGAAGGCGTGAGGCTGATTAATGGAAAGGTACCTAGACACTACCTAATTGATGATTCAACCCTGATAAGGAATTTCAGGGAACTTCTCAATTACGCATCACATAACATGCTCATTTAATAACAGAAATAACGACCTCATCACCCTCCTCAACACCAAACCTCTGGGCAAAGTTCCCCCTATTAACCGAGAGTTCCAGGAAGCCTTCACTATTAACGAGAACCAGCGCCTCACCCTCATTGGCATAGCATAGCTCCTTAGGAACCTGACCTTAAGTTCAATGTTTTTCCTTGGTATGTTAACACGTAATTCATCACCGTACTTAAGACCGAGAACCCCAAGATCACCCTCCTTAATACCTGTATATGCATTACCAAAGTGATCAATATATACAATAACCGAACTAGCAAAACCTCTGGAAATCCTACTTGTAATGCCCTGAAGCTTGATAGGGTCAGTAACCCTAGGCCCAAGTAATGATACGTCTAAACCAAGGCTTATGTAGGCAGCAATTGGCGCGAAGACGTCACGCCCATGAAACGTGCTCGACATAATCGGTCTCATGAATTCCCTATTTTCAATTGCTCTGACGTCGATTATACCATCATCCTCGGCAGCCATCATCAACACGCCATTGTCAGGACCTACGAAGTAATAATTCCTAGTTTTAATGACTATGGCTCTCCTCGACGTACCAACCCCGGATCAACAACAACCACATGTATTGTACCCCTTGGGAAGTACTTATATGACGCCCATAATGTGAACGCAGCCTTATACACATTGAACTGCGGTATTGAATGTGTGATGTCAATTATCAAGGCTTCGGGATTAAGGCTAAGTATTACGCCCTTCATTGCCGGTACAAAGTATGATTCGTACCCGAAATCCGTGAGTAATGTTATCACCGGCCTCATTAAAGTACCTAACACCATATACTGATTTAAACATTTATAGGAAGTAATCCATGGTTAATTGGCCATGCCCCGGCAATGGCCTGGCCATGATACCCAACTCACTCCTTAGGTACTTCGCAAATTTAGCGGCATTTCCATAAACAGTATACACAAACCTAGCCCCACTACTTAGTACAAAGTCCACAAGACCGGGAAAATCCGAGTGGCTACTCAGCGGTATTGCATCAATGCCAAGTTTGCCTAAGTGGGAGGCCCTCGATCGCTTAGCGTACATACCGCTCAATGCAACGACCCTCGCGCTTCCATACTTACTCCTCAGAGTCCTAATGAGGCGCGTGGTGTCTCTGGGGATTCCCATAATGATGACGGAGCCAGGGGGCGGTAAACCACTGGCCACTGAGCCATACCTTAAACCCAGTACATTGTTAATCACCTTAATACTAGGCTCCACATAGAGTCGGTAGTCCTTAAGCAATGCGGTGAGTTCCTGTCCACGGCCAAGTGGCTGACCCATAAGCACGGTAACGCCATCCCTAGTACCGTCATCAACGATAGCCCTTAACTCCTCATACACTTCACGCCTGCTTGGAAACACATAGTCCGGGTCACCATATGTAGCCTCCATAATAAGTACGTCAACGTCAAGGCCCTTAGCACCACTAAGTAGTATTGAGGCTCCACATTAAAATCTCCCGTAATTCCAACCCTGAGATCGCCAAAGTCAAGCACGTAGGATAAACTACCAACCACATGACCAGCATTGAAGGATTCAACCAAGACATTATCAATAACGAGCCTAGAACCTGGACCAACAGTGATGTGCCTGAGGTAATCACCATCACGAGCCTAATTATCTTTGCTGTTTCATCACTCATAATGAGAGGCGACACATTATAAAGAACCCTTGGGTTGACGTGGTCTCTATGCCCATGTGTTATCAATACTGCGTTGAATGGAGTAACCGGCTTCTTTAATGGATCAATAACGAACCTACTATTCTCATACTCTACCACAATCCCATCATCATAATACGCCCTAAACCTACCCATTACAATCCAACAACACTACAGGCCGGTATAATAGGTTATTGCCCATGATGGCTAAAATTTGAAACTCTTTCTACACACGAATAATGAAAATAAACGACCTTAAATTTCATGAAATGAATAATATAATATATGGGAAAATAAAGGGTTTCTCAGGGAGTAAAATAAGTGATGAACATGTTCATAGGCTCAATTATATCATCAAATGACCGGGCAAACTACGGGTGATATTTCACAAATATAAAGGCAATACCTTTATAACCTAAGAAAATAGTATTTACATTGTATGGTTGAGGGCATAAAGAAGAAAATACTCGACTATCTCACAAGCAATAAGGGCAAGGAATTCACTGCGAGGAAATCGCTAGGGCCATTGGTGAGGAGAGATTGAACGTGGTTAAGGCCCAACTCACGAGATTAATAAAGGATGGCAAGGTGATTAAGACGGACGGAAGATATAAAGCCACATAATTTGGGACTGGTATAGTAATAATTATTTAAAATGCAAAGTATCTTTTTCGGAATTAATTCATAGCCTTTATGTTTTTGGCATAAAAATAATTGTGTGCTGTAGGATTTTATCAATTTCCTACAATTATCATTTTTATTAGGTTACACGTATATCGTTACTACGTCAGCGAACCAACAAATTCTATGGATAAGATAGTTCCTGAGCCATCAAAGCCCTCACCAAGTCCCTAATGCTAACCATACCAACTGCCCTACCCTCCTCAACAACAGGTAAATGCCTTATGTTGTTCTCAATCATCTTCATCGCGGCCGAGATCACGGATTCCGAGGTATTCGCGGTTATTAACTTCCTACTCATAACCTTCATCAATGGCGTGTCAAGCTAATGCCCTCAGCCACAACCCTGACCAAGTCCCTCTCTGTGAATATGCCGGCTGGCTTACCATCTTCGTCGATCACGAGGACACTGCCGACATTGTGCATGTACATTTTCGCGACGGCACAGGTTATTGGGTCAATGGATTTACAGGAAATAACCCCATTCCTGATTAATTCCTTGATTCTCATGCTGGGTCTACTGGGTATAACTGGGTGTAATAAGTTAATAAGTATTTCTCCGAAGACCCATATTAAGGAGGTATTACCTATTCACAGTTTACTCAAGAAAGCCTATTATTGAGCTCAAAAAAATCAATACGCGTGAAGGTACTTAGACTAGACCTTAATGAGAATTCGTGGCATATCGAGGATGCAACAGCACAGGGACCAGTGACCCTAGGCGTTAGGATACATAATGAAGCAAGGACTTGGAGCCTAGACCCACTTGACGAGTGTGCCGTTTGTAATAGGTATGGGCCCATTCGTTGGCGGTAAAATGCCAGGCTTCCACAGGTTAATTGCGGTCTTCAAGAGCCCAATGACGAGGACGCTTCACGTGGCTGCCCTGGGCGGCGCGGCGTATAAGTTCATGGGGGCTGGCATTGATGCGTTGGTGATAACGGGTAAGGCCAAGAGACCAACAGTGATCTTCCTGTCGAGTGATGGCATTGAGTTAAAGAGTATTGACCCAGTCTTTGAGTATGGTAATTACCACGCGCCTACGCCTTCACGAAGTACCTACTCGACACCTATAGGGACTTCTTCGTTAAGTACAACGCGAGGGCCGTGGTTGTTGGTCCAGCCGCGTTGAGTACGTATAATGGTGCCTTGGTATCCATTGATGTTAATCCAATAAAAGGCGAGTTCAGGCCTGGGGCTGAGGATTTCGCAGCCAGGGGTGGGCCAGGCACTGCCCTCGCCATGGGCCACAACGTGATTGGCATTGTGGCTGGCGGTATGTATAAGGCTAGGTATGCGAAGGTCAATGATATGGAGTTCATTAATAAGTTGATGATTGAGTCCTTCAAGAAACCCTTTAGGCAGGTCATGGATGAGAAGACCATTAAGTACAGGTTCGACCAAGCATGGGCACTGGAGGCACCTTCGGCGTTAACTACCCGCATTACCGCGAGTTACTGCCTCTCTTTGGTTATAAGTCCATATACCTGCCCAGGGAGGTGAGGATTCAACACGTTGAGGCAATACTGAGACTTTTCTGGAAGCCCTTTAATGATGAGGTCTTTATCAAGAGCAAGAGTTGGTATAACTGCGGTGACTTTGGGTGCTCGGTGGTTTGTAAGAAGGTTTGGCGTGGTAAGAAGGTGGATTACGAGCCATTCCACGCCATGGGCCCTTCATTGGTAATTACGTATTCGAGGAGGCAGTACCACTCGTGGACTTAATAGACCAGTACGGCCTGGATGCTATCGAGATGGGGCATGTGGTTGCGTGGATTTTTGATGCAATTGAGAATGGGCTATTGAGGCCGGATGAGGCTGGGCTTAGTGATAAGCCCGTGTTCGACCCCATGAGGTTTAACCCGGAGGTTGATTCGAGGAGGAACGCTAGACTGGCCAGCGAGGTTATTAAGGGCTTTGTTGAGAGGTCCAGCGAGGTGCTTAGGTTAATTGCTGAGAATGGCGTTAGGGTTGCCGCGAGGAAACTTGATGAGGTATTTCATGACAGGGTCTTAAGGGTTGGTAAGTCCTTTAGGGACTTAGTGGTTTATGCTGCCTACGGGAATGACGGTTACATGACACCAAACCTATACTGGGCCCCCGGCATGGTCGCCCCAATGTACGTACTCGGTAGGTACTGGACGAACTACACACCAACATTCATGGAACCGGAGACTTCGCCAAATCATCCTTAGGCAGGGCAATTGCGGAAGCCTTGATTGATGATGCAGGCCTCTGCAGGTTCCACAGGGGTTGGGCCGAACCAGTACTTGAGAAGTTATACATAGAAGCCACGGGAATGGGACCAAATAAGAATCTCTATAAGGAAATAGCTGAGTACTCAATAAAGGCCGGCGCAGAACCCATGCCGTGGGAGAGCAGGAGGGCTAGGGACGTAGTCTCAACAATGGCCAGGGAAATCGGGTCAAAGGATTGGGGCTTCGAGGACTATGAGGACTACATAAACTGGTGGAGAAAATTCAAAGTAACAGTAGATAAGGGACTCGAAATAAATTAACGTCATATCCCAACAATCCATCCATGAGGCAAAGACTTTAAATCATAAGGAGAGACACTACTACGGCCCCGTAGCTCAGCATGGACCAGAGCGGCGGCCTGCGGCTGTAACAGGCAGAGAGCCGTAGGACCCGGGTTCAAATCCCGCGGGGCCGCCACAAGAAATTGTATTATTGATGAAAAATCGGCAATTAGAGACTTTGCCTTTGGGCCTTGTGGTTTTTGGGTTTGTTTGGTGAATTTATTGCTTCTAATTTATTTAAGGGTGGTTCTTTGCTAGCCGGAACAGTATTGATGGGTTATGTAGAAGCCGTTGCTTGAGGTCCATGTACTTGGATTGTAGCTGGTGGTGGGCCTGATACGCCAAAGGAGCTGGAACTCATGGCGCCGTTTGGGTTAACCCAGACGTCCCAGGTGATGTCATAGACAATGTGCTCGTAATTACCATTATAAAGGCATGCTGAGACGCAGCGGGTATTGTGTAGGCGTGTGGTTGTGGTTATTGGCGGGCCCATGTATGTGTTGCCCTCGCTCTCCGTCGCTAAATCGTTGATGTCTGTGCTCGTCGTGGTTGGTTGATAAATCCACGTGGTATTAACAGCGCCACCTATCGGCGTCGCGTTACCGCTATCCCCAACAACATTTATAATGGCCTGCGGGCAGGAATACGCCTGAGTTATTGAATTGCCCATGATCATGCTCCCATTCGGCTCCAATATAGGGAAACTAACTGTAAAAGAGACGGTATAACTACCACTCACTGAGCACTGCTGGGCTTGAGGACTGAATCCGGCCGTGCTAGTCCAGTAGCCTGGCTCGTAACCATCACCGGTGCCGGCTATGTATTCCACATCACCAGGTATTTGCGTGTTCTGACCCTCCCACCACTCGTAAACGAGGTATGAGGCGTAGGCGTCCTGGAAGGACTTGAGGTAGTTGATTGAGGTTCCGGAGTTAGGTTCATAGTATATGTAGTTGTAGAGTTCGGCATAGCCAATTGAGTAACCATTATACTGAGTATCAACTATCCCAGCCCATGAGACGCAGAAATCAACGGTGGCTAAACCATAGGAGTCATTATAATACTGCTCGCCATAGACTATTACGTAGGCATTATTAATCTGAGCAGGTTGATTGGTCGGCACGTGATAGTTCTGAATTAATTGCTCACAGATATCATCACTGGGATCGGATAATGGCTGCCCTATTACTATCGGCTCCCATATGCCTTTAACAATCTCTAGCGCTGATGCTAATGTGTGCGGTCCTATCACGAGGATTTTGTTGTTACCGAATGCTATTACGTAGTTTAGGTCTCCTAGGTATTTTGGCATGGGTATTGCCATAATGCTTGTGTTGTAT
>NZ_BBDN01000012.1 GCF_001316265.1 Vulcanisaeta sp. JCM 16159 | reverse complement strand
CCGAAGGACCATAGGTAGAACTCGGCCCTGGTAATGGGCTTACCATTATAGAGGTACTTAACGGCAGTCCTCCTGTGGAGTATGCCCCTCCTAATATCATACTGCACCAGGAATAATAACTTCATGAGCTTTTTAAGCCCATCAACAGAGCCGCCCAGCCCATTGATACCCAGTAAACCACATCCCCAAGCCAATAATCAGTGTCTCGAGACACCGCACTAGTATTATTACTTACTTTCTTAATAGTCATATCAAGTAAAGTAATCATTACACTTTTAAAACCCCACCCTAGCTGAGCAAAACTTTTGCAGTACTCGGGACGTTTATGAATCCGTGTGAAATATAAATACTGTATATGATATTGAGAGATTGAACAAGACACGAGGAACTACGCCAATGGTACCTCAAGCATGCGCCGTGCCTACTGTGTTAGTTTTTATTTCCTTACCCCGCGTGGTCTTGCCGTTGATTCACTAAACCCACAAACCCTAACCCACCAATCCAGGAGCCAACAACCACCCCATACAAAACACACCCCAACATCTCATTGAAATCCTCATTGTTACAGGATTTACAAGAAGCATTTACGTAAGCTATACAGAAACAACTTTCAATATTCTATTGAAATCCTCATCCACACATAGTGGAGATACTCCTGAACCACGACGTACGACACGCTTTCAATATTCTATTGAAATCCTCTTTGCACAAAGTTATTGTCAATGCGGATTATGGGTTTAGGTATCTTTCAATATTCTATTGAAATCCTCGTACCAACAGGCATTGACCAGGGCCGAAAACGCATATGCCAACTTTCAATATTCTATTGAAATCCTCGCCAGCACCGTATTACGTGGGTAGTCCTTTATAACGTGGTGAGACTTTCAATATTCTGTTGAAATCCTCGTGGATAGGTCTAAACAGGGCTCTCAATATCGATTTACACTTTCAATATTCTTGTTGAAATCTTCCATAGTGAGAGTTACATAGGTAGTCCATACTATCTGTATTTCTTTCAATATTCTATTGAAATCCTCACGTGTAGTTAAACGCGTATACAATAGCTACATAACTGTGGAATTGATCTTTCAATATTCTATTGAAATCCTCCGGTTTGTTTGTTTGCTTCTTTTTAAGTTTTTCTCCTTGGTGTTTTGGCTCTCGTTGGGACGTGTTTCTGTTCCTAATTCTTATGGTTCGTGATTGTTCCCGCGGTCTTTATTGGGGGTTGAATTAATGTTCCCACGGAGTTTCAACTCCGCAATGCCGAGCCCGTCCCAACGGCACTTAATGCCTTGCAAAATGGTTTGCGTGCACGAATCCATACACCAACCCCACGCCCACAACGCCACCCAGCAACACCTACCCACGCCGAGGGCGTGCACAACACCGTGCATGCCGTGCTCGTGAGGACAATTGAGGTGGTGAATTAGGGTTTGAAGGAATGATTCTGCGTAGTGGCCCTCGTGAGCCTTGCCCTCCTTATTGCCTCTAGGTAATCTGGGTCGTGAGAGAGGTGCCTGACGGCTGTTGAGTAGCCTATGCCCACTAGTTTACAGGCGTCCTTCAGGCTAATGCCTTTAGCCATCAGGTTGATTAACCTGGCCCTGACTTCAGGCCCCACTTAGGTGGTCTGCCAATGCGCTTTCCCTCGGCCCTCAACCTGGCCAGGGCTTCGCGGGTCCTCTCCCTAATGAACTCCCTCTCCATCTCGGCTGCCCAGGACAGTACGGCTAAGATTATTGGCTTGACCTGAGGGTTTAGGGCGTTGAGCCAGTCCTCACGGACGCTGATTAATTGCCAATTATTGTCGGTGAACATCCTGTAGACTTCGAAGAATTCGACCAATGAGCGTGCAATCCTGTCAAGGCTGGCCACTATTAAGCCATCGGCCTGATTGCCCTTAAGCAACTCAATAGCCTTGGCGAACCCTGGACGCTCCATTGGCCTACTGGCCCCGGAGACGCCAATATCCTCAAAGACGCCAACCAATTGATGCCCATGCCTGGCGCAGTACTCCAGGATGGCGTATTTCTGGTTCTCAGGAGCCTCAGACCCCAGGCTAACCCTAACGTAACCAACAAGCCTCACGTTAAAACCAAAAACGCCGTTTTTAAAAGCCTGTGCCAATGAGGATTCAGGCATTGATTGCCCGAAACGCCCCCTTCCGGCAATGGGCGTGAGGATTTATTTTGCTCATTCATTTGTTTTATGGTCATTGATCATGGTGGGATGTAACACCCGTCGAAGCCTGAGTTTGTGGTTGTTATACTTACGTAGTTCTCACCAAGCACGGGTATTAGGAATGTGGTTGGAGACCAACACATAGACTCTCCCTGTAATGTGACATTAATCCACTCACCAAGCTCCGGCTCCTCATATATTAAGAGCGCACTATTGCCTACGGTCTCAATTTTGCTCGGCGACGGTGTTGCAACCACCATGTTTAGGTAAGTACTTGGTGGTAACGCCACATACCCAGACGGGCTTTGGGCTGAGGCTCTAATGCCGTTAAATTAATAATTAATTCCTTAGTTACTAATGGCCCGATATTCGCACTGGTGAGTTGGTAAAGATTATTTACTATGTTTGTGAGGGGCATGTATGGGGTTCCATAAATGACCCCATACTCACCCACAGCCCAGTTAAGAAATTCCATATATGCAGTGCTATTCTTGAATTTAAGCCACTGATTCCAGGCCCAGTTATACATAGTCGTGCCTGGTTCGTAGGTCTCATAAACCACAGTCCCATTCTGCCATGAATTAATGAATGAAATGATGGATATGTTATAGTTGAGGATTTCTGTGCCCGGTATTTCAGTGGCATTGGGCAGTACGTAGGTGGTAGGGAATACACCACTTTCAAAGTACCAGCACTTGGTAATTACAGGCGGCGGCAATGGTACGAAACTGCCTAACCCCGATATTGCGGCGGTTATGTATTGCGGGATATCTAACCCTACAATAACGTATCCATTATACACCAGTGTTCCGTTCCAATAAATCATCAGCATTAAACGAGGAATTGCCGGCTGTAGTGGTAATATTACGAAGGTCCAATTGCCAGGACAGGTGGGTAAAAGGTACCAAATTCCGTGCTTGGGGTCACAGCCTCATTCATCTCAATCGTCATGAACGAGGTGTAAATCGCGGTTGGGTTGTTTAGGTTCAGGGTTGTGGAATTAATGATGAGCTGTACGACTATTAAGTTATTGGCGTTAGTGGTGTTATAGGGCATACTGAAGGGTGTGGCGTAAACCCAGTGAAATACATAGGTCATGTTGGGCTCGATTGTGACGTTACTCGGACTTGTCGAATTAATTATGTTAAGGACAATAACATTGCTGGGCGTTTTCACATACATGCTCGACTTAGTAGTACTCGTGCTAACCGTAGTATTAATGGGCGTAGTAACATTACTAATGCTTGTTGATGGCATCGATACTGATGGCGCCGCAAGACGTATGTGCGGCAGCGCCAGGAAATAAATTGCCAGGGCGACGACAATCACAATACCGAGGACAATGCCCAGAGTTTTACTTATGCCCATTAATTCCTTAGCCATAAAATAGTTTTTAAGCATTCTGGTTTTTCTCTCAACTATCTCGTTAACTCCCAATATGCTCTCTCGAGGTCCTTAACTGACATGGCGAGCCTATACTCCTCGCCCTCGCTGAACTCATTGATCGCGAGTATGCCAATATTAGCCAATAATCGTAGAAACCACCTCGGCACGCCTGTCGACTCCTCAGTGATTGAGACGTCCCCACTCTCCTTAATAAACCTCAAAAGCCTATTTAGGTACACAATAAGTTGGGCTCGGAATGGGCTTTTCTTTATGCGGTTAATCAGGGCGCCAATAACGTCACCACCGCGGCAATCGCACGGGTCTAGGCAATCCCTAAGGCTTTAGCCAATTCCTGAGCCCTCTTCATTAAGAGGTCCTTAATCGTTGAGTTCTCGAGACCGGCCAACACATTCAACTCCTCATACTCCTTCCGTGTAAGCCAAAGCTGTATGAGCCTATGACGTTTTCTCCACCTCTCAACACTCGACAATTTACGTCTCATAACCATTACATAATCATTACATGGTTGTTCAATAAAAAGGTGACGCCGTAATTTTGCGGAGAAGCCCACGAAGCCGCAAAATTACAGGTCCACGGACCCACCGAGGCGCCCCTTATTAATGAAAACGCGGGCCGTAGAGCCACGGTATTTCTTCGTGCCTTTTCGTACTTACTTCGGTGTTTTTCGTGGTCTGCCCGAGGCTCTACGACCCTTAGACGTCAGACTAAAGCAAAAATAGGCCGGGGCACGTATTATCTCTTACAGAGAGAAAGTAAAGTGGGGTGTTTAACTGGGGAGAGAGGGGAATACTTCAAAATAATTATTATTAATTTAGTTAGCTGGTAAACTGAGCTTCGGCTTGCGGAGTAAGCGGCTCTAATCATATACCCAAGCGAACTGATTAATCAAGGCGCTGAGGCCTCTCAGTAATTGTGAAGGCGCTCATGGCTGTCTCACTTCGATGTTTGAGATCTCAATTGTCTTGACGTAGGCCTTGTTGATGTAGATTAATTTGCCATCCATCGTGACGACCTTGAGCCAGTACTTGGAGAAAGCAACGAGCTGGGCCGTTATGGCCTTACCATCGTCCATCATTATCGTGATGACTTTATTCAAATACTCATCATCGAATGAGTCTCTGTAGCCCCTCCTCTCCTCCTTCTTTTTCTCCTCAGGCCTTACCTGAGCTTGCATCTTCTGCTGGAGCTTCTGCATTAGCTCTTTCTGACCTATGTTGCCTACAGTCTTATCACCAATCGTGACCTTACCATCAAGGGGAAAGAGCGAGACAGGGTATTTAGGAGCTTCTGTTTCGACACAGACCTTAGTATCTGTTCAACATGCTGCTCCTTATTTGCTTCCTCAATGAGTATTCAACCTCTCATTAATTTCAATTCCAGAGTTATTTTAACTCCAAAGCGCCGGCGCACTAAATAATAGGGGTGGGGTATCATACCCAATCGAACCCATATGTAGATCTAAATAACTTATTTAGTGAAATATAT
Source organism: Vulcanisaeta sp. JCM 16159 (assembly GCF_001316265.1). Taxonomy (GTDB): domain Archaea; phylum Thermoproteota; class Thermoprotei; order Thermoproteales; family Thermocladiaceae; genus Vulcanisaeta. The sequence continues at coordinate 80,794 of NZ_BBDN01000012.1, read as the reverse complement.
GGGTACGACTGGGTTCGGTTAGAGAGGGGTATTATTAATTTCCCGGCGCGCTTCCTTTTAAAATAACTCAGGAATTGAATGTGGAAAAACACAGTCACTGCATGGGAAAGGACTAGGAATTTGACTGTTCTTATTTTGACTTGGGTAAGGAGTCTCTATGTGTAGCTTGTTACGTCGCTCGGTCTATTACTTCCCTCACTACCGTACTCCTTAATTAACTTTAAGCCCTTGTAGTAGCGTTCACCGTGGATTGTGACTTTCCTATAACCGTACTGCTCCATCCTGGCTGTGAATATTTGCTTGCTAACGACCTCATCATCTCTGTCATTGTCCTTGCACCACATGACGTACATGTTGTACAGGTCATTAGCAGGTACATGACCATCGGCATCCTCAACCAAGTAGCCCTCCTTAATCATCGCATCAATGAATGCGTAAACGCTGTCTGCCCTGGCCAGCCATATTCTTTTAGCATCCTCGTGAGTACCCTCAAAGCTGAACCTACCCCTCCTCAGTACTTCCCTGAATGCAAGTATTGCTGTTGATGCCCAAACGGCATACTCCTTCTCTGTTAAGAAATTGCATTTCTTTAGGTTCGGGTTTTCAGGGAACTGATGAGGAAATTCAACAACTATCCATCTTCTCCAAAAGGCGTATGTTTGGTCCGTAACCATCGGAGGCTCGTTTGCCGAGAAAATTAGTTTAGCATAATTTACAAATGAAAATGGATCTTTAAACTTTCGTTCGGCTTGGATTGCGTCGCCTCCCGTGAGTGCTTTGAACACGCCTGTGTCCTTAATGATGATCCTCGGTAGGTCAGGGTATATGTTTGCGAGTTTGTGGTAAAGCTCGGCAACCGCGAATCTATTCGATGGGTCAGTCAATGCCTGCAGTGAGATTGATGAAACATTCTCGCTACCCAATAGGCACCTGAGCCAGGTTAGGAATGTTGACTTGCCGTTAGCACCATCACCGAGTAACATCACGGCCTTGCTAGGCTCATAACGTGGGAACAAGGTGAAGCCCGTTATCTCTAAGAGAAGAGGCCACTTCTCGTCAACCCAATCAATGAAGTACTTAAGTAACCTAGGAGCCTTGGTTTGCAATACGTTCTTCAGTTCATCATGGGTTATTGACCTATTCATATATTGCCTTAGTACATCCTCATCAATACCATGAGGAACGTAGTTAAACACGATCCTCTTCGGGCTGTGCTTGAACAAGAACGGCCTCGCTACTGCACTCCAGTCAACCCTTAAATTGTCAGGTATTAACTTAATTTCCACGGAGCCCTCAATCCTCGACGTCGACGGCTTAGCCAGGAACGCCTCCCAATCGAAGACAACGTTCTCGAAGCTAATCATCAACGGTTCAACGCTGTATTTATAGTGATGCGAGTGCTTGAGTTGTGTCAGGAACTCATTGAATAACGAAGTTGCCTTAACCCCGTACTTATGGAACTCGTTGATCTTCGATGTTAGCGTAATGAACGCCTTAGCCTCTGCCTCACAGTCGTAGTACCTTTTCCCATCCCAACAATAGATACCGATCTCCTTCCCATCCCTAATCATGTACTTAGCGATCTTCTTCCTTGCAAAGACTTCGGCAGCAACGTGCGAAATCGTTGCAATGAACTGTGACTTCCAATCTTTCTTCTTAACGAGTTTCTCCTCGCCTGTTGATTCGTTTTCCTGCACTTCATAGATCAAGCCCGTTATTGTGCACGGCTTAAAGAGTATTGCATCATTGTTCCTGACCTTAACATATCTGTAGTAAATCTCGGGGCAGGGGTATGTCTTTTCAGACGTCCATGCCATGATCGAATTCGCGATATTGCTCGGTATCCTCAACGTATCAGCGATATCTCTCTCCTCTGTAGTGTGAGTATCGCCTTCAACTATTATGTTCCCTGCACTGTCCATGATTATGATGTGGTAGATATCCCCTCCCTTCCACTTCCCAAGAACCATCAAGCCCTCAATCGTACCCAAATACTCATACTCTCTTTTCCCATTGATCGTAACCCGAGCCCCAGGCTTAAGCTTAGGCTTAGCCTCAACCTTTGTTTCATTCTTTGATTCGACCTTTTTCTCCTCATTTTTCTCCTCAACCTTAGCCTCAAGTCTAGTCTCTTGCTTCTGAGTCTCAAGCTTCGTCTCGGGCTTTGACTCGCTCTTTACATCATTATTATTAATAATTTGTTTGGTTTTCTCTTCAGGTTTTGCTTCCTTAGTTGATTGATTATCGCTCTCAGGAAGTCCGAGGACTTCGGCAAGGCTCGTTTTCCTCTCAGGAATATCGTCCCACGACTTCATGCACTTGTTCAACTTCTCACTCCATACGAAGCCAGGAGGGCATTGTTGATTTTGTGTTGTCATGGCCTACACCTCACGACATCCTTATCGATGTTTACAACAGCGTCCCATACGTTCGAGGGAAATTGAAAGCCACTTGCCGAAGCAAGCTCTATGAGGCCCTCCTTATGAAGTGGAACGAGCAATTTGTAATACAATGCGTCAATGATCTGCAACGCCTCTTCCTCTTTCAATTTCATGACAATGACATACTCCAGCAACAACCTGACTGCCCCAATACTGAAGATGCCAGCCCGTATACGGCATATGTAACGTTTTAGCCAAGTCTTAAACGCATCCAGGTTCGTAATTTCATTGAAATTGATGTTAGCGTTCGTACGTCCGTATATCCTCACGATCTTCATCTTTCTATTCTCCATCATCATCGCCGAGGAGTTCGTTCAATTCCCTAATGAATTCCTCACGACTTAGCGTTTTAGCCATCGCCATCAACTTCCCATCACGTGGAACAACGTAGACCTTTGCGAACCTATTTCGTGCTAATTCAAAACGAGTGACCAACCCCTGTTTTTCGAGCATCGTCAAAAACCCGAGTATAAGAATTGTTGGAATACCTGTTGGTTGCTTTTTCAGGCCGTACTTTATGGCGTACTTATACAGGCGCCCCGGCGTTATGTGGACGGCACCACGAGAATTGTGCAAAAGGTCAAACAAACCATTGGACAGAGCCGCGTACTTGCCTGGCGCAGTCCTTAAATATGAAAAGCATCTTTTCATTTCGACCACCTACCTGGATTTCCCACCACCTCCTGGGGTTGGCCCAACACCTTTACGAAAATGAGCACTCTTCTATTCTCCAACCAGAACGGTTCTATTATTTTAGAAGCCCTAATTGGGACATTAATCGCAGGTACGCCCCTAATGCGGGAGATTTTTCCCAAGAACGAGACAAAGCCAGGTATGTCGACCTGAAGTAAGGCGTCATCCAATGAGTTGAGGACCTCGATGCCCTCCTCAGACGAAGGCCTAAGCACGAACTTTCTTTTTCCATTCGGCGCCATACCATTAGAGATCACCCTCGCATACACCGCGAATACGACTTCGTCAAATTCCTTATTGCGAAGTCCCATTACGATTATTTGAAATTTGGGGAAATTTAAATTTAATTCATTCATACCACGTCAAAACTTGATTTATTTTTAAAATGCCGCGTAACTTTTTAATAAACATTCGTAGAAAACCCCACGAATGTACCATACTAACCACCTAGGCTTAACTCAACCCGAAATTTTTCGTTTTATTCCACAGTAATATTGAGTTGTTTTTGGGACATCTCTCGCTTAGACAAAACCTTTTTCTGCTAGTAGCATTCGTCGCCAACGCCTTTTTGGTCTCATTCACGTGGCTCTAGCCACGACCAAAAACTGGCGTCTCCTCATTGCGGGATCACAATTTCACTGAATAAACGTGGAATACATTCCCGATGTCTCGTTCATGCCCTTCTCGTTATTTAGAGCCTCTCGAGCCCGTGACCCGGGTTCAAATCCCGGCCGGGGCACCAATTTTTGGCTTTACTTAAATACCGTTTACTGCCATTCTCACCGCAGTATTTATATCATACCGCATTTAAATTGGTATTGTGCTCAATTCTATCTCTCTTTCAATCATCCTGCCTTCTCATTCATGAAATCGAGGCAGTATGTGTTAGGGATTGCCGTCTAAAAATACGTATTCACATAAATATTTACTGGACATACACTTGACCTATAGTTCTATTCCTACTATTTGTATCTACATATTAGTATGTAGAAGTAGTTATAGTATTCTTTAATAAATTTGCATATTAATACAAGAAGGAAATGCTTTTATAAAGATTAATAATAAAGTAATTCCATGGCGAACCCACCTGAGGCAGGGCCTGAGGTTGGGGAAAAGAGGGCGGTTCAAAGTGATAAGCAGTTAAGAAGAGCCTGAATCAATGGGATATTGCGTTCCTAGTTGTTGGTGCCATGATTGGTAGTGGTTGGTTATTTGGTTCGCTCGGTGCGGCGAATACGGCGGGTCCTGCCGCCATTTTTTTCCTGGCTAATCGCTGGGTTCCTAATGATATTCATAGCCCTGGCCTATACCGAAATTGGCGGTATGCTTCCTAAGAGTGGTGGTATTGTTAGGTATCCGCAATATACACATGGTGGTTTTGCATCGTTTATAATGGGTTGGGCATACTTCCTAAGTGCCACCACCGTCGCACCATCTGAGGCTATTGCAGCAGTTACTTACTTAAGTACTTGGGTGCCCAACTTAACGGTTAGTGGTGTTTTGACCCCGTTAGGTACGCTCGTGGCTGCTGTGTTGGTGGTATTCTTCTTCCTCCTTAATTGGTATGGTGTTCACGTCATGGGTAAAACAAATACTGGAGTTGGCTGGTGGAAATTAATAATACCAACGTTAACCTTCATCCTATTAATGACGCTTGCAATGCATACAGTTAACTATACGGGCTTAGCTAATGGTTTTATACCGTATGGTTGGCCATATGTTTTCTTGGCAATACCCACAACTGGTATAGCCTACGCCTACCTGGCTTCAGGCAGGGCATTGACTATGGCGGTGAGGCTAGGAAGCCTTCAGACGTTGTTTGGGGTACAATACTCGGTTTTATCATTGTCATGATGATATACGTATTACTTCAGGTATCTTTCATAGGTGGTCTTAATTTTAATAGGTTGTACCTGGCTTATGTGAATTCAACAGGGCAGGTGGTTAAGGTTATTGGGCAGCCAACGGCTAGTACTTGGAATTGGGCGTACCTACAGGGTGTAAGTGTGTCTAGCCAGCTCACAGAGACGGTTGTGTACAAAACTGCGAGTGGTTGGGCAACATTAGCGAGTGGGCCATTTTACGGTTTGCTATACATAGCTGGAGGTGCATTGGCGATCTTTGCAATAATACTACTCATAGATGCTGTTGTTTCTCCATCAGGTACGGGTTGGATATACATAGGTACAACGGCTAGGACTATATATGGCATGGCGCTGACGGCCACCTACCCTCTGCATTCCTGAGACTAAACAAGTATAAGGTTCCGCTTTGGCCCACAATAGCCGCCTTGGTGCTTGGACTATTATTCCTACTGCCATTCCCAACCTGGTTTGCAATATCCTCATTTATAACAACGACCACGGTATTCACGTACATAATTAGTGGTCCATCATTAATGACCCTCAGGAGGACAGCACCAAATGCTAATAGGCCAATTAAGTTACCCGCTGCTTCCGTGATCGGCGCAATAGCTACAATAGCCGCCTTCCTAATTGTTTATTGGTCAACCTTCTATTACCTATGGTTCGCAATAGCCTTGATACTCGCCGGCTTACCATTATTCTACATGTACACCATGGTTAATAGGTACGGTGCAAGCAGGGTTGTCGGCATTATCTCTGGGATAGTATATTGGGTTGTGCTTATCGTAGCCACGTACTACCTGATATACCTTCTTCGCAGCGCCCACTGGCTGGCCCGCCTCAACACCAGTCACAATGCTTAAGCTGGAGCCAACTCATATAATAGACTTCGTTAGTTATGTCGTAATAATGACAGCCATGGTCGTCGGATTTACACTGTACGTAGCCTCTACGGCTAGGGATCGTGAGACAGCCATGAAGCATGTGAGGGCTGGTTGGTGGGTCGTGGCGACTATATTCTCGGCATATGTATTATCGTTCCTAGGCTCCTTCAGCGTCTTCCAGCCGCCTATAATACCGTTCCCCTGGGACACGGTAATAGCGGCCCTAGTGGCCCTTGGACTGTACCTCTACGGTTCCTACAGTGGAATACTCACTGATGACTTGGTCATTGCGTTGAGGGAACTTGGTGGTGTCTAGCGCGTAATGATTTAAAAATTATTTTCTTCAAATGTGTCAAATTTTTGACTTAAAAACAAATAAATTAGTAACTTTTTTTGTCATACTCGTGCTTGGGAAATACCCAGTATTCCCACCTACAGACTCTGAGTTTGAGGACTCACCAAAGTTGGATAAGTACGATGTAGTTGTTATAGGTGGTGGAGGAGGTGGTTATCACGGAGCCTTTGAGTTGAGTAAGGGTGGCCTTAAGGTTTTGATGATCGATGATAAGGGTAACTTGGGCGGTAACTGTCTGTATGAGGGTTGTATACCGTCTAAAGCTGTTTACATGACGATTTACCTAATGGAGAAGATAAGGGGCATACTAAACAGTGTTGGTAGTAAGGACATAAATGCGGTTAGGGTTCTCTGGGAGAATGCGATTGATCATAAGGATAACATACAGTACATTAGGTACCTACAGCACATTAGGGAGATTAAGGAGCACGAGAATGTGGACTTCGTTAAGGGCGTTGCGGAGGTTATTGATGAGCATAGGGTTAGGGTTAGGGCGGTTGATGGTTCCTGGAGTAAGGATATCGAGGCAAGGCAATTACTAATAGCGACAGGTTCGGCACCAATTAGAATACCAGTGCCAGGTGCTGACCTCGCCATCGGCAGTCAGGAATTATTTGGCTATAAGACGAGTTATAGGAAGATACCGAGTGATGTGGTGATTATAGGCGGTGGTTACATAGGTGTTGAGGTCGCCTCAGTACTTGGTTCCATGGGTATCAAGGCAACAATAGTCGAGATGCTACCTAGGATACTGGCTGGTTGGGATAACGAAATTGTTTCCAAGATTGAGGAGAAACTAAGGTCTAAGGGGGTTGAAATACTCACGAACTCGAAGGTCGTTGGTATTAGGAACGAGGGTGGGCAGAAGATTGTTGAGTTTGAGAGGTCAGATGGCAGTAGGGGTTACGTGGCTGGTTCTGAGGTTATAATGGCTGTTGGTAGGAAGCCTATGTGGAGGGACTTGACAGGCTTGGCATTGTTGAGAAGGGGCACGTTGAGGTTGCCTCAACAATGAAGACAAGGGTGCCGAATATATACGCAGCCGGTGATGTACTTGGCAAGTACATGCTTTACCACGCAGCCGTTAAGGAGTCTGTGGTGGCGGCGTGGAATATTCTACATGGCAAGCCAATCTACGAGGTCAACTTCAATTCAATACCAATGACCATATTCACAGAGCCTGAGGCAGCCATGGTTGGCTTAAGCGAGGATGCTGCCAAGGCCAGGGGCATTAACTACGTAACCGTTTCATACCCACTTGAGGATGATGCCTACGCCCAAATAATGGGCGTTAGGGAAGGTTGGGTTAAATTAATTATTGAGAAGGAGAGCCAAAGGGTTATCGGTGGTGTGGTTTATGGTGAAGCAGCATCAATGATAATTAATGAAATAGCGCTTGCGGTGGCCGTTAATGCCCGTGTCAAGGACATCGCGTTATTAGCCCATCAACACCCAACAATATTTGAGTCCATTGACAGGGCTGCCATTAGGTTCTCGCTATGATTATATATTCATAACTACTTATAATTATTTAAAAGAATAATTATATGTTCACTTAAATTAGAAGTCAATTAAGGGTAATTAAGCCCCATGAACCATGACCAGGCTGTATGAGTAGGAAGGTTTGGAAGTGCTATAGGTGTGGTGAGGAAATCGTGGAAGGCATGAAGTTTACGTTTACTAGGCAGGGTCCAATTCATTGGGAGTGCTTTAGGGCTGAGGTTAGGGATAGGTTCAATGGGAGTATCCCTGAGGATGTGAATGTCATGCTTGAGCTGTTGGATTACTTCGCTGATGGTATTGTTAAGATTAAGGAGCTTGAGACCAGGGCTTCCTCTAATGAGTTAAGGCAGGTACTCATGGCTAGGAGGAAAGTCATTGAGGGCGAAATGGCTAAGCTTATGAGTGAGTTAAATAGGGCACTTTATGGGAGTGCTTAATCATATCTTAGTATTTATGAGGAACGTTTAAATTCTGGTAATTAATGCTTTAAGTCGTGAGTGAGAGTTACTTTGATAGGATTAGGAGTGTTTACACGAGATTAAATAACATATTCTTTAAGTATGAGAACGAGGTTCTTGGCGCATTAATGGCTACATTATCAAGGGAGAATTACCTATTGGTTGGTCCGCCAGGTACTGCAAAAACAACACTCGTTTATGCAATATCTAAATTATTAAACGCCAGATGGTTCTATAGGCAGTTAACGAAGTTCACAGACCTTGAGGAGATCCTAGGCCCAATAAACATCGCCAAGTTACTTGATGGTAAGGTGGAGAGGATATACGCAAACTCCATTGTTGAGAGCGAATTCGCACTACTCGATGAGATATTCAATGCCTCAAGCGCAATACTGAATACTTTACTGTCAATATTAAATGAGAGGGTTGTCTATGACGGTGAGAAGGTGGTCCCAGTGAAGACTTGGGCTGTCTTCGGTGCAAGCAATAGGATACCAGATGAAGAAGAGCTGCAGGCGCTGTATGATAGATTCCCACTCAGGGTCTTCACCGAGTGGGTTAGCCCTGACGATACTGAACCATTGATAATAAAGGGCTGGGAGTTGAGGATGGACCTGGAGAGGATGGAACCCCTGGCCACAATGGATGATGTGCATGCCGTTAATAAGATAATCACGCAGTACGTTTATGAACACATAAAGGACATTTCGAAGATAATAAGTCCAATAATAGCCAATTACGTGGAACACATACCAATTAGCAATAGGACCAGGGTTAAGGTGCCCATGTACGTGGCCACATATCTAATGCTCCATGGAATAGACATTGGTCGTGTTGAGTTAAGCCATCGCTGCTTAGGGTAGGTACGATAAAGGTGCTTAGGTACTTAGTCAATAATAAGGACCAATTAAGTGAATATAACTCCTTCGCCACAGTCCATATGCCAGAGGACCTACTGAGACTAAGTGAGTTACTCAGTGAAGCTAAGGCCTTAATAAATAATGAGGTTTATGATGAGGCCAGGCAGAGGATTAGGGATGCCAAGGAACTACTGGAGCAAATAAGGAATAGATGGGATGCGGTGATGGCTAGGTTATACGCTGATGAAGTAAACGAAATAGAGGAATTACTAAAGAGACTTGAGGATGCTTTAACGGAGAATAGGCGATAAGTTATTGTTCACCACGTAGTCTCAGGATATCGCGTATGATAGAGACCACAGCGTTCATGAGCCTGGTCGGTGCATTATATAGTCTCATATCTGTTAGGATATCGGCCATTAACTCGTTTAACCCATCCACGGTAATCCCTGAGCCCTCGAGTTCCCTTAATTCGCTGTTTAATACCTTGAGGTACATGTACGAAATCACGAAAAACCTGGTCTTAAAATCACTGGTCTCATTAGGTGGGCAATTAAATGCACTTATTGGTTCCTCCCTACAAAGGTATTAATGTCCATGCCCAATTCATTCAAGTAATTAATCAGTAACTGCGGGTTCCTGACCATGGCCCAGAAGGATTCACGTACATTAACCATTACTATCACTTGAGTGGTCTTTCCTTCATTAATTTTACGGCGTCCATAACAGTGAATACACGGCCTCTCCAAATGATGGATTCCGTAAACATGGTCTTAATTATCGCAAACCAGGAGAAATAAACATTGAGCACTGAAGCCAATGCAAGCAAGGTTGAGTAGTTTCTCGTTATATTCACACCATAGAACTCACCAAGAGACCTAATGCCACTAATCCTTACGTAATCCTTAACCACGCCAATGATAAACGGCAGAAGACCAAGCACCACAAAAAAATGGATTAATGATTGATAAGGCTGCGCCGATGGGCAACGTGATAGCGTACAACGTGTAGGACACCGCATAGAGTAGAAAACCCCTGAAACCGTAAACGCGCACATACCACAACTGCCTAACGGTCCAGTTAAATGCCTCCTTAATGCCTGCATCCTCAAGCGTTAATACCAGGGATTCAGGGACGAAGTCTATGGCCCGGCCCTCCCTATGTACGAAATGCGTGATCACGTAATCATCACTTAGGTAATAAGGTAGATAATCACGAACATCCCACTTATCAAGAATCCACTTCCAAATAGCCGTAGAGCCACCCCAGGTAAACCTAGCCACCGGGTTCTGCATTGCCGTGATACCAATCATATTAAAACTAGCCCTTAATAATGAGCCAAGGCTAAGCCTCCCAAGTGGTACGTAGAATCTATATGTCGTGGCAGCACCCGAGCCATTAACCAATGAAGATACTAAGTTCCTAAGCCAATGCCTATGAACAAAGGCATCACTATCAACAAAAACAACTACCTCACTAACCGCATGATCTAGGCAAAGGCCAATGCCTCACCTTTACTACGCCCACCTCTATTAATTAATACCGAGGCATCAACATTAAACCCCTTAATTAAATCCTTAATAATGCCGTACGCGGGGTCATCATCACTATCGAGTACGAAGATATAGCTCCTACGACCTGGATATTCCTGATCTAAAACACTAATGACATTACCCTTAAGATTCTGGTCCAAACCTCTCACAGGCATTATCACGGTAACCCAGGGATAATTCCCATCACTTGTTAATCCATTGGCCTTCTTCCTACCCCTCCAGTACCTAACTTCAAAATAGAGAGATAGTAATGATGATAGTACGGACGCAGCAATGATTAATACGCCAATGATCATTAATATTAATGGTATCATCACTAGGAAGGATCACAATTACGATTTTAAGTTATTACTGCTTAGTTAATACCTTTAATACGGCTGCGAAATCCTCCTCGGAAAGTCCCATCCTCTCAGCCATCCTATAGAACTGGAGGGCCAATGACGCCATTGGTATTGGAACACCGCGCATTGAGGCCTCCCTATTAACAATGTCCAAATCCTTACGCATGTGCTTAAGGGCAAACTGAACAGAGTAATCACCACCGAGCATCTTGAGAACCTTCAACTCAGACGTCGGTGACCTGGCACTCGATAATTTAGTCAGTACGTCTAGGATTACAGAGTCGCTGAGACCAAAGGCCTTACCCAACTGAACAACCTCGGCCAAGGCAACGACGTATGAACCAAGCAATGCATTATTTATGAGCTTAGCGTAGAGTCCGTAGCCATTCGGTCCCACGTGAACTATGGTTTTAGCTGTATATTGTAGGACCTCCCTAGCCCTATTAAATGCCTCGTCAGAACCACCTACGAGCACCACTATTTCCTTCCTTTCAACGGCTATGGACGTACCAATCACTGGAGCATCAACCATTTCACCACCCCTGGACTTAACAGTATTAGCGAGTTCTATCGAAACACTTGGCGAGATCGTAGACATATCAATCACTAAAGAGCCAGGCCTTAAACCACTCAACACGCCGTCACTGCCCGTAATAACATTCCTAACAGCCTCATCATCGCTAAGCATCGTAATTACTACGTCAGATGCCTTAGCAAGTTCACCCGGCGTCCTAAAGGCCTCAACACCAAACTCCCTACTAAACCTCAGGGCTTTATCAAACGTCCTATTATAAACCCCAATTAACAAGCCTGCGTCCTTTAGGTTCTTGGCAATCCTCCAACCCATCACACCAAGCCCCGCCATTCCAGCTCTAATGTTGGTCATACCACACCCAGCGTTACTCCCCGGTTTAAATAACAATCTCGGGCTGTAATTACCCATGCATGGAGTAAGTGATTTATAGCAGCATGACCTGATGCAATGCTTCATTAAGCCCATAGTAAGTGCTGAGACGCGCTTGGACCTAGTGGTTCTATCCTAATCCCATTAAATATGGCCGGTAATGGAACTAATGATTATTGCGCCATTCATGAGTGCGAGTAATGCGTCAATGGTGGTATTAAGCGGGACAACTCACTATTATCGCCTTAGTCACACTAGGCGAACTAATTGGGGATGAAATTAGCGAGAGATAATGCTGAACAAAATGATGAGGTACATGGTCAAGCTATTGACGAGGTAAGCACGTAACACAGAACCAGCAAAACTATCAAAAGCACGGGCACTGATTAAACACTACCTAGTGCGGGACTACGGCATTCATGGACTCATCACACGTCCTCTTCTACATAAGCTCAGCCCTGGCCTCCACAGCGGCAATAGCATCAGCATTGAGAGGGCAGGTATACATATACCTAGGAGAAAACACAATACGTAAGTGGATAGGGCCATCGTTCTAACATAAGCAATGAACAAAAAAACTTAAATTCTTCATGAAGCCAATCACCTCGGGCCCGTAGTCTAGCCTGGTTAGGATGTCCAGGGGCTGACGCCCCGTACAAGCCTTACGAGCGGGAGGTCCCGGGTTCAAATCCCGCGGGCCCACCACGATTAGGGTTTTAGTTGTTTGGGTCCTAACCCTTCAATTAGCTGCGTCCCAAATAGCTTAGACGTATCGAATTACATAGATATGGCCCCTGGGAACCACAGTAATTACGCCCTGTAATGCCATGAGTGTTTTTCCAAGACTACATCCCAATGTGGCGTGCAGATGCTAAGTTGCACACGTTATGGAGTGTTTACAATAGCCTGCTCTACAGTCGTTCTGCTTATCCTGATTATGATATGTGGATGAGTTATGACCAATCGGCCAGGTTAATAGCAGTAACAAGGGATATCCAGCAGAGACCCTGTTACATCACTGATCGCGAACCGGAAAGGACCAATGTCGAGTTAATTAAATAGATCACACTCAGTGATGGTGAGGTTATTAGGGTGAATGAACCCGCACTGCCCACGAGGGATATCCTATTTAGGGACCCATATAATGAAGCCGTACTCCTCAAACTTGCGTCAACGGTTAATGAATACACAGTAATTGCAATCATGAACATGAACAGGGATGGCCTAAGAATCAGTGAGGAGTTTAGGTTAGACAGCATGCTCACGGGATTAAGCGGCTAATACGTACACTATAAAGTTATCAATGGTGAGTGGGGAGTCATTGAGGCTGGTGGCTCGGTCAAGGTTGAACTGAATGAACTTGAGGCAGAAGTAATAGTACTAGCACCATTAATTAATGGCATCAAGACCGTAGATAGGTATAGCAAAGAAGTGATGCATTGAATATTGTTGCTTATTTCTTAAGCATTGTGGATTTTTGCGGATTCATGAAGTGTTGAGTGAAAGAAGCCTAATGTAAGGCTTTGGGGCCTGGTTGTCTCGTTATTTTGTTACGTCAACGTTGGCTTAAACGTGAAGACCATCAACACCACACAAGAAATAACGAACAAAAACCAACTTTCACCGAGCGTGGTGGGCCCGCCGGGATTTGAACCCGGGACCTCCCGGTTATCAGCCATACGCGGGGCTACCGCCCCAGGGCGCTCCAACCTGGCTGAGCTACGGGCCTGGGTTAATGCCTTATTCGTGTTTTTATGCTTTTCTTCCCTGCACCTCATGCGAATAACCTTTATTATTAAGTTCTATCATTGCTGTGTTGAGTATGGATAGCGGTAATACCGCTGTTGGTGTTGGTAGGCTTATTGCCAGGTTGCTACTTGAGTGGATTCTTCTCGCCATAATTGGTGCCTTGATTTACGTACTTTACATAAACATAGTCTTTTACCTAATACCCACTAATTGGAAGAGTGTTCTCTTGGCCTACGATAGTGTTGTTAGGTCCGTGATTATAGTCACCATTGGTGCAATCCTTGTTTGGGATACTGGGAGGAGGATTAGTGACTACATTAGTAAGTATGATAGGGTTAGGGGTACGGTACTCAAGTTCGTGCTTGATACCGTGCTCATAGTGGCTATATTAATAGCCTTGGCCGTGACCTTCGAGAAGTTTGGCCTTTCGGTGGCCGCCTTCTCAGGTACTGCGGTTGGTATTATTATTGGTCTCGCCGCGCAGCAGACGCTATCAAACGTCATTGCTGGCATCGTCATCATAATGACCGGTAGGTATAAGCCGGGCGATAGGATAACAATCGTTAATTGGAGGTACGGCATAGTAAGGACTATGTACCCGCATGAGGGGTTGCCGAATGGCTTTACAGGCGTTATTAGGAATATAACGCTGATGTTCACGGAGGTTATTAGCGATAGTGGTTGGGTGTATACCATACCCAATTACGTGATGCTTGACGCCTTAATAATACATAGGGATGTTGCACCGTTTAAGCGTATTAGGGCTAGGATTGATGTGCCATCGAGTATTGATCCCTGGGTCTTTGAGGAGAGGATTAAGGAGGCCCTTAGAGATGGTAGGATTAAGAGTGTCAGGGTTAAGGTTGGTGAGACCTGGCAAAGCATTAACCTTTACCAGGCAATAATTGAGGTTTTAGCTGATGGTAAGGCTGATGGTGAGGAATTAAAGGATTTGGTGCTTAGGGAGGCTGTGAAGATCAGAAATGAATTAGGTAAACAATAAATTGTTTTGATATAGGTTTTTACTAACGTGATTATAAGAGGTACTCAAACTCCTCAAGCCCTAGCCTCTTTAGTGTGTCTCTTGTGGGTTTGCCATCGACCCAACCCCTCAACTTATAGTACACCTTTATTCCCTCGTCAAACATCTTGGACGCTGTGTGGCCCTTGGCTGGGCCGTCCGGTATTGGCTCCCTCATCCTAGGCGGTAACTCATCCTTAACCCACTTACCCTCCCTAACCCAGTGCAGCCTCTCAACATTGAATATCCTCTCACCAGTCGTGAGCACGTCCTGCGGTGTTAAGTCCCATCCAAAGGCAGCGTTGTATAGGTCCGCGAAGTCCTTCTCAGTGTCTATGTTAGGCATTAGGTTCTCGAACTTGCAGAATATCGTTGAGTCAACAACCGCGAATAAGTCCTGGTTCCACTTAACAATCCTCGCTTGCTTCTCGATGCACTCCTGCGTCTCGCAGAATGGGTCAACCTTTTCAGGAACACCGAATATCTCCCAGGTCGGTGTGTAGGCCTCCAGGTGGTCGCCGCCCCTATTGGCCGTGTAGTAAGCTAGTGCGAAGCCCTTGAGTGCCCTCGGGTCATAGGCAGGTAGCCCCTGTCCTCTTGATCCAACGAATAATTGCGGCATCCCATACTTAACGGCTAGCCTGTAATCACCCTCTGCCAATTCATCGCCAATGCCATCCCTATAGGCAATCTTGTGTATTAAGTACTCAAGGGAACCTGCATCACCCCAGTCAATGTCTAGGTTCAATTTGCCGTTTTTAGCCAGTTCAATAGCCATTGAAAGGGTGTTACCTAGGCTTATGGTGTCTAGGCCAAGTTCATTGGCCAACTTCTGGAACCTGAGATTGGCCTCTGGGTCTGTTGAGCCAACATTAGGTCCAAGGGCCCAGGTATTCTCATACTCCTGCTTCACGTACTTCTCAGTAACGGAGAACTTAAATGGGCCGGACTTGACCGTGGGCATCTGCGTGCAGGCTATTGGACAGTTATAACAGCCGTGGGTCTCCGTTGGGTAATGGTCCTTTATATACTCCTCACTGACTGGTGTCACGTCGGCGATCTTCCCAGTACCGCCAAAGTTATAGTGAGGCAGCGCACCTATTGACTGCACGATATTCATCAATACGTTTGTACCGTACTTATGAAGTACCTTAGTCGTGTCATGAGTTGCGATTCTCTTAACAATATCACTATTAACCTTCATGAACTTGGCCTTATCAACGAGCTCCTTACTTAAGTCCCTCGTACCCCAGACCAATATTCCCTTAAGTAATTTGCTTCCCATGACAGCGCCAACGCCACCCCTCCCTGCGAACCTCTCATAATCGCTCATCCTAATGCCTGCGAACTTAACAAGGTTTTCACCAGCAGGTCCAATCACAGCAACGCCAGCCTTGGTCTCATCTGGTGGGAACCCATTCTCCTCAAGGATAATCTTTGTAGAAGCCCCAGTCCACTTACCCCAAATGTGCTTTGCAGGCTTTAACTTCGGTTCTCCATCCTTAATAACCAGGTATACCGGTTCATCGGCCTTACCCTCGATTATTAAGCCATCATAGCCAGACTTCCTGAGCCAGTATGAGAAGTTGCCACCGGCATTTGCGTGGGTGTAAACCCCTGTTAATGGAGACCTCGTGGTTACGTTAACCCTACTTGAAGATATCGTGGCTATACCACTTAATGGGCCTGAGAATATGAATAACTTATTGCTTGGACTTAATGGGTCAATGCCCCTTGGTATTTCCTTAAGGGCTAAGTACGCGGCTAATCCTCTACCACCAAGGAACTTTTTTTAGAAGGTCTTCCTTAATTACCTCTTCCGTGAAGTGTTCCCTCGATAGGTCTACCCTTAGTATTCTAAAAACGGTCATAGATGGATTAACCAAGTGGTTATATTTAAGTGCGTTGTTATCAATAATTCAATAATATTCAGTTAAATATATTCACATAAATTATAGCCATAATAATTAAGTAAATAAAGAATTGAACCAAACACCCCTAATTAATCTCTAAAGAGAATAAGTATTAAAATACCAAGCCGTTTAGGTGATGAAGCGCGATGGTGAAATTTCCGTACTGGGTAATCGAGGGTGCTCTGGCGGGCTCGTCAATGCCACTTGACGAGGACACAGTGGCCATGTGGCATAGGATGAGGATTAGGCTGTGGTGATACTCGTTGAGGAGTGGGAGTTCGCTATGGAGGGTTGGGACTTCCATGAATACATAAATACGTTGAGGAAGTTAGGCATGGATTATTTGCACGTTCCGACTAGGGATGGCTATGCACCGCCCGAGGATGTTCTTTATAATATTGTTACCTGGATTGATGAGAATATAATGAGCGGTAAGCCCGTCCTCGTTCATTGCCATGCAGGTATTGGTAGGTCACCCACGGTCATAGCCGCATACCTAATGTATAGGAGGGGGTTGAGTGCTGATGATGCCATTGAGGTTGTTGGTAGGTATAATGATGAATTATCAATAACGAATGAGCAATACCTGACACTCGTTGCTTTTGAGCATTATTTACGAAATACTAAGGGCGTTAGTACTCCCTAGTCCTTATCAGTGAGCCCAGGATTACCAGCAATGCCCCAGTAATCATCACTATTGAGCCGTATATAGCAAGCATTGCTGGACTACTTGGTGATGAATCTAGGATTAGCATTACAGCCGCCGTGGATAATGGGCCTATTGACGCGTTTAAGTTCCATCCAAAGGCTACGGCACTCCACCTAACCTCTGTTGGGAATATTGAAGTGAAGTAGAGTGTCTGAGGCGCGGCGGCTAGGCCGAAGAGGATCCCCATTAATAGGCTTGCGTATGTTGATAATGGGTTTAGCGTGAATGCTAGGTAAACAATGAATGGACTTAGCACCAATAGGAGTGTTGATGGTACGATGAAGGACCCCTTAAGGCCCAACGCCTTATCAGAAATCCACTGAGTAATTCACCAACCACGGCGCCTATACCGCCATATACGCCAAGCAGTAGGGCCCACTTGTAGGCCTGCTCACTTGGTATTTGTAACTTTGGTGCAACTATGTCACGCATTACATAGGGCCAGTAACCCGATCCGCCGTAGTAGTAAATCGTTAATCCTAAGTTAATCAGTATTAATGCAATGAATGGTACCCAATAGCGGGATAAAACAACTCCAAGCGGTACCTTAACAATCCCCTTGGACTTAACCTGCTCAATCCACTCGAGGGATTCCGAGCCCCAGAGCCTGATTACTAAGGCTATTAGCTGGTATGGCGCCCGTTATGAAGAGTATCCTCCAACCATAAATACTGAAGGTTTGCGGCATTGCTGATTTTATACTTAGGGTCACGAATGACGTTAGGAACACTGCCCATGAAAGCCCCGAATACATAACACCATTTATGTAAGGTTTAATGCTTTTAGGCGTTAATTCAAGGGCCCAGGCCGCGCCGCCGCCTGCTTCACCCCCAAGTCCAATTCCCTGAAGTGCCCTCATTAGGTACAGTAGTATTGGTGCTAGGACACCGGCGGTGCGATACGTGGGTAGTAAACCTATTGCGAGTGTTGCTAATCCCACGAGCGCGGCATCTGATATAGTCGCCAGCCTCCTTCCACGGACATCACCAACCCACCCAAATATTACTGCGCCGATGGGTCTAACGAAGTATGTCGTTGCAAAGGCGCCCCAGGTCTCTATCGCGCTTACTATGGCCGCCTTTGATGGGAAGAAGTACATCTCAAGTATTGGCGCTAATGATACGAAGAGTATGATATCGTAGTACTCAAGGCCCCAGACGAGCATTGTACTGATGGCGGCGAGTAGGCTTTGCCTAAGTGTTAATTGTTTGGGTGCGTATCCAAACACGTTAACACCCTCTGGCACTATTTAATATGCTTTTCCTTAAATTCATGTGGTAGTTTGATTTAAATTGGGCGTATTAGCTCTAGCAATTGTGGTGATTAATTGAGTATTAAGAGTCTCGTTGATGCGTATGACCAACTGGATTCATTTGACCTGAGGATACTTAGGGTTATTGAGATTGGTCATAGGAAGTTTGAGTATGTGCCGATCGAGGTCATTACTGACTGGAGTAAAAGGCCTGAGGAATTGATTAGTAAATCCCTGAAAAAAACTCAATGCGCTTGGTATGGTAATTAGGTACAGAGGTAATTACACTGGTTATAGGCTCACCTTCATGGGCTACGACGCACTGGCGCTGCACACCCTGGCCAAGAGGGGCATTATTGAGAAGGTTAGTCCAACGCCCATAGGTGTTGGTAAGGAGTCTGACGTATACGCAGGTGACGCTGTCGGTAATGGCAAGGTCGTGCTTAAGTTCCATAGGCTTGGCAGGACGAGTTTTAGGCAAATTAGGAGGTTTAGGGCTTGGATTGGGAATAGGAGACACATAACCTGGCTTTACGAGTCGAGGCTCTCAGCTCATGCTGAGTACAAGGCATTGGTCCTCGCATATAATGCTGGGATTAACGTGCCCAGGCCAATAACCGTTAATAGACACACGGTAGTTATGTCCTACATAAACGGTGCGCAGTTAACCGAGGTCGGGGATGTCGACGATCCTGAGGATCTGTATTGGGGCATTATTAAGGGTATTAAGAAGTTATTTGCAGATATTGGTATTGTTCATGGGGACTTAAGCGAATTTAATATAATGATTGACCTGGACAGTGGTGAGCCATACATCATTGACTGGCCTCAGTGGGTACCAAGGAATGCGCCGGGCGCCTTGGATATGCTGCGTAGGGATGTCACAAACATAACTAAGTACTTTATGAAGAGGTTTAGGCTTGATGTTGATGTTTATGAGGTCTATAATTACGTGGTTGGTAATGTGGAGGTTAGGGAGGAGAGTCTTGAGGAGGCCCTTGAGGAGTTGCTCGGTAGTGAGGGATTGAGTGAGCTCATGGGTTCGGAGAAGGAGGAGGAGTTCGAGGATACGTAGTGAGTCGTGAATAAACAAATTTAAGTAAGGTTGATAGTAATCCTAGCTTAAGTAATGCTTATTGAGGAGTTGAGTTCAGGGCCAATAATTGGGATTGACATCAACGGCAGGAGGTTCTCATACGCAATACTTGGTAATGGCGAAATAATTGAGAAGGGGGTTATTGATCCTCAAGACTTAATAAAGATGGTTAAGAAGGTTAGGCCTAAGGCCATAGCCATTGATAAT
Source organism: Vulcanisaeta sp. JCM 16159 (assembly GCF_001316265.1). Lineage (GTDB taxonomy): Archaea > Thermoproteota > Thermoprotei > Thermoproteales > Thermocladiaceae > Vulcanisaeta. Next base: position 60,990 of record NZ_BBDN01000012.1, on the reverse strand, counting down.
ATTGGCGAATTAATGGAGTTGAGCCCCTCAATCATTAAGAGGCTCGGTAGGCTCCCATTCAATGTTTACCTAATCCAGGTAACGAAGGTTAGGCCTGATGCTGACGAGACGATGGAGCTCCTCGTTAATAAGTACTTTGGATTGAATGTGGCTAAGCTCGACCCAGACTCAACTGCTGAATACCTTGCGAGGTTGTGCGCGATGGGTGTTGGGTCCATAGTTAAGGTCTATGAGCCTGAGACTAAGATAATCGTTAAGGCCGCGATATCGACTACGCCAGGCGGCATGAGTAGGAACAGGTTCGAGAGGAATGTCGCCCATAGGATTAGGTACCTGGCTAAGGAGATTAGGGAGAGGTTGGAGAGTAATGGCCTTGATTATGACATGTTCATAACGCCGGAGAGTGAGGGCTTGAGGTCCGTGGTATTCATAATATATGCAGATAGGAGTGTTGTTAGGTCCGTGGTTAAGCCACGTAAGAGTATGGATGTTAAGGTGATAATAGAATCAGTACCAACGGATTCAATAAAGTTCGTTGGATTAACGGAGCAAGAGGGCGCCGAGAGCATAAGTACTGCTAAGGATAGGAAGCTGATTATCGGCATTGATCCAGGCATAGTCACTGGGGTGGCCGTTCTTGACTTAAACGGTAACGTGCTAACACTGCAAAGCGGTAAGAACCTGAGTAGGAGGCATGTGCTTAGGATTGTGTATCAATACGGTACACCAGTCCTAGTTGCTGTGGATACGGCTAAACCCTCAGACTATGCCAAGAAATTGGCTGCAATGGTTGGTGCAGTGATTTACTACCCAGATAGGGACCTGAGCATTGCCGAGAAGAGTGAGATCGCCATTAAGATTTCCCGTGAGCAGGGGGTTACGGTTAAGGATCCGCACATGAGGGATGCTCTGGCGGCGGCGTATAAAGCATTCATTCAATTGAAGCCTAAGCTTGATAGGGTTGAGGAGGAGGTCAGGAGGCTTATGCCAAGGCTATTGATGATGCGAAGGCCCTCGTTATTAAGGGTGCGTCGATAAAGCAGGCAATTGATGAGGTTAGTAGGAGGATTGAGGTTCAACCACAGCAGGAGGTCAGGTTACTGACCACTGAGAAGTGTGAGTGCGAGTGTGATAAGCTGCGTGAGGAGTATGAAAGCACGATAAGGACTTTAAATGCCGAGATTGAGAGATTGAATAAGTTATATAACGAGACTAAGGATAAGCTTGAGGAGTTGATTAATAATTATGACGTTGAGGTTAGGAAGGACCAAATCGTTAGGTCACTATACGCCAGGATAGATATGCTTGAGGGCGATATTGAGAAGTATAAGCTTAGGATTAAGGAGCTTGAGAGCAACATGAGGAACCTAATGAATGACTTCCTTGAGTACCTAAGGGGTAGTAAGTACGTGTTGATAAGGTACTCCGAGGGGCTCGACCTTAACTCAGTGGTTCAGATACATAATTCCATCCTTGTGATGAGTATTGGGGAGTTAATGAATGTGGGTATTGATAAGTTAATCAGCATTGGCATAAACTCCGTGGTTCTCATAGATGTTACTGAAAAGAGCATGCTAAGGCCAATATGGAAGAGGGGTTTGAGGGTTATACCCATTGGCATGATTTACAATGGTTCACTAAGTGAGGTCTTATTCATCGATAGGTCTATTATTAATAATGCCATTGAATCCCTTGGTAGGGAATTCCTCAGCGCCCTTGATGAGGATCAATTAAGAAAGATGATAAATGAGTATAGGCGTTTGAGGAGTGGTATGTTAGAATAACGACACCTTACTCCTAACTACGAGCTCGGTTAGTGATGTTATGTTCTCGAGCTCCTCATTAACTATGCCATCGATCTCATTCCTAACCTCACCACTCAATGTGACGCCAGACTCTGGAAGAACCTCCACATTTGCAACCAATGGCTCATTAATTGGCTTACCAATTTGGCTTAATAGGTAGACGTAGACTTCTTTCAATCCCTTAACCTCGCCATAGATCCTCTCAGCAATCTTATTGGCAAGTACGTTGTAGAGCTTACCAATGTGGCTAACTGGGTTCTTGCCTGCCGTGGCCTCCATGGTCATGGGCCTCATGGGTGTTATTAAGCCGTTAGCTCTATTACCACGTCCGGTGGCGCCATCATCGCCGTGTTCCGCAGACGTGCCAGTTACCGTTAAGTAGAATATACCGTGCTCTGGCTTGTCGGCGGCATTAACGGTCACATCAACAGTTAGATTAGGCGCGATTTTTGCGGCTAGGTCAAGTACCTTATTCTTGATCTCCTCCTTAATATTTAGGTAGTGATCCTTATCCTTAACTAGGGATGAAATTATTGCTGAGGCTATCGTTAACTTAACGTCCTTGCCGATTCTCAGCCCCATTACCTTAACGTCCTCACCAACCTCAGGAAGCTTAGCCTTAAACTCCCTGGAGTTAAGCAGTCTCTCGGTCTCAAGCACTAGCTTCTCTGTGTCAGTTAATGGCGCAAACCCAACACCAATTGAAGTGTCATTGGCTAACGGTATCCTCGTCGCCTTAACACCAAGTTCATAAACACCAACTAAGTCGGTCGAGCCCATGCCAACCCTATAATCAATTACTACGTGCTTATCCGGATCAAGGAACCTAAAGTTATTCTTAATCCAATCCCTAATTGCCGATATTATTATTGTGCCTATCGGCACCTTCTCAACGCCTGTGGCGGTCCTAACCTCAGTTGTTACCCTACCAGCGACGAGTATGTATATTGGTTGAATAATATCGCCACCGCCAAACCGTGGATTAGCCTGGCCGCCAACAATGAGTACCTTATCTACGTTATGATGTAGGATTATACCGTACTTCTCAAGGTAGTAATTAGACAAGGCCCTGCTAACGGCCTCGGACGAAGCATCCGCTATGTAGTCTGGGTGCCCAAGGCCCTTCCTCTCCACTAACTCCACATTCAATTCTGAAACAGGTTTTCTATCTATTGTATTTATCGTTATTGTCCTGGCCATGCCCCTCACCCCATTGTTTCTTCAGACGTTATATACAGCACTTGCGTACCCCTAATCACTAATCTACCGTATTTAACAACCACATTCTCACCCTTCTGATCGAGTTCCTCGCCTTCGTCAATTATTAGGTTCATGCAGTCGTCGTAATTCACGAGAACACCCCTCAATACCTTATTGTTCTTAAGCCTTATGGTTATGTGCTTACCAACCATTTTTTTGCAGTACCTTCATTGGTTGTTGTGGCCTTTCCATTAATGACGTGTCGAGAAAGCCTATATTTAAGTCTTAGCACCATTTAAGAGTGTTAAAAGTAGTACTATCTAGGACTATATATTATATTTTATTAACTTACTCACTCTCGATTTTAGATACTCAAGAACCCTATCAATAAGCTCGATGTGGGCGAGTAACGTTCTCCTGCAGCAATAACGTGTGACACCAAGGTCATCGAGGACCTTCTCAGGATTTTCGCCGTTTAAGACCCTCTGCTTAAATGGTTCCCATAAATGACCGAGTGGTCGCCCACAGGTCCAACATCTAATGGGTACAATCATTAGGTACGCAGTAATGAGCCCCTTTAAATTATTTTTGCAATGAAATTAGAAATAGGAAGTAGGGAAATTCACCTATATGCCTTCTGACGTTTCGACCTAGCATGCTTTAGACCTGGTTTCTTGGGCTCGGTCCTCCTCGGGTCTCCCTTGATCATTGACGGGTCATATGTCATGTAAAGCTCAAGCAACTTCGAGTTCTGGAAGTACTCGACCAAGCCCCTGGCGATTGCCATCCTAACGGCGGTTGCCTGCCCCATAAAACCTCCACCCCTCACTGTAACATCAATGTCCACCTTACTCGTCAACTCCTTACCCGCGAGTAGCAGTGGTTCCATCATCCTCATCCTAGCCATCTCAATGGGCCAGATCTCGATTGGGACGCCATTGACCCTAACCCTGCCAATTCCAGGCCTAACCACTGCCTTGGCTATGGCGGTCTTCTTCTTACCAACGGCAATTACAACCCTAGCCCCAGCTACCTCCTGAACAGTGGCGTTAGGTACAGACCTGGGTAAAGCCGTTGATTCACTACCCTGCTCACTCATGCATTACCACCCTTACTCTCAGCCTTTTTAAGCTTCGCCATTCTAGCCTCCCAAGCCTCCTTAGCCTTCCTCCAAGCCTCATACTGCTTAGGCTCTATGTGGCTCCAAAGCTCCTCCAGCGTCACGTACTTAGCGCCAGGCCTAACAGATAATAATGCGCCCTTTATTACCACCTTATCAACATTCATGTACTGCGGCGGAACACCCATGAAAACCCTAACCCTCCTATACGCCTGCCTACCCCTAAACTCCTTCCTTGGAAGCATACCTCTGACAACCCTCCTCAGTATCCTGTCAGGCTTCCTAGGAATCTTTGGACCAGCCTTCTCGGGGTTATAATGCGTCAACCACTCGCTTATCCTTGTCTTGTACCAATTAAGCACCATGTTAAAGTCTCCAGTAATGACTGCTTTCTCCGCATTGACAATGACCACTCTCCTACCCTCAAGCGCCCACTTAGCCACCACTGAGGCGAGCCTACCAACGACATGATTCGTAGCATCAACAACGATTTCATTCAGTTCAGGCGGGTTCCTCTCTACGACAATTACCTTACTGCTCATGATCACCACCCTAAATTATTACCTTAACGTTACTACCCCTATTATTCCTCCTAACAAGCTCAGATATTGTTATCGCCTCAGCACCAGCCCTCTTAATGGCATTAAGGGCGCCCCTGGAGAAGGACCAGGCGGCTATTGTGACTTTCTTACTTAGTACGCCATAACCAAGCACCTTACCTGGCACAACAACCACATCACCATCATTAACGAGCCTATTTATCTTACTGACATTAACCTCAACCCTACGCCTAGTGGGCTTCTCAAGGAGGTCAGCAACGTAATCCCAAATAGCGGCCTTATACTCATTGGCCGCGCGCCTAAGGAATCTAATCAACATACGAAGTTCCACATTAGTGGGACCCGTTGGATTTGGCGGCATGCGTGTTAACGTTGACGCAACCCTTTTTAAATAATTCGCAGCCGTAAATACTATGCCCCTATTCCTCGGTTGATTCCTCCTCAGTACCAAATTCCTCGCCAGACATTTGCGTTGATTCCTCGGTCTCCCCAGCAACTAATTCACTACCCGGTGCTGATCCCCTTGATAGTTCAAGCTCCAGCTCGCTAACGAATTCCTGGAACTTACCCTTAAGAATCCTGAAGCCCTCCCTAACCATATCCTCAACGGGCATATTACCGAAACTCTCAACCCAAAACACGTACTTATTCTCATCCCAATCAACCTTCAATGCCGAGCATACCTGCTCACAGGTCTTCCACTTATTGAAGGTGCACTTGAGCACGTCATTAATAATTATCGAGCCATCATCCTTAATCTCAAGGGCGCCGTTACACACCTCAAGGCAAACCCTGCACTTATCATCGGCTCTACTAACAACGCTAACCTTCGGGTAGTAGTAATACGACGCCAAACCCGCCTGCCACTTGGCGTGACTCCTAGCCCTACCAAGCCTGGCATAAGCTCGAGGACTATCTTCTGCCCAGGCACTAACTTAGCAATTGGAATATCTTCATAAACGGGCCTAACCTCGGGGTCATCCGACTTCAAGTCCCTGCTGTAAACCACCACTGGTTCCTTAGCCTCAATATTAAGCTCAAACCTAACCTGGCATAGGCTTGGGTCGACTAATTCCTGCTCGCACTCCTCGATCTTCGGCAGCTTCTTTAGGTCCGTCTTTATTGGTATCATGGATAGCCTATGCGCGAGTACCTCGTCATAAAGCACGGAGGTGTTATCCAATATTATCACCTCGTCAATCGCTAAGACGGGAACGTCGGAGATGAGGACCCTACGTAGTGAGTTAACAAGCGGCGGTGTAACCCCATCCACGACGGCCTTTAGGTACAGGTCTGACTTCTCAATAACCCTTACCAAGACCACGAAATGAGTGATTGTGATTTTGAGTAAATAAACATTTCTTAGCTCTATTGCATTAGGTCCTTCCTCCCCTGATTGCCATGGCAATGCCAGTACCGATGAGGACTATTAGTAGGTTAATTGTCAGCGCTATAACGGCTATGTACACCAAATGCCCAGCTATTGGGTATAACGGAGACATCGCGGCTGGCTTGTGGGGCGTTACGAATAGGTAAACGCCAAGTCCCAAACCGACAGCCCAGCCAGTCATGAGGGAGTATTTATCGAGTTTATCCGTAACTAGGCCTAGGAATATGGCAGGTAAGGTCTGCGTGATTATTATACCGCCCAATAGCTGAAGCCAGATTGCGTATGTCGCAGGTACGATAAATACGAAGCCGAGCGCCAGGAATTTGAAGATGACGGATGCCCATTTAGCGGCCCTGGTCTCACCCTGAGGCGTTATCCTTGGGTAAAGCGGCTTAATTATGTTCCTAACCAGTAGGTTTGCCTGAGCCATCGCCATTATCGCCGCAGGTACGAGACCACCAACAAATACGCCCAGTAAGGCTAAAGCAGCCAACCACTCGGGTAGCGTTGTCACGGCGAGCGTCGGTATTACCAGGATACCCCTGCTAGATGGTGGGAATAGGCTTAGTATCTTCATTGCCTCTGAGCTTCCGTATATTAATATGCCGTACATGGCGAGCAATGCTAGTGCGATGCCGTATATTGGGAGAAGCGCCGTGCTCATTGCCAGCTTCCTATCGCTCTCGGCACTTAAGGCGCCATTAATTGAGTGTGGGTATAGGTATAGGGCTAGGCTACTGCCAACCCAGAGTGTTGTGTATGTTATGAAGAATGGGTCCTTAAGCGTGGAGACACCTGTTGGTAGTGCCTTGAGCGTCGCGGCCTTAAAGGCCGTTGCGAAGCCACCTGGTATTGCGAAGGGCGCAGCAGCAAGTATGGCTATGACGCCTAGGAACACGAGTGCGTCCTTAAACACAGCCGTTAATGTGGCGCCCCTAAGCCCACTGGTGTATGTAAACGCGGCTAGTATTATGAAGGATATCGTCAATGCGATATCACTGACGAGCTTTACGTTCTTAACAATGCCAAGGAGCATTATCGTAAGTACGGCCTGCATGCCAACTATTTGTAGGGCTATGTATGGGAACTCGGCAACAACTCCGGTGGCGGCAATGAAGCCAGCCAGTAACTTGCTCTTGAATCTATCCTGAACGAAGTCGGCAGCTGTAACATAATTCCTTAGCCTACTCCATCTCCAGAGTGCTGGCATTGTAACTGCGGCCAGTGCAAATACCGTGGCTACATATGGGACAGCATAGAAGTAAAGAGCACCGCTGGCAAACACGCCAGATGGTACTGCAACGAATGTATAGGCCGTATAGAGATCGGCGCCAACCAGGAACCAGACAAGGAATGTACCTAGCCTACGACCAGCCAAAGCCCACTCGTGTAATTGACTGAGGTCACCCCTACGCCACCTGGCGCCATAGAAGCCAGGAATACGAATATCACGAAGAACCCGAGGAATAAACCCCAACCCAAGGGGCCAACCAGTGGGCTCACTGTGCTCATCCCATCACCTCTTACTGGGGTAAAGCAATAGCACTGCGGTTATGAAGAGTATTGATGATATTACTAACCATAGTGTTTGGAACCAGTAAAAGAATGGCACACCGCCAAGCTCAGGCTGTACCATGTTATATATCGGTAATAACGTGTATAGTATCCATGGTATCACAAGTAGTATGCCAGCAACCACTTTACGCCATGTAGATATATTTCCACTTGTTTTCAGCGTCATAGTGATTAACATTTAATAATTATTTTTAAGTAATACCTAGTGGGGAAACTTAATTTAGGTGTTATAACTCGGTAAAATATTAATGGGTATTAAAATATTGCATATATCTGATGTTCATGGCGATATGCAATATATAAAATTAATAAGCAGTATTGCCAGGAATTTTGATGCAATAGTCGTAAGCGGCGATTTTGAAAATCCAGAGGTACTAGACGTATTAAGTAATTATGGCGGGCCTGTGTATGCGGTTATAGGTAATATGGATCCTTACGGCATTAGATCAAGGGTTCAAAAATACCTAATTGAGGGGCGTGTGGTACCTATTGGGTCATTTTACCTGGCTGGTTATCCAATTACCGCGGATAGCATTAGGGACCTTGGTTCTAGATTAATACTTGTGTCTCATTATCCACCCCATGGTACGAGTGTAGACAGGGCTTGGAATGGCGAGCACATTGGTAGTAGGTCTGTGAGGAGATTGATTGAGGATGTTAAGCCACTGGTTGTTTTATGCGGTCATGTTCATGAATCAAGGGGCATTGATAAGTTGGGTAATACCGTAATTGTCAATCCCGGTCCATTATTTAACGGTTATTACGCGAATGTGAGTGTTTATGAGGATGGCACCGTCAATGCCGAATTAAATAAGTTATGACCCGCCCAGGCCAAGACCGGGCGGGCCTTGGTGTGGGTGCATGCAGGGGCATTTTGTTTACTGGCTAAATCAATTTATTAGTATTGGTTAAGACTCCTGTTTCGCCAATGAGAAGTGTAGTAGGTCTTCATCCATGTTTACAATGCCCCTCTTCCTCAGTGACCACAGTATATCAACAACGTAGGGTCTTGCCATTGCTTCTATATCATCATTCAGAGTTATGCCCCTCCTTTTGAGCTCTTCAATCACTGAGTCGACGAAGCTTAGAGTCTCCATCTTGCCCTTAATTGTGCCTAGTTTGTTCATTGTTATTTCCTCAATGAGTTTCTTAAGGTCCTCCGGCATGTTTATGCTCATTTAACGTTCACCCAGGTAAACTTCATGCAGACCTTATTTAAGGGGCACTCACCGCACTTGAGACGCGAGCAGTACTCATGCCCTATCCTGAACGCACCCCTCTCATAGGTTATTGGGTCATTGCTCAACCTACCTGTTGCCCTAACGAGCCCCTTAACCTCATCGACCTTTACTGTAACCCCACCATCCTTGTTAACCAATATTTTATTTAGTATCTTCATACTGTGATCGTTATTCAGGGCTAGGAATGCGCCGCTCCTTATTGTGACCATGGTACTATAAACATCCGCAATCATAGTATAGCGCCTATGCCCACCCCTCGAAATTATGCCGAGCGCCACTGGCAAGTTGGTTTCATGCGATACCCACCTGATGAACGTCCTAATGGCCCTCTTCCTCCTCTCATTGGTCCTCGGTGGATAGAACATTTGTAGCGACTTTTCAAAATCGTTTATGTCGCGGAACTTGGGTATCCACCTGAGTAGTGTTGTTCCGTAGGCCTTTATCAACTTCCTTAGGCCATAAACGAAGCTGTGAACCGCATTACTTACTTCCTGAATGTCCTCACCCTTAATACCCTCACCCTCATAATCATTTAGTAATTTCATACTTACGTCATTAATTAATGAGTAGTCAGGGCTTGAGATTAGGCGGCCTACCGTGTCGTAATTCCTACGTATAACCCTATATATCACCTCATTTCTCAGGTTTCGGAACCCCGTGAATAATACCGTGACAAGCAGTAGGTACCTCAGGAGTTCCTCTGTCTTGGGTACATTCATGTATAATTGAATGAGGAAGTTAACGTCAATCCTACCCTTACCCCTCGTTGTTTCTTGAATATATAATTCACGTATTCTCTGATATGGAACCATTAATTCATCAGGTAAATTCTCAAATACCAACTCCTTTACCGATGATCCATATTCATTAATGCTCCTTATTATATCTTCGTACCGATCCTTCCTTCGCAAATCAATTTCAAGAGAACTCATCGCCACTTACGTGAAGGCACTAAAATATAAATCTTGGCATTACATGTGTTATTAACGAATTATAGGGTCACATTGAATAAGGGGGTAAATACAAAGCTAACCTGTATGGACCTGGGATTAAAGGGTAAGGTCGCGCTCGTGACAGCCTCAAGCAGGGGTATTGGGCTTGGCATAGCCAGGGTACTCGCTCAGGAGGGCGTTAAAGTCGTCATTAGTGCCAGGCGTGAGGATGAGCTCGCCAGGGCTAGGGAGACCATTGTTAAGGAGAGTGGTGCTGAGGTGTTAGCCGTCAGGGCCGACTTAACGGTTAAGGATGACGTAGATAGACTCGTCAAGGAGGCAATGAGTACCTTTAGTAACATAGACATCTTGGTCTTCAATGCTGGTCCTCCAAAGCCTGGTACATTCTCACAATTGAGTGAGGATGATTGGGAGTACGCGACGAGACTACTACTCCTAAGTGCGGTGTGGCTCACGAAGCGTGTCGTTAATAACATGGTTAGTAGGGGTTGGGGTAGGTTGATTTATGTAACATCGCTAACCCTTATGCAACCAATACCGAACCTGGTACTCTCGAACACCGTCAGGCTTAGCCTAGCTGGTTTAGTTAAGTCGTTGGCTGTTGAGTATGGGCAGTATGGAATAACGGCTAATGGGATAATGCAGGGCTACATAATGACGGAGAGAATAAACCAGTTGGCACAGGAGGAGCTAGGGCCAGGGGTATTAGTGTTGATGAGGTTATCAAGGCGTGGAGTAGGGAGATACCGGCGGGTAGGTATGGAAGGCCTGAGGAAATCGGTTACTTGGTTGCTTTCCTAGCCAGTGATAGGGCTGCGTATATAAATGGATCAATGATCCTGATTGATGGCGGCTATGTGAGGTGTGTGTTTTAGTGAATGCCTGATCAATTCCTTAAAAATGATTAATAGTATACAGGTAATTCCTCCTCCTTCGGCGGCTTCATGTACATTTCCAGGTTTTTGTCAATTAAGAAAGCATACTTACTTGCATGCTCGGCTAACTTATCGGCAGGTATATCAAAACCAACAACCTTACTTAATGCCTTAACTAATTTTAGGGCCGCAGTAACGTCGGGTCCATACCTACCAACCATTTGATTAAGTATTGTCAATACATCCTTATGACTCGATAACTTACCACTCTCGATTAACCTATTGATCGCGGTTAATACCTTTGATTCAGCAAGTAGTAACACACCGTTTATATTCCTGGAAAGTACTGAATCGAGGAATACGGCCTCGATACCCGTTATCGTCGCTTCGCGAAGCGGTATTAAGCCAAGTTGTTTATACTCATCGACATGTTCTTCCTCAGAGACAAAATAAACATTATCGCTCTCTTGCTCGTCAAGGAGTGGTGTCGAGGTCAGACATACGACCTTGCCCACGGCATTATCCTCAGCCCAATCCAGTATTTTATCCACAAACTGCCTATAGAGCATTGGTGGAATCGGCACATGCTGCCTAATCACCACGATTGCGTGCTCCCTATCGAAGAATAACCTATAGGGTAACTTGGCCGCACCGTCGATGACGGTGACGATAGGTACATGACCCCTCGGCTTTATTGAACCGATCTCCTCCATCTTGAGTGTCTCCACGAGATACTCAATGGCCACTATGGAGGCCAATGATGGTTCAGGGCATGCCATTATGAGTGTGTTACGCGGATCCCTTGGTATAGACTTAATCTTGATATCAAATGTGGCGGTTGAGGACATACCACGGCTTAATTGATACTTAATTTAAATACTTTGTGGTGTAAGTAATGCTGGGTCAATGGGCACCTTATCAATCCTAACCTTACCAACCCTCCTCCTTAGTATGTCCTCCACGGCGCTTGTCACGGCAGCCGCGGCCACGCCCACGGGCACCTCACCGATTCCCTTAACACCCATTGGAGTCACGGGGGATGGTGATGGTACCAAGTGAACCTCAATCTCCGGTATGTCTATGGCTGTTGGCAGCCCATAATCACCGAAGCTCAGTGTTAGTAGGTTGCCGTCCTCATCATACCTGTAAGCCTCGTAAAGTGCCAATGATATTCCTATCGCGGTGCCACCCATTACCTGCTCCTTAACGAGCTCCTCATCTATTACATTGCCCGGGTCAAGATAAACCACGTGTTTAATGGGCTTAAGCCTGCCATCCTCATACCTAACAACGGCAATGTCGCAGGCAAATGGGTATGCAATGTACCTACCGATCCTCGCCTCCGCGGTGTATGTGAAGGTGACCTCCTCATCACCAAGCTCAAGAATGCTGACCCTCCTGCCATCACTAGAGCGGAAGTACCCACGCTCATACGTAATGTTACTGCCGAGCACCCTAACGGCCTTATTATACAACCTAGCCCTCAACTCCTCAACGGCGCCTAGCACGGCGCCTGCCGTGAACACTGCCATGCGGCTACCACCAGGCCCAAAGGCCTCAGGGCTCTCGTCACTTGGTAAGTACTCATAGGTGATCCAGTCCATGGGCACATCGAGGAGTTGGGACACGAGCTTAATAGCCGTGTGCTCATTACCCTGACCCTCACCACCAAACCCAAGACCCACGACTAACTTACCATTCCTAATCCTCAACTTAATGCCCTCAGTACCCTGTGGTGTTGATGGGTCTGTCGATACGGCAATACCAACGCCCGTATTCCCATCCCTCAGGGAGAATAGGTCATTACGCGACAGGGCAAGCTCGAGAAGCCCCTTTGGATTACCTGAGTCATAATACGCGTAGGGCGCCTCGTACGGGAATGAGTCAATCAAGTTCTTCCTCCTTATCTCCGCCCGATCCATGTTGAGCTCATCGGCTATTGCATCCATGACCCTTTCCAAAGCCCAGGTATGTGGAGGCGTTCCAGCACCTCTAAAGGCGCCTGCGGGGTTCTTGTTGGTTGCCACAACCGTGGCGTTATACCTCAGATTCCTAATCTTGTACGGACCAGCCAATATGCCCAGGGGCTTAAAGGCCTGCCCACTACTCCTGCTGGCGCCCGCGTCTTCCCAAATACTGATGTCTAGACCCTTGACAATGCCGTCACCGTCAAAGTAAGCCTTAATCCTGAACCTCCTCTCAGGCCCGCTTGAGTTGGATGCCATTAGGTGCTCGGTCCTTGTCTCAATCCACTTAATCGGTGTCTTGAATTTATAGGCTGCGTATGCCAGGATTATTAAGTACCTGACGAGAGAGATCTTAGAGCCGAAGCTACCACCATGCCTCACTGGAACATGCTTAATGGGTATACCCAGTGACCTCTCTATCTCGGTGATTATTGATTTACCTCCCTGCAGGTTGGAAATCATTGTGACTCCATTACCCTCTGGGTATGCTATGGCTGCGAAGGCCTCTATGGGGTTTCCAGAACTCCTCGACCAGTAAAGGTTAAGCTCTAGCTCTCTCGGTCCACTGGGTATTTGCCCGTACTCGATTACCTGTGATTGAACGATGTTAGTGCCCAACTCCTCAAAGACCAGTGACTCGTTTTTCAAGGCGTCATCTATATTACGCACGGGCTTTAGCGGCTCATACTGAACATCAACGAGTTCCGCCAGATCCATGGCCCTGTAGGGTCATCAGCAATCACTAGGGCCACCGGTTCGCTTGGTAACGGGCCTTATCCACCGCCAAAGGCAATGTCTCGAGACCAGCACCCTCCCTTTCTGTCGAGCCCAGAGTCCTCGCTATAAAGTCCCTACCAGTGAGTACGAGGGCTCCCTCGCTAACTGCCTTTGACGTATCAATACTTAGTACCCTGGCGTGTGGGTATGGGCTTCTAGTGAATACTCCAAACTTCCCCTTATACGGATAATCATCTAGGAATCCGCCCCTACCAAGCAATGCATCGAGTACATCAATCCTAGGCATGCAATCAATGACTGCTCAATACCTTTTAAGCGTTTAAGCGGCATTACTTTACGTGATGTATGCCTTAATACTTTAAATAATGCAGATTAATGACTAGGCTATGCCCATCGTGAGGGTTGGGAATAAGGTGCCTAGGATTGGCAGGAATGTCTTCATAGCGAGTACGGCCTACGTAATTGGGGACGTGGTTATTGGGGATAACGTGAGCATCTGGCCCCACGCAGTCATCAGGGGTGATGAGGATAGCATAGTGATTGGTAATGATTCAAATATTCAGGATGGCGCTGTGATACATACGGATGCTGGATTCCCAGCGAGGATTGGTCGTGGCGTCACCATTGGGCATAGGGCCATTGTACACGGTGCCACGGTGGAGGATGAGGTAATAATAGGTATGGGCGCCATAGTGCTTAACGGCGCGGTAATTGGCAGTGGTAGTATTGTGGGGGCTGGCGCTGTCGTTACTCAGGGGACTAAGGTACCACCTAATAGTATCGTTGTTGGCGTGCCTGCTAAGGTCATTAGGCAGGCCACGGATGATGATAGGGAGTACATTAGGAATAATTACCAGGCCTACCTAAGACTTGCGAGGATGTACATGGATAATGGGGTTAACCTATAACCATGCCATGCGTATCATTGATAACTGACGGGATTGATGGGATAACGGGGCCAATTAGGGTTGCCTATTTACTCGGTAAATCAATAATTGAGATGGGATTTAACGTTAATGTTGTTGCGCCATATGTGAGTAAAGAGGTTAAGAAGGACCTTGAGTACGTAGGTATTAAGGTAAGGGACCTTGAACTAAGGCCTCCGCTTTCTGGGCAGTCTGGGCATCTTTTAATATGGCTAATGAATGGTATAAGGGGTTTGATCGATTATCGCGATGATTGCCTAACAATAAATCTATCCTTTGAGTTACCAATACCAGCAACCATATTCTATGCGCAGGGTTACGTAGGTGACCTACTCAGGGATTTAAGTAGGGAATTCCCAATACACTATAGGCTGGGTTATTACCTTGCAACACCACTAATAATTGCCGCGGATTCTACATACCATAGGCACTATCACGCTCTAAATACGTAATAGCCAACTCGAGGTACTCAGCGGAAGCTGTAATATCAAGAAACGTTAGGGTTTGGGATGTGATAAATCCGCCGGTGAATACGGACTTCTTTAAACCCGTGCCCAACCCCACCCAGGACTATGTGTTGGCCTACGTGGGTAAGGAGACCCAATTTAATGTACTTAGGGCCATGGCCAATGCGGGGATAAGGATAGTGCCTTCGGCTCCAAGGTCCCCTGGCTGCCGCGTTGGTTCATTAGGCATAGGAACATTGATTATAGAGGTAGGGTCAGTGATGAGGAGTTGGTTAAGTTATACGCCAACGCGAAGTTTACGGTATTTCCATTCATTCATGAGCCCTTTGGGTATGTACCGGTTGAATCTATGGCATGCGGCACGCCAGTCCTCACCTATGGTAAGCAAGGTCCAGGGGAGACAGTGATTAATAACGAGACGGGTTGGTTGGTGGATAATCCAGGGGAGTTTGTTAGGTTGGCGGTTAAACTGTGGGAGGGTAATTATGATGATTTAATGAGGGTTAGGGCTAGGGAGAGGCTATGGCCTTTAGTGTACCTAGGGTAGTCAATGAATGGTTGAGCGTGGTTAAGGAGCTCTTTCATGATAATGCAGAGGGATAAAATTAATTTAAGGGTTGTTTAATAGGTCTTAAGTAATGAACGATAAACTCACGTTTCATTTTGGAACAGATGGCGTGCGTGGTGTTATTGATACGGAGTTCACGGAGTTCTTGGTTGCCGTACTTGCCGAGTCGACTATTCGTTATTGGTCACGTAGGTATGGGTTACGTAGGGTCCTGGTAAGTTTCGACGCCAGGAGGAAGTCTAAGGACTTCGCGTACATTGCAGCCAGTGTGGCCGTAAACCACGGGTTAGATGTCGTTACGGTTAATAAGCCAACACCAACCCCGGCGGCTGCTTGGTACGGCTTTAGGTTCGGTTTTGACCTTGTTATTCAGATCACGGCCAGCCATAATCCATCAATATACAACGGCTTTAAGGTAATAACAAGCAGGGGATCACCGGTTCAGGAGGAGGATACGGAGGAAATAGAAAGATTATATAATGAGGAGTGGCATGATATTAATAAATCGGTTAATACCATCGAATTAAGGCCAATACCCACCGTGGATCCGGCTCCCGAGTATATTAACTACGTCTATGAAAGCGTAACCAAAATGTTCAGGCCAAGGAGTAGGTTCAAGGTAATCATCGATCCGATCTACGCAACCTCAATAGGCTACACGAGTGAGGTTATGAGGAGACTCGGCATGGAGGTTACGGAGATTCACGATAATTACGATCCAAGCTTTGGAGGCAGGGACCCAAACCCAGAGCCGCAAAACATACCTGAGCTCATTCAGGAGGTCACGCTGGTAAGTACGACATCGGCATTTCACATGATGGTGACTCAGACAGGATAGCCTTAGTTGATAGGATTCACGGTTACTTAAGCGCTAACGACATACTGCCAATAGTAGTCGAGAGGTTGGCCTCTGCATCAATAATAAGGACGGGTGTTGTTAGGACGGTATCCACAACGCACATACTTGACAACATAGCTGCCAAGTATGGCTTTAAGGTCGTTGAGGTTCCGGTGGGTGTTAAGTACGTGGCCAGGGCAATACTGAATAGAGAGGCCGACATGGGTGGTGAGGAGAGCGGCGGCCTAGTTTACTCATGGCACATACCTGATAAGGACGGCATATACACGGCATCCCTAATAATAGCCATGGCATCTGAGTATGGAGGCCTAACAAACTTGGTGAGCGATGTTAGGAGCAAGTACGGTAGGGCTTACTTCAAGAGGGTTGACTTGGACATGAGAAATTCAAAGAGGTTTGTAAATGATAATAAGGACGCACTTCTTAAGATGCTTAGCTCGTTAGGTCCAAATCCAAGGCCCGTAACTATTGATGGTGTTAAGGTCGTGTTTGGTGATGGTTCCTGGATCCTAATTAGGGGTAGTGGCACAGAACCCAAGTTGAGGATTTATAGTGAGGCCCTTAGTGCGGGTAGGGTTGAGGAATTGATAAATAATGCAATAGGCATTGTTAATCAATTATTAAGGTAAATAACACTACGTCATGCCGATTTAGACTTAATCGTCTTTTCCCTAAGGCTCTGAATAAGTCTATCATTGGCTTTGGATAGTGACTCGCTAAGTAATTTAGCGGCGTTTAGTGCGTCATTGATGTTCAGTAATTCCACAGGGCTGTGAACGTACCTTGTGGGTATTGATATGGTGGTTGCCGGTATACCATCCTCCTAAAGGCAATACCCAGGGCATCCGTAGTGCCGCCAATCAGCACCTCCAGTTGGTATGGTATTTTCAATTCCTCAGCAACCGAAACCAGGAAGTTCGTCAATGCTGGGTGGGCAATGAATACGTTACCCCTACCACCATCCATAACCTTAATCGCGGGTCCCTTACCAATCCTAGTCACGAACTCCCGCTCATTAACGCCGGGTACGTCAGCGGCGATTGTGGTATCAAGGGCAATCGCAAAGTCTGGGTAAACCCTGTCAGCGGCGATCTGGGCACCCCTAAGACCAACCTCCTCCTGAACAGTGGCTACGAAGTACACAGTAACCTCACTATCCCTCAACTGCCTAGCGGCCCAAAGCATTACGCAACGCCAACCCTATCATCAAATGCCTTACCCGTGACGACATCCTCATTAAGGACTTCTAAATCCCTATCTAGGACTGCCACGGAACCAACCCTGACGCCCAGCTTCCTAACCTCCTCATCACTTGATGCCCCGATGTCTATGAACAGGTCCTTGAGTTCAGGGGCTTCCCTCTCCTTACCAGGTGGCGTAACGTGAGGTGGTCTACTACCGATTACGCCCTTGATCTTCCTGCCATCGGCGGTCTTAATGACAACCCTCTGGCTGACAAGGGTTACCTCGTTCCAACCACCAATGGCCCGGAACCGCAGGAAGCCGTTCTTATCAATACTATCAATTAATAGGCCAATCTCATCAATGTGAGCCGCAACCATGGCCTTCAGGTCCTTCCGTCTGCCGTACCGGATACCGATTACATTGCCCCACCTATCTATCATTAAGTCATCAACATAAGGCTCCAGCTCCTTAATTACTAAGTCCCTGGCCTCGTCCTCAAAGCCAGACGGGCCAAAAGCCTCACTTAGTTTCTTAAGTAGGTTTATGAACTCTTGCGAGCTCATTAATGCTGTATACGTCTATATAACTATTTAAGGATATCCTCACTGCAGGTTAGGGTTTTCCCGCTTCCATTACCTAGGCTTTGAATGCCTTGATGTACCCATAATTACCGTTTTATGGATTGAGCATGGGGACCATTGCCGTGAAGTATAGGATGAATATTATCGTTATTACCAAGGTTGTCACTGAGATCTCGCGGAACCTGCCAGTAACGAGCTTAGTGAGTGTGTAAGTTATGAAGCCAGGCCAATGCCGGTGGCTATGCTGTAAGTAAGTGGTATGCTTATCATGGCCACGAAGGCCGGTATAGCCTCGGTTAAGTCGTTAAGGTTTATCCTGGGTATTAACGACACAAACATTAAACCCACCAGTATCAGTACTGGTGCCGTTGCGCAGTCAGGTATCATAACCACTATAGGCCCCAGCGGTAAAAACGCAAGAAATAATAGCCCAGTCACCAATGACGTCAGCCCAGTCCTCCCACCACTCTCTATTCCTGAGGCCGACTCGACGTAGATTACCGTCGTCGTTGTGCCAGCCAATGCGCCAACAATAGTGCCAATGGCGTCTGCATACAATGCCCTTCCTATATTAATGGGCCTGCCATTACTATCCACGAGACCGGCCCTGTTGGATAGGCCACTATTGTGCCTATACCATCAAAGAACTCTATCATCACAGCGAAAAAGCCACTGGGAAGGCCAAGCTCACGAGCCTAAACCACCACTCAATGTTATTGGGTAGGTTGGGTATTATCGATGTGGTAAATACCGGGAACTGGACTGGCGTTGATGGTGGCTTGGCAAGGTTAAACACGAGGCTTACCAGGGTTATCGTGACTATGGTTATCAAGAACGCGCCTGGTACCCTCTTAATATATAGGAATACCGCAAGTATGAAACCCACAAACGCGAGTATTGATGCTGGGGTCACAAAGGCCCTCGTATTAAAGGCGACGGGTGTACCACTGCCAGGTATTACGAAACCACCCAGTGAGAGCCCTATGAACGTTATGAATAATCCAATACCAACGCTAATGCCAATGGATAAATTAGGCGATATTGACTTAATGATCCTCTCCCTAATCCCTGACCATGCAGTGAATAGGAATATTAAGCCATCGATGAACACAGCCGTTATCGCCGTCATCAATGCTATCACGGCTGCCTGAGAACCAACAACACCCATGCCAAGCAACACCGTTGTGAATGCTGGGATCACGGAATACGCAATGAAGGAGTTCTCACCCATGCCAGGGGCCATTGCGAAGGGTAACCTCGCGTAGAACGCCATGAATAGTGTTCCAAAGGCAGCCGCTATTGCCGTGCCCGCCGCAACGCCCAGTTTTATCGTGTAAACCAATGCCTGGTACTGCGCACCTAATGTGTTCGTACCCAGTGCATGCATTAGGGCTAGTTCAAAACCATCACCAACTATTGTTGGATTTACGAATAATATGTACGCCATTGTTAGAAACGTTGTCAACCCAGCCAGTACCTCCCTCCTGGGATTAACGGTGGTGACTGTTGGTGGTGTCAACCAATTAATAAATGACACGTTGGATGCCGTTATTACCTTCTCTTAAAAATATTACTTTAATACGTGGCATCGTATTTACGAGTATTGTTTAAAGATTTAATTAAAAATTAAATAGGAAATAAAACAGTGAAGTGAATATTTGTTTTTAACCTGGATAGCTTAGATGTTATGGAATAAGCGTGAATATGTCCTCATAAGTTCAAGGCCAGCCTTAATCCCCATTTCGATGCCAGGTATGCTCAGCCCTCTTAAGAACCCTTCCACTTCACCCTCCTGCCCAATGCCTATTAACGGTATTGAGTACGTAA
This sequence comes from Vulcanisaeta sp. JCM 16159, assembly GCF_001316265.1. Classification (GTDB taxonomy): domain Archaea; phylum Thermoproteota; class Thermoprotei; order Thermoproteales; family Thermocladiaceae; genus Vulcanisaeta. Next base: position 41,153 of record NZ_BBDN01000012.1, on the reverse strand, counting down.
TTACCCTAGACAAGACGCCAGGATCGCCGTAAGCCTCTATGAAGCGTTTATAATTAACCATGAACCACCCCAGGTTAAGGTCGCGCACGTACGGATTCCTAGAACCAACCGTGAAGAACTGAAGGTCCTGCCTCTTAACCTCACCAGATATTAGGAAGTCCAGGGACCTCTGATACTCATCCTATTGGTTATACTTAGCATGGCAGCCAAGACCTTATTCCTATCCTCATCAGTCACTAACGACTTATAGAGCCCCCTAAGAGTTTCAAATGGTTTATCACCAACAACGGCATAGGCATTAACAACCGCCTGCCTCATGACAGGGCTCAAGCCCTGATAATCCTTAATCAAACCAGCTATTGACCTCGCGTAATCCTCATCTACCAATGCACGGCGGGAAAGCACTAACTCCCTAACATCATCCATGCCAGAGACACCCTCAAGCAAGTTGCTCTGAGTCCTTAGGTACTCCGTGAATACCTCCTTAACGGCAGATGGCTTTATCGAGTATAGGGTACCCAGTTGGGATATTACCGTAGTCGTCAATAGGTAATTAACTATGTCACTAACGGACTTAACCAGGCCCAGGTACTCATTTAGTCCAATGGAGCCCTGGAGCAGGTGGGCATAGGCATCATTTATCACATTCCACCTCTCAAGGTGATTAGACGCACTGCTCAATGCCCTGGACCAATCACTATACTTAACTCTGTAGTAGCCACTGCCATTAACGTTGAGGAACAGGGACCCTGGTGAACCGCTAAACATTAGTGTATCGCGTTCCATGAGTACGGTATTCACCGCGCCATTAAACCTATATACAATGGGTATGGGCCAGGTATCAGCAGTATTACCGCCAAGTACAAACCTAGACTGCCTAAGTGTGACGCCCTTACCGGACTCTTCAACGACTATGACCGGGTGCCCCGGCTTATCAACCCAGGCCTTCATGACCCTGGTAACAGGCTTGCCACTGACCTCCTCAATACTACCCCACAGGTCATCCTCGGTGGCGTTTGAGTACGCGTACTTCCTAAGGTAGTTGCTCAAGCCCCTCCTGAAGTCCTCCTCACCAACGTAGTTCTCAAGCATCCTAAGCAGTGAGGCACCCTTACCATAGCTAATGTCATCGAATATCTCGAAGGCCTCCTCCTCACTACTGATGGGTACGTGAACGGGGTGAGTACTCATTAATGAGTCCCTGAGCATGGAGCCCGTAGTCTCATCAGCCAGGAACCTATACCAAACACCCCAATCAGGGAAGAGCCTATCCATTGCCTTATAACTCATGAATGTGGCGAAGGACTCATTAAGCCAAAGATCATCCCACCAACGCATCGTGACCAAATTACCAAACCACTGATGAGCAATCTCATGCGCCACAACCTCCGCAACCCTCCTCCTAGTCAACTCAGTACTGCCCCTACCCACGAGCAGTGCGGTCTCCCTAAACGTTATCGCGCCCCAGTTCTCCATGGCACCAGCCGCGAATTCCGGGACATGGATCAGGTGAAGCTTGGGTAGTGGGTATGGTATGCCGAAGTAATTACTGTAGAATTCAAGTACGCCCTTCGCAACATCAAGTGCGAACCTACCATCCTCAACCCTATCCCTAATCGGCGTGGCGAAGATCGCATCAATACTACCGACCCTATCCCTGGACTCGAAGAACCTGCCAATGCCTAGGTAAAGCAGGTACGTGGACATCCTAGGGGTCTCCGCAAACTCAAACACCTTCCAGGGACCATCCCAATAAACCCTGACCGACGGTGTGTTGAATATCACGTCATAATCACCATCAACCGAGACCCTAACCCTAAACCTAGCCTTGGCAGCCGGGTGGTCAACACAGGGTATGAAGTACCTGGCGCCCGTGGGCTCAAACTGCGTAGTTATTATGTAACCACCCCCATACGGAGCCCTATAGATACCCAGTAATTTGTCGCTAACCCTACCCTCAAACACAACCCTAACAACGCCACTGACCGGCCCCCGAACCCTCAAAACCCTACCATCATAGAAATAATCAACAGGCCTACCATCAACCTCGACAGCCCTTACCTTAAGATCAACGGCATTAAGCACCAGGTCACCCGCGGAATTAACATGGACATCCACAACACCCTCATAACTCAAAATCCCCAAACCTAAACCTAAGATCAACCACGTACAACTCAATATCAACATTAAACGACACATGGAAAGCAAAATATATGCATTATTAAGCATTAAGCGTATGACGTTCTTAACCACACTCTCGTGAATCTCGCCATATCTCTACGACATTACTACCTTCCGCATTAATACATTACTATACACTATTAATTACTCACAATTACTCATTCACCAGGGCCAACAAAATACGTTATAAGCAATGCACCACCACGGTGGTTCCTGCGGGAATAACCCCACTGTTATATTCCCAACATTAGTATGAAGTACGACATAACCATAGGGTATTTGAGCTATGCCCATTGGGAAGCGGTAATTCTGCGTACAAACAACATTTTTCGTAGATACCGTTGGGAGATTTATTATACGTATATCCATCGCCCTTATCACCTTTAGAGTAGTTAGATTACACGAGACCAACTCAGTACCACTATAAGAGTAAACTGAATATCCATTCACGTCTATAATGCTTGATGATGGATTCATAAATTCAAGCGATAAGTAGGTTGTATTTAATAAATACGTGGCGAAACCGAATTCGCTCAATGACGTTGTCTCGGTAACGTTGGTAATCACCTTATTAATTGTGATGCTATAATTAATCAAATCATTAATACGTAACGTAATACTAACCCTTTTGTTCAGGAGCACATTTACGGAATTAATAAGGCAATTAATGCACCCCAAATATGTTGGTGTAAACTCCACATACCAAATCACATTCTGCGTAGTATTTATGAGCGCTATTGCCAATGGTACTTGCACAGTCTCGTGAGGAGGCACCAATACCTTAAACGCCTTAACCGTGAATACTGACGACTTAATGAATAATACCGTTATATTCAACGGATCATCCGTCGGATTCATTATGACCAGGTAAAGGGCAAAGGTATTATTCTCTAATGGGTACGAGTAAAGCCTAAAATGAATTATATCCGCATAAGGCTGCCTCAATTCATTAATTACATGCATATACTCATTAAATAACACATTCAAGTAAATACCAAGAACCACCACGGCAACAATGAGAACCACGATAATATAAAGATACGCATTAGGCACACTACCAAGTAATTTATCACCCCTTTAAACCCATCGTCATTATAACCATAAACCCACAACATCAGGCATAATCAACACATCACAAAACAAAACCAACAAATGTGGTGCCGGGGCCGGGATTTGAACCCGGGCCCCCTTGCGGGGACGGACTATCTGCCCACGATAGCAGGCCCGCGCCTTGGACCTGGCTCGGCCACCCCGGCGGTTCTTGCTTTGGTTTTGTTTGTTTTAAGTTTTTTTGTGTTGTGGGTTTCGTGGCTTCTTTATTGGAATAAAATTTTAATAATGTCTCATGTCTTGCTTCGTTGATGGTTAGTAGGGGAGTTATTAGGGTCTTGGTAATTGCAATGCTGGTGCTTAGTCTCGCGGCTTTAATAGTTCATGCCCAGGCCACTGATCAGGCGCAGGTTGAGGCAGCTAGGGCTTTGGCTGCCGGTATTGGCTTTGGGCTTGCAGCCTTGGTGCCGGCATTGGTATTGGCATCGCTGGCGCTGCCTCGGTAAGCGCCCTGGTCGAGAGGAGGGAGTTATTCGCGCTTTACCTGGTATTCGTTGCCCTGGCAGAGGCAATCGCAATCTACGGCCTCGTTGTCCTCTTCATACTATACTAATTTAAGGTCTCGAGAATAGTTAACATCAAAATAACCGCCTTTAATCATGAAGAAATTAATCGCCTAACCAATAATGAGTAGAACCTACTTGTTAATTCCAGGGACTTAACACTAACATACTCGTTAGGGCCATGTTCATTGCCGCCTATTGGTCCGAAATCTATTGTCTCAATGCCGAGTGGTGAGAAGTACCTTGCATCGCTTGCGCCGGCCATCTCCACGACTCTGGCCTCAAGGCCAACCTCATTAAGCGTCTCGCTGGCTAATTTAACAAGTCTCGAGTCGCGCGGGGTGTATAGGTAGCCCCCGCCGCCCTCGCTCTCGACCCTAACCTCAATTCCCTGGAAATCCTCCCTCAACGCTTCGTTCATTGCCTCTTCAATGGCCCTCGCATCATCGGTCATGGCCCTGACATTAACCACGAACTCGTGGTAATCACCGACAACCCTATACACGTTTGGTGTTGCCGTGATGCCATAAACGCTCTGAGCCTTGACCTTGGGCACAAACCTAGTCAACGGAAGTAAGGCCTAATGAGCCTCGTGAGCCCCACATCAACCTCTTGCTGCGGGCAATCATTGCAGGGCTTGACCACGTCGGCCTCAACCCAGGTAGGCGTGACATTACTCTTGACAAAGCCACCCCTAAGGCTAATTACGTACGCGTTGTTAAGCCATAAGTATTGGGAGAGGGCAATGACTGGGTGCGTATCCACGCCGTGTATGAAGTAAGCAGCGTGGTATGGAGGCGTGACCTTATAATCAAGTTGAAACCTAATGGCCTCCCTACGCCCGTTAATTATCGCCTTCTCAACCCTAGACCTGACCCTGGCGTTGAATATTGCCCTCCTTCTATTTATAATGACCATCGAATGACCATCAGCATTAATAACGTAGTTAGGCCTAAGGCCATTACTCAATAGGTAATCCCTAACTACCCTAGCCCCATTCTCACCACCAACCTCCTCATCCGTGGTGAACGCCGCAATAACCGTACCCCTACCAATACTCACCAAATCCTCGAGCGCCTTGAGCACGGCAGCTACATTACCCTTATCATCAAGTGAGCCACGTCCATAGGCAAGGTCGCCCTCAACCGTCAACTTAAGCGGGTCGTACTTCCACTCACTGCGTATAAACGGAACAACATCGAGGTGCGCCAGAAGAAGTACGCGGGGCTCGCCGGAACCAACGACGCCAACCACGCTCCTATACCCATGACTAACGGGAACCTTCGTCTTAATGCCAAGCCCATTCAACACGCCCTCGACGAAATCAACAATGCCGGGGTCGGGCATTTTACCATTGTCTGGGTCATTCACCGTGTTAAACTCTACGAGGACTTCGAGCAGTTTAAGTAGGTCCATGGATCACTGACCACCCTGTACCTGGATCCCTAGGCTTTCCAGGGTGTTCTTCAGCATGTTCTTTATTTCGTTGATGTCTACGGGGACTATCGTGCCCTTAGCCGTGGTGAAGTAGTACCAATTCATTGAGTGCGACACGCCCTTCATCCTCTTAATCCTCATCCTCCTGACCGGTATGCCTAGGTTTGCCATGTTCTCGTCAAACTCCATCTCGATTACGCCGTCAAACACGTACTCAATGCTGTTGAGTAGGTTTGCCATGTCCTCCGTGGTAACGTGGGCGACTATGAACGTCACCATATTATAGAGTCTAGACAGGGACTTTAACTGCTTAAGCATTGTGATTAAGCCCCTTGGGTCAATGTTTATGAGGAGGTCATTTATGGAGTCGATTATAAGCCGCGGGCACTCCTTGAATAGACCGCCTGGGTCACCTTGCTGATTAACTGCCCAGGGTCTAACTCAGTGATCATGTCGATGACGTTTGAGGCCTTAACCCTACGTTGGTCACTAAGTGAGAATCCATCAATTATGAAGAGCCTATTACTGAAGTCCTTCAAATCATTAACCACGGATTCCGGATTATCATCGAAAGATACGTAAATGAGCGGGTAATAACTCAGTACACTCCGGGCGAGTAATTTAACGAGTAGGGTCTTGCCCATGCCCAGATCTCCACGTATGAGGATCAGGTAACCAAAGGGAAAGCCCGTGGGTAGTAAATCTTCCAGAACCTGGCATTTAAGGAAATCCATGGTCAATCAGAATTAAAGATTATAATGAAATAATTAAGCATTACCTTGTATAAAAAAACTCCGGGTTAGTTAGGTGGGCTTTCACGTATTAAATACTCGTACAATTAAGCGCAAAAACACTGAAACAACCATTGAGTTGGTTAAGAAAACCCATGGCATATGTAATTAAACATCTTAAACACAGAGGCCATAAGGGAACCAGGGCAAAAAGTTAAAAAGACCGTAAATGCTAGCTAATCCTGCGGGGGTGCCCGAGCCTGGTCAAAGGGGGCGGACTTAAGGCCATAAGTAAGACATCCGCTGGCGAAGGCCTGCGTGGGTTCGAATCCCACCCCCGCACCAGGAATCTGCAATCCCATTAATCTATGTCGTTATGGATTTATTTAAATCGACGTACCTTATTGTCGGTAATGTCAATTACCCTGGTCTTTTCATGAATTAACATTTATTGGGTAATGTGGTCATGGACGTACTAATGCTAATACTAACTCACTGCTCAGTTCATACACGATGTGCCTATGCACGTCATTCATGGTATTAAGCGGTGAGTACATTGTCTTGATCACCGCCTTGCTTGCGTTTCTACGTGGTTTATTGGTTAGTCACGTGCTTGTATACCCAGTATCCTTAGTAGAGCAATGCTTATAACGACTATGTTCCTCCCATATCAAGCACAATGTGTGCCTACGGCATTATGGTAATATCACGCCGCTGATTTGCTCTCTATGGGGGGTTGTGGAAAATGTGTTGAGTCGTCCACTTAATAGTTGGGCAATCCAATAACGCCCTACTTGATCCCCTAACGTAGGTATTCCTCGATCTTAATAGCCAATTCCTTGACGAGCTTACTCATTAACAATTGCGATGCCCTCTCCCTGGCATTCCTACCCATCCTATCCCTTTCCTCAGGGTGATCAAGGAGCCTCTCCACGGCCTTGGCCGCGCCCTCAATATCGTCAGGCCCATTAACGTGTATGCCATCAACGCCATCCCTAACAACCCACCTCTGCCCGTAAACAGCGGAGGTTATTACTGGCACGCCGCCATACATGAACTCCAGCTGCGTCAAGCCAAGGGCCTCCATCTTACTCATTATTATGTTCACGTAGGTCTCCTTGATTAACTTCTTCTTATCCTCAACACTCAACTCCCCAGTCAATGTCACGTTACTCAAGCCCCTAGCCTCATTGACCACTTCATCCCATTGATCGCCAGGCTTACCCGCAATGACGAAGTGCACGTCACGCCTATGCCTAAGCAACTTGGCAACCCTGACAACGGCCAGTGGGTTCTTCCTATCCTCAACAGTGCCTAGGTAAGCCACGATCTTGGCGTCATCGGGGATCCTATACTTAACCCTGAAATCGCTTGGATCAACTACGTTTAGATCGGCAACCTCATCATCATCAATACCTCCTGGGAATACGTAGATTTGCTCAGGCCTTGCACCCATCCTAATCATTTCCTCACCCTCAAGCGGCGTTACACAAAGGACAAGGTTTGCCGCCTTAAATATCTCGGGAAACGCCATGTGGTTCCAGGCAAGCCTATACGTCCTCTCGACCACGTCATACCTCGTTGGGTCTGGTGGTTGGTAATGACTCATGTGGCCGAAGAACACGTTACCACCCTCAAGGCCGAATGTAGTCAGCATTCTCCTCCACATCACGTACTTAGCCGTATCCTCAGGCCCATTCCAAAGTGTGGAATGCGTTATTAATGAGTTCATGCCAAAGTTCTCGCCAATCCTCCTGAGCACATCAACGAAGTTCTTAAACATGATCCTCCTGGGAGGCCATTTAGCCATGTAACTATCAACCCTAATGGTTGGCAGCCCAATGGTTACGTCCTTCTCCTGAAATACGTAGCCCTCCAACGACGTCTCCACAGCCCTCCTCCTAACGACTTCATTACCATCATGATAAATACTCGTTATTAGGTAAGCCTCATAACCAAGCCTAAGAAACCACTTAACCATCCTCTGAGCCACCAACTCCTGCCCCTTGGAATTGCTCGTCTGATACATTATAACGCCAATGACAGGCTTAACCACCGCCATCACCCCTCCTTTCATCCTTACTTCCTGACTGATCCCACCCACGCTCCAGGAACCTCCTCAACGGCTCCCTCAATGGAACCGCCAGCACAAGGCCTATGGCAACTCCAAGTCCAATGGCCACAGCCCAGGCGAGTCCTTGTGCAAATATGTAGAGTATCGTGACATCAACCTTCATTACACTCAACGCTATTGTTATAACCATGTAATAGAGTATGAACCTAAAGGCGTCGCCGACGAAGTTAAGCAGGGCCTGTGCGTATTGGTCATTCGCAGGATAACTACGTTTGAAGTAATCACTTATCCAATCCACCATTATCAAACCGATGATTAATATAATAACACCGGACACCAAGTACGGTAGATATGTCAAAACGCTCTTCGATGTGTCGTATAGGAAGGATAGGTTTGGGCTAGCGTAGGATAATTCAAGGAGTGCGTAGAAAATTGCGGCTATGTAAATGACCCACTTAACGAATAAGCCCAGGAAGTCGCCAGCCGTATAACCACTCCTAAGCAGTGCACGGCCGACCGAGGTCTTCCTAAAGAAGGCGTCGAGGCCCGTAGTATATGATATCTTCTTAATTAGTATCTCCACGAGTCTCCCAACCACATAACCAACGATTATTATAACCACGGCGGCTAGTACCGTGTAAAAAAACACCCTGTGGTATAAAGCCAAATACCTCGGTCTGCGTTGCTGTTGAATTTACGGTAGCGCTCATTACTAAAGAGATTTACAGCAAGGTATTTATTATTTTAGTGAGAATACTATTGACGATATGAGTTATCATATTGTTGTTAATTTAATATTAAAATAGATTGAAAGAGAAGACTGAGCCAACTTATATACTCACACTACCCTTAATGTCCATTAAGTCAACATTAACAGATTAGAATCATTGGAGACTTAGTTTTATATTAATTAGTATCGTGCACTTAAATTATGGAGGTTCACATGAGAAGGTTAAGTACGGAGACGCTGGCTAAGGAAAGACTTGAGGAGGCCATTAAGGAACTTGATGTGGCAGAGATTTTCTTAAGGGAAGGCCTTGTCAGGAACGCTGCGGGTAAGGCGTTCCAGGCATGGAAGGCGTTCCTCTCATACTTGGCATTAAGGAATGTGAATTTACTTCAGGAAAAGTATCGCGGGAATAAACGTGTTGGGAATGTCACCATACCATTTTATGAGTGGATAGCTGCAGTAGCACCAACTAATAGATTGACTGAGCTAAGTGCGGAGATTGAGAGGATAGTCCCAGGCGTGGCCGAGTTAACGGCCATGGCCCTACAATTACATGAGTATCAATACAACGGTCCAGACCCGGAAGGTATTAGGAGTAAGATACCAAATGATGAAACTGCTATGGCATTAATTAAATCCTTCGTAACTAAGGCGAGGGCGTTAATGAGCGCTTCAAGCAAGGAATCAAGTAATGCCCATACACCTGATTAACGCTGGTGCAGTTTCTGCACATTACTAGGAGGTCTTTAACATGCCTTGTTGTTCCTACATGCTTTCTTTAGTAAATGGGCTATGTGTTCCGTGGGTGGATTACTGATGGTATTTACTGTGAAGATGTTTATGCCCATTATTCATCACTCTTAAGTACTTTTCGTAATCTATAAGGACTTTTTGCTTAGTATTATTGATGCGATTGTTAAGATTGTAGGTATTTGGCGGCCTTCTTAATGGCTTGATTATGTTTATGTAGCCTGTGCAGCGGCAGATATTCTTGATGCTTAGTTTCAGTATGTCGTCATTGGCCGTTGGGTCTATGTTAGTGAGGTAGTCATGGGTCACCATCATGAAGCCGTGCGTGCAATAACCACACTGCATTGCGTACTCCTCAAGGAATGCCCTCTGTATTGGGTGTAGTTCCATGCCCTTACTCAAGCCCCTTATTGTTGTTACTGAGTGCCCTGAGACCCTGACCACAGGCACCATGCATGACTTGACGGCCCTACCATCAACAAGCACCGTGCATGCGCCGCACTTACCCTCATCACACCCCCTCCTAACCTCCCTAAACCCATGCCTCCTCAGGAAGTCGAGAAGCAATAGTCTTGGCTCAACCAAATCCTCAATCCACTGCCCATTAACGTTAACCCTAACCCTAATCAAGTCCCCCACATACTCAACACTATCCCTGAACTCCCACTTAATTAACTCGTCCTTAACAGGAGCCTTAATGTACTGTACCGAACCACTGGCTATCTCGGTCAAGGCCTTAGTTAGTAAGTTCCTGGCCACCTTGACCTTATAGTCACCAGGTGCGTGGGTATCCTCAAGGGGCTTGGCGTCAATTGATGAGAATATGGAATTCACAATATCACTGACCTTAGCCCTAACCTCCTTAATCCCAAGCCCATTTAAGTGACCGCTCACTAACACGGGCTCTGGGTAAACCGCGCCAATGGCTATCCTGGAGTCTGTTATGACCCCATCCCTTTCCTGATAGGCAACAGCTATGATAGCGCTCGGAAATGATGCGCCACCCCTCCTGAAGAATTCATAAACGCCCCTAGAGCCGCTGAGTGGTATCCTGACCTCCGTGATTAATTCATTAGGCTTTAGGTCAGTGGTGTATGGTCCCCTGTAGAGTTCTGAAACCTTAACGGTCCTCTCGGCACCAATTCCCCTAATCACGACCTCGGCATCCAGGGCTATCAGGCTGGGTAGTAATTAGCCGCTGGATCTGCATGGGCTAGGCTACCGCCTATTGTGCCGAGGTTCCTAACCTGAATATCCGCTATATGCCATGCGGACTCACTTAGTACCTTTGCGTTGTCGTTAATGAGCCTATTCATTGCGATGTCATTATGCGTAGCCAATGCGCCAATCCTTAGGTAATTGCTCTCAACCTTGACGTACCTAAGGTCATTAATGCCGAGTATGTCAATTAAGTACTTAACCTCAGTCATCCTAAGCTTAAGCATGGGCATTAAACTCATGCCGCCGGCGAGCAACTTAGCATCGCCACCATACTCATTAAGTAGCTTCAACGTCTCATCAATCGTTGAAGCCCTAACGTACTTAAACCCCCTGGGAATACCAAGGGCGTAGGCCATGCCCATCACCCCTCGACAGCCCTCATTATCTTATATGCCTCAGTGGCAGTTCTGTCACTGCTTTACCAATTATTGAGGCCAAGGCATTGACTATCGCCGCAGGTACCCCCATCATGGCTCCCTCACCAACACCATGAGCCCCAGAGACTAGGTGCTTCGTGGGTGTTTCAAAGTGTATGAACTCCACCTCCATACCCACAGCCTCAGCCAGCGTTGGCGTTTCATAGATATCGAGACTCGTCGTTAATGGGTTACCCTGATCATCATACATCAACTCCTCATAAAGCGTGAGGGCGAGACCATGCATTAAACCACCCATTAACTGACCATCAACGAACTCCCTCTTGAGTATTCTACCAGCGTCATGGGCTATCACGTACTTCCTAACCTTAATGTCGTACGTGTTTGGGTCAAGCTCTATAACGGCGAGCTGCGCCTGTATTGCGTATGTAGCTGATGAGTTGATTTTATCACCCTCCGCCGCCTTGACCGTTGGTGGTTGATAAAACACGGTGGCGCTCAATGAGGCATCTAAGCCTCCGGTAGTGAGCCTGGGTCCCAATTAACTGATGATGTCATCCTCCTAATGTCAATCCTCCTACTTGGGTTGTTTATGTCATAGAACTGACCATTCTCATAACTAACCTTATCCGTACCAAGCATTGCCATGGCTATTCTTGTTAACTTCTCCCTCAATTGCCTCGCAGCAAGTATCGCAGCGCTAACTACTATTGGGGCGAACCTAGATGAGTATGAACCATCCGATAGTGCCCACGTCCTTGTCGTATCAACCCTATTCTCAACAATTATCACTGAGGGGTCGACGCCCAATTCTGAGGCGACAACCTCGGCAAGCGTTGTTTCGTGACCGAGCCCCTCGTTGGTGCCATTAACGAAAACCCTAATGTACCCGCTCATGTCAAGGCTAATTGTTACGTAGGAACCAGAGCCGAGTGTGGGTATTTACGCTTGCTTGGTTCTATTGCTAAATCTGTGTAGCCTAAATTCGTGCCCGCCGGCTCTACGAGGACTGCAATACCAACACCAATATTCGGATTCTTCCTCCTCTCCTCAAGCCAACGCCTATACTCAGGCTCTATAGCCCTAACGACTCTCTCATAGTCTTGCCTTGGGTATAGGCCGCCTGTGACCGTCTCGTAGAAGTACTCATCACCAATCTTCTTCGGGAACTCCCTAATTAAATTCTTAATCCTGAGCTCGAGTGGATCCACGCCTAGTTCACGGGCTAATTCATTAACGGCAACCTCAAGCATGTAGTAGAACGGTGGGCCGCCATAAGACCTATTAAGGCCTGATGGTAGTTTATTTGTGACTATCACGTAATCCTCAACCTCAATGGCCCTAACATCATACGCACCATTCATATTCCCATGAACCTAAATAGAACACCAGGGTCAGGCGGCCTTGGATACGCACCAACATCCTCATAAAACCTATACCTAAGTCCCTGAATCACGCCATCCCTAGTCGCCGCAACCTCCACAACGCCCTTTCTGGCACCACCTGAGTTGCTACCAATTAAGTGCTCCGTCCTGCCCTCAATCCACTTAACAGGTCTGCCACTAAGTATTGACGCCGCAGCGGCCAAGGTTATGTATGGGTATAGCATATACTTAGAACCAAAACTGCCGCCAATGTCCCTAGGGCCAAATAGCCTAAGGCTACCCGTTGGTAGTCCCAGCGCCCTAGTTATGAAGTACGCTATTAGCATTGGCCCTTGAACATTAGCCCAAACATTTAATTCCCCATTTACGTAATGCGCAAGAACTCCATAGGTTTCCAAGGGCATTGCATTATATTTCTGATAATAAAACTCGCGCTTTACAATCACGGGAGCCTCAGAGAATGCCTTATCCACAGGCCCAAACTTCATGTGCCTATACATGGCTACGTTTGACTTTAACTCCTCATGAACAAGAACATCACCCCTCAACGCATCATCAAGCGTAAGAACAGGTTTTAATGGCTCGAAATCCACCTGAACATAATCAAGAAGATCCACAGCCCTGTAAGGGTCATCGGCAAGGACAACGGCTATCGGCTCACCAACAAAACGAGCCCTATCCCGCGCAAATGGATAATACTTAATCGGCGCATCCACGGCGAGCGGGAATGGGTTTGGTATTACCTTGGCCAGGTCACTGGGCCCGTAGGCAATGCCTCCATGCTCAAAGACCCCGCTCAGGTCGACCTTCAGTATCCGGGCGTGGGCGTAGGGGCTTCTGTAAATCGCCATGTAGAGCGTGCCTGGCGGTGTGGGTATATCATCAATGTACTCGCCAGAACCAGTCACTGCACGGAGACCTTCCCGATAATGAGGCAATTTACTCATTAACTCAGTATTTGGGGATTGGTTATTAAAGTATTAAGTTATTAATAACGATATAAAGTACTATGGTGCCTAGGATATTCATCTATAGATTGCCGCAGGACGATCCAAGGAAGAATACAGCCATTAAGCTGGCTAGGTTTGGACTTGTGCAATTAGTGGATAGTATTAGGGCATTACCGAGTGGCTCAGTAATGCTTGACCCAACCGCCAAGACGCCATTAACGCCCAGCGATAGGGATGTCACCATGTCAAGGGGCTTATCACTGATTGATTGTTCGTGGAAAAGGGCAACGGATATCTATGCTAAGTTCGTTAAGGGCCGTTTCATTAGGAGGAGACTGCCACTGCTCATAGCGGCTAACCCGACCCACTACGGTAAGCCCTACATCTTGAGTACGATTGAGGCAGTAGCCGCCGCTTTATACATAATGGGCTTTATGAATGGTGCCATGGAGATTCTAAGGCTGTATAAGTGGGGCTTAAACTTCATAAGCGTTAATCAGAGGTACTTGGAGAGGTACGCCGCGGGTGATTTATCGCCGGAGAGGGAACTGCTTGGTGTTGATGATGTTGAGCATGGGCTTGAGCAATTAATGATCGCATTAACCAGGGATGACTAGCGGCTACTTCCTACTATTGGCGTGTAGGCATACACCCCTTAACGGGCATTCATCACAAAGTGGGTTATCGGTTAGGCAGTACTTCTTACCGATGGTAACCACGGAGGCATGCACCAACTTATAGGTGTATAAGTCCCTGGGTATTAACCCCTCAAGCGTTTCCTTCCAGGAATCATAATCATCACCGGGATTAACGCCCAATACCCTACTAAGAACTCGCTTCGTATACTGTGAAATAGGTAGTGTTGGTATGTTCAGGGCAAAGAGCATTATTGAGTCCGCCGTCTCCCTACCAACACCCTCCTGGTTAAGCAGGAAATCCCTGACATCGCCCCTAAGCCTCAGCCTTTCTAAGCCACCAATCATCGTAATGTTACGGGCAAGCTTAACAAGCCTTTGGGCCTTCGTGAACCTGTAATTAACGCCCTTAATTACCTCAGCCAGGTAGTTAGGGTCGGCATTAGCAATACCCTCAAGAGTGTTTAAACCAAGTTTTCTGAGTCTATTAAGGACCTCGTGAACCACGTCCCAGCGGGTTTGTTGAACGAGTATTGCCGTGATTACGACCTCATCAGGCGTCTCTGCACCACCCCACCACTTAGTTGACTCCGCATTCACTGGATACCAACCCACGCTCTCCAACTCGTCCTTAATGTTCTTGAGGACTTCGATTAGTCTGTTCACGGTATCGTTCATTACCGAGCGTAATACCTGGATAAGTTTATTAAAGTAAACCCGCGCAACACGTGTAATGAGTGCAAGGGGTAGGAGACCGGTTAGGCGTAGCCCATTACCTGGCTACAAGGCTTGCAGGAATTGTAAGGCAGTGGTGCCTGAGGACGTTGAGAAGTGCCAGTGTGCGGTGGTAATGACTTCACGAAGGATTGGATAGGCCTAATAATAATACTTAAGCCCGAGGAGTCCTGCATCGCCAAGAGACTTGGCATTACAAAGGCCGGCATGTACGCAATCGAGGTTTTATAGCCCTGGAAATAATTAATTTAATACTTATTAAGGGGTTTCTCCACGTCAAGACTGATGTCAATACCAATGCCGAAATTACCGGAGGGCGTTGAGGCAGGTAAGCTCGTATTCAAGCTACTCAACATTAGGGAGAATAAGGTTATTGGTCGTAAGGAGGTCACCGCCGAGGCTTGGCACGTGGGCCTACCAACACCAAGTAGGGTTCAATTACGTGAGGAGATTGCCAAAGCCATGGGTGTTGATGTTAAGCAGGTATACATTATTAGGGTGATTACGGAGTATGGTAGGCACAGGAGTGTTATTGAGGTTCATGTGTATGATGATCCGAGCATGGGCGAGAGAGTAGAACCACTTTATATAAAGCTCAGGAACATGGCCAAGGAGGAGGCCAAGAAGATACGTGAGGAAATGAAGAAGAGGAAAACCGAGAAGAAGGCCGCGGCTAAGAAGTAGTAGATGCACCATATAAATCTACACCTGTATAGATCAATAGATTTTTAAGTGAATAATCTCAGTAATGTACCTATGGATTTTAGGGAGGTACCAATCAATGAATGCCCAATTAAGTACCTGGACACATTACACCTAATACTATTCATACTTTATAAAAGGACCGAGTTCTGCAGAAATCTCGGCCTTAATTGCATGGACCTACCCGTACTAGCAACAACACCACTCACCGTTAGGAATTGCGATAGGAATGATGTTCACAAGTTCTTTAGGCGCATGAGGAGGATCGTGGAGAGGATTGGTAATGAGATTGAAATTTTTAGGCTTGGCAAGTTAAGCGCTTCATTGACTATTGAGTTTGGGACCGGCAGTATTAGGGTTCATGATAACTTTATTGTGAGCAATGACGATTGCGATAAGGTTCAGTGTGTCACCGTGAATAACGTCACAACACTATACATGAGACTAATCATTAAATTGAGTGATAAGAACATAGTCGTCCTGAACGTACCTGACGTCCTCATTTGGTTGGCAAGGGTTTATGGCTTAGATGCCGTGTATAGTGCGTTGAATATGGTGCATAGTTATGTTGAGAATGGTACCTTCGGCAATGACCTTGATAAGGTCCTTGAGGTAGTTAGTAAGTGGGGCGTTAATTTGGACAGGGACTCCTTTATCAATGCCACATTGCCTGGTAGGAGAAGCCTATTGATTTTAAGGGAGATATTGAGCAACACTACTTAACTCACTCACTGCGTCTAAGTAGTTTCTCCGTGAACCAGGGAACCAGGGAGTTCTTTATCGCGGACACTATCGTACCCAACCTACCATGCACCAATTCATGAATTAGGAAGCCAAGCCTACTGTAATACTTCACGTAAGCCCACTGAAGCATTTTCTGGGCCTGCTCCCTAGTGAACTTGTGACCCCTCATAACGGCCTTAAGCGTTGTCCAATGCTCCCAATTCCAATCCTCAATGAGATTGTCATTGAGCGCCTGGTAGTAAAGTGGTGTGCCTGGGTATGGCGTGGCGACCGTGAATTGCGCATACGTTGGGTTTAGCTTCATGGCGAACTTGACTGTGTTCTTCATATCATCAATTGACTCCCATGGGAATCCTATCACGAAGGAACCCACGTGATCTATCTTAATCTCCTTAGCCCATTGAAATACCCTAACGGCTTGCTCAAGGGTTATCCTCTTACCAATCCTATTAATCGTGTCCTGACTCCCCGACTCAACGCCGAAGTATAGCGCGGTGCATCCATGGTTCTTCAGTGTCATCATCATGTCCTTATCAATGGTGTCAACCCTGGAACCACAGGAGAAGTTTATGTCAAGTTTCCTCTCCTCAAGCTCCCTGAGGAACTCATACACGAATCTCTTACCGAGTGTGAACTCATCATCAGTGAATACGATTATGTTCGTCTTATACGTATTCACGGCGTCCTCAATCTCATCAGCCACGGCCTTAGCGACCTATACCTAACCATCCTACCCCAGAAATATGATGTTGAACAGAAGGAACAGCCGTATGGGCACCCCCTACTGGCCATTACATGAACTATCCTAATTGGTTTACCGAATACGGTGTACTTATCCATGGGAAGTAGGTGGCGGGCAGGCGGTGGTAATTCATCGAGGTTCCTAATTGGCGGCCTATCGGGAGTCTTAATTACCTGATCACCATCCTTAAATGCCAAGCCTCTTATCGCCTTTAGGTGTGGCGGATCTAGTCCATACTTCTCCACCATGTTTATGAGCTCAAGGGTCGTATACTCACCCTCACCCCTGACTACCACATCCACATTATTGCTCAGTGCCTCCTCATACATGAACGTTGCATGTGGGCCGCCCATTATCACTGGCAAGTCCTTATCATACTCCTTAATGGCTTTAATCGTTTCGTAGGCCTTGTAAACAGTTGGTGTTATTGCGGTTATACCAACAACGTCCGGATGCCAGGACTTAACCTCACCCATGAATGCTCTCAAGTCGATACCCTCGGTCGGTGAGTCAATAATCCTAACCTTATGTCCAGCCCTCTCGAGCACGGCAGCGATCCAGGCAAGGCCGAGCGGCGGTGCCCTCAGACCAAGTACCTTATACAGCTCCAGCTTATCAATACCAGGTGGGACTGCGAGAAGAACCTTCACACTCATCGCCTCACTTGAAGTTTAACGGTGATACCTTCACCTTAATCCTCGGTACATCCTCCTGCAACTTCCTCCACTCGGCCGAGTTATATATACAGCCTGGGTCTGGGGCAAGCACGTCACCGAAGTAATTGTATGCCCTGGCCCTACAGCCACCGCAGATCAGCTTATATGGCATTTGCCACAGAACCCCTCAAGCCTATCCCTATCCCTGAAGTTCTCCATGAATGGATCCATCCAAATGTCCCAGAAGGACTTAGTCCTAAGGTTACCCACTGGGTATGGCAGGAATACGCATGGCGTTACCGTACCCTCGGGCTCGATGGCCGCATAAACACGGCCAGCGCCACAACCACCGATGAACTCCGTCAACTCCCTAGTTATTGGGTCGTTAGCGATCACGAAGTGCGTTGGTGAGACATCCTCACCACCGCTTAACTGATTAACTACCCTGCCGTACTGAGGGGCCGTGCTTATGATCTCCATCTTCCTCCTCTTCATCTCCTTATAAATATGCCTAAGGAACTCCTCCCTCTCCTCAGGTGACAAGTCAATCTCCAGGTTCTCACGTCCCCTACCCACCGGGACGAAGTTGAAGAACACAACCCTCTTAACGCCAATCTCCTGGGCCAGATCAAGTATCTTATCAACCTCATGAATGTTGTACTTAGTAACCGTGAAGGCAAGGGCCGCACTAAAGCCAAGCTTAACCGCGTTACTAAGCCCCTGCACCGCCTTAGCCCAGGCACCTGGCACACCCCTGAACTTATCATGAACATTGGGGTCAGCCGCATCAATACTTATCTCTACATACCTAAGCCCAAGTTTCTTAGCCTTCTCTACAAATTCCATGTTTGCGAATGTTGTTCCATTTGTCGCAATGGCTGGGTAGAAGCCCCTCCTACCTATCTCAGCCAATACTGGCCAGAAGTCTCTGTGGACTGTTGGTTCACCGCCTGACAGGGCGATCGCCGGTACACCGGCCTCATCAAGTTCCTTAATAACCCTAAGCTTCTCATCAAGCGTTAACTCATTAGGCAGTGGCTTACCGGCGTTTTGGTAACAATGCATGCACTTTAGGTTGCAGGCGTTTGTGAAGTTCCACACTATGAAGAATGGGGCGGGGAGCTTCTGCGGCGTGGTAACGCCGAAGAGCGCTATGCCCCTCAGGGTCGTGACTATGCCCCTCCTAATCGCCGGGTCACTAAGCAATTCCTTAATTGGTTCCTCATCCGCGTGAAGCCAGGCCGTGGCTAGCTTCATGCCCATCTCGAAGAATGGCGCCACGAAATGAGCAACCGTTGGGCACTGGGATTCACCCGCGTACTTAGCCAACACCCACTCCATCAATGGCTTTTTCTCACCATTAAACTCCACCTCCTTGGTCAATACCCTGAGTGCCCACCTAACAATGCCCCTATTCAATAATCTAATCGCTGCTATTAACGCACCAGCGCCATTTCCTGAATTCTCAATCTTCTTTTCAATCATATTATCAATACCTTCACCTAGTGATGACATATTGATCAATACCTCCTCAGTTGTCAAATTAAGCCTGTTTATTCGAGAAGCAGCGTGTTTTTTTCCATGTGGTTTCTCGTATATGTTGTTTCTTTTTATAATCAGCCAGGATAGAGTCATGTCATTCTATTCCACAGGGTTCGCCCTCATCATCCCTAAGAAAAGAGAATTCAATTGAATTAAATAAGTCTATGTAGCACTAATACTTAATAAGGTGTATGTCTAATCCCTGACTCGTGGGGACAAAGTTCGATGTAATAGTGGTTGGCGCCGGACCAGCGGGGCTTACGGCTGCTCAGCAATTGGCAAGCAAGGGGTTTAAGGTGCTCGTTATTGAGAGGGGCAAGAAACCAGGCAGTAAGAATGTCTTTGGTGGCAGGATCTACGCTCACGTCCTAGATAGGTTATACCCAGAGTACGTTAAGGAGGCGCCAGTTGAGCGCTGGGTCAGGAGGGAGAGGATAACAATGATGACTGAGGATTCCTGGACGACCGTGGACTTCGAGACCACGAAAGTCGAGCATAAATCCTTCACTGCATACCTAACGAACTTCGTTGAGTGGCTTGATAAGAAGGCAGAGGCGGCAGGCGCTGTAGTTGTCTCGGAAGTCCCAGTTGACTCATTAATAATTAAGGATGGGAGGGTCGTCGGTGTTAGGGCTGGTAATGATGAGGTTTATGGTGACGTAACGATAATAGCCGAGGGAATAAATAGGCTGGTCCTAGAGAGGAGTGGTTTAGCCCCTAAGTTAAGCCCGGAGATAGTGGCTCTCGGCGTTAAGGAGGTCATTAAGTTGAGTAAGGAGGAGATCAATGACAGGTTTAACCTGGATGAGGACGAGGGGTTGGCGTGGGTTGCGGCTGGATTCCCAACTCATTACCTACCGGGCGGCGCTTCATATACACTAATAAGGAGGCCATAACCCTGGGCATAGTCCTATACCTAAGTTACGGATATCAAGTGGACGTGCCAGTTCATGACTTAATCGAGGAGTTTAGGCTGCATCCAATGGTTAAGAGACTTATTAAGGGTGGCCAACTCCTTGAGTACTCAGCCCACCTAACGCCGGTTGCTGGAATCAATGCTGCGCCGTCTAGGCTGTACGGTAATGGCTACCTAGTTACCGGCGACGCGGCCGCTTCCTACTACACCTAGCATTCTAATCAGGGGTGTAGACTTCGCCATTGAGAGCGGTAGGGTGGCTGCGGAGGCCGTTACCAAGGCCCATGACCTGGGTAAGTACGATGAGGAATCTCTATCGGTATATACCAAACTACTTGAGGAATCCTTCGTACTTAAGGAACTTAAAACCTTTAAGAATGCACACAAAGTTTTAATAGAGCCGAGGTTGTACAGTGATTACGTGAGGATGATAAATAATCTATTGAGGAGGTACTTCGAGGTTGATGGAACGCCCAAGAAGATAGGCTCAACATTCCTAGAGAGTAAGGGTAAGTTAACATTAATTGACCTTGCGAAGGACGCGATTAGACTGGTGATGAACCTATGAGCCTGGACAGAAAGATAATAATCGAGGAGAGACTAAATAGCAATGCCTGGGATGTCGACCAGAGGCCTCACATTAGGATTATAGACCCTGACCAATGCAGGAAGTGCGATAAGAAGCCCTGCCTGTACCTATGCCCAGCAAGGTGCTACACACCAGGTCCAGACGGCACGGTGCTCTTCTCGCACGAGGGATGCCTAGAATGCGGTACATGCCGCGTGGTCTGCCCAGAGAACAACATTGAGTGGAATTACCCCAAGAGCGGCTTTGGTGTTCAATATAGGTTTGGTTGATTTAGGCTTAGTAAAAATCATTAATGATGAAAATGAACAAGTCTTTGCCATTGTAGTAAGTACCCACCCCATCCGCATGTTACGAGGGCTATATATGCTTGGATAAAACTATATATGTCAAAGGCTAGAAATGCATATTAAGTCAAATGGCTATTCCCAATCGTGGGCGGGTTAACAATAATAGTCCCAGTGAAGGCGGCGGTGCCTAACGTAACGGCCGTAAGGCTTGACCCAGTAACCCATAACCTTGTGCGTGAGGGAGTCCCACTAATGATCAACCCATATGATAGGAACGCCCTCGAATTCGCCCTCAGGCTTAAGGATAAGTATGGTGGTAAGGTAATAACACTATCAATGGCACCACCAAGTGGCAAGGACTTCCTCGAGTCCACAATAGGCATGGGTGCAGACGAGGCATACCTAATCACTGACAGGGCATTCGCAGGTGCCGATACATTGGCCACCTCATACACCGTGGCAAGGAGCATACAGAGGCTATTCCCCAACTTTGACTTGATAGTCTTTGGTGAGGAGACCACGGATTCATCAACGGCCCACATGCCTGCCAGGTAGCCTCATGCTAAGTCTGCCCTATGTTTATTATGCGGTTGATGCTGAGGTTAAGCTTGAGGATAGGCTGATATTAGTCACTAGGTACCTGGAGGATGAGGGTGTTTATGAAACGTTCGAATACAAGATGCCAATAATAGTTAGTGTATATAGGAATAGTAATCCACCCAGGGACATAAGCCTCGTTAGGAAGGTTGAGGCCAAGCTAAATAACTTGGTAAAGACCGTAGACAACAATACGCTGAAACTGGAGAGGGAGTGCATAGGCCTTAGGGGTTCACCCACGATAGTCGCCAAGATCGAGGATGCAAAGCCCATAGAGAGGAAGAAGCAAATATTCAAGGGCGACCCCAGGGAGGCGGCCAAGTGGTTACTTGATAACCTAACCAAGGAGGGGGTGATCAAGCCATGAGCGCGGCCCAGGCTCAGCAGAAGATCTGTAGTGAGTGGAATCCGGTCAACAAGAGCGAGCATAAGGGCATTTGGGTATACGTTGAGTATGTCAATGGTGTGATTAAGGACGGTAGTCTACAACTGATTGGTAAGGCCAGGGAGCTAGCCAGTAAGATTAATACTGACGTGACGGCGATAATGCTCGGCCATAACCTTGGTGACGTAGTTAAGGAGCCCATCTACTATGGCGCGGACAGGGTTGTCTACGTTGATCACCCGGCCTTGGCCAAGTACGTACCGCACATATATTCCAACGTCATTGTTCAACTAGCCAATAAGTACAAGCCAGAGATAATACTCTTCGCAGCTACAAAGAGGGGTAGGGAATTGGCACCATACGTAGCCAACACACTCAGGACTGGAATAACGGCAGACTGTACGGAGCTTGATGTTGACCCAAAGACCAGGGACCTAGACCAGGTAAGGCCTACATATGGCGGTAACATACTCGCACACATAAGGACACCAAATAGGAGACCCCAGTTAGCCAGTGTTAGGCCCAACGTATTCCCAACACCACCAAGGGATACGAGCAGGAAGGGCGAGATCATCGCGGAAGCCATCGAATCGTTGCCGAATACTAATGGGCAGGGTTTAATCGAGGTTAAGTCCGTGGTAAAGGGCGAGGAGTTACCACCAGTTGAGAAGGCCGACGTAGTCGTTGTTGCTGGGCGTGGCGTGGGTAGTGCCGATGGTGTTAAGCTACTCACGGAGTTGGCCAAGTTATTGGGTGGTACCATTGGTGGTACTAAGAAGGTTGTGGATGCTGGTTGGTTGGCTGCCGATAGGCAGGTTGGGCAGACTGGTAAGACCATAAGGCCTACGCTTTACATCGGTGTTGGTGTTAGTGGCGCTATTCAGCATGTCTTTGGTATGAAGGAGTCCAAGATAATAGTGGCGATAAATAGTGATCCAAACGCACCAATATTCCAGTACGCGGATTATGGAATAGTTGGTGATTATAGGGATGTTGTGAAGGAGTTAATAGAGCTGTTGAGGAATTACAGGAAGACGCCATAATTTAACTTTAAAATTCTTCCTCAATTGCTTATAATCAATCGAGCTGCTTCCTAACGGTTTCAGGCCCTATTGAGGCACCTATTATAGTCATTGCCGCCCCAATCATTACAACAATCGATGGTGCCAGGGCAGCCGCAATTATTGGGTTCACAACACCCTTCAGGTTGGCATACAGTAGTAATGCGAAGGTTGGCGCCAACGAGCCTATTGCCGCATTCAGATTCCAGCCAAAGCCAATCCCACTCCACCTGACCTCCGTTGGGAATATCTCCGAGAAGTACGCCGTCTGCACGGTGGCGCTTAGGGTGAATATGAAGTACATGAGAGCCAGTGAGGTGGCCATTATCGGTATTGAGAGTGTCGTTAGAGCTAGGTAAAGTGGTATATCGTTATGAGGAGTATTGCGGTTGGTATTATCAGCATCCTCCTCCTACCAAAGAGGTCGGTCAGGTAACCACCAAATGTGTTACCTATTATACCGCCAATACTGCCAAGCATTAACGGCAAATACGTCAATTGGACAAAGGCCCTTTGAAGCTGTGGCATGTAGCTTGATAATAACTTTGTGAATGTTGTTACGAAGCCGTAACCCGCATAGAACACGAAGGTTAGGCCGAGGTTAATCAGTATTACAAGAACTAGGCTAAACCAATACCTCCTAATGGCTGTAGCCAACGGCACCTTGACGATCCTACCCTCCTCCTTCTTCCTCTCCCAAAGTATTGACTCCGGGGCCGCGAACCTTATGATTAGGCCTATGATAACGACAACCGCACCACTTAGGAACAGTATTCTCCAACCAATCGTGCCTATTGGGTAGTAAGCGCTAACAAGGAGTAGCAAGCCTGTGGCGAGTAATGAGGCAACTGACATACTGGAGTTAAGCACGCCATTAACGAGGCCGCGCCACTTCGGTGATGCAAACTCTAGGGCCCACACAACGCCACCACCAGCCTCACCGCCATAACCAAACCCTTGGACAAACCTGAATATGGTAAGTAGGGTCGGCGCCCAAATCCCTATTTGTGAGTATGTTGGTAGTAGGGCAATGACTATTGTTGCAACGGCCATAGTAATCGCATCGCCAAGTAATGCATTCCTCCTACCGTACTTATCACCTATGTGACCGAAGAATATTGCACCGAGGGGTCTCGCGAAGTAACCGACTGCGAAGACTAGAAGTGTATATAGGAGTGCCGCTAATGGGTTTGACTTGGGGAAGAATAACTCGCTTATGTATGGTATTAATGAGAAGTATATTAGGAAGTCGTAGTATTCAAGGGCCCATGCGAAGAAGGTTGATATTGACGCAAGCATTAAGCCCCTCCTTCTAACATGCTCGGGAACCTCCGGCCCGCCCATAGCGTATTATCGAGTTAAGAATGTATTTAAAGTGTTACCTAGCAATATATATGGCTATTTAACATTTCTAACCCTTGACACGTGGCCCAATCATGGATAGGTATAAACCCAGTATTTCCCTCGCCAATTCACGCTTGTGCAATGGGCCTATCCTCCTGATAACCCCGTTCTTATCGAGGACGATAACCTCATCCCTCTCGGTACTAAAACCCCTACCCTTACCAACCAGGTGAGCCAGTGCCAAGTCCCAATCACCCTCACTAGCCTCCTTAGTGTCCTGGCGATCAACTCCTCCTCTGTGATCCCAACCTCGGCCTTGTAGGCTATTAGGAACGTATTTGGCGAGAATTTCTTCAGGTCCCTGGCGATCTTTGGCGCCTGAATAAGCTCTATCACCACCTTATCCAGGTCACTACTTATCTTTCCACTTACCCGATCCCTAACGTAGAAATCAAGCGGCGCTGCCGTGAGTATGGCCAGGTCATAATGACGCTTACTAACCAACTTAATGGCGGTATCGTACATCTCGAGCACGCTCTCGACCTTGTAAACCTCAACACCAGGTGGATCGCTAATGCTCACTGGTCCCTCTATCAGTGTTACCCTGGCGCCCCTGGCAGAGGCCTCCCTTGCAAAGTAGTAACCCGTTAAGCCGCTGCTTGGTGTGGTTATGTACTTCGTGGCGTCGATATACTCGTGGGTTGGCCCCGACGTAATAAGAACGGATAAGCCATCCATATCCCTTGGCGATAACAAGTCAATCACTGAGTCAACAACCTCCTGATTAGGCGCCAACTTCGCCTTACCCTCCTCAATGATGGGCTCCACAAAACGAACACCAAGGTCACGTAGTTTCTCAATATTCGCCCTAACGATTGGGTTCCTCCACATTGATTCATTCATTGCAGGAACGAGTAGTAATGGTACCCCTGAACCCAGGGCGGTCATTGCACACAGTGTCACCGAAGTGTCACCAATGCCGTTTGCGATCTTGCTTACTGTGTTTGCTGTGGCTGGCGCAATAACCACCGCATTAGCCGTTGTGCAGATATTAACATGCTCCGCGTAACCACTCAACTCCACGTATACGGGATTACCCGTAGCCCACTCCATGACCCTTGGGCCAAGTAACTCACTTGCCTCTCTGCTCATGAACGTGGTCACATCAGCCCCATGCCTAATCAACTCCCTGGCGATGTCAGGGACCCTATAAATGGAGATTCCACCAGTTAAGGCGAGCACAATCCTCTTACCCTGTAATAACCTGCTCTTTGAGCCTCTGATTAATTC
Organism: Vulcanisaeta sp. JCM 16159; assembly: GCF_001316265.1. Taxonomy (GTDB): domain Archaea; phylum Thermoproteota; class Thermoprotei; order Thermoproteales; family Thermocladiaceae; genus Vulcanisaeta. Next base: position 15,479 of record NZ_BBDN01000012.1, on the reverse strand, counting down.
AACGTCCTCCCTAAAGGGCACGGCTAATACAAAATCACTGGGTTATTAAGTTATTCAGACCATGCGATTCCAATCACCATTCATGACCCAACCGCGTCATCACTATGCACTAATGCGCTGCAACTCATATTTAAGCCTGTGGTGCCTTGTGAAGATTATCGGAAAGTATTTACTGAGATAGTATTTAGTCTTTTATTTTATTTTCAATTACTAATTAAATCCACACTATAAGTCATGGGTTAATTAATTAAAAATGTGGTGTTTCACGTTGGTTTCATAATTCTGTTTCACAAAATTCCTTAAAAAAAATAATTATCACGTTATCGATGATGGCAATCACAGAGGAAATAAAGATTGGTAGAAAAGGTTTGCCGGTAAGTGAATTACCATATACAATAAAGGTATACATAAATAACCAAGTCCTAATACCAGCAAACCTAATTAGGTCACTGGCGCTCGATAAGGTTAAGTACGCTGACATAATCATAGAGTATAATGGACAAAGGATTAAGCTAAGTAATGTTAAGCTTCTTAAGACGAAACATACCATGTCCAGGCAATTCACCATACCCAGGGAGGTCAGGGAGAAGTACGGCATTAAGCCATTCGATGAAGTGGTAATTCAGATGATAATACCGAAACAAAGGGCAATTAATAACGTGGAATAACGCAGTATAGGGAATTAAAATTATCTCTTGGTCGTTATTAAAACGTTGCAATACTAATCTTAATAGAACAGGCAGTTCATCACATTGAATCGCTTATTACACAAACGCCGTCACTTTGCAGTTTAAGGTAAATGACCTTAATCGTTAGTTACGCATTTCCTGCATTGTCGGATCACGTAATGCTTATTAAGTGGTGATGCACGTGATTTTTAATGAATAGGGATAAGGCTGTCGGTACTGGGTTGCTTGTGGTGTCGATAGTGATTATACTGGCCTACATATACCTAACATTCTTCACGCCATACACAACGTTGGTGCTTCAAATAACTGATACGCTAATAATAATCGTGGTCTTCGGAATACTCGCCTGGGTAGCTACGCACTAGCCACAACACCACCGCCAAAGCCCATTGAGGAGATTGAGAAGGAGATCGAGGCTGAGCTCAAGAAGCTTGAAGAGGAGACAAAGCAGGAACAACAAAAGACCCAGCAACAATAACAAAATCATCAAAATCAAATCATCACTAAAATACATCAACCCTTAATGACCTCCATTCAATTATAGCAATACATTACCTAAAGTGCTAAATTAATTAATAGACATTCACGAAATCAACACCTGTGTGGCGGCGGTGGTTGGACACTAACGGCATTACTATGGGATAACTTAAAAGCATTGCATCGACTTTAGTCATTGCAGTGTATTGTATTGGTGGTTGAATGAGATCCACTGCAAGTAGTCTCAATGACGTTGAGAGATTTAGGATGATACTTAGGGCATTGATTAATGGTGAGCGCATTGATGTTGACCAAGGCATTATTAGGTTAGCTGGTCTCAATAAGGTGTTACTTCATGTCCTTAGGGTTGTTGACTATCGAGGTGAGTTGCGGTGGAGGCAGGAGGATGGTCTAAGGAGAATTATTAACGTTGTTTCTGAGATTGAGGATGCACTGGATGGTATTGAGCATGCCTTCATTAAGTTAATTAAACCAGTCGTGTATGTGCCTGCTGATGTTGATGTGCTCGTTGAGAGGGACCAAGTGCTGTTGGCTGTGGCTAAATTGACTAGGCTTGGTTATAGGTTGCTGCTTTATGAGCCCTACACAATAACACTTGTTAAGGATGGCATTAACGTTGACCTATATGTACATCCATCAGCTGCCAACCTCACCTACGCCAGGGGTGAGGAATTCCTTAGGTTAAGGACTCGTGGTGAGTATCACGGGATTGAGGTAAATACGATAGATAGGCATGCCGAGGTCGCACTAACGATACTACACGCCATTTATAAGGAGGGTATTTTAACGCTTAATGATGCCATGACAATAATGACTTGGCTAAGTAATGATGCCGTGAAACTATGCGAACAGTTAAGGTGTAGGAACGCGATGGAATTAGCCTTATCCGTAATACTATCATCGATCACTGGATCATTAGTATTGCCGTATAAGTTATCACTGGGCATCTGGGCAGTAAACCTACTAGCAAGAGTTCTAGGTCGCAGGGAGTACGTTCCGTCACTAATGCAGGGAATTAGGAGGATTTGGGACTCAAGATCAATTACGCAATTCACTAATCGTGTCATGAGAATAAGCTATTAAATACTGCTTTCCATAATACGGTCGTAACTTAAGCCACAAACCCTTATAAATAAGGAGCAATAATTTCAATCATGATGTCTTTTCGTGGTGATTTTTTTGCGTTTGTTGAGGGAGGATGAGGAGTTTAGGTTTGCTGTGATGGGCTTACTCGGTATTACTGATGTTCAGTCTTCGATTAGGCAGTTGGTTAGTGCGGTTGGTGAGTTGACGAAGACTGTCCAAAGGCTTGCCGAGGGTCAGGATAGGCTTTGGCAAGAGGTTAGGGCTTTGAGGGAGGACCAAGGCAGGCTTTGGCAGGAGAATAATAAGATTTGGGAGGAGATTAAGGCCCTACGTGAAGGTCAGGAGAGGCTTTGGCAGGAGGTTAGGGCACTCCGTGAGGATCAAAACAAGCTATGGCAAGAAAACAACAAGATTTGGCAGGAAATCAAGGCATTAAGGGAGAGCCAGGATGCCATGAGAACGGACATAAACAGGCTATGGGAGGAGAATAAACGAATAAACGAGAACATCGAGCGATTATGGCAGGAGAACAGGAGAATCAACGAGAACATAGAAAAACTATGGCAAGAAAACAACAAAATATGGAGGGAGATAAGGAGTATTAGGAGGACTTTGGAGCATGTGACGTTGTCGATAGAGGAGGAGGCTAATGATGTTGTTCAGTATTTCCTTAGGCAGAGGGGTATTGCTGTGGAGACTAAGCCTACGCATTTCAATAGTAGATTTGAGTTTGATGTTTATGGGACTAATGGGCAATTGACGATTGTTGGTGAGGCTAAGACTAGGGCTAGTCCTAACACTGTTAGGAGGGTTGTTGAGAAGATAGATGATGCTGTTAAGGCAATGCCCGACAAATTCCCTGGAAGGGTCATCAAGGTAATTTACTGCCTAAGGGCCATGCCGGGCGCGGTCGAGGAGGCTAATAGGCTTGGTGTTTGGTTCCTTGAGTCTGGTAGGGAGAGAAATTCACCGAGCATTTAATGATTTGGCTTGGCTATATTTAATTCCTTTATTAACTTAATTAGGGATTGAATCGGTGTACCACTGCTCGTGTCCACGCTAACCAGATTGAGGGACTTAGCCAATGCATTATATATTACCCACTGCCTCGGTAGTATCCTTGCGGTTGGTTCACGGCCTTTACGCTTAATTAATGTCTTGAGGTCGGCAATTACAAACACGTTCTTACAGTGTTTGATCGCCAACGCCAATGTCGCCCTACCCCACAGCGTCTTGAGGAAGCTTGGCTCAGTGGTTACGCAAATCCACACCAGGAAGTCTAGAAGCCCTCTCTCACCAATCACGGTCTCGTAAAAGCCAGACATTATGAACCTGAAGAACCAGTTGGGCAGCACTGATATGAATTCCAGGAACCACCAAAGGGGCCTTAAGTTCCTCGGTATTGAAATTCCGTAATAAGGATTATCAATACCCCTCATGCTTGGGAATAGCGCCAGGAACCTGGCCAGTAGCGATGCAGCCATATGCGAGCCCCTAATCCAGGAAATCCTAACGTAATCGTCCCTCATCACGTATTGAGCAAGTAACTGCGCCAATGTGCTCTTCCCAGACCCATCAGGTCCGAAGAGACATATCCTATCATGACCCATCGACAGCGCCTAGGCAAGTAAGTATTTAACGTTTTCACGACCCACTAACCCCTGTAGCACATTCAACGCGTCATCCGATAGTCACTCCTCACCGATTAGCATTAACGACCTTTTAATCCTAACCCTCGAGAAGGCTCCCATGATGTTTCACGAAGCAATGCCCTGACCCCTTGAAATTTCGCTCCTCATGTTACTTAGCATCCCATTTAATATGCTTACCAATGTAGTTATAGCCACACTTGGTACTCATTACATTGTAATTAATAGGTATTATGAAAATTATTAGTATGATGCAATAATAAATAATTAAAACATGTTAAGTTATTCAAAGAATAAGTATGAAGATCGTATAATTTTTAATAATTTATCCTCAATCAGCATGGCTTTATTACCTAAGGGAAGAATTTCCATAAATGAGGAATTCACCATTAAGTAGGAGAGTAGTTTCATTAACGAGCTTAATGGTCCTTAGTGCGGTCTTTTCCAAAAATCATCTAGGATATTAGCGATTTTATCAAATCTTTCCTACGTACTCCTCTCACGTAAATTCATACAAAACTATTAATTAATTATTACATAGATAAGGAAGAACATTAGCATTACTCTTGGTCAGGTCGATTTTGTTGTTCCTGTCCTTGCTTCTTTCTATTTAGTCCTATTATTCCGGCTATTAGGTGTCCTTCGGCAATCCATGTGAAGGTATGCGTAGTCCAGGAGTTCCTCCCTGCCCGTTTCACGGAATTCCCTAATCATGTGGTCCGCGATCTCCCTTAGTCCTCACATCATCCCACGTGTATTCCTCGTAGGGCTTGACCGTTATTAAGTACCTAAGCTTCTCCTCATCCTTCTTCGTATAGTACTTCGTCCTGGCAACGGGCATCATGGATAGGTAACCCCTTAATGCCGTGGTCTCAGACTGCGTAATCACGTTCTTAATTGCCAAGACATCAATTAATGAATTGCCGAAGCCAAGCATTGATCGAGAGAGCTCATAAATATTAACCCTAATACCGCTGAGCTCATTCTCAATATTCGCAAGTTTCCTTTCCGCATTCTCAAGCCTACCCTCCTCTCGGTGCTCTCGAATCTTCTCTCAACATTATTAAGGCTCTTCCCAACCTCCTCAGTCCTATTCCCAAGTCCTTCTTCGACCTTATTGATCCTATCCTCAAGCTTATTTAGCCTAAACTAATTAATTTAATGCATGGAACCTGAATCACCCAAGTAATTAGGGATGCTGAGTATGGTCAACTCTCCATCAACGCCATCAAGGCATCCATCACAAACTGATGATACATAGTTAACTATGGCCTTAGGCAGTTAGCCGCGGTGCTGAGCAGGCCAGGAATGCGAGGAGATTGAGCTCATGAAGATACTACTTGATGGTGATTGCAATGTACTTTACGGGTTAATGAAGTTCATGATGGAATTGGGAATCGAGATTGGGAATCATACCTGAATTCGCATTGGCAATTTATGAGAAGGGCCTTTGGATGTCATTTACCCTATGCGTTGACCTTGATCAAAGTAAAATATTTATACAATCATTAATTACTTTATTATTTATATAATTAATCCTGGACCCAGCAGTATTTTCTTCAAGGAACTATAGAAAAATATGTTCTATGGCTTAAGCCTTAAAAATTGGATTAAATATAATAGTGTGTGGACTTAGACCCAATATCACTGGTCAATAATGCACGGAAGGACCTTCAAACAATGGCAAACCTTGTGAGCACCTATGAAAATACGAGGGATACTAACATCCTCAGCAATATTATGAAACTAAGCCTATCAATCTACGATAATGCCGTAAAGGCCTTCCTAGCTGTTAAGGGCATTAGGGTTAGGGACCCGAGCACTTGGTCCAGGTCGCCCGTGATTTCATACCAAATGAAGTAATAAGCAATGACTTAAGGGATTTCTTAACCAAATGCTCATCATCAATTGAATGCGATGGGAGTACAATCACGGCAGTGATCAGAGAGTTGGAGAAACTCGTTAATTACGCGCATGCTGCGTCAACACATAGGGTTCTCCATAGCGGTCTCTAACCTTTAATACCATACTTACTAATTAATTCCTTGATTAAAATTTCCAAATCCTCCCTCTTGATCATCCTACTCTCAATATCATCAAGCCTCTTCTCAATGTCACTAATCCTAGCCCTCAACGCATCTAAGTCTCCATAACCTCCAGTCGGTATTACAAGGGCTGTTAGTATCCTCAGAAGCATTGCCGGCAGTACCAATGGTAATGACGCCGTCAGTGCCATGAGCCTAATGAGTATTTCCGGCCTATTCATCAAAGCCCTAACTAAGGCATCCGGGTTCGTCGTTAACAAGTCATTTAAGGCATCAATGAGCAATCCAGGGTTTTTCTTAAGTCTCTCAATATCCTCATTAGTAACCATACACTGATTTATTCAATGCATACTTTAATAAATACTACAGTTACTAACCACCCAACTTCTGGTAATTATTATGACCAACCACCAACTCAGCCGTTGAAGGCCCAATGGGCAGTACGTAAACATTGACCGCGTACTCGCCTGTGGATATGCCGAAGGAATAGGTTATTGGGTATGGAACCCACGAAGTACCATTCCAATAAAACAGTGATAGGTATGCATTCAAATCCCTAAACTCAACACCACCGCCATTACCTGGCCCGCCGATTACGAATTCGGTATCCATGGGCCAACCATATGGGCCTCAGTGAGGCTGGTCACTATGTAGGCCGTGGCGTTTGGGATTGGTATCAACTCATGGGCAAACCAATTAATCCTTGGGTTAAAGGTCTCATTGCCCAACTGAAGCAGTGCATAACCGTAGTTAATCACTACACCGTAATTCGTCGAGTTCACGGCAATTATTAACTCACCAACCATCGGGGTCTCGAAACACCCAAATACGCACTTACCCTGCTCATAAATAACGTTCTTGTACGAACCAATGTAATTAACGACATCCACCTCACCCTGGAACCAATACTGACCACCCAATACTACCAAGGCATCCTGAACCCAGTGAATGACGTAATTATCACCGTACTTAATGACTACGTATGCATTCAACTGAAGCGAGAAGCCTGGTTCAGCGGTGCCCGTTGAATTCTCTATGCACGCATTGGTTATATTGAAGAGCCCAAGCACGGCGTTGGTCGTGATGTTGCTGTAGTCCGGCCCGTAATAGACCGCGAGGCCCATGGCCGTGTAATTAAGAACCCTGTAGGTAATCCCGGTATTACCACAGACGAGTAAGCCGTAGTTGCCGGGGCCGGGGCTAACCACGTAAATGCCAGGCACAGAACTAAACCAGGTATAATTATTTGGCGCCCCAGGCCCACCACCCCATGCGCTTAGTTGGGAATTGGTGAGTAGGTAAACGTATGAGCCATTAATAACCTCAACAAACAGGGGCTCACCATTGGTTAGGCTCACATTGACGAGACTCCAGGAAGTGCATGGGCCGCTCACAGGCCTTGTGGTTAGCACTGGTACGTTTATTGTACCGTTAATCACATGGTTCATCACGTAATTAATACCTGAAAGCACCAGGCCATTGAGCGACGGATTTACTAAAAATGCCGATACAACTAATGCAATGATTATTAATAATACCGCATCCCCCAGCCTCATTACGCAATCAACATAGAAATTATTAATAAACTAAACTCACCAGCAAAACCAACCTGACTCTTTAAAATCAACCTTTAAATACGTTAGTAATTAGGTAATTACCATGGCAAACTTCAAAATAATGGGTAACGACATTCAGCATCTATACGTTGAGTTGGGACCTAACGAGAAGATCTATGCCGAGGGCGGCCATCTCGTTTGGAAGTCCTCAAGCGTCAACATAAAGGCGACGACAGGGGGAGGCCTACTGACTGGGTTAAGGAGGGCAATAACTGGGGCCAGCTTCTTCGTGCTGGAGCTTGAGGGCCCTGGAGCAGTGGATATCGCGGGCTTCGCGCCGGGTAAGATAGTTAGGATTGACCTGAATGGTAATGGCATCATGGTGGAGCACAGGGCTTTCCTGGCCATGGAGCCCACGGTGAATTACGACGTTAAGCTGGTTGGTTTAGGCTTCGGCTGGCTTGGTGGTGAGGGTTTGCTCATGGCTAGGCTTCATGGTTATGGAGGCGTATTCCTACACGCGATTGGTGATGCCCTAATGCTTGAGCTTGGCCCCGGCGAGAGCGTGGACGTTGAGGCCGGCCACGTACTGGCCTTTGATGAGGGCATGAGAGTCGGCATCAGGCGCGTCGGTGGACTGAGGACGATGATCTTCGGCGAGGAGGGACTGTGGCTGGCGCATGTTGAGGGGCCAGGTAGGGTTTGGCTAAGGACACTTAGTAGGCAGCAGATGATAATGGGCCTAATGCCGGAGTTGGCCAATGTGGTGAGATCAGGTTAGGACGGGTTAAACGTTCTCGGTAATCTCCCTAATAACGTCACTTGGTTCAACACCTATCGACCTCTTACCCGCCATCACCCTGAGTACCCAGTAATAGGCAGGTAATTGGGGCAGTATGGTTATTACATTGCCCGTATTCACATCCCTGACCCAAGGCTCACTAGGTAACTCACTCAGTCTCAACTCATAGTCGTAAACATTGAGGAACACGTTCATGGAAAGAAGTTCATCAAAGGCCATGCGGGCTGCATCGCCAAGCCCATGAGCCCTGGCCTCGGCAATGTTGAGCCCATACCTACCGGCTTCCTCAAGGAAGGCCAGTACGCCATTAACACCGCTCAACTTAATTATCACGTCCCTAAGCCACTTCTCGATGCTCCAATCATTGTTAAATACAATCCTCGCCAACTCCCTGAGATTACCGCCAGTTAATTGCCAGAGAAGCTCAGTATCTATTGAGGTGCTTGGCTTGGCCTTCGTTGTGACCTCATTGAGTACGTCCATGAAATCAGCCTTCGGTATATACCAGAGCAGTAACCCCTCGAGCAATCCCTTGCCGCCGTATTTCCTAACCACATTGACGGCGCCCTGGTCACTAAAGCCAAACACAACAGATAAGCCCTGGACCTTGTCCATGGTTGGGAAGTTCTCAAAATGCTCCGCATAGCTCATAACCTCACCCTCAATAGGCCCATAACCAACCTGGGCATTGTCGGGTGCGTTAAGCATGGACCTATACCACTTATCCAGCTCATCAAATATGAGCACAACGTACTTATCCCTAATCACCGCATCATCACTCACGCCCCTAATGATGTCCATAAATAACCTACCAACACCAACCACGGCGCCAAGACCAACCCTATCAAGTACTGGCCCCAAGTCCCTCTCCACAGCCTAATTATTGAATCCCCAACACCACCCGCTAGGCCAGGTATATAAGCCCTGACAGCGTTCATGAAGCCCTTCTCCTCGAAATTAACGTAAATCACTATGACGTCACTCCTGACCTCACTGAGTGCCCTAGCCAGGTTCATGAGTAGCGTCGATTTACCACAACCCAATGGCCCATAGACAACCCTAACACCAACTAACCTATCGACAAGTCTCCCAACCTCTAACTCCCTATCCCTAAAGGCTATTGGGAAACCAACAGCACCGCCGAAGTATGCACCGTAGCCTTTAACAATCCTAGCCAACTCACCAATGTCGATACCGGCTAATGTATTAACCACGGGTAATTACCAACGCCACAGTTTAATAACACTTAATTTAACTGGCAATGAGGAATGCAGGACCTAACCAAATTTCCCTAGCGAGAATTCAACATCGAATTCGCAATACTCTTTGGCTCAAGGGCAGGTGGGAAGATCGTTAAGGGCGACTGGGACATCGCGGTCTGGTTTAATGACATCAACGAGTACGCGGACCCATTGGCATCACTAGCCAGGTTCCTAGGCGTTAGGGAGGACCTGGTACCGCTTAATTATAGACTACCCTGCCAATTAATAATCGAGATACTCCGCCACAGGCCAATATACGTCAGGGACATTGGGAAATACCTAGACACTAGGTTTAGGCTTCAGAACCTATGCATCGACTTCTTCATAAGTATGAGGAGGCTCGGCCTCGGTGAGCCACCATGGCCGTTATAGGCAGGTTACTGAGGATGATGGAGGAGGGAGGCACTACTCAATAGGTACTCACCCCGATGAATTAGGTGATGTAAAGGCATCCTATTATAGACACAGGCCCAGGCATTAATCGACCTAGCCAGAGGGCAGCCATGCTAATGGGCATGGAGGTCAGTGACTACGTGGATGCTGACGAGAAGCTAAGCATACTCGGTGTGATAAGTCCCGAGTACCTGAGGCTCTATAAGTCCGTAGTGGCCTTTAGGAACATGGTTGTTTATCAATACGCGGTAATCGATATCGAGGTTATTAGGAGGATCATAGCGAATAAGGAGTATAGGAAGGTTACGGAACTCGCCAGGAAAATAGCCAGCAGGATCAATGACCCATAAAGCTATTAAAGCAGGCAAGCCACCAACACACCATGGGACTGAGTAATTGGTGGTATTACACAGGCTCAGCAACAAAGGCAATAACAATAATAGGCATAGTGGCGATAGCCCTCTTGGTTGTGGTGGTTGCGAGCCCGCATGTTAAGCCCCTACAGCCGGTAGGTAAGGCGTTGGGCTTGGTCCAGGTAAAGACGCAAGTCCAGACGATTTACGTGCCCGTGAACCACACCGTGTACGTTAACCAGACAATAGTTAAGGTGGTGAACCAGACAGTGCCAATCTACATAAACAGGACTGTCTACGTGTACGTGGGTAATTCCTCGTTGGCTGCCCTGGAGGCCGTTGCCGGTAGGTGCGCTGGGGACTTGGTCATACTCCCAAACAACACCGCGTGGTTCGTGTTCGTGTGGCTAATACCCAGGGACTACCTAATGAACAACCCAATCCTCTACCGCGACTTCGTGACCACGGCATACACCGTCTACTACAACTCAACAACTCACTACGCCCAGTTAACTACAGGAGGTCTCCACTTCTTTTTCTACGGCCTAGCGCCAGAGCAAATGGGCCTATTCACTTACGGCTTCTGCTACTTGGATAACGTCACCATAAATGGCTACTACGCCGCGGTGTGCGGGGACACTATTGGGGCTGGGCCTGTAGCCATACAGGCAGGGGAATTTCCACCCGCTGAGTTGATAAACATAAACGGCGTTTACTACCAGAAGTACACATTAATTGCGGTTGGTGATTCGCCGGTATTTGCTGGTTCGCAGATCATACTGAGTAATCGCACTTATAGCAATGTGACGCTTGTGATACCGCAGGTTAATACGACGTATACGGGAATCATGATCTACCACAGCGGTATAGCCATGGACGGCACATTCTATCCAATAGATACGCTGGGCCCAACCTGCAACATAACCGTGGTATACGCACCAAACCCACAGGCCGCACTATACATAACACTACCACAGGACTACATAAAGTACTGGGAGGAGGCGGACATATCGGTTTGGGGACGCTACAACCCATATGACGTGTATATGGGCTACTATGTATGGAGTGTAGGATGGCAACCGTTAAATGAGACAAATTCATAAGTTATTTTTAAATTGAAAGTTTTAAAATAAAAATAAAATTATATTCCTCCTTGTGGTTTGCATGTGTATGTTACGCTGAATGATGCGCTGCCTGTTGCGCCTGATGCACTTCCGCTATCTGGGTTTGCGGACGTGCTTTGCGGGCTTATGGAGCATGAGGAGTAGCCGCTTGGCGTGCTCGTGATCGAGGCTTGGAAGTTCACCGTGCTCGACGCCGTTATCGACCATGAAGCGCTTGACGAGCCGCTCTTGCTACCGCTGGCTCCGCCGCTCCACGACACCTGCCAGCCGGCCCCGTAGGAGTCCTGCACAGAGACGCTAATCGAACCGGAACCCCCTCTACCGGTCCTGTCGCAGTTTATTGTTATTGTTTCTGTGAATGAGTTACTCGCGGTCCATTTTTGGCCTATGCCGTATGGGCTACCACTCGCGGTGCAGCCGCTGGGTAGGCCCCCAACTTCGAATAGGTACGTGAGGCCGCTGCCGAGGGGTTGATTATACGGCCCACCATTACCACTGCCGCTCCACTGATTAACATTGATTGTGGACCCACTAATGTACTGGTCCAGGTACACAGTCCAAGAAACACCACTTGGCGCATTAACATAGACAGTCACGGTAGGTGAGCTGCTGCCACCTCCGCCACCGTTATTGCTTTGGCATGAGGCGCTCACATATTCGGTAAAGCTCTCGATTGGCGTGAACTTCTGGCCCCAGTTATATGGTTTGGCTGGATTGGCGACGGGGTTTTTGCAATTACCGGCGTATATATATATAGAACGTAACATAGCTGAACCAGTACGTTATGCCGCCGTACATTATGATGTGGTAGGTGGCGGTGGTGGAGCCGTATGGCGTGAACCAAGAGTAAACCTCAATTGGCTGGATATTTGGTGCGGACACCCACACATCTAGGTCATAGAAGGCGATGCCGTATGGCGCCGAGACATCAACCGTTACGTTATATGCCTGGGGCTGCCCAGCGCAGTTTACGTTAAAGACTACGGTTTGGCCTGCAGTGGCTGTCGTATTGGCTGGCGCTATGGTACATTGGCTGGCGGCTGCGAAGTACACCACTGTGTGGGGCGTCACCGGTATTAACCACGTAGCGCTGGAGGCCCCGCTCTTGTACCCGGAAATAAGGCCATAAGTGCAGAGTCCATTGTTGCAGGTCCAACCGTAATGCGGCGTGGTATTGAACCCCCACTTCACCACCCAGAAGGCATTGCTTGGGTCGTTTACCACCACGTCTATGAGGCTGGGACTGGGTTGTGATTGCGTCTGAGGTATTAGTGGTATTGAGTTAATCGTTGATACGTTGGCGCTGAATTCCTTAATAATGCCTGGGTAATTCGTTGATGATGCCAATACCGCCATTGACGCCGGTTCATAGTTTAGGCCTAGGGTGTAAACGTAGTATTGGTTGGTCCCTAGCACCAGGCCAAGTGCAATGGTTAGTGCCAGCGTGAGTCCTTCGAGGACCAGGTCAGCCAGGGCCATAACCAGGCACCCAGTAACCCGTGACATTACCTGTGGATTTAATCACAATCACGCAGTCATCCAGAAACAATAGGCTTCACCGTTAATGCCTGAGAGACTTATGACAAGATAGTAGCCGGGATCCACCATGCTGGGTATTGAGTACTCCGCATGCGCATCATACGGAAAGTAAAGGGAACCATTGACTAGGTAAGCAATGCAGGACTTGGATAATTGGGTAAGCCTCGTGTTCATCCTACCCATCGTTGATTATGCCTGGTACGCTGTGTACAGGTAATCACCTAATAGGTATATTACTAGGGATGCGGCGATTATTAACAGCGTGAGGACAACAATACCGCCTATGGTGAAGTCCCTCGACATATCACTAATTACTTAACAGGGCATTAAAGCATTGAGGAATTACCTAAACCCACGTATTGCATTTTACGTTGCGCTTAAGTCCGTGGCTAGGGGCGTTGGTAATTACGTTGTTGAGACCGTGCAGGAAACCCGGCGGGCAATGGATATGTCCCTTGATGCGCTGGCTATTATTAATGCCAGGTTTGGCGCACTTAGGATTATTGATAGGGACCTCGTAATGCAATTGGTTGATGAGGCCCTTGTGGAGTTATTGAGTGGACGTGGTTCCTTGGTGGACGTTAGAATCGTGGTTAATAATACCATGGTTAAGCCCGAGGACTTAGCCGGAGTTAATGATTATGCCGACGTGACGGTAGTAACCGGTGAGGAAAATATCATAGTGAAGGCGTGGGTAGCCAAGGAATTGCTCAGGGTGATGGGCTCAGTTAAGGACTTAAAAGCACTGCACTAGCGTAGTTACTGGTTTGGTGAGGAGAGAGGAGGTGCCTGACACTTGATGAGTGCGGCTATACACTGATTTCTTATGAGGGTAACTAATCATTAATGAGTCAGGGCAGGTCAGTCTCCTCACTGGTCAGTACTGCAATGAATCATCACTAATCAATTAACCGCATTAGGACTCAAAAACACTACTGTTCATTTAAAATAATAACAGAAAGATAGATACTTTCCAGGAACAGGATAATTAAGCCCAAAAACCATGCTCATCCATGACTTTCAATTATGAGCCCGACGAAGGCCATTGACGAGGCACTAGTAATAATTGGCAGGGCCAGGATGGGAAAAATACCCTACGACGAAGCCCTTGATAGGCTCTGGGAAATACTCATAAACCTATACTTCGAATTGAAAATTACAAACGTCATCAACGACGAAGCTCTGGAATTAAAATCACAACTAATGAATTAATTCACACAGGAATTCATCATGAAAAATAGGGCTGCCCGTAATGGTTCAAAATCGAATATCATGAGACCCACGGCTTTGAGGCGAAAGCTTAAATTTACCATAAAACCAACCTTCATATAGCCCGTAGTCTAGTCCGGCTAGGATGCTGTCTCCATGCCTCTCGGCTCGGTTTAGGGACTCGTTGATTGGCTTCGTGGCTTTAACAACCTTTTAATCATTAATTAGTTCGCTACTTAGTCTCCTCGAAACCCTGAGGGGCTTGGTATTGGGTAATCGCCATGTATAAAAGCAGGTATGAAATCGCATTAAATGAATGGGCAGTGTCAAACTAATACTAGTCGGCATCATTGGCGCGCTACTATTCGCAACCCTCTACCTACTCATTGTTTGGCTTCAACTCTACCTGCTTGGTGATTCCTGGTTCCTACACTGCCTAGGCCCATACTCACTACTCGCCATTCGTATTGGACTCATTGGGATCAGCCTAATGCCGGTGATTATTGATGCCGCTGTTTTAGCCGTACTTGTACTAACTAACCTTGGTTCATTGAGTGTGTTGGATAAGCCTTTGGTTTAACGGTGATTGCCTCCGTAATAACCGCCTCAATAGCCTCGCTTGCTTATTCGCTCGTCATTCACGGGTTGAGTGGCTTGGCTATCTACGAGGTTAACTCGCTCGTGGTATTTGTGGCGTTGATGATTGATGTAATTGCAATAACGGCAGTATGCATGCTAATCAGGGTTAGGGAGTGAGTCCGCAGGACCCACTCATCCTCAGCAATCAATTAGTCACCAGGGACGTCGAGACATTCGCTGACTTAGCCTATTCGAGGTCATCGAGGTTAATGGCCGTAGGTTTTATGCCTATTCTCCGGGGATAGGTCCGTCGGCGCATTGAGGTGCGCCAAGGTATTTGCATTAGATAATGACTGCGAACCAGTATGGAGGATGGGTAAGGGTTGTGAATGCATCAGGTGCGACTTACTCATGAATATTTTCATCGGCTTTAACGGTGGTAGCCTTGAGCTGGGCCCGGTAAGGCTACAACAATTCATCACGTATTTACTAAACGCCTTCAGCAACTGCGGGGACAACTGCATGATGACAATACCGGGATTAATAAACAGGGCAGACAACGAAGGATTAAGGAGGGAACTAGGCACACTCATGGAGCTACCATCATAGCGCCAGCACCCACTAACTACCTCGATCAAACCTCCTCAACCCTAGTGCTACCCCACTCATCACCTATTGCGAGCCTTAGCCTCACT
>NZ_BBDN01000011.1 GCF_001316265.1 Vulcanisaeta sp. JCM 16159 | reverse complement strand
TGCTCATTTATTTGACTTAATCGTTACCTCAGCCTCATCACAGTTACTGGGTTGTTTTATGGAACGTTCACGGCGCTCTACGGTACCGAGGTCGGACCATTAACGTACCTGGCATTCGTAGGTATTGCCGCGGTAATAATAGCGCTCAGGAAAAATAATGAATTGAGTGGCAGGGCTAGGGCGGCACTTATTACCGCTGGCATTCTTCAATTCCTAGTGTTCATTTACCTGGACTACGAATTCCTAGCCTACCCGCAGATCTGGGGCGGTAACCCACTCGCCTACGGCGTAATAATCGGCGCCTTCGTACTAGGAGTCATCGCCTACCTAGTGGCTAGGTCCATATACCTGAGGAGGTATGGCATGGATATTTCCGTGGCGTATGTCGAGATTCCGCCAGAGTGATTATTTATGGAGCGGGTAGACCTAATCATTAGGGCTAGGTACGTAATAACAATGTCAAACCCAATGGTTATTGAGGATGGGGCCGTAGCCGTGGATAACGGCTTAATTAAGGCCGTGGGTAAGGCGAGCGAGGTACTCAGTCAGTATAGGGGTGAGGAGGTCATTGATAGGGGTAGGCACATACTGATGCCAGGCCTCATCGATGCCCACACTCACACCCAGCAAGTGTTGCTTAGGTCGTTCATTAATGACGAGAGGCTTGCATTACCTCCAATATGGGTTAAGCTCCTAATACCCTTTGAGGATTTACTAACCGATGACTTAGCACGCTTATCATCCCTAGTGAGTGTCGCTGCCATGGCTAAGAACGGCATTACATACTTCATAGAGGCAGGCGCGCCGAGACTAGGGAGTTGATTAAGGCTATTAATGAGGTTGGGGTTAGGGGCGTGGTCACGCCATCAACCTTCAATATACGTAGTGATGAGGTAATTGATGCTGAGGAAGTCGTGCATAAGACTGAGGAACTATTGCCCGAGGTCGGTGATAGGGTCAGGGTTTGGTGCTCAATTAGGCAGATAATGATGGTTACCGAGGACCTACTCCTTAAGTTAAAGGACCTATGTTTGAGTAAAGGGCTTGGCATAACTTACCACCTTGCGAGTACCAGGGTGAAGTCGACCACGCACTCACTAGGTACGGCGCCAGGCCACTTGAGGTCTTTGATAGGTTGGGTCTGACGTCGATCAGGCCCACGGTTATTGCGCATGCGGTTTACCTATCAAATAGGGAGAGAGCCATTGTTAGGGATAGGGGGTTAGGGATTGCTTGGTGCCCAACGGTTGACTCCCTGGTAATGGGTCAGCATTGGTTGCCAATGCTTGACGATGTGTTGTTTGGTTTTGGTAGTGATGGTGGTGCATTCACAAGTCTCGACATTCTTCATGAGGTTAAGGTTGCCAGGACCGTGGGTAAGGCATTGACGGTTGGCCTGACCTATGATAAGTCCTCCTTCAACTCAGTAACAATGCTCAGGGCACTCACGGGCTGGGGTGGACTGTTGGTTGGGGATAACGTGGGCGTGATTAATGAGGGCTTCAAGGCCGACCTAATAACGCTTAGGCTGGATGATGTCAGGGCATTGCCTATATACGACCCAGTGGAGTCCGTGGTGTCATTGCTTAATGGCCATAGTGTTAATGATGTGATTGTTGGTGGGAGGTTTGTGGTGAGGGATGGTGGATTAATCGGTGTTAATGAGGTGGAATTGATTGAGAAGTTGTATGACGTAATTCCTGAGGTTCATGGGAAATTGGGTAATATGGCTTAGCGGCATTTCATTTTACTTAAGTAAAATAATAGGAATATGGAGGTTTATAAGGCATGAACCTAGTTAATGTTTTAGATTTGAAAATTCCTTAATAACGCACGTAGAATACACAACAAGTCCCTCGGGGCAAGTTAGTTTTTTTAAGGTCATGCTAATCAAGCTAGGTAGCCATGGTCCTACTTAGAACAATAATTTGTTGTATAGAGTTACTTGTATTTAGCATAATTGCTGGGCTGCTCGGGTCATTAACAGGGTTAGGAGGCGGAACAGTCCTTGTGCCGCTTCTCACTTTGTTCCTGGGCATACCGATTGCCTACGCCGCTGGTGCATCGTTAATATCCACAATAGCCACTTCGAGCGGCGCAGCCAGTGCCTACATTAGGGATAGGATAACCAACGTAAGGATTGGAATGGGTCTCGAGATAGCCACGACGACAGGCTCAATAGTCGGCTCACTAACTGCTAACTACGTATACACACACGGACTTGCCTGGATTGTATACGTAGTATTCGGTATAGTCATATTGACCTCAATAATACCGACAGCCCAGAGGGGTAAGTACGAAATACCGGACCCAAGAAAGCCTGATTGGACCACGAGGGTGTTTAAGCTATATGGTAGTTACTACGATGATGCCCTTAAGATGGAGGTTAAGTACTGGGGTGTTCGTTGGTGGCTCGGTGAATTAATAATGTTCTTCGCGGGTTTTATTAGTGGTTTGTTGGGTATTGGTAGTGGCGCCCTTAAGGTCCTTGGGATGGACTGGGCCATGAACTTACCCATGAAGGTGAGCACAACAACAAGCAACTTCATGATAGGAGTAACCGCCGCCACGGGTAGCGCCCTGTACTGGTACTTCGGTTATATACAGCCAATGATGGCTGCGGTGACGGCAATAGGTGTCCTGATAGGGGCTATGTCCGGTACGAAGATACTGGTGAGGATTACGAATAAGCAGGTTAGGTGGGTATTCCTGGCAATACTTGCCTTCCTCGGCATGGAGATGCTGCTGAAGGGTCTGTACCTGGATCGCATAATAACGATAACCGTGGCGACCCAGTACCTGTTAAGTATAATATTCACGGCGATAGTGATGACGATACTCTACTACCGCTATGGCGTGTTAATGGCTAAGAACGAGAAGAGGACTGCAGCCAGGGGTGGTGGGAATGCCTAAGTGGGATATGGACTACGTGATCGGTTTAACCCTTAGGTATGGCGTGATAATAAGCATAGCCCTAATATTAATTGGCGTTGCCCTATTCCACGTTAAGGGCGAGGCCCTTGGGTGCGGCGAAGCCCTGATCATGAGCCCAACATCCCCAATAAACACCACAGTAATACCGCCGGCATACGCCCTATCCAGGCTTCCCAACCTTGATCCACTCTCATTCATAATACTTGGTCTCATGGTCCTAATAGCAACACCGGTGCTCAGGGTAGCCCTTGGCATCGCCTCCTTCGCCATGGAGAGGGATTGGCTCTACGTATTCATAACGGCCGTGGTATTCATAAACCTAATGCTCGCAATATTCGTACTACCATCAATAATGCACTTACACGCAAACGCCCAATTACTAAAACTGCTCTGCCCATCCTCATAAAAACCCATCAGGCCCCCTCGAAGTACACTATCGTCGACGCGGTTATTATTAGGGCGTAGGCCACCAGCGTCAATGCCGTGGGCACCTGCCCAAAGAGTAGGAAGCCCCAAATGGCAGCCAGTACAGGCTCCACGGTGGCTATGACCGAGGCCGTCGAAGCCCTTACCCTAGACACACCTATTGCGAAGAGTCTATAGGGTATCACGGTGGTCACAATGCCCAGGTAAACACCCCACAGGGCCGGATTAACTATTGACCCCCATGAATCTGTAATTATTGAGTAGGTTATGGCTGTTGGTGCTGTGATTATTAAGGTATATGGTATTGCGCCCCAGGAAACATCAACCTCATTACCCACCCTGGCAAACCTCCTGGCTAGGGCTATGTATGAGCCATAGGAGATGCCCGAGAGCAGGCCCAGAAGCACGCCAATGAGGCTTATCGAACCCTTGGTCGCTTGAGCACCAATTAATGTAATTGCGATTATCACCAGCGAGACGCCGACAACACCACGCTTACTGGGTTTCTCACCCATGCCAAGGGCCACCAGCGTCGTCCATAGGGGCGCCGTGTAGAGCAAGAAGGCTGCGAGGCCCACGCCGGCCGTTACGGCCGCCAGCGGATACGCTGAGAATAATACACCGAGGCTATGCCCGTTAATACGGAGGCCCTATTAAGGACTCTCCGTATAAATAATGAGACCAGGGACGCGAATAAGGACCTAAAGAGACCAAGCATAATTGGGTTCCTGCTATATACGCTGGACACGCCTATTGTTGACCAAAGCGCCGCCGCAGCCATTATGTAAAGTCCAGGCCACAAGCCATCCTTACCGCCCACGTTGCAGTGAGTATAGGCGTTCTTAATGAGTGTTACGCCCTCCGGGAAATCACCAGGGTATCCTTAATAATGATTGAGTAGAGGCCCGATGATGATATGGCCACCGCGAATACAAAGCCCCACAGCGTGAGTGGTTGCTTGATTGTGTAGGTCAGGAGTACGCCGGAGATTGATGACGCCATGGTCCTGCCCAAGCCGGTAATAAGTGAGTATAGGCCCATGTACTACCCCGGGACCTGGGTCCGCCAGGGCATTGGCTATGCTCTGCGATAGCGGCGAGACGACCATCTCGGCAAGCGTTATGAAGAACATGTCCAACACGGCCCAGGTAAAGCCCGGTATGAAGGCCACAGCCAGGTAACTCACTCCGTATATGACCATGCCAAGTGATATCAGGCTCGGTCTCCTTAAATACCTGCCGATAAAGTCCTGGAGGAAGACCACCAGTAATCCATTCTCCATGTACAGCAGACCAACCTGGAAGGTGGTTAGGCCGTCATGCATGTTGTAGTATGTTAGTAGCGGGAAGCCTAATTGGCCCATTACCAGGAATGTTAGGAAGGACGGTATTAGGAACATCGCGAATGCCCTGTTCACGTGGAATGTCAACCCGGCCTCAACCGTGTAACTGGGCTCTGGCAGAGTCATTAATAGTGGTAATGCCGCCAATGGTATTACCGAGCCGAGGAGCATGAGCATTCTAAAGCCATAGATCTCATAGAGTAGACCACCAATGGCTGGTCCCACTGCCCACCCGGCATTAACCCCCACCCTAAGTCTGCTGAAGTACTTAACAAGTGACGTGAATCCCCTAGCGTAGTCGCCGACGATTGACGTATTAGCCACACCATAGGCGTTGTTGAAAAATGATTGGGTGAGTACCATTAAAACGACAATGAGTGGCTTATTAACTGCGTAGGCGATGAGTAGGGCTATTGACGACGCCACCGCCGAAATGACCATTGTCTGGACCCTACCGAGGAAGTCTGCTAGGTAGCCACCGATTATGAAGGCTATTGAACTAACCACGGCCTGGGCCACGTAGAATAGGGAGACTAGAGTGAGGGGTAGTTTGTAGTATTGAAATAGGGCGAATCCGGTGAACGACCACAGAAGCGAGCCGCCCAGTGATCTTACGGCACCAATCAATGCGAGTTTATTGCTTAGTTCCATTTATCCCAATGGTTAATGCCCCACTCTATTAAGTTATTCCATTAGCTAGACACCCTTTTAAGTGACCTTGACAACCAACTCACGTGCTGGACCCATTAACGTTACTGGCAATACTTGTGGCACTACCCAACGGTACCACGTACCAGGTAAGCCCATTAATCAATAATTACGGGATTTACGCATACCCAATGAGTTACGCCGTGATTTACAACCACGTGATTGGCTCAGGCACGTACTTAATGATGATAGCCCCAGGCACGTACTACTCAGTGAGTGCTTATGGCCCCGGGCCAATGGGGATGTACCTAACGTCGAATGTCAATGTACTATTGCTTGTACTGAGTAGTCAGGGTTTCAGTGGGTTGAAGTCTGGGGCCACGGCTAAGCCATTATTTGCGTATTATGGGCGGGAACTCAACGCCACCATTGAATTATCCAACGGTGAGTATTACATCGTCGTTATTAACAATGGCTCAGCGATGGCCCGAGTAATACTCGTGATAGCCCGCAACTACTCAACGCCGATTACGAATGCGCCAATTGGTATTGTTGACTATGGGTTGATGCCCTCGCAGGTGGGTTACATACCGTATTCATACATAACCAATGAGTTCCTTGGCGAAGCGAGGATACTGAGCATTGGCGTTCAGTCACTAACTAACTATTTCTCAATACCGCCGGGCTCCTTCTCACTACAGTTGAATGCTGTGCTTGAGATGGTGGTTAACAATCAAACTCAGTATTACTGGGTTCAGAATGTCCTAATTATTGACCCTACCTATGGCTTAATGGCGCCGCTTGTTAATGTTTGGAACATGAGTAGTGCTGAGTTATTCATGGATCCACTATTCATCGTTGGGCGTGGGTCGGTAATGAATAACGAGGTCTACGCATACATGGGTAACTGGACACCTTATGAAATGCCCTTAGCCGTGAACTTGACAATAATAACGAACAAGACCGTTAATGGCTTTCCCCAGGTACTCATTGGCTACTCAATGGGCGGCGTCAATACGCTTGTTGATAATGTCACATTCTTAGTGACCCCGTCGTGTGGCCCGTACCTAGTCGTGAACGGCTCAGAGTACTCGCCATTGGGTTATCTAATTGATGCCGAGTTTGTGATTGGGGGTCCGGGTTACGGGGCGATGGTGAGGGTTAATGAACTAAATGCGCTGCTGTCCCTTTACTACAAGGGGCCCAGCGGCGATTTGCTGCCGGTACCGAGTGCCTGGAGCATGGGTAGTGATACCGGTGAGACCGTGGTTAATGCCAGGGCTTACGCCATCGCCCCAGGTACCGTGGAGGTGACTACTGGTGGTGAGTACCTCGGCCCCTAATCAACGCTGATTACCTAGCATTTCTCATACTCAATGGCTACCTACTCAATAACCAGAGCATTGCCTCCATTAAGTTACCACTACCCGTTAATTCCAGGGTAGTCATAACGATCCCGCGGGGTGTTTACCTTGGGAACAACACGTTACTTAGGTTAGCCGGTCTACTCATTAATAATGAGTATGTTAATTCCACAGGGTTAACATTGGTAATGAACCAGTCATATGTGGTTAACTACTTATGGATTAAGTATTACAGGTTAAACATTGTTGACTTGTCAAACCAACTCACGAACCTAAGTGGTTGGTATAATGAGGATAGTATAGTCAACATTACCGTACCCAAAACAATTATTTACCTAGGTAACGAAACAAGACTTGCATTCACTGGCTTCACCACAAACGCCACGCGCTACGTCATCACAAACAACACGCTTATCCTACTCATGGATAGACCCGTGACCGTCACCGTTAACTGGATCAGGGAGTACAACACCTCGTTAACCCTATACACCATTAATGGGGCTTACGTCGGCACGACATACCTGGGATGGGTTAGGTATGGTGAGGAGGTAACCAACGTGAGCATTAATGGAATCACCTACGAGTTGAGGACTCCGTTAATCATAAACGGCGTGAATGACACGGCAGCGCTTAACGCAGAGTACAGGGAGTTCAGCGTTAGGGATGCCCTTGGTCTACCCGAGCCCTTCACGCAAGTAGTTATTAAATGCGGTGTTCAGGAATTAAGTGGCGTGACAAATGCCTATGGAATAACCCAGGAATTGCTAGTGCCGATTAATGCAGTGTGCGTTGTCGAAGCGCCAGTGATTGGTTACTACGGCATTGCACTGGTGATTGCCGTGTTTTTAATCGCAGTATTAATAATTCCGCGATTAATACGACGGCACTAACCCCTCAATTTACTATAGCCGAGTATAGCGTATACATCAGCCACTATGTAGAGTATGAAACCGGCGATTACTATCGTTAATATTGCGCCAAGTCAATACCATCTCGCCGCATTTAAGAAATCACCCACACTACTCGACCTACCCAACTCATTATAGGCGCTACTTAGGAAGAAACCACTTATCAAAATATCAAAATAATTATGTAGAAGGTCACGAAGATGGCCACGGCCATGCCCAGCTTACTTAATTCACCAGGGCCCATGTAAATGAGTGCCAAGTATGCAGTACCAGCCAGTATGAGTGCCAGGATTAAACCACCGACTATCGCTGTTATCAACGCGTAAAGGGCATTATTCCAAATCGCATTGTTCCCATAAGCCCTAGACAATTTATTCAATGCTATCAGGACTAGTATATCACCTACTATGCTTACGTAGGGTATTAACATGAGTATTGAGCCGACGAAACCAAGAGTACCTGCGGACCTAATATCCTCCTGAGGCTCATCGGCGCACTAACTAACGCATTACTTAATAAGTATATCATTGAATATACAAAAGTAATCAATAAACACTGGGGAATAAATGAGAAAAGTACTATGCTCTCCACCATTCAAAGGCTATGTAGTGTATCTTACCATCAGCCTCACTCTGCGTTGCCAGGACAAAACTCTTATTAACGCTGTGGCTAAGTCTCGCGGCTCTGGTTATGTCCAGGGCAGTCACGGCTCTCCTAGGCTCTATGAAGTGCAGTAGGACTGGTGCGTGGTCAATGCCTGGTCCCCTCTCGTAAACCGCGAATAACGAACCAAACTTAAGCCCGCTCTTTACAACGAAGCCCCCATCTCTCAGCTCCTTATATATTGTGTACACTTGGTCGAAGTTATTCACGGTGCTTCGCCCAACCCTAACCAGGTCATCCCTCGTTAGCTTATTGCCATTCTCATCAAAGACCTCCAGGAGGCCCTTATCCACCAGGTACAGGGCCTCGACAATTGATAATTGGAGTGGTGTATTCACGTTATTAACCTCATTCAGCTTAACCTTATCCTCATTAATGAACTTACCAAAGAAGCCCATTGAGTAGAGTCTCCTGGCATCATCAATGCCCGTAACAACCACAGCACTGCCAATTAAGTAACCCTTAAACATGGCATGTCCTAAATCGGAAGTAGGCAAAGGGTCCTAATAACAATTTCTTCGTGCATATTTACGAGTTGGTGCCGTGGGTGCCCGGTGCCCTACTTCGGCCTTGGTTTTTGCGCTTCAACATTGATTCTGCCCATTAATAATGGGCCACTAATGCCTTATTTATGGACTAATAATTACTATGCCATGCTATGACTAATGCGTATCACTTAATGGCGCTATTTCACGTAGTTGGGTTTTTATATTTCCTCGGTTTCCTCACAGCCTATTAGGATTATGTTCTGGATCGAAGGTGGTGGTGTTTGTAATGAGCTTGGCCAGGTTTATTATTCACTTGGCATAAGGTTTAGGTGTACATCTGGGAGTAAGCGGAGGGCCTTTAAGCAATTTGGTGTATTTGATGATGACTTGGACTTCGCCTTCGAGTTCCTCAGGGCATGCCGTACTGCGACCCTATGCATAGCCGTAGTTAGGGATGAAAGGATTGAACGTTTTATAAATAAGTTCGTGTTAGGGCGTTATAGGGATATTGCTGATAGGGTGTTTGTTTATAGGACGCCTAAGTTCACGATGAGTAGGGACGAGTTACTTAGATTCTCAATGAAGGTGTTGGATGAAGTACTGGCTATGTTGGCGCTGGGGGGTACTTATGCATAAAGTGTAGGGTTGGGTTAACAGCTTATACTACCTATTGCTCAGCTTCGCCCTCCTTTGGGGCTCTAACGGTTGCAATACTGTTATCTGCAACACCTAGTTTCTTCATTTCCTCCTCATTGCACCAAACCTCGTTCTTTGGCACATCCTCACTAGGTATTACTGTGAATATGTACTTTCTTTCCCTAGAGCCACCACCGACCAATACAATCTCCACCTTGCCACTGATCTCCAACTCCCTCATTGTTTCAGGGTTCATCTTAGCCTTACCCTCATCCACGTCACCCCTACGCCTAATCCTCAACCTCCTCTCACGCCTCTCCCTCTTTTCCTCAGGCTTGATTCCGCTTGGCGTTAGGAAGCTCGGTATCAAAAGCTTCCTCGCGGGCTTACCCTCACTCGGCTTATTCTCGCTCATCAACCTAGTCACTGCGTGAACCCCTTATTTATTCTTAACCTCACTGACTAAGCCCAACTCCCTGGCACAATCAATGCAGTACCTACTAAGGCCGACTCTAACACTATCCCTCCTACAAACCAACCTACCACACTTGGCGCAATGCCCGATGGCGAGCCTCTCACGGCATACCTGGCACAGGGTTGCTGAGCAGGCCTTACATGCGTTAATTGAGTGATCAAAGTCGTCACTACACACATGCCTGCCGCAAACCCTGCACCTAATCACTGCGGGTTTCTCCTCACAAATGTCACAGAGGTGGACTGACCTAATACTTGTTAACGAGTGTTGCGTTTTAAATACTTAATCAAGTGATGCCAGGTACTGCAATATGTCCGTCCTGGTTATTATGCCCACGGGCTTACCGCCGCTAACCACTATTAACCTACCGATCTTGTTAACGGTCATTAATCTCATGGCGTCGTAAATATCGGCCTCCTTATCAACTGTCGGTACATCCCTCCTCATGTAATCCTCAATCCTGGCATTTAGGTCACCCTCGTAGTAAGCCTTGGATACTTCGCTGGTTGTTATTAAACCAACAATCCTACCTTCATCGTCAATTACGGGCAAGGCCCTAATCTTCCTCTCGGCAAATATCTTCGCCGCGTCCTTGAGCGATGAATCATGCTTTATGGTTATCACGTTCTTACTCATCAACGTCTCAACCTTAACCTTTGGTATTGCTATCAACTTGTTAATGGCAACTACCAACTCCCTCAACCCCTCATTCTTCTCCGTAATCACACCCTCAATAATCACCCTACTATTCGCCGTAGGCCAATCCTAACATTATCGCCAATCCTGATGTTCTTCATATCACCAATAACCCTAACAAGCCCTGTTACTGAATGGGTTAATGACGTCGAGGAGCTCAATACCCGTCACGTATAGGTTCGTGGGCAACTTATTAATTGATATTGGCGCTATGTCCAGGGCGAAGACCGTGTTCGCAGGCATCTTGACATACTCAAGGGCCTTCTGCGTGGGTACATAACCACCGTAGGGCCCGGTCTTAGACTCTATGTAGCCCATGGCCCTCAGGGCGACCATCGAGTTCCTGACGGTTCCCTCATTAATACTGAGTTTCTCGGCAATATCCCTAGACTTAACCGGCTTTTTAGACATCATGTACAACTCAACAAGTGCATTAAGTATCGAGGCATAGGTCGATGGTAACTTCTCAATCATCATTTCTAATCACTACTTTCTATATAAACTATTATTTATAATTTTTATCCACCATAAAACACGCGAACTTCTTGTTCATTATTAATAATTATCCTTAATTATTTATAATTCGATAATACACGAAAAACCCTAACCTTCCTATTACCATAAACCTCATAATCAACAGTAACAAGACCCCGCCTGACCAATGAATTCAAGGCCTTATAAATCCCCTGAATAGTGGCCGTGCCACCCAGCCTCTCCCAAACTTCATAAGCCGTCAGTGGCCTCGAACCCTCCAAAACCCCGAGTATGGCCTCCTGAAGCTTCGTTAAACCACCGAGTTCCCTACCAACCCTGTACTCCTTAACCCCCGTACCCGTTATAACGACCACGTAATCCTTACCAAGCATTGAGGCCACGGCATAGGCCATGGCGGACACGGGCTTGACATACATCCCACCCCTCGCTAATTCGATCATTGACCTTATGGTCTCCTCATCACCAACATCAACAACCCTAGCCCCAGCGGCCTTGACAAGCCAATCACTGATTTCCGTCATTTGGCCAGCCCTATGCTTAACGAGTATTAGCCTCGGCAGGTCACCAATGAAGCCCCACTCACGCAGTTCCCTAAAGCCCTCATAAACCGCCAGGCTAGGTAACCCCTCTCCATGGGTAGCACCACGCCCTCAACCTCACCGACTTGCTCATAAAGCTCGTAGGCAATGGTCTTAACACCATCAAGGAATAGGGGCTCGCCATAAATTATGTCAACCCCATGCCCACCCTCACTAAACTCGATGGTAACGTTACTCATGGTAGATAACCTAAGGAGCTCCGCATAGGCACCCACGTGGTCGGGATTCACATAGACCCTAATGCCAATGCCGGCCGCATTCGCGTAGGTGGCTATTGACAACGTGAAGTCCTCCTCAAACAAAACCTTAACCTCACCACTCACATTACTAATTAGAACCGAGGAACCCCTGTCCATGAAGGAACCCGTTGGGTTCCTGGACTCATCCTTAATCATAACCCCATTGACCCTCCTAATCCTCGTAAGGCCCTCACCGAGGGTTACAGCCTTGTTGCCGTAGTTCAGCACAGACGCGTACCTAAGGATGCTCGGCTTCTCCCTATCAATCCTAAGGACGCCCCTAGGCTCAACAATTAACGGAAAGCCACACCTGGGACATAGCGGGCCATCACTAGGTCCCAAGTAGCCACACCTCAGGCACCTAAGTCGTAATGTACCCCACCTGTTCACGTATATTGTATACGCGCTAACCTTATTACTATTCACTGGCACCTTACCGAGGCCTTTAATTGCGTGGCTGCCTACCCTTTAATCCCTGTTTTCTCGTTATTTTTCAATTTTATTGTGAAAGTATACAAAAATGATTTACGAATGATTCAATAATTTTTAAAATCCCTCACTGGTATTTAAGTTATGCCCAAGGATGCTCGTGATGTCGATCTAGAGCAAGTAATTCGCAAAATTAACGATTACCTTAATGTATGGGGCGGCGATGTGGTTAGTGGTTAAGGTACTGGCCATGGCTCTAATCATTAGGGAGTTATTTAAGGGCAGAGGTGGCGCCGGGCCCGGTTATTATGTGATGACTCCATACTTCATGGGCAGGCTTACCCACTGGATATCAGGTGGGCGGGTATTATTAAATGAGGAAACCATTAATTGGCTAGCCACTAGGCATGATGAAATCACCGAAAGGGCGCTAACGCTTATTGTCAACACATTAATGGGCGGAATTACCGGGGACTACGAACACCTGAGGGATGTGCTGAGGCCGTGGATTAACCACGGCACAGTCAACCTCGGAATAAGCACTAGGGATGATGCCATTAAGTACATAGTTGGGTATTACGGGGGTGAGGTGAGGAGGGAGTTTGCTGGGTTGGATGATAAATGCTGGGGTACGTTGGTACTACTACTCGGCATTGCGTGGAGTGGATACGCGATTAGGGACCTTGGGAGCACGGCCAATGACTTGATGCCGCTGGTCAGACCGGCCGTAGAGTTCCTAAGCGATGCCGGTAGGGTTAATGAGTGTGTGGCATTGAAACTACTGATGGTAAATAATGAGATAACACCACTCACTGAGATACTGCTGGTTGGGCCTGTCATGGGGTATACTAGCCCCGTACTTGATGCACTGGCTAAGGGTAGGAGCGTCAATGTTGAGAGAGACTTAGGCGAGTTCATAAGGGTTATCGAGGATGGTAGGGAGAGGAATAGGGGTCTAGGTCTTGCCGAGGGGTTTTACGCACTTGGTTTAGTAGTGCTTACGGCATATGCGTGAAGGTGGGCCTTAATGGTTACAGGGCTAATAATGAACTTGGGACCAAGGCTCTCAGAATCGCCAATTGGGTGGTACGCCTCATTCAGCGGCCAAGCTCATTAACTAGGTTGGTTAGGTTGTTGATCAGTTTGAGGAGTTCATCGCTTGACGATTGGGCTGC
The DNA here is from genome assembly GCF_001316265.1 of Vulcanisaeta sp. JCM 16159. Lineage (GTDB taxonomy): Archaea > Thermoproteota > Thermoprotei > Thermoproteales > Thermocladiaceae > Vulcanisaeta. The sequence continues at coordinate 76,103 of NZ_BBDN01000011.1, read as the reverse complement.
ATTACTCCATAACGTCAGTGCGGTTGTGGATCAGGAAGGCGCATTACGTGAGTTGGCTCAGTATGTGGATGGCCTATGGAAGATTCGTAGAAACCTCAGTAATTGGGGCAGGGCATTCCTACTAATGGCTATGGCAAATACCCTCAGGGTGAGGACAAATAGATGCAAGGTCTTTAGGAGCATCCTAGGTGCAATAGGTGGGTTGAACAGTGAGGTACTTAGTACGCTTGTTAAGGCCCACGTTCACCTAAAGCTCACCGAGGCGGGTCCTCACTGTGGTGTTGACCCAGCGGATAGATTGGGTGGGCTTATCAGTAAGGTTGAGGGGATGAGGGGAAGCGTGGAGATCAGTAATGAGAGCCTCATGGACTTCCTAAGGCGTCTAAGCACCAAGGCTTTAGGGACACCCTTGAGTACCTAGTGGATTGGAGATTGGTGGGGCTTTATCATGGCATCTAGCTTAATCGCTAGGGTCAGATTGATTAGGGCTTCTGAGGATATTAACGAATTTATCAATGCAGGTAAGAAGTTTGAGGAAGTTTATGGGCTGGCTGTGGAGAGGCTAGGGCCTGCATTTACTGAATCTACCACACTCACTCGTTTAGCAATCGAATACGCGGCTTACTTGGGCATGACTAATGATGTCGCCAAGGCCAGTGAGGTAATGATGAGGGTTGCACGGTCGATAGCGAAGGACGTCTTTACCTACGCGGCCGCTAGACTATTCCTAAATTGGCTTGGGGTGACGAGTGTTGGTAGGCCGAGGGCTGAGAAGTTGGTGAGTGCGGTGAGGGAGTACGTAGATGCCACGTTTATGCCAGCCTGAAGAGGGCATTGGGTGTTTATACTGACCACTGTTGATAGCGCATGTGGTGGAAGTTCACTGTGTAGGCTGGCGTGCCTAGCCGTTGAGGAAAGCGTTAGCGCTGGGGCTTTGGTTCAGGCCATTGCACCACTGCGTTCGCACGCCCTCCTCATCCTGGTCCTGAATGCCTTGGCTAATGGCAATTACGTGGCTGCTAAGGCTATGGCAATGGTTGGTATACGCATGAGGGGATTACCCATAATTAGTAGGTTATTTGCCGGGCTTTATAGTGCCATAAGGAATAATGATAGAGACGCCATCACACTCGCGCTCATCAAGTTATTTTACTACCACATCTAATTTCAGAATCATTAATGCAGTACCGATGTATTTACAGTGTATGGCTAGGTCCTGGTGGAATCAACACTGAGAGTGAAAGTTTTGCCTAGGCCTACTCAAGGCCTGTCAGCAACATGTTAAATACCCAGTGCATCGTGGGTTTCCTGCCTAGTCATGACTAATGAGATTGGGTTTATCGTCAATGTGGAAAGTCCGTTAGTATACGTGATTTCCATAAAGAGAAACAGCGGCATTAACCGTTATGACTACGTGTACATACCCATGAGGGACTACGTCGATGATAAGGAAGTCAACGTCAACGTGCTCGGCCAGGTACTATGGATAAGGCGCGAACCTATAGGGTTGGTGCTGATGGTTATGTAGCCGATGTCCTGGACAACATGCCCAGGGACAGCATTGTCGAGGTTGTGCAGGCCAGGGTTATGGTGCTCGGTTATAAGTACGGCGATAAGATATACATGCCGAGGACAACACCTGCCGTGGGCACGCCCGTGTACCTGGCTGATACTAGCATGGTGAGCGAGTTCGTGAGGGTAGACCCAGAGAGGGCCCTATGCATTGGCAGGCTCTCCCTCAGGTCCGGCGTACCCTACTGCATAGACATGAACGGCCTCAGGAGCACCTGGCCATAATAGCATCCACGGGCTCCGGGAAGACCTGGTCCTCAGTAATACTCATTGAGGAACTACTGAAGAAGGGTGCCACGGTGCTCGTCATAGACCCGCACGGTGAATACGTACACATAAAGAGCAGCATCTCAAGGCTTGGTCCTCAATTCCTCAATAAGGTCATAGTGATAACGGCGTCCGAGGTCGGCACCGGCGACTTGAGGTATAGGATAAACACGATGAAGGTTCAGCCAGAGGTCCTGGCAGACGTAGCCGGTGTTCCGAGGGGTGCCTCCAAGATTAGGTACGTCATATACCTGGTCCACACCCTCGTCAGGACCATCGTTAAGTACAGCGGTGCTAGGCAATTGGGTACCCTGGACTCAATGATTAAGGTCATTAATGAGATTCTTGAGTATGGAACAAACACGAGCATTGATAGGATACTTAAGAAGCTCAACGTATCACTTAGTGACGAGGGCAGGAGGAAGGCGGAGAAGGTGTTGAAGGAACTCGAGGACTTAATAGACAATAAGACCAAGAAGGCACTACTTGTTAGCACCAGGGTTTATTTAAGGAGACTCAGGAGGATTGGGCTTTACACGCACTGGTCATTACCACTTGGTAAGGTCCTGAGGCCGGGCTCGGTAACCATCATTAACCTCGCAGGCTTAAGTGATGAGGTTCAGGATCACGTGGTGTACCACGTACTGAGTAGGGTGTTTAGGGCTAGGGTTAATTACGTGAGGAACCTACCAGGGCCTAGGTACCCATTCCCCGTGGTTGTCATTCTGGAGGAGGCCCATAGGTTCGCCCAGCCCAGGGCCGTTAAGTCAACGCTGAGTCTTGGCGTTATCTCTAGGATAGCTGGTGAGGGGCGTAAGTTCGGCGTCTACCTAGTCGTGATAACCCAAAGGCCGTCTAAGGTTGACCCAGACGTGCTTAGTCAGTGCAATAGTCAGATAATACTGAGGCTTGTTAATCAGAGGGACGTAATGGCCGTACTCAGCGCCAGTGAGGTGCTTAATGAGGAGCTGGGTAGGTTAATACCCATGCTTGACGTTGGTGAGGGAATAGTCGTGGGCCCAATAACACCGCTGCCACTGGTGATTAGGCTTAGGGATAGGGTGCTTGATTACGGTGGCTCGGACATAGACCTGAGCAGGGCGTGGAGTACCCAGGCTAATTTAGGCATTGAGGAGTTGAGGGAGTTGGTCGAAAAGGCCCTGAGCACCAAGGTCAGCGCAAGGAACGTGCTTGAGGCCGCCCCATTAATTAGTGAGGTTGTTGACGTGAACATGGACACGGGAGTCCTCAGCGGTAGGGTTGGTGATGCACATGTTGAGGTCAGGCTCGGCGAGAACACCTGGAGTTGCGAGTTGTGTGGCTCTACGTATGAACCATGCCCACACGTAATAGCGCTGACAGCAAAAGCAATTAAGGATGGATTACTGAAGGTTGGTTAGAATGTTAATTGCGCAATTGGCCGACATACACTTGGGCCATCGCCAGTACGGGCTAGAGGAGAGGCTCGAGGATTATAACAGGGCATTCCTAAACGCCGTCAATGAGTTGATACGGCTCAGGGAGGAGGGGGGGTTGGACACAGTGATCATTAGTGGGGACTTCTTCGATACACAGAGGCCGTCGCCCAGTATATACATAACGGCGATTAGGGGGTTAACAAGGCTTAGGGAGTCTGGTATCAGAGTCATAGTCATTAGGGGTAATCACGATTCATCAGTCATAAACCCCATTGAGAACCCACTCGCTGTCCTTCACCAGATGGGCCTAATTCAATACCTGGACAATGACTACGTGGACTTGGGTGGCGTTAGGTTAATTGGTGCCGGCACGGTATATACGGACATGCAGAACAAGTTAGTTAACTCACTAAATGCCCTGAGGGGCAACGGCATTAACATAGCCGTTATTCACCAATACATCGAGGGTGCGCCGTACATATACCCAATGCCTAACGTGGATGTCTTCATGGTTAACGAGAAGCCACTGGCTCAGTTGGGCATTGATTACTTCGCTGTGGGGCACATACACGAGCATGGGCTTAAGCACCCGAGGATTAACGCTGTTTATTCAGGCTCCCTCGAGGTTTGGGATGCAAGGGAGTTCGAGGTTTATGAGTACGCCAACGGAAAACTAAGGAAGGTTAAGGATGTCGACCCGAAGGGCTTTCTACTACTTGATGTTAGTAGTAATGGCGTTAGGGTGAATAACGTCCAGCTTGGTGTGTCCAGGAGATTGGTGAGGGTGAGGATTAGGTATGAGGAGGCTAAGCCCAGCGTTGTTAAGGGTGACGTGTCGTACATAGCCAGTAACATGGATCAGAGAGGTTCGTTGATCATCCTGGAGATTGAGGGCAAGGTAGCCGGTGGTTACTCGACAAGGGACTTCAATGCAATTGAACTTAGGAAGCTCTTCAGTAGGGCTTGGGTCGACGTTAGGCTAGACCTGGAGAGGCGGGTTGGTGAGGGTGAGAGGTCGATTAGGGTTTTTGGTGGTATTAATGAGATAATTAGGCAAGCCCTTAAGTCGAGGCTGGGCGATGACGAGTTGGTGAGTGCGGTTATGGAAATCATTGAGAGGGTTAGGGTTGATGATGAGGATGGCGCCTTGAAGACCCTAGAGAACCTGGTCGCGTACCACTCAGGGGTAGTAAATCAATCACTGATTGGTTAGGTGCTACGCCATGATTACCAAGATTGAGATTGAGAATTTCAGGTCAATAATTAGGGGTAAGGCCGTAATCACTGAGGGCATTAACTTCATACATGGACCTAACGGCTCCGGTAAGACGAGCATACTCGAGGCAATAGCGATGGCGCTGTACGGCTCAGAATGGGTTAGGGGTAGGTATAGGCTTAGTGACTTAGTTAGGCGCGGCGCATCAAGCGCATTATTCGCCTAGAGTACATAGGTATCGATGGGCGCAGATACCTGGTACAGAGGGCGTTTAGCACCGAGAAGACCCTTGAGTCGCAGACCTACGTCCTTGATGAGGGTGGTAAGAGGGTTGCGGCTAGGGATAGGGAGGTCACGCAGTTCGTGGTTAGGACGACGGGTATAGACCTTGAGACATTCTCGGAACTACTCTACGTCAGGCAGGGGGAGATTAGGGAGATACTAAGGAGTGGTAGGAGGGGTGAGTTTAAGCTGGATACCTGCTTAGCTTGATGCCATTGAGAGGGCTAGGCAGGACGTGGTTAGGGAGGGGCTTAGGTCCGTGTCTAGTATTACCGAGGGGCTTAGGGGTAGGCTCGAGGTCCTTGAGCGGGAGTTGAGGAGTAGGAGGGAGGAAGTAAGTAGGTTGGAGGGCGAGATCTCCGATGCAGAGAGGGTCTTGAGCGAGAGGGAGGGGGAGCTTAGGGCTGTTGAGGAGGAGTTGAGTAGGTTAATGAGTAGTGAGGAGGAGTTGGAGAGGCTTGAGGGTGAGTATGCGGAGTTGAGACAGAGACTGACCATGCTTAGTGAGGAGGAGGGTAGGGTCATGAATGAGTTAAATACATTGAAAGAATCCCTAAACCAACTGAGCCAATTGAGGGCTAGGGTCGTTGAGCTCGAGTCCGTGGTCTCAAGGGAGGGTGAGTTGAGGAGCAGGCTTGAGGAATTGATGAGGAGGAGGGATGATGTTAAGGCGAGGCTGGCGCTCGCCCAGAACTATAGGAGGAGGGTTGAGGAGATTAGGAGGGAGTTGGAGAGTATTGATGAGAGTATTAAGGAGTTGAATGACGAGCTGGATAGAATTAGTGGACTTAAGGCAAAGGCGGAGGAGTTGAGGAGGGAACTGGCTAGGAAGGCATCAATAGACGTGGAGATTAACAATGCTAGGGAGGAGCTGGCTAGGATCAACGCGGAGATTGAGCATGTGGAGATGGAACTGAGCCTTCTAAAGGGCGGTTCTGTGGAGAGGTGCCCATTATGTGGTAGGCCATTGAGTAGGGACTTGGCGCAGGAGCTAGTGGCCAGTAGGGAGGTTAGGTTGAGGGAGTTGATGAGGAGGAGGGAGGAGTTAGTGAGTAGGTTGGGTAGCTTAGTGGTGAAGCCGAGGAGTTGAGTAGGTTGGAGGGTGAGTTGAGGGGTATTGAGGGTGAGTTGGGTAAGGAGGGCGTTATTAGGGCGTCTCTTGAGGAATTACGTAGCAGGAGGGATTCATTGGTCGAGGAGTTATCGAGGATTGGCGGTTATGATGAGGAATCACTGAGGAGGGAGTTGGAGGGTGTTGAGGGTGAGTTAGGTAGGTTGAATAGGGAGCTTGAGGAGTTGGGTAGGGCTAAGGTTGAGTCGCCGAGTTGAGGGGTAAATTGGCAAGTGCCGATGAGCTTGAGAGGAGGGTTAGGGATTATGAGTCTAGGTTGTTGAGTATACGTAGTGAGAGGTTGGGCATTGAGGGTAGGCTTAGGGAGTTGGAGGGGAGGATTAGGGAGCTTGAGGGTGTTAGGGCTAGGATTAAGGAGTTGAGTGTGAGGAGGGACTCGTTGATGAGGGAGGTTGGGGAGTTGAGGGGTAGGGTTAACGCACTTAGGGATAGGATTGAGAAGTTGAGGGGCGAGTTAACGAGTAGGGAATCGGAGTTGGGTAGGGTTAGGGGTGAGTTGAATAGGTATGTTGGCGCCTCTGACATGCTCAGTAGGCTTCAGCAGGTCCTTGATGATGTTAAGCCCGTGGTTAGGAGGATATTCCTTGACTCTGTTAATGAGGAGTTGAATGTGATGATGAAGGAATTGATGCATAAGGCCTCATACGCATCCATGGAGGTTAATGAGGATTACGAGGTGATGGTGAGGAGGAATGACGGGGTCTCACTACCCATTGAAGCTCTGTCGATCGGCGAGAGGAACCTGGTCTCCCTAATGCTTAGGTATGCAATTGCCAGGGTCGTAATGGGCGTAATACCAATATTAATACTTGATGAGCCAACCGAGCACCTCGATGAGGAGCATAGGCGTAGGGTTGGTGACTGGATTAGGAGCCTCAGTAATGGTGTTAGGACCGTCATAATAACGTCCCATGTTGATGCCCTGGAGACGATAGCCGACAACGTGATAAGGGTTAGCTTTGTTAATGAGAGGGGTGAGTCCATGTTCGCAAACTCATGATGAAGAAGCAATTTTATATTGGAACTAAGCCATTAACCCGAGGCTATGGCTAGGGGGATACCGGCCTACGCCCTTGGTGGCTTGATAATACTCGTGGGATTCATAGCATCCCTCTCCCTAATACTCTCAATACCATCACCACTAACCACAGTAACCGGCTACCTAAACCTAACAGCAAACGCCTACCTGGGCTTCGGGAGCAACCTACTCGTGATAATGGGCGTGAATAACTTCAACTTCCCAATAACGGAACTAAGCATCTACATACCGAGGACTGGGACGAACATAACCATAAGCGGCGAGATACCCAGCGGCTCATACTTCATACTAATGATTTACCAGGGGCTGAATAATACCGTTATCATAGCCCCAGGGCTAAGCGTAACCGGCTACCCTGGGAACCTCGCCAACCTGACAAAGTCCGGGTTTGCCTATGGCCTAAACGCCACGGCGGTGGTCTACGGCGTGGTTAAGAAGGGCGTGTTTCAACTAACGACCCAGGACTCGGGCGTCATATACGCAGTGCCACTGATAACGAACCTATCCAGGCCAATCCTCAGGGTTTACATATTCCAAATGGCCCCGATGGGAAGCACAAACATAACGGGCTTCAACCTCATCTCACTTGGGCAGGTGGTTGGTGAGGTTAAGTGCAACGTTAGTGAGCCAATACCGGTATTGCCGAGCGGGCCCACGTACTTCGCAATGAACATATCCTCAATAAACGGCACACTGAGGCCGCTGGGCGTTTGGTACTACTGCAATGCGACACCAACCACATCATTACCATCACTACTCTACCTAAGCATGGCCATGAGGTACGTCTACGCCTACAACACCATAGTGATTAGGAGGGAGGACTGGTTCCCCGTATATATAGCGCCAATGCAAATGAGTAATACGTAATAAGCCCAGTCCTCATTAGTAAGGCCGTGAGTGAGGGCCTTAATTACCTATTCAACCCCAGGTCAATAGCCATAATAGGCGCCACGGCTAGGGAGGGTAGCGTCGGCAGTGTAATAACCAGGAACCTACTCACCAAGTTCCGGGGCAGGGTCTACCTAGTTAACCCAAGCTACACAGAATTGATGGGCCACAGGGTCTATAGGTCCGTGCTTGAGGTACCGGGTGAGGTCGACCTAGCCGTAATAGTTACGCCGGCGCCCACGGTACCCAAAATAATCAATGAGTGCGTGGCTAAGGCGTCAAGGTAGCCATAATAATTAGTGGTGGTTTTAGTGAGGTTGGTGAAGATGGGGCAAAGCTCGAGGGTGAGGTTAGGAATGCGTCGCAGGGTAGGGTTAGGATACTCGGGCCTAATTGTATTGGTGTTTATAATGCGTTTAATGGCCTTGACACATTCTTCATACCGCAGGGAAGGATGGAGAGGCTGGGGCGGGACCAATAGCCCTCATAAGCCAAAGTGGCGCGGTTGCTGCGGCAATACTTGATTGGGCGGCCAGGAGGAATATTGGCGTTGGACTAGCCGTAAACTACGGAAACAAACTCGACATCAGTGAGGTGGAGTTGCTCGAGGCCTTGGCGGGCAATGATGATGTGAAGGTTATCGTTATGTATATTGAGGGGTTGAAATACCCAGGAGAGGGAAGGAGACTTCTCGAGGTGATGAGGAGGGTTACCAAGACTAAACCGGTGGTTGTTTATAAGGCGGGCAGGTCCAAGTCCTCCGGCAGGGCGGTTAAGTCCCACACGGCGGCTGGCGGGTAATTACGAGATCTACAGGGCAATGCTAAGGCAGGCAGGTGCCATAGAGGTTAATAACCTAATGGATGCGCTGGAGGTCGCCAAGGCCCTGGCTACACAGCCATTGCCCAGGGGCAACAGGGTATTGATAATCACGGATAGTGGTGGGGCGGGTGTTCAGGCCGTTGATAATGTGGAGTCCGTTGGGTTAGTGGTCCCTGAACTTCCGCAGGAAATTCGCGACACCCTCTCCAAGTCACTGCCGCCCTTCGCGAGTACGGCTAACCCGATTGACCTGACTGGTAGTGCCACGGATGCCATGTACAAGTTCGTGCTGGACACGGTACTACCAACGAGCTACGTAGACATGGCATTAGTACTAGCCCAAATGCAGTTGCCGGGCATGACTCCTAAGCTCGCGGATTACATAATAGAGGCGAGGAGGTTTGATAAGCCGATAGTTGTCTTTGGGATTAGTGCCAATGAGGATGCCAGGGCCTTTAAGGCGAGGCTTGAGGAGGGCGGTGTACCTACCTATGATAGGCTGGAGACCGCGGCAAATGCATTGAGGGCTCTCTATGAGTATGCAGTGATTAGGGGTTTAGCGCGCCCCCGCTGATGACCTAAACCTGCAGGCCTCCCGCCTATAGACTACGGCGCCTATTACCGTGGTTATCAACACCATGAGTATTATAATGCCGAAGTCGCCCATGGTAATCAACCCACTGCTCAACCCTATGGATGCGATCACAAGTCCCATCTCACCCCTCGGTATCATGCCATAACTAACGATTATTGATTCACGGCCACTACGAAGCCTCAGGTAGGCGAATGGTATATGCCAATGACCTTACCCACGATGGCCACAACGGAGGTCGCGAGGGCCATTACCAAGACCTCAATGTTAAGTATATACTTGAAGTTTAGCTGGAGGCCCATGGCTATGAAGAATATGGAGCCGAATATCGCCAGTAGCACATTCACCGTCTCCCTAACCCTCTGCGAGAACCTGCTCTCGGCAACGGCTACACCGGCTATGAAGGCTGCAATGACCTCGGAGAAGCCCAGGGTGGTCATTATGAGGACAATGCCGAAGAGAACCACTAGGGATGCGTACACGATAGTCTCCTCACCAACCCTGTTTAGTATCCTCGGTATGAACAATACGGAGAGTAGGAATACCAGGACCCAGAGGGTCACGATCTTTACGGCCGTGACCAACGAGCCGTAGGTAAAGCCACCCGTGCTTACCGCGGCGATCACCATGGATAGGAGTATTAGGGAAACAACATCGTCTATGGAGCAGCCGTAATCAAAACCTTAGTGCTGGGTAGCCCAGCCAAGCCCTCACGCTCAATGATCCCGGCAACGACGGCTAGGCTCGTGGGTGCCGTTGATAGGGCAATAATTGAGGACTCCACATATGGCAAACCCATACTCACCAAGACCCAGTATACCAGGGCGTAGGGGATTATGGCGCCGAATACTGCGGCCAATGCGCCATATATACCGCCCTCCCTGAGGGTGGATAGGCCGTGCTCAAGGCCTGAGGCGAACAATAGCAGTATCACCGAGAGGTTTGTGAGGAATAGTAGGTAGTCATTAATCGCGAACAACTCCATGTGGAGTACCGCGTTTAGTAAGGAGCCCAGGGCGTATGGGCTTAGGGTAAGCCCGATAAGGAGTTCAGCCACAACCCTTGGGAAGCCATACCTAATGAGTACACCACCCACTAGGTCAGCCAGTAGCACTAGGGTGCTCACCTCAAGGAGCGTGAGGAAAATAACCTCCCCAGTGGGCATTCGCGTGAGTACTTTTCACTCTTAATAAACATTATCGGCGGTCCCCCTTAGTGAGAAACAGAAAACAATAACCACCTATAAAGGTGCATGAATGGGTTATGTAATTCACGTAATGGGCAAGGCCCATTAATCATGGTACTCGGCATTATTTAACGCTTTAAAGCCGGTGATGAAGATGAGTGCCGATAGCAGAACCACGGAGGTGAAGTAGGCCGTGGATAGGGGTATTATTAGTGATGGGCTGATTAGGGTGAGGGCGATGGCATTGTCCATGCACCAGGTAAATGAGTCCATGTATGTGTGGGCTAGGATCATGAGTATTAGGCCCCTCAACCCCCTATTAACGGTTTGATAGGCCTTAAGGAGCATTGACGAGCTGGGTGGAATAGGAAGGAGACCACGGGCTGGATGGCAAGGCCGACCAGGCTTATGATAGGTGTTACTGTGGCGTAATTAATGCTGGATTTATTGGTGTGGGTATTAACAATGGCAATACCACGCTCATTATCGTGAATGCCACGTCCACGAGGGCGAAGCCATAACCAATATACAGTGTCGACCTGGGTTCACGATCCCTAACGGCCAAGTACCTAAAGATCTCCTGGGATGCGCCAGCCACGAGACCCATGTAAATGGATGCCAAATAGATGTTGGACCTAACGAAACCCAACACCGCACCTGCGGCTGATGAGGCGTTAATCAGCACATTCCTAATGTGAGTAAGGATTAATACGAGGAATGGAACCGCCTGAACAACGACCTGGAGCGCCAGTGCGATTAGCATGAAGCCAACGCCGATCAAAACCCACGAAACCCTATCACGCCAGGCAAACCTACTAAACAGGGTGTATGTGATGATTGATGCCGCGACTAGGTATGTGATTGCGAATAAGGCGGTGGTTATCTGCATCATGTGGCTACCCATTCCTAATTAATCTTTAATAAAAATAATAATTTAATTCCTCATGATGAGGAAGACCTTTAAAGGGTATATACCCGGTTTTTCGGTCATGAGGATTGGGGAACTACCCTACTTCATCAAGTGGTTTATACTGGGTATTGTGATTGGTATTGTGGCTGGGCTCTCGGCGTTGACATTCTACTTCACGCTTAAGCTCATGGAGTACATATTCATGCTTAAGCTCGTTGGTTACGAAATACCGGAGCCACTTGGTGAGGGTGGCTCGCTGAACTACGTATTCCATGCCGAACGTATTTGGCTCATACCACTATCAACAATGCTCGGCGGCCTATTATCCGGGCTCATAGTGTATACCTGGGCGCCCGAGGCTGAGGGTCATGGGACGGATGCCGCCATAAACGCCTTCCACAGGCTCCAGGGCAGGATTAGGAGGAGGATACCGCCAATCAAGCTCATTGCCTCGGCAATAACCATTGGGTCCGGCGGTAGTGCAGGTAGGGAGGGCCCCACGGCACAGCTAAGCGCTGGTATTGGGTCGATGATTGCCGACCTGTTCTCCTTAGAGCCCGAGGATAGGAGGATCGCGGTTGCCGTGGGCATTGGGGCTGGCATTGGCTCGATATTTAAAGCGCCGATAGGCGGCGCACTACTTGCCGCGGAGATACTCTATAAGAGGGACTTTGAGACCGAGGTTATATTCCCAGCCTTGATAGCCTCGGCGGTGGGCTACGTGATATTCGGCTCCGTAGTAGGCTTCACACCAATATTCGGCTATTACATGGGTACATTCAACCCAGCGAGACTACCCCTATACGTGGTGTTGGGCGTTGTCGACGGCTTAATGGCAATACTCTACGTGAGGACCTTCTACTCAGTGCATGACGCCTTCAAGAGGTGGAGGGTTAGTAATTACGTTAAGCCCGTCATCGGAGGTGCCGTGACTGGGTTAATAGGTTTGTTGACGCCTGAGGTCCTCGGTACGAGTTACGGCTGGCTGAACCTAGTTGAGTTTAACAGGGTTGATGCATTCGTGTCACCAATAATCGCACTACCACCATTAATAATCCTAGCCATGCTCCCCTTCCTCAAGATAATAACCACTTCATTCTCAATAGGCTCAGGGGGTAGTGGTGGCGTCTTCGCCCTGGCATAGTCATTGGCGCATTCACGGGATTCGACGTGTGGCTAATCCTACACTACCTAATGCCTGGCCTAGCCCCTGACCCAGCCCCCTTCGTGATAATAAGCATGCTTGCCTTCTTCGGCGCCGCCGCCAAGGCACCCATTGCCGTGATGTTCATGGTAATTGAAATGACCGGTAGCTACCAACTACTGCCTGGCGCCATGATAGCCGTAGCCATAGCCTACCTGGTCTCGGGCGACTATACCATCTACAGGGCCCAGGTACCAACGAGGAGGGACTCACCAGCCCACGCGGGTGAGTACAGGGTACCACTACTGATGGAGATTAGGTTGGTGAGTGCAGGTTGGTTAATGAGCCGGTCGCCCACATTGATGAGAGTGCGTCCACAGCACTCAACAGGATGCTTAGGTATAGGTTCACGGTACTGCCTGTCGTTGATCATGAGGCAGGTACGTGGGCGCAATAAACCTTTATGATGTTGGTGGGGGTAAGGGCGTGGTGCGTGATTACGTGAGGCCCATGCGCCACGTAGAGCCAGAGTCAACACTTTATGATGCGATTAGTGTGATGAGTGAGGCAGGTACTACGTGGGTACCCGTGGTGAGTAATGGCAAGTTGCTGGGAATACTAACCATGGAAAACATGAACAAAGCTTATTCAGAAAGACTGAAAAAAACTGAGGAGTTCGTAATGCCTTGATGAGGAATCGTGGGGAGGTCTTGAAGATATCATTCTCGGCATTCTTCGCGGACCTTGGTTACCAGACGGCTGTGGTCATGTTCCCATTGATATTCGTTGTATTCCTGGGCGCGCCGATGTGGCTTTACGGCGTTGTCGAGGCTGTTAATTACGGCTTAGGCAGTTTCATAGGCTTCCTGGGTGGCTTCTGGGTGATGTATATGGTAGGAAGAGGGTTGCCGTGATCGGCAATGCGGTAATAACCGTAGTCGCATTACTCGGCTTCTCCAGGTATTGGTGGGAGGCTTGGTTAATATTTCTAGTTGGTTGGTGGGCTAGGAACCTCAGGACACCGCCCAGGAGGGCCATGCTTAGCGAGGTCACGGAACCTAACGAGAGGAGTGAGGCCTTTGGAATCCTCCACGCGCTTGATATAACGGGTGCGGCATTGGCCATAACATACACAGCAATACTACTCTACCTTAAACTCCCAATTGAGTACTTGCTTGCAATCACGGCAATACCACTGGTAATATCAACATTGATACTGTCCACGGTTAACGCAGGCAGGGTGAAGACAAACTCGAGGCCCAGCATCGCGAGTTTAAGGGCAACCCATAGGTTCGTGTGGTTAATTGTACTGTCCACGTTCTTCTTCGGATTCTCGCAATACAGCTTCGGGTTCCCGGTAATAACAACCGCCGAGTTTACGCATGAAGACTACCTAGCCGTGCTGACATATGGCGTATTCCTAATGGCATCTGCGGTGTTTGGTTACGTGTTTGGTAGACTGAAGCTTAACGAGTATTCTGGTTTAGCCTTCCTTGGATACCTAGTGGGTTCAGTAGCCTCCCTGGGTTTTGCGTTATTGGCTCCATTCGGAATTATTGGCCTGTACCAATGGCATTCACGCTGGGTATTGCAGTCGCAGCCACTGAGGTCTTTGAACCGACCATAATATCTAAACTAATGCCGGAGGAAGCAGTGGGTTCTGGGATGGGGTTGTTAACCTTCGGTAGAAGCGTAGGGGTATTCCTTGGAAATACCATCATGGGGGCCCTATACCAGGTACACTACTCCTACGCCTACTACTTCGCATCAGCCTCATCATTAATATCCTTTGCAATAGCCCTGCTATTAATCATGAGGATGCGGCAGCCGTAAATGATAAAATGCGTCACTCCCCACGTAGATACTTCCGAAAGAGGTACATATACCTCTCATAAAGCCTGCCAGCTAATTCCGGGTTCCTAAATCTACACGCTCCTATCAATCCTCCGAGGCGCATTGTCTCTATCTTAGCCTCCTCCCATGCCTGGTAGAGCTCGAAGTATAGTGCTGAACTTTCAGACGACAAACTAAGCAACTCCCTAAGTAAGCCTATGCACTCTTCTCCATACAACGCATTGCCTCCCTCTGAAGCTCGTAAATCAACTCCAGATCCCTCCTGACCTCCTCCAACCTCCTTCTCAACTCCTCCACCCTTCTCCTCTCCTCTATTATCCTCCTCCTTAGCTCCTCCTCTTTTAAACACGTAATAATCCCACCGAAGCCTTGGGTAAGGCATTGCCTTTTTATTTTTTTAACTCAACGGATTGTCTCAGGAACATGACGAAAAATAGTAATTGAAACACCACGTAGCAGGGCGCTAAAGTTTTAAAGAATTGATTATAAGAGCATCTTGATATGGGCTTTATAAGGGTTAGGGCTAAGGTATGGAGTGTGGATAGGCCTAGCGAGCCAAGCGAGGTAGAACTCGTGGTGGACACAGGCTCGGTATATACGGTGCTGCCCGCTAAACTATTAAATGAATTGGGGGTTAAGCCGATGGGTTTAAGGAGGTTTAAGCTTGCGGATGGTAGAATCATTGAGAGAAGTGTTGGCGTTGTTGGTATTGAGGTTCAGGGAATAAGGGCCCACACGATGGTGGTGTTTGGTGATGAGGGAATATACCTCCTGGGCGCAACAACCCTTGAGGAGCTCGGCCTAGAGGTTGATCCAGTGAACAAAACACTAAGGCCCACTGAGTTACTATTAATGTGAGGCTTGGCGTGGAGCCGTGATTGATTATTTAATGTCCTGGAGGGCCCTCCTAACGGCCTCCCTATGCAGTGGTGTTTGCCAGGCCACATACTTGCCAATGCCAAGCTCAGGATCCCTCCCAGGCGGTTCATCAATCCAAAACTCCGGATTCCTCTCGGGTAGGAAGTAAATTATTAGGTTCTTCTCAACCAACTCATTAATTAACTCCTCCGGCGCGTCCGGGCTCCATAGGGCGTCCGGGTCCCTCACAGCCTCCTCAAGCCACCCACGCCACCTACTAATGAAGCGTGGGGTGATCACTCTCTCGTTAATAATCCTGTCAACCACACTGTCGATGCTCCAATTAGCCTCATATAACTGACCCAGCGCCTTTGGATTTCCACCCGTTATCCTCCACACATCCTCGAATAGTGGCTTATCACCAGATATTTGCCCGTACAATTGTTCAAAACCACCCCTGGGCATATTCCACATGACGTCTATATAGGCCCACCTATGCCTACCTATTTCATACTTAGAGATGCCCTCGCTGGTTGCCGCTATAGTGACTATCCTTTCGTAACTTTCTGGTGGATACTCGATTAGGTTTAGTAGGGCTTTTACGTATATTGCTGATTCCTTTACGCCGAGTATTTGGAAGGCGTCGTCAACTATTACGGCTATTTTGCCCCTCGTTGCCTTAATCAACTCCTTAGCCATGTCGAGGGCAAGCCAAGCCAATTTACCAAGGGCGTTTTGGCTAATGGCTCCCTAACAAGCCTCATGAACTCCCCCCTCAACTCCTTAACACTAAACTCGGCGAGGACATCCCTATCAATGGGATTAACGTAAACAACGTCAAAGCCCAATTCTCTGAGCAACTCCGCTGATTGCCTAAGCCACGCCGTTTTACCGCAGCCTCAGGGCCATAAACCACGTGAACCACGCCCATCCCACGCCCAGCCCAATCCTCAACACGCCTAAGGGCAAGATCCCTATCAACGAAGTCAACCTCAACGCCACCAGCAAACCTCAACCTAACCCTCTTCACGATTCTACACCCCACTGGGTTGCCTTAAATAGCCTTAGGTGATCCAAACCCTGGCCCTCCTGAGGATGTCCACGAAGTCCTCAAGGCCAAGGCCGGACAGCCTCTGGGCGAGCCTTAGGTCACCAGTCTCTATGAATAGTACCACGGCACTCCTAATCCTGGGCGGTAGTGAATTAATGAAATCCCAATCAGCCTCCCTCCTCCTCATTTCTCTCAACTCCCTCTCACGCTCCTCAAGCTCCCTAATCACGTCACTCATAGCCCAAGCCTTTCTAAATCCCTCCTTGAGAACCTATGCATTGTCTCCCTCTCATACTTATAAAACTCACTCCTATCAATCACGCCCAACCTAAGTAGTTCCGCCAGAACCTCGAAGGCCCTCCAGACCCTGGCCCTGGCGTAGAGGAATTGCGATGCATAGCGCCGCCATTTTCGGAAAGCACTACGTAGCCCCTATCGCTAGCCACGGCAATGCAGTAGGCCTCAGGGTAATCAAGCCTCCTAACCGGATACCTACTGCTCAATTCCATGAGTCTCAGGGCCTCATCCCTATAATTAGTCAGCTCAGGGAATAGCGCAAATTTACCCTCGGCTAACTTACCCGTTATCCAGGAAAGGGAGTTTTCAGACCTAACCTCATTAAGCACGGGCTCGGGAATCCACACAGTACTGAACAACCTAAACAATAAGTCCCTCCCTGAGTACCTAACCCAGTCGATTATGAATGACGTGTCGGCAATGGCGTCAGTTGGCATTTGGAACCCTCGCCTAATCCTAACCTCATTAAACTCCTCAACACTCATGCCGGCTATCCTAGCCGACACGTAAATATCCCCAGTCTCTATATAGTGAATGACCGCTAACTTAACCCTGGGGGGCAGTGAGTTTATGAAGTCCCAATCAGCCTCAGCCCTCCTAATCCTCCTAGCCTCCTCCTCCCTATCCCTCAACTCCTTAATCACCTCCTCAAAACCCATTACCAGCATTAATGCTGAGCCCTGAGTTAAAAACCTACCCACGCAATAGGCGATTAATTAACTCATTATCCACGGCCCTAGGCGACTCAGCATAGACGCGGGCACCTAGGCCCAGGGCCTCCCTAAGTATCTGCTCCCCATCGGTGTCGGCATTAATGACGTTTATTGCCAGGCATAATCAATGGAGCCGGGCCTAATGGGCAGTAATGCCGCGTCAGCACAGACCACGTCAACGTTCGGCAGGTAATTGGCGTACTTAAGCACGCCGCAGGCAATGTCTAGGCACACGTACTGCCTAGCCAAGCCGGACAGCAGGCCGGCCCCAACGCCGATCCCACAGCCAATGTCCAGGACCCTCGCAGCCCTCACCCTCAGTATCTCCGAAGCCCTTACGTAACCAAGCACGCTATCCCTTAGGTAGAGTTCCAGGTACCTGGTGCCCAGGGCCTCGTAGTAACCACGCACATAGAGCTTGTAACTTAGCATAACCAATGTAATTAATGTAAACCCAATAATAATCCTTTATAATGCATTACGTGGTAATTCCCACGTTTTCACGTACCATAGATCTCAAGGATCTACTTATTTCACAATACACGTGAAATAGGATTTTAAATAATACATTGACTTGTTGGTCAATGGGGCAGTAGGGCCGTTATTCGAAGTGCCAGTTCTCATAAGCCCTGTCAATGTTGCACTATGGTTAAGGAAGAAATTATATATGCGGAGATAGCACAACGGGCTTAGTAATGATCCCTGTAAAAAGCTTATAACGCCTAGGGTTAATTTTCATGGTTGGGGGTTATGAGACGTGTACATGGGAACGATTCCCTACTGCTTGATGATTTAGATCATGAGATACTAAGAGTCCTTGAGGAGGATTGCGCGCTTACGTACCATGAGGTTGCGAAGAGGGTTGGTAGGAGCCCGTGGACCGTTAGGCATAGGATTGAGAGACTTAAGCGTATGGGCGTTATTAAGGGGTGTAGGGCTGTTGTTGATTATAAGGCGTTGGGTTATAGTGAGGTCGTCCTGTTCTTTAATGTACCGCCGGAGAACATGGAGGAGGCCCTGGACTTCATGAGGTCTCAGGAAATGATCAAGGAATTATTCATAATTACTGGCGATAAGCGTATTGTAACCGTGATAGTGGGTAGGGATTTGGATAATATTAGGAGGTTCATATTGAATAATCTCACTAAGTTTAAGGTATATAACACGGAACTTAATGTTGTTATTGATAAGGTGAAGTGAAGGGTTACGGCGATGCCTCGAAAAATCATTACCAATTCACAGTCTCCTACACGGTATATTTTACACATGTCTCACAATATGGTAAATAATTATCTAAGGAATTCATTTTAAGAAAGTATTAAGGATTACATATGCATAGCCAAAATATTTAGTGGCAATTCTTGTCTCTCTCCCTACTTTGATCATCTAATTATTACAACTATATTTCATTACCATCCAAAGTTTTGCCAGAAAGACCTATTAGCTTTGCGTGTTTTGTCGTGCTTCGTGACGTCAAACACACTTGAAGTAAGTAATAGGTTGGAGAGAGTTAGGGCGCACCTTGATAGGTGGCTTGGTGCCTACGTAGGTCTCATGATAGTTCTCGGCCTGGTCGCAGGTTACTACAGTATAGGTTGGGTGCGTTATCACGAGCAGTTATTGAACATGGTAATGATGGCCTCCATATACATAATGATATTCCCCATGTTACTCATGCTAAACATAAGGCATTGGGAAACGCCTTTAGGAATTACAAGCTGACTACGGCGGTGGTACTGCTGAACTTCGTTTACAGCCCGTTAATGGCAGTACTACTTGGGCTATTATTTGTACCAAGCCCCTTCGTTAGGTTTGGCCTCTTCCTTGCCTGGGTTGTCCCATGCTCATCAATGAGCATTGGCTATGTGGGGTTAATGATGGCTGACATAAGTGCCGCAACGGCTATGGTAGCCCTATCATTCATACTATCGCTAGCGTTGATACCCGCTGAGTCCTCAGCCTACATAAGCATGTTCCTAACCCATGTAAGGGGGCTCACACTATCCGGCGCAGTCCTTGGGAAGGTCGAGATGAACCTAGTCATGACTATAATAGAGGTCCTAATCATACCGCTGGTCCTGGCAATACCAACCCGCGAGGCGATGATCAGGAGGATGGGGCAGGCAGGGTTTAGGAGGATCAGCCCCTTATTCCCATCAATCACAATGATTGGTATGATGATCATAATATTCACGATATTCTTCGCCCATGCAGGAGTCCTCATCACGCACATGATGGATGTGCTGGGCATATTCTACTCAGCTATGGTTTTCGGCTCCGTATCACTCGCGGTATTCACGCTGCTCTTTAAGTACGTTAAATTGAATAGGAGGGGTGAGTCACCGTATGACCCAGCAATGGTGGCGATACTAACTGGTATTCCGAAGAATGAGCAACGGCCATAGCACTAAGTGCAGTGGCGCTCGCGCCACTTGGTTCTGGAATCGCCTTCTTAGCCTCAATGCCACCATCATTACTACCTGCCTTCCAGGTGGTCTTCATAATAACATTTCTCAAGTTGAGGGATAGGGTTATGAACTTCTATGGAGTTAGGAGGGAGAGGGAGGCTATTAAGGTGCCCGTGGAGGAGGGGGCTAAGGTCAGTGCCAGGGGTATTGCTGAAGAGGGAGCCTTTGAGATTGAGAGCATGGTGGGTAAGCCAGGCCTAAACGTCTTAATCCCTGTGGACTTATCGAGAGACACAGAGAGATGGGTTATTGAGGGATTGAGTAGATTAAGCAACGTAAGTAGTGTAACACTTCTTTACGTTGTGCCGCTTAACCTTTCCGAGGTTAGTGAGTTCATTACGGAGAACGTTATTGCCGAGGGGAAGAAGGTTGCGGAGGGTAAGTTAATTAACTTAATCAATATCATTAAGTCCAGTAAGATTATTGAGATAAATAATATAAATATTAATTATGAGGCTGCCGTTGGCGACCCCGCATCAATAATTATTGACTATGCGAGTACGGGCAAGTTTGACCTAGTCATGATGGGCCACAGGCCGCATATCATTGGTAGTGTCGCATTGAAGGTTGTGGCGAGATCACCAATACCCGTACTAATAATTAGGAGGCTGAGTAAAGCCAGGTATTAAAGTCAAATTTATCATTTACTCAGGGTAATCCTCATCAGGGTATTCACGTAGGTCTCCTCATCAATCCCCGGCGGATTAATCACATAGCATAACAACCCACCTAGGAATGCTCTAATCCTCACAATGCCCTCGGGACCCTCATCGTTGAAGACCACCCTACTTATCTTAACCACCATTGACCTGCATAGTTCTCTAACGCTCTCCTCAAGTTCCCTGTAGACGTTCATTGCCGATATTGTGTGCAGGAATAACCTCCTCATTACCGAGTCGCGGTATTTCCCCAGGAAACCAATCCCAATGCACCTAAGGATCTCATACCCACCGCCTCCTCTACCCAGGCAGTCCTCAACAACATCAAGGGGAATGCTCCTCCGGGCAACCTCAATTATCAACTGATCCTTGGACTTGAAGTACCAAAATACCAATCCCTTGGATACACCTGCCCTACTGCACACCTCATCCACAGAGGCCCTGAAAAAGCCCTCCTCGGCAAAGACCTCACTGGCCGCCTGCAGAATCCTCTCCCTAGACCCGAGAACTGGAGAACTCATGAGAAGACGCCCAAATTACCTAGTTTAAAGGATGCTTATCAATATTTTTCCAAGCACAAACGCTATTATTAACATTATGACAAATCTCATGTATTGGGTCCTTATCCTATTCATTAGGTACGAACCTGTGAACCCGCCCAAGACACCGCCCACTAGTACCATGATCCATAGCATGTAATCAATACCCCTCAATAAGAATAGGTAGCTCGCAAAGCCGCTTGCTGAGCTAAACAATGCTATATAACCCGCCGTTGCCGAAACCCTCTTATAGTCATTCTCTATGAGGCTAGTACGGGCAGGATTATCATGCCGCCACCAACGCCAAGCAAACCCCCTAGGAAGCCCACAATAGCACCGGTAAACACACCCAGCGCATAGCCCTTTAGGCCCATGTAAAACCTGCCCACTCTCTCCTTAACCCTACCCTTCGCCAGGTTGTATAGTGTGTATGCCAGGAATGCCGCGAATGCGCAGAGCAGTATCTTCCTTGGTGTGTGGATGCCTATGTAGGCGCCTATTGGCGCCATGACGATGGCGGGTATTAGGAAGATTGTCCCCAACCTCCACAGAATCCTCTTCTTATTCGCATTGTATATTGTGGCCGTGGATAAGGAGAACACATTGAGTAATAGCCCTGAGGCGGCCGCCACAGGGAATGGTATGCCTAGCGAGTAGTATATAGGGATTAGGGTATTGGCCGCACCCACTCCAGCGATTGCGAAGAGCGCTGAGATTGCCCAGGTTAGTATGGTGATTATGATAGGAGTTAGGTCTGCCGTAATCATAGTGATCCTCGTGATTCTCCCCTCAACTCAGTCTCGTAGCACCTTGGGCATAGTTTCTTTCCATTAAATATCTTGATATAATTCTCAAAAACGAGCTCCCCGCATGAGTCACAAGGTATCCTGCTCATCGCCTTCCTAATTGCTGGCCTGTAATTGAAGTCCTTAAGGAATTCGTACTTAAATACCTCCTCGGGATCTTTAGATAGTACGAAGTTTATGACCTCATCAACCACCTCCCTAGGTACCTGGGAAGCCGGTATCCCTGACCTCCGGTACCTAAAGAACTCGAACTTGCCGAGTTCGTTCAAGAACTCCGACTTTATGGCAACTCTTACGGCCCCCTTACCTGGTCTATAGAGTATTATTGCCAGCTTCCCGTAGTATAGCCTTTTGTAAAGGCCCTTGCCGTATGTGCATCCAGTGGCTGCTTGCACACCATCGTCGAAACACTCCTGGTGATGCTCATCCCCAGTCTCGGAAAACACGTAGGTACCCGAGTCCCTCTCCCTCTCAATCCCAAGCAGTTTAAGGGCGTACTTACCCGCCAAGTAACCCAGAACAAGCGCTGGGCATCTATGTCCATGGAACTCAAAGACCCAGTCAGGAATCTCGTACTTCAGGTTTGCCGAGGCCGTATTGATCCATTGCCCAACTGGTCAATTAATATTTAATCATTATTACACGTAATCCGTAAAAAGCCCTTGAGATTGAAAACTCGATAATAAAGTTTTAAGCGAATCCCACATAAGCGCTAACGCTAAGCTATTATGTAAAGAAATAAAAGAAATAACTGAGAACAAGTAATACAGCTGATATTAGGGCTATCGTTACAGCGAATACCATATAAGGCCTTCTGTTCTGCATAGGCGACTCTACACCCCCACGAACATCGCCCGAACAGGTAGAACACGGTCGAAGGAGAGAGAAGCCAAGCTTATCCCCGATAATAACTTCAAACGAAAATATTATGTAGAAAGGAGCGGAACTATATTTTATTTATTTTAAGTTAAATTCTTAACAATTCTAGCGGCTCATCAAATCAGCGTTATTGCTATCCTTAATGCTGAAACCAATAGTATCAGAGCGAGAAGCATCCTCAACCATGATGGTTTTGCAAGTTTTATCGAAAGGAAAGCACCTATTACAGAGGCTATTGCAACGAGGGAGGCTGATAAGATTAAAAAGTTTAAAGGTATGAATGAGTGCATAACAAAACCTGCAAATCCGGCAAAGCTTGCAACTGTTGCTATTATTGCCGTTGTGCCGGCTGCCTTCTTAGTGTTATAGCCGGAGATGAGCAGGAAGGGCATCATTATGCCTCCTCCCCCTATTGCCAGAAGCCCTCCTATGAACCCTGCAAATATAGCTCCTGGCAGGCCTGCAGAAAATACCCTTTTGGCCTCAATGCTGACTCCCTCCCTCTTTACGTTTAAGATAACCCATGCGCTGAGGATCAGCAGGACAGCGACTAAAAGATACATTATCACTTTTACAGGAACCATGAATGCGTAGTAAGCTCCAGTGAATGCCGCGATGCCAGCCGCAACTGAAAGTAGGCTCCCGTACTTCCAGTCCACGTTTCTGGTCTTTATAAAAGGTATCGACGCGAAGCCGCTGTTTATCCCGTTAAGCAGTATGGCGAGAGGAAATATCGTAGAAATCACGCTATAACCCAAGCCCTCCATGCTTGCTATAAAGACAGGTGCAGCTCCAACTCCAAGCATGCCGAAAAGCAGCGCTGCCAAAAAGTTCACTAGCTGAACTATAACTGATGCTATCATTGCACTTTCACCTCCTTATTTTTATTGATTGGCCTGAGGAGAAGCTCCCAAACGAAGAATACCGCGGTTATTCCTGCAAATACTGTTAAAGTATAAGTTTCGCCAACCACTGAGAACATGTAGCCCACCAGTGGCATTAGGGCTGACATTATCATCATTATTGAACTGAAGAATGATGTGGAGGTTGCGATTTCCTCACGCTTAAATGACGTGTTGGCAATTTGTAACCCAAGGGTCCAGGTCAATCCATCTGGTATACCTGCTATTAGGAGTGCTAGGATGAAGAATATCCATGAAACCATGCTTAATGCCAGGAATACCGAGGCTAGTAGCGCTATGGTGACGGCGGCAATCATGTAAGGCCTCCTGTTGGTTATTGGTGATTTAAGCCTAACCACGAGTCTCGTCAACACATCACCAACGAACATGGCGGCCAATAGGTAGTAAACCTCGCTGGCAGTGAAACCTAAGGCACTTCCTATTTCGTAACTGAAGGAGAATATTATGAAGAAGGGTATTGTGTATGCCAATGCCGCAATCACTGCCCAGTTAAACTCAAGGTTCCTGAATAGGGATGATATACTCGTGTGTCCGCCATGGCCCTTGGCTTCCACGTACTTCAACGCGTACCTCCCACGTAGCGCCACCACGAAGGGTATTGCTATGAAGGCCATTATGGCGAATAATGCGAATAGTGTCTTTATTCCAAGGCCAAGTAGATAACCTGTAGTGAACGGAGCTACAATAAGCGCCAGCGCCACCCAGAATGAGAATGCCGCCTGTTCCACCTGCCTCCTTGCCTGGTCGATTGATGCCATACCTGACATGGTCATAAAGGAATCCATGACCACGCCCGTTATTAGGCCATCAATAATCATCAACGTGTAAACCTCAGCATAGCCCTTCACTACTATGTATAGTGGCATTGTTGCGCCGAGAAGCGTGAGCGCTATTATTTCAGCAGTCCTTAATTGACTGGGCCTTATTCTATGCATTATGAATGCTGATGCTGCGAAGGCTAGTGTGAAGAGTGCGAAGCCTATACCTATCTCAAATGAGTTCATGCCGAAGGTACTCCCTAGGTAGCCTATTGATGTTTGATAGAATTGAAGTAGGTACCTACCTAGGAACGCTGCCACTATTATTAACCACTCGGCTCCACTTATTACACCGAAATCCAACCCGATTTTCCTCCATCTACTTTGTTGGGACATACTGGTCAACTAACCGGTCAGTTAGCTGGTTTATAAAGCTTTCTGACCAGTCAGTTAGTAATAACCAGTTGGTCAGTAAGTTATTTAAAGGTGTAATGCTAAAATAAACACGTGAGGAAAACCATGAGGAGCAAGATGAGGAAGGAAAGAATGATGAACATTATTAATGCAGCTATTAAGGTCTTTGCTGAGAAGGGGTTTGATGCAGCCTCAATGGATGAGGTTGCTAAAATGTGCGGTGTTAGTAAGGGCACAATATTCCTATATTTCAAGAGCAAGGATGAGTTGATACAAAGTGTTGCCCTCTTATCTGTACCGCATGACATAATAAATGAAGTGTTGAGGAGAGATTACAATAATGCACGGGATTTGTTAATTGATTTCGGTATGAGGTTTATGGAGAAGTACTCCAACAGGGATTTAAGGTCCTTACTGATGCTCACAATGGCCTATAAGGATAGGTATGGGAGAGTTAAGGAGAGGTTAAGAGAGACATGCATGGACAAGATGAATGAAATGTTTAGGAGGGTTGAGACGCTTACGGGGCACTCAATACCGATGTCTCTCAGGAGAGCCTTCTTCGGGGCATTGATGTGCTACACCATTTGGTGGGATGAGAATGAGATGGAACCCAGGAAATTCGTTGAGGAATTAGTCGATAGCCTACTAAGCGCCACCAGCCTCCAAACAAGCCAAAGATAGGCTTAACCACCAAGAACAAAGTATTTAAGTGAAACAGATTATGTGTTAGTAATGAGTAGTGGCGAGAAGGCCCAGGGTAAGGAACCGTTCTACTTCAAGTCCTTTGACAGGGTCATCGGCATAGCCCGTAATGTTGAGGAACTAAAGAGTGAGCTTGAGAGGCTCATTAATGTTGATCCAAAGGCCCTTGAGTACCACCTTAGGGAGGGCCATATTGTTCAGTGGCTTGTTTATATTGGCGAGGTTGAATTGGCGAAGAGGTTGATCGGCGTTGGCGATCCTAAGAGGGCCCTTGAGATAGTAAGTGAGTACTTATCATCAAGAGGTAGGGAGGGTAAGCCTGAGGAAAAAGAGGGGGAAGTGGAAGAGGGACCTGGCGAAAGCCATTTATGAAACCACATAGGAAACCCTTTGAGAAGCCTTGGGAGGGAGGGCACGGTACCTAATTAACTAAGAGTAAAATGCGTTTTACTTATCAACGATCTTCACCAACTTAGTCATCCTCACAATTAGTGAGTCTGGTAACTCCATTAATAGGTTTGGGTTCCTACTTAACCTATCCTCAAGTTCCCTCCTCACTATTCCTGAATCCACCAGGTCTCGTGCGAGTTTCTTAAGCTCGGAGAAGTCTGGGAATTTAATTGCGTCCCAGAGGCAAGCCACTTGGCAGTTGTTGCAACCAACCATGCAGTTGTACGGGTATAAAACTACGGATTTTCTCCTTGTCTCATCATAACCAAATACATTCCTCCTCTCACTACATTGCACAACGCAGAGACCACAACCAACGCACTTATCCTCATCAATCATTGGGCCCCACCTTATTGCTGTCCTATCAATACCATGCCACTTGCTGAATTCGGGGCTTGGTTTATTAATTAGTTTGAAGGTTCTTGAGTCAACCCTGTGGTCAGGGTACTTACTGAGTCTCTCCATTAACTCCTTCTTAACGTTTGGGTATATTTTCTCCTTAATTATTATAGTCCTCAGGAACCTCTTTGGGTCATCCGGAAATGTCATGGCATCCTCAGGCATAACTTTGCGCATGTGGTGCACCCCAATACACAGTTACCTGGGTTCGCAACAATGGGTAACCCCCTGTCCGACCACCTAAAGACATCATTACCACACGTAAGCAGGCACAGGCCGCACCCGGTGCATTTACCATAGTCTATTCTTGGATACCAAGTTAAGCGTGTCCTATCCACTCCATGCCAAGTCCTTCGTTCTGTCCCGTGTGACATCGATTGACCAGTCAGTCAATATAATTACTTAGGGATTATTCCACAGGGAATGTGTAAGTCCCTGCAGAAGCACGTAATTAGTAGGTTGTGAATAATTACTTATGCCTTCCTATTATTCACGCAGATGTTGTTGTTCTTTATCCTTATTATTTCATTCAACACGCACTCCATGTTGCTCAGGTTACTCAGTATTAAGTCAATCCTATCCCTCAACTCAGGCATTTTACCCCTAAGCTCAAGCAACCTCTGCTTAAGCGGTATAACCTCCTTATCAAGCATCTCCACTGGCTGGTTTAGGAAGAGTTCATAGAACATGGGCACCGCAGTGAAAACCCTAACCCTACCCCTCTTCTCGGGCTTAACCATGTAATACCGAACCAGGTTATTAAGTGATTGGGACACAGTCGACAGGCTGAAGCCTGTCTTCTCGGAAATATCCTTCATAGTCATGGGTCCAGGCTGAGGAGAAGCGCCGTGTATATCGCTATGTCCTTCTCACTAAAACCCCAACGCCTAAGTATCCTACCCATTAACTCCAGGGAATCATCCAAGGTATCACCAAGGGCCATGGTAACCACCCAAAACCCTAATAGGAGAAATTAAGAAAAAAATTTTGAATTTTTAAAAGTTACACACAGCATCCTCTAGTCTCACTTCTTAAGTGCCACGAGGATTCCTCCGATCAAGGCAAGTATGGCACCAACCTCCCAGAACCCACCATCAAATGGCATGGTTATTATTGCGAGCACAAAAACAGTCCAGCCAATGGCAGCAGGCCACCTCTTATAGAAGGGTAGTAGTATGAACATGATGATACTAAGGGCTATCTCAGTCCAACCAACCACGGAGACACCGCCATAATGCGGACCATAGAACGTGCTCATGCCGAGCACCAGGCACCATCAATGAGTATTAGCAACGCACCAATTATCGCAAGCCAAAAGCCCCATGTACTTAACCTACCCACCGTTGCCTGTGCGGGTTTAGTCTGGTTTTCACCCATATCACTCACCGACTATACTACTAATTCACTAGTTTTTAAAACTTTCTTAATTTCTAAAAATAATGTAACATTAGAATTTTTAGAAAAATAGAAAGATTAAACCCCAATACACGTGAAGCAATACTTATAAGCCACAAGGGGGTGCGGGTCATTGTGAGGGTATTAATACCCGTGCTTGATGAGAATGGTGAACAATCAAGGATATCACCACACTTCGGCAGGGCCCCATACCTAGCCTTGTGGACATTGATGAGGACGGTAAAATACTAAATATATCATTCATAGAGGGCGAGGGACCACATGAGGAGAGAGGAGAGGATGAACAAGCCTCTGCGGTACGCAGGGGTATTCATGAGAGGATAATAGGGTTAGGACCCGATGCAATTATGGTAATGAGGATTGGGCCCAGGCTGTCTATGACTTCATAACTCATGGGATTAGGGTAATGAGGATCCCTGAAACAGTGGTGACAATTGCCGACGCCATAGTGTCGCTCCACACCGGCACTGTGGAGGAATACGTGCTGGAAAACGAGGAGTAAATAACTAATTATTGCATTAATACTGCCTGGGACCTCCTCGTAGTAATTACGCACGTAGGGCGTAATAATTATGCATAAGTCATTGTTGTCATTGATTAGGGCTTTTGTCCCCTTACTCATAATTGGTACTTAATTAGCCCCATCACCTCTAACCCTATTCCTGTACATGAGGTATATCGTCAAGTCATACATCATCTTCAGGGACCCACTGACTATGAATGGCAGGGAGTAGAGCCTCTGGGTTATTAAATCACCAACTATTAATGGGCCAGGTAGGGAACCAACACTCCTCGCCGTATTCGTTATCGCATTCGCGGGGACCCTCTCCTCATCACTGAATATCTGCGCCATGAATGCCTGCCTAGTCGGCACATCCATCTGCGAAACACTCTGCCTAAGTAGGAGGAATGCGAGGCTATCCATGAGGGAGCCCGCGAGTGGCACTAGGATCAGGAATACGTTTGATAATAAGTGCGTGTATACCATGGTCCTCAAATTACCAATCCTCTCGGCAATCAACGGGGCAATAACCAGCGAGGTCGCCGTAATCGCATTAACAATCATGAACACAATACCCAACTCCCTCAGGGATACCCCTAGCGAATATAGAACCAGTAGGACATTAGGGATTGCGTTACTAGACCACCACCGAAGGAATCCACCGAGAACAGTATTGATAAATTCCTAATGTCAACAACGGCGGTCCTACCCAACCCCCTCAAGCCAAGCCTCCTTCCCCCAGCCTCGATATTACTCATTGCGCTGTAGGTGATGACCATGACCAAGCCAGCCACTGCGTATATGAGGTACATCGACCTAACAAGCACCAGTTTATCCCCCAGGTAGGCCGGTATTGATGATGCGAGGGCGCCCAGTGATGAGGCTGAGTAACCGATTAGGTTGTAAATACCCAAGACCCTACCCAACCTATTGCCCGTGAACCTGGGCAGTACACCAACCTCGATGGATTGGAAGGGACCGGCCTCAGTCCCCGTCGTACTTATGTTATCCATGAACAGCGCCAGGCTAGTATGGGTATAGTGAGGATGAGGATAGGAGGATGCCGGAGGCGAACGTGAGGAGACTAAAGATGATTAATAACCTCCTCCTACCAATCACGTCGCCGAACCACGTAAGTAGTATGTTTGAGGAGGCATTACCGAGGACTATGAGGAATATGGACGCACCAACATAGGTTGGTGAGAAGCCTAACATTGCCAGGTAAATCGGCGTCAACACACTGACCATGCCGAAGACGAAGGTCCTCAACCCCTTAACAAATAAAACCAGGTAAACACTCCTGTGCATTCTAAACTGGGCGAAAAATCACTGATTTAAACATAGTCACTGGTAAAACCGGGGTGATAACCCAATAAAGTAATAAAAGTGGGTGTGTTGGCGTTTAATTGAATGGATTGTGCATTGAGAATTGAAAAATTAACCGTTAAGTACGGGAGCAAGGTCGCCGTTGACGGCCTAAGCACCTGCGTAAGGCAGGGTGAGACCTACTGCCTCCTGGGCCGAATGGGGCTGGGAAGACGACGACGATTAAGGCCGTGCTAGGCTCGTGAGGTATGAGGGGGTCATAGACATACTGGGCATGGGACCACCAAGACCCGAGGTCATGAACCACGTGGGTGCGGTCCTGGAGACCCCACTGGTCCTGGAAACCTTGAGCCCAAGGGACTTCCTGGAGTTCGTTGGCTCGGTTAGGGGTGTTAAGGACTCCAGGTACGTGGAGGCCTTGGTTAGGGCCCTGGGCTTGAGGAGTTCATTGACAGGCCAATAATGACGCTGTCCGCGGGCAATAGGCAGAAGGTGGTTATTGCGGCAGCCCTAATGCATAGGCCGAGACTTCTGCTCATGGATGAACCCTTTAATTATCTGGACGCCAAGTCCGTGAGGGTTATTAAGGAGTTGATGCAGAGGCACCTTGAGTCCGGTGGTTCGATACTCTTCACAACGCACATAATGGAAGTTGCAGAGAGGGTTTGCATGAGGATCGGCATCATAAACATGGGCAAACTCGTAATAGAGGGAACGCCCACGGAAATTATTAACGCAGCCAACGCGGGTATCTCGAGGACGCCTTCCTAAGGGCCATTAAGGCTGAGGATGAAATCAAGGGATTGCTGGAGGGTTTATAACATGAATGCCTGGTGGCTTGGTGGCCTGGTCTATAGGGAATTGATTGTCCAGGCAATAACCCAGTCCAGGAGGACTGGGGCTAGGCCCGTCAGGATTGATAGGATTGTTAATGGCTATGGGGTAATTAAGGCCGTGGCTCGATAATGACCACAACATACCTAGCAGCGCCGCTCATCATAGACCTAATCACGCACTGGAATGGCGCAGTTAGCATGTACCAGACACCACCCTATGAATACCTGGCCATGTACTTCATAATATTAATGATCTACATGCTACTAACTCCAATAGTTACCTCCGTAATGGGCTACCCGGTGATTGGCGACCTACTCAGGGTGTTGGGCCTCGATGAGGGCTCCATAAGGCTCGCCGCAACGGTGGCCATAATTAGGGCCGTGGATGCGCCATTATTTGCGTCAATCATGATGGCAATAATAATATCAGTAATAGCACACACGCCAGTGTTGGTGTTAGTCACGGCGCAGGCACTTCTTCTGGGTTTGATGGGGCCGTTGATGGGTATAGTGGCTCTCGACACCGTGGTCAGGAGGAGGGGATTGGCAAACGCATTCTTGACTAGGTCGCTCGTTATCATAATGAATTCAATACCCTGGGCAATAGCAATGGCACTACTGATGCTCAGTGAGGATCCCGGCATCATAAGCCTGGAATTGCCCAATACATACCGCTGGTAAACGACCCATTAATCATGAAATACCCAATGGCCGTCATGAACTCCATGGCAACCACGGTAATACTCCTCATAACCGATGTGTGCCTAGTGATAAATGCGGGACCCAGGCTGCTGAGACCGAAGATACCAGGCGGCCCAGAGTCCGTGATAAATATTGGGAGGTCATTCATGGGGTTCAGATTCAGGGGTTCATTCACGGGCTTGGTTAGGTACTACATGAAGATGATATTGAGTGCCAGGGGATCCCTGGGTATGGTCATTGGTGGCCTGCTCATGGCCGTGTTCCTATACGCATCCTTGGCCACCTCAATGAATGACCTAAGCCAATTCGGGTTGATGATCGGTGTCATGGCCTACGCAGCTCCACTGGCCTTCATATCCTCATTCCTGCCCGTCATGATGTACAACGCGGAATACTCCGCACTGCCAATAATTCTCACAATACCAATAACACCGATTAGGAGGATGCTCGCAAAAATACCCATGGTACTAACGACGTACTACGCACTCGCAGTACCCATAGTGGCAATACTCACCGCCCTACACCACCAATCAGCCATACCGCCAATCCTAGCCCTCTCCATATCTCCACTTGCCTCAACCGTGATGTCCGCCGTAATATTCCAACTAGAGGTCAGGGACTACCTAAGGGGTTCCCAAGCCCTGGCATTGCTGAACTTGGTCAATACCGTACTAATAATAGTGACGGCCTCAATACCAATGATAGCCTTTATCACGGTCCAGGTAATTACAACGAACACGGCCTACTCAACAATCACCCTATTAATCACGGGCACGGTGGAAACAATGACACTTTCCCTCATCCTAATCGGGCTGGCCAGACGGTGAGAAAGAGGGGGACTACTGCTTCTGCTGAGCCTTGGCCTGTGCGGTCTTTTTACCACCACTGAGCTCCTCCTCAATCCACTCAAGCTTACCAAGCATTGGCTGCCTAAGGGTTAGGCTAACCCTAACCACGTCCCTGTTACCAGCCGTCACGTAGCTAACCCCCACAACCCTAGCCCTAACAACGTCACCCCTACCAAGCCTACGCCTACTACGCTCGCCAACGAAGGCCCCACTCTGCTTGTCATAGAGAACCACGTTATCCTCCATCATCTGAGTCCTATGTATCAAGGCGTCTATGGCCCAACCCTCACGAAGGCCCCAAAGTCCTCAGTCCTAACCACCTCACCCTCAACAACCTCATTAATCAACGGCGTGTAAACCAGGGCCTTAAAGCGAACCCTGTTGTAGGTGGCCCCATCACCGAATATTACCACACCCCTCCTACTGACCTCAACGTCGAATATGGCCACGTAGACACCCACATCCCTCTCAACCCTACCCACGTACTCACCCCACAAAACCTCAAAGGCAACCCTCTCCAGAGGTTCCCCAAACCTACTGGGTGGGATCCTGATGTAGTCCTCGAGTGTCAAAACCCTAAACATGCAGGCTCCGTTTTAAGAAACCCTTTAAAAAAAACTAATCACCCAACCCATAAACCTCCCTCCACGGCCTACCCTCCTCAACCATCCTAAGTATCATAACCCTAACCTTCTCAACACACGTAAGCAGGTCCCTACCAAGCATCTCCGCAATCACTGGGCCGGCCACGGAGGCTATGAAGCCCGAGGAGGCGACAATGGCCATGTACCTAGCCAGGACAAACTCACCACTCAACTCCACAACCCTCTCCATAACCCTCCAGGCATTCACCAACTCATCACCACCGCAATCAACGCCCAGGGCACCACAGGACCTATTAAGGACCTCAATGCATAGTTTTGAGAGGCCATTTATTATTGACGCACCATCACCCCCAAGCGATTCACTAACCCTACCGGGCAACTCATCCTTCAGGTACTTAATTAATGCCTCATCCCTCCCAATCATCCCTAGGTCTCCACAATGGTCTCATCAATCAGTATGTTCTCCTCCCTAAACCCCAACTCCACAAGCAACTTCTTAACCCTCTGTCTCTGGTCACCCTGAACCTCAATGACGTTATCCTTAACAGTACCACCAGCCGCAAGCCTACGCTTAAGCTCCTTGGCAATGCCATTTATGTCTATGGCCTTAACATCAGAACTATCAAACTCAATAACAGTAACCAAATGCCTCTTCCTCCTCTCAACCCTAACCCTAACCAGGGCCTGCTCCTTGGCAATCTCCGACTCAGCCGTACTCTCACCACCAAGCACTGACGAAAGCAACTCATCAACTATGTCTCCCTGACCCTCCCCACTCATGGACCGAGTAAGTAAGCAACACATGTATTTATATCTTTTGCGTCCAGGAAAGGATGCAGCATCACGAAACAAGCAGGGAGGAACCCCCAAGATTAATGAAAACCCTACCGCCAACACTCACCAACGCCCCATACACAAGGAGATAACGAGTAGTCTGGGCAGTACTAAGGCCAAAACCCACCAAGCAGTCCATTGGGGCCGACACATCGATGACGCCGCCATTGACCTCCCTGGTGATGGCCACGGGTCTCGGGAAATCAAGGCCCTGGGCAGGTCCCAAAGATCAAGCGGTGGGTTGAGTGGGCGTGACCTACAGCCCACGGCCCTACGCCCAACCAGTGAGACCCCAATCACGTAGTCACCGACCAGGAACCCGAGGACCAGGTCGAACCAAGGCTTGTCAATGGGTCCCTCAATGGCAACGCTCTAACAACCAAGTCGTTTACTGGGTACTCACGGCCAAGGTCAACCAGGGTGAACCAGGGAACCGCCTGAATGGGCAGTAGGTACTTATCACCAACCCTCCTAGCCCCAAACCTCCTACCCAACTCAACACTCGAAGCCCTAAACAAGGCCTCCAACTCATCCAGGGAGGTGACGGGGAACTTACCACCGAATTGCCTAACAACCATGGGCGCTAGTCGTAAGTATCCTTGGTAGGGACTATAAATGCGTTTCTCCAAAATACGCAAGTGCCCAACAAACTCAAGCTAACAACCAAGGTTAACCCTACGAATTACAAAACCCAACCCCAGAAGGCGGTAACTGGGTTCAATCACCAAACACTAGACACAGGCGTTCCTCAACGCCTCCTCACACTTGACGTGCACGTCCCTGGGTATCCTGGGTATCACGTTTAGGAGGACCTTACGGGCAAGCTCCAGCTTCTCACTCATGACCCTCTCCACAAGCTCCGCAGTCACGGGTTGGTGCGGGACCCAAATGTCGTAGTCGGTCACCAGGGCGAGTAATGAGTAGCACATGCCCAACTCACGCACCAGGTTTATCTCGGGCACGAGCGTCATACCGATAATGTCGCAGCCATAGACATCCCTCCAAACCCTGGACTCAGCCTTTGTGCTGAACCTCGGGCCCTCAATACACACGTAACAACCACCGAGGTGAGTCCTATTAACCTACTAGCCTCCTCATAGAGCAATTGATTAATGACTTGGTTAAAGGCTCAAGGCCAATCTGTATGTGGCAGGTCCTAGGACCGTCAAAGAACGTGTACTCCCTACCCTTCGTCGCATCAAAGAACTGGTCAGGAATCACGAAGTCACCGGGCGCGAAGTCCTGCCTAAGACTACCCACGGCACTGACACTAATCACGGCCTTAACACCAAGGGCCCACAGGGCCCAGGCATTGGCCTATACGGAATCTTATGCGGCGGGTACCTATGCCCACGGCCATGCCTGGGCAG
The DNA here is from genome assembly GCF_001316265.1 of Vulcanisaeta sp. JCM 16159. GTDB lineage: Archaea > Thermoproteota > Thermoprotei > Thermoproteales > Thermocladiaceae > Vulcanisaeta. Next base: position 41,423 of record NZ_BBDN01000011.1, on the reverse strand, counting down.
GAAGGCAACCCACTCATTACCAACCCTACCAATCACGACGTTATCACTGGGCAGGCCATAGGGCGTGTGAAGCTGAACCTCAAAGTACTCACTGAAGAAGCCAGCCTCATAAAGCCCACTACCACCAATAACACCAACGTAGGGCAGGGCATCAACACCCAACTCACGCGGGTCAACAGGCGCCTTGGTAACCGTCAACTTCCTAACCTCAACCACGGTAAAGCCGGGAAAAGGACCTATAAAAGCGTTACCCAATAACCAAATAACGAGGCAGAAACCAACGGCTAAGCACAATCACGAACCACCCACTAAACCCTCCCTCAATGCCTTAAGCTACTCTCAAGTACGTCACTCTGCCTTATCCTCTGCTTTAGGTTCTCTTCTGTTCACTAACTCCCCCATCAGCTTTATTACGGTTGTTGCTGCTTTCTGCCTATCCCTGTACTTGCTCATTGCCATGTCTGGTCCGGCCCATTGTATTGATAATCATGCAGTTCTAGGGTTACCGCAGTCCATGCAGATATTCCGTAGTGACCAACCTCCTCGAGCATCTGTGATAGCTTGACCATCCTCGTGGTTGGAATCCTCGGTACAGCCCTATTAGCAAGCCAATTCCTCTCCTCATCATCCCTAGCTACCTGTAATAGTTTGTTTAACTCAAGTCTCAGTAAGGCGGCAAGAAAAGCCCTCCAGGCCTGGAAGGCCTTACCAGCCGCATTCCTAACGAGACCCTCGTTGAGAAACCACAAAGCCAAACCAGCCTCAACGAGTGACTCAAACAACTTGGCATTAATGTAATCCTCAGTAGTTGGCTTAGGCAAAGGCCTCTCAAGGGGCTTCAGTATTCGCAACTTATTAATTGAGTTAGCCCTTAAATACTTAGTGATTTGCCGTAATGCCGGTAACTTAATTTTGGCGATTGGATTCCGTGCTTCAGATTATTCGTTACATAAAACCCGCCGTTAATTATTACTAATAAGGGTAAATGCGCACAAATCCTTACCGCCTAATACGGCCTTATCCACGCACTACCTAGCGCTGCGGTTCGCTCGTTCGTGAGTACTTCCTAATTAATTCATCGTAATCGACCTCCCTAAGCATTGGGTCAATTAGCCTATACTCGCCCTCCCTGACCCTCTCAACGAAGTTATAATTAATTAAGGCATTTAGCGCATTTACAAACTCTCTATCGCCGAACTCCCTACCGAGCCTTGCCGTTACTGCGAACTTAATATCCTTCCACCTATTCACGAATCTCAATGCCGATAGTATGGCCAGGTAGAGCGCCTTGTTCGCCTTATCCTCTAGGAAGTGCTCAAGCTCGCTGATCATTATCTTAACGCCCTCATTAACCGTCTCCCTCAGCGAATCCTCTATGCCCAAGCCCCTAACCCCATGGTAATTACCGAAGAGTGTTAACCAACCAATCACGCCATCAAGCCTATTGATGACGGTGTCAAAGGCGTGGAATTGAATACCCAACTCATTAAATCCCCTCCTTAGGAATTCCCTGGACAATTCATCACTAAACGACCTAAGCCTAACCTCCACCGGCGGCCTGCCGTACAGTGGTGACTCGGGGCTCGGCCTTAGTAATGCCTTAACGAGGCCCACGTACGACCCGGTGAACACGAAGGAGACCCTCGGATTACTCGCGAATACGTTGCCGAGTATCTTTAGGAATTGACCACTGACCCTACTCAACTCCTGAACCTCATCAATCCCAATCACGGTATCCTCATCGATTGATAACAGGAGTTCCAACAAGCCATTGAATACCCTGGAACCCCTACTTAGGGTGATACCCGCCGAGCCAATGATGAAGTTCAGCGAGACGGTAAGCCTAAGCCTTACGCGTGATTTATTGATCTCATTAATTAATATCGCAAGCAAATCCCTAAGCGTTGTGATGCCCCTCGCATTGACGTAGATTGCCCTAAATCCATCCCTGGATAACTCATTAAGTACAACCTTCAATAGGCTGGTCTTACCAATACCACGCTGACCACTAATGACAACCCAATTACCAGCCCTAACCTGTCTCTTAACATACTCAACCTCCTCATCCCTACCAAAAAGCTCATCCCGAACCTCCTTCGGGTGCAGGTCAAAGAGCACTGCAGACCCAGCAGTAACTGAAGACCCAGCAGTTATAAGGATATCTCCCGAGGAATCATCAAGACACTTCTCAAGCCAGGTAATAGCCTTAACACATAGTCCAGGATACACGTACTAATTAACAGGACCTACGGCCCAAGCATCAATCCCTACGCAATGATTCAATGGCCTTCCTGAGCCTATACTCCATTCTCTTCATGTATATTGCCATGGCGGCCATTCCGAGGAATTGTAATCCGATCAGGGTCCCATCCCTACTACCACCAACAACGAGAATCCTCTCCCTAGAAACACCAACGCCATTAACTCCGCAGAACCACGCAGATGGAAGTAGAGTATGACCATGGTGTCGCCGGGAATAACCACATAATCACCATAACAAAGAAGATAACCATAGGAAACCTCGCTAGGGACGGGGTGGGCAAACCCACAGACCTCGTAATAAAGAACTTAACAACAAACAAAGAAGCCACAACAGCAACAACCACCACAGTCACCAAAAACCATCCCACCCTCAAACCCACAACCATCAACCCCACACCACAGAACCCCCATTTAAAACTTCAGCATCACAAACAACACCCCTAAAACCACTCAAAGAAAATCAACAACCAATAAGCACCACCCACCAACACCAATAAAGACACAAATTAAACACAGTAAAATCAGACTTAGGAACCACAATAAAGTAAATTAAAATCGCGAGGAAGCTATAGTAATTGAAATCAAGTTCAATTCCTATTTAATTTAATTAATCATAAAGCTTAATCATCAGCCCTGCCACCACTCATAGCCCGGCAGTAGTGGTACTATCACGTTACCAACACTCGTACTCAACACCACAAAGCCACAGGACAACCCAACCACGCACCTGAGAGAGCGTAATTCACTACACAAGCCATTTAGACGCGCCTTAGGGACTAATTAAGGCCATTAAGCGACCTCACGAATCGTGGAATTGCACGTACCAATACCTACAGGTATTGCGGTTACTGGGAAACGGAGTTTGACGTGCACCTCAAGCTTTATTGACTTACCCCATTAATATTTTGCTCATTACCCACTTGTTATTCCCATTGGTGTTAACGTCATTGACCAACCACCAGTCTCATAGTTAATACTCACTATGTAATTATCACCTATGTACGAGCCAGGACCATTGATAAACTCAATAACTAACCAATAAATTCCATTACCTAACAGGATTTCCGACCCCGTTGCATAACCGGCACCACAGCCCATCCCAAGTGCGGGTGCGGTGGTTGGGGACTTAATTACTAGGGTTATTGGGTAGTAGGAGGATGAGGATGCCGCACTGCAACTTATGTTATTCCAACTAACGCCGCCGGATATTAAGTTGCTAAGAAAAACGTGATACACTGCGTAATATACCACGTTACTCGGCATTAATGCCTGGATCGACTGATTGCCTAGGCTTATTGACTGGGGTGTTAATGTTAGTGGTCCGTATGGGGCTATTACTACGAGTATTGCCGTGTCATTACCAACAACCTCATCGTTGAAGCCATCAATCGTTAAATTCACAAGGCCACGGTACACCCTGATGGGGATTGCTATTATACCCATCGTATTAGGCTCATTGGGCGTAACCTGCAACTGGTCATTCACTAGCCTTGGATAGCCAGGCACACTACTCCAAAGAATCAACTGCCCACCGAGTAATGAACCCACGAAACCCCTCAACTCCTCATACTCACCCCTCAAACTCGTATAATTAACCACAAGTTGATTATACTGCGACTGCAGTGCCGAGTAGTTCGCTTGCAACACCACGTACTGACCCTTTAATTCCGTGCAGTTAATCCTCAGCGAATTAACCTCACCCTGCAACGCCGAAACCTTCGAAGCCTCACCACCAACAAGCATACCAAGGTAAACACCAACAACCACAAGAACCACAACCAAAACAACCACAACATACAAGTACGGATTAGGCATAACCACAAGAAAGAACAACCAACTTTAAGCATTACCCCAAACCACCAACAAACAACTAACCCGTCACCCCCAACACCTGATTATTTACTACCCTTGCATTGAACAAAATGGATACTTTATTAATGAACGCAACAAGAACCTAACCACTGAGTTAGCCATAACGGTATAAGCAACACCGGATATGCAAAACCATGAAAGAACAACCCAACCCCAACCACACCCAGGCACCCACCCATTAGACCCCACCACCCGCACCTGGGGCAATTGGGAGTGGCGGGCTCCCCCCTCGGGAAAACCCTCGGGGGTTACACCCCCACCCCATCAACCCCGTCTTCTACGGGGACCCTCACCCGGCACCCGGCGGGTTTCCCCACCGGGCACCGAGCGGCCGCCTCTTTTCGGGGAGGGCTTCCCGCTTAGATGCCTTCAGCGGTTATCCCCTACGGCGTGGCTGCCCGGCTCTGCCCTGTAGGCAACCGGTAGACTAGAGGCCGCGGCGCCCCGTTCCTCTCGTACTGAGGGCACCTTCCCCTCAGGCGGCCAGCACCCCCGACAGGTAGAGTCCGACCTGTCTCACGACGGTCTGAACCCATCTCACGTTCCCCTTTAATGGGCGGGCAGCCCCACCCTTGGGGGCTGCTGCACCCCCAGGATGGGAAGAGACGACGTCTGGGTACCAAACCGCGGGGTCGATGGGAACTCTCACCCGCGACGAGCCGGTTACTCCTGGGGTAACTTTTCTGTCATGCCCGGCCCCCACTGGTGGGGGCACGAGCGTTCGCTAGGCCCGGGTTTCCCCCCTGCGCCCCTTGCGTTCAAGGCGCAGTCAGCCCGGCATTTGGCCTTACCCTCTACGGCGGAGTTCTGACCCGCCTGAGCCGAGCTTTGGGCACCCCTGATATCCTTTCAGGGGTGTGCCGCCCCAGCCGAACTGCCCACCCGCCGCTGTCCCCCGGGTGCTACCCGGGGTTAGGGGTGCGGGAGGAAGTGGGTGGTGTTTCATTGGCGCATCCGCGCGGCCCGGAGACCGCGCTTCATCGCTCCCACCTACACTATGCACCCCCTCCCGCACCCCAACGACGGGCTGCAGTAAAGCTCCACAGGGTCTTCTCGCCCCGTCGGGGGTCCCAGGACTCTGCACCCGGAGGTGGGTTCGCCGGGCCCCGGGCCGGGACAGTGGGGACCTCGTTGATCCATTCATGCACGCCGGAACTTACCCGGCAAGGCATTTGGCTACCTTAAGAGGGTCAGAGTTACCCCCGGCCTTCAGCGGCGCTTCGCCCGGTTGAACCCGGGTTTCACGTACCGCCAGTGGCCAGGATTCAGCCCCCGTACACACCCTTACGGGCTAGCGGGGACCTATGTTTTTGTTAAACAGTCAGGTCCCCCTTGTCACTGCGACCCACGGCTCCAGTGGTAACCACCAGAGCCGCGGGCACCCCTTCTCCCGAAGTTACAGGCCAATTTGCCGAGTTCCCTGGCCCGGGGTCACCCGAGCCGCCTTGGGCTTCTCACCCAGGAACACCTGTGTCGGTTCTCGGTACGGTCGTGGGGGCTCGCTCCCCACCCCCTTTTCATGGGCCCCGGGAGTCAGGTGGACCGGGCTCAAGGCCCGGCTATTCCCGCCTTCAGCCGGTTCTCGCCATTACGGCACTCCCCGGCCTTCAGCGGTTAAGCGGGGTATTCCCCCGCCCACCCTATCCCGAGCGTCGGAGATGGGGCCTGCGTTGCCGCGAGGCCTACCCCCACGGCACGGGAATATTAACCCGTTTCCCTTTCGGCGGGTACCAATTAGGCCCCGCCTTAGGACCGGCTAACCCATGGCTGATTGTCGTTGCCATGGAACCCTTGTCCTTTCCGGCGGAGGGGGTTCCCACCCCTCTTCGCTGCTACTACCACCGGGATCTGCATCGGCCACGGGTCCACCGGACCTCACGGCCCGACTTCCGCCCCATGGCCGCGCCCCCCTACCCCACGCGGACCAACGGTCCGCGGGCCGGGGTCTCGGCGGCGGGCTTGAGTCCCTAGACATCTTCGGGGCCCCCCGCCTCAGCGGGTAAGGTGTTACCCACTTCTTAGCCGATGGCTGCTTCTAGGCCCACGGCCCCGCTGTCTTGGGCGGGGGACACCCTTCTAGGTTGACACTTAGCCCGCACTTAGGGGCCTTAACCCCGGTCTGGGTTGTTTCCCTCTCGGCCCTCAGGCTTACCCCGAGGAACCCGCCTCCCCCCTTCTTCGGAGCCCACGGGTTCGGAGTTTGACCGGGGACCGGGGCCTTTCGGCCCCTGCATCCCCGATCAGTGCTCTACCCCGTGGGCTTCCTCCAGGGAGGCCGGGCTGGGACCCGCTTCGGGGGGAACCAGCTATCACCGGGCTTGGTTGGTCTTTTGCCCCTAGCCCCAGGTCATGGGAACGAATTGCACATCAGAACCCTTTCGGGCCTCCACGGGGCTTTCGCCCCGCTTCACCCTGCCCAGGCTAGATCGCCCGGTTTCGGGTCTCCCGCCCGTGACTACGGGCCCATTAAGACCCAGCCCCTCACGGGGTCGCCCCCGCTACGGGCTTTTCGGTTTCCCTACGCCTTCGGGGCTTAACCCCCTTAGGCTCGCCACGGGCGGGAACTCCCCGGCCCGTGTTTCTAGACGGAAGGGGCGACCCTGGACCCTCCCCCTCGTACTCCCGGGTTCACCCCGGTTTCCTTCGGGGAAGGGCACCCTTTCGGGCCGCCCCTCCTTTAGCCGCCCGGTTTCAGGCTCTTTTCACTCCCTTTCGGGGTTCTTTTCAGCTTTCCCTCACGGTACTAGTGCGCTATCGGTCTCGGGACGTGCTTAGCCTTGGGGGCCAGTGGCCCCCTGCTTCCCACGCCAAAACCAAGGCGTGGTACTCCGGGACGCCGGGACTCCGCCAGGCGGCCTTTAGCCTACGGGGCTATCACCCTCTACGGCGGGGCTTTCCAGCCCACTTCGGCTAGGCCGCCCCGGCGGTACCCAGGCCCTCAACCCCACATCTCCCCACGGTTATCCCGCGGGGATTTGGTTTGGGCTAACCCCCTTTCGGTCGCCCCTACTCAGGGGGTCCCTGTTGGTTTCCCTTCCTCCCCCTACTAAGATGTTTCCGTTCGGGGGGTTCCCGCTCCGAGGAAAACCCCGGAGCGCCCAGGCCTATTCGGCCCGGGCAGGAGGCCCCATTCGGGAATCCCGGGTTCAAAGGCTGCCTGCGCCTACCCCGGCTTATCGCAGCTTGCCACGCCCTTCCTCGGCGCCCGAGCCGAGCCATCCACCGGGCGGCTTGCTGGTGCGGGTGGTGGTTTGGTCAGGGTGGGTACCACCCAACCCCCTTTGAACACCCCATCCCCAGAGGAGGTGATCCGGCCGCAGGTTCCCCTACGGCCACCTTGTTACGACTTCGCCCCCCTCGGGAGCCCCCAACTCGTCCTCCCCTCCCCAGGGGTTACCCTGGAGAGAAGAGGCCTCGTTGGGGGCTCCCTCGGGTGGCGCGACGGGCGGTGTGTGCAAGGGGCAGGGACGTATTCACCGCGCGTTGGTGACACGCGGTTACTAGGGATTCCACGTTCACGAGGGCGAGTTGCAGCCCTCGATCCCTACTGGGGCGGGGTTTACGGGATTGCCTCCCCCTTTCGGGGTCGGATCCCGCTGTCCCCGCCATTGCAGCTCGCGTGCAGCCCCGGGGTTTCGGGGCATACTGACCTGCCGTGGCCCCCTCCTTCCTCCGGCTTACGCCGGCAGTCCCCCTAGTGTGCCCCCGGTCCCGAAGGACCGGGTAGCAACTAGGGTGGGGGTCTCGCTCGTTGCCGGACTTAACCGGACACCTCACGGCACGAGCTGACGACGGCCATGCACCTCCTCTCAGCTCGTCCGGCAAGGTCGTTAGCCTGGCCATCATCCTGCTGTCGCCCCGGGTAAGGTTTCCGGCGTTGACTCCAATTAAGCCGCAAGCTTCACCCCTTGTGGTGCCCCCCCGCCAATTCCTTTAAGTTTCAGCCTTGCGGCCGTACTCCCCAGGCGGCGGGCTTAACGGCTTCCCTCCGCCACTGGGCGGGCTCTAAGCCCGCCCAACAGCTAGCCCGCATAGTTTACAGCTGGGACTACAGGGGTATCTAATCCCCTTTGCTCCCCCAGCTTTCGCCCCTCACCGTCGGGCGCGTTCCAGCCGAGCGCCTTCGCCACTGGTGGTCCTCCCGGGATTATCGGATTTCGCCCCTACCCCGGGAGTACCCTCGGCCTCTCCCGCCCCCAAGCCCGGTAGTATCGCCCCCGGCCCACGGGTTGAGCCCGTGGATTTCAGGGACGACTTACCGGGCCGGCTACGGGCGCTTTAGGCCCAGTAAGCACCCCGACCACTCGCGGGGCTGGTATTACCGCGGCGGCTGACACCAGACTTGCCCCCCGCTTATTCGCCCGGCTTTTTGCACCGGGCAAAAGCCGCCCTCTTCGGGCGCACTCGGGGTGGCCCCGTCACGGTTTCCCGCATTGCGGAGTTTTCGCGCCTGCTGCACCCCGTAGGGCCTGGGCCCTTGTCTCAGTGCCCATCTCGGGGCTCCCGCTCTCACGGCCCCCACCCGTCTTCGGCTTGGCGGGCCGTTACCCCGCCAACTACCATGATGGGCCGTGCCCCCATCCTCGGGCGATCACGGTAGATCGACCGTGATCCCTTTCGGGGAAGGGGCCTTCCAGCACCCTTCCCCTATGGGGGATTGGCCCCAGTTTCCCGGGGTTGTCCCCCTCCCGAGGGTAGGTTAGGCACGTGTTACTGAGCCGTGCGCCACGCCCGGCGGTCCCCGGGCGTACGACTCGCATGGCTTAGCCCCACCCCGATAGCGGTCGGGTCCGGCAGGATCAACCGGTTTCTTGGGGATGGGGTTTGTTCGGGGGTTGGGTTTGGGTGTGGTTGGGGTTGGATCATCCCAACCTTCCGCCCGGGCTGTTCCCGGGTGGTTTGGTTGGGGACTCATTGTGCGGAGGTATCCTTGTTTTTGTGTTTTATAAGCTTTTTCTCCGTGGTTTTTGGTATTACTTATTCGTTCCAGAAGGGTTTTGTTCGTTGGTATTGTCGTTCTGCTTCTAGGATTTGTTGGTAGAGTTCTTGTTCTGTTTTGGCTTTTGGTAGGATTTTTCTTATTGCTGTTGTTGGTCCTACTCCGTGTGCTGCCAGGGCTGTTATGGCTTTTTTTGCCGTATTGTAGGACTGCTAGGCTGTTTGTGTTAGTTCTTGCCATTTTTCCTGTTCCTCCCTTGTTAGTCTTTGTTTTCTCCTGGCTTTCCTGGCTATTTCGTAGGTTCTTCGTGGGTCTTCCCCGTACTTTAGTACGGCTATTTGTCTCATTCCGCATCTTGGGCATTTGATTTGTTCTGGTATGTACTTGACCTTGGTTGTTGTGTGCCACCCGCAGTTTAGGCATAGTAGTGTTACTTCCCTTTCCTCGATTCTTTTCTTTAGTAGTTGTAGGATTGTGGTTGTTGGTATTCCCTGGATTGCCGTGTCGTATTTGCCCGCTTGGTTTATTATGTGCTGGGCTATTGGCGTGTATTGTTCGACCTTAACGACCCTAACCGTTATTCTCCCCTCCCTGACACTGCTCACCAATTGCCTGAGGGGTGTTGAGTCCACCTTTTCGGTGAGTATCTCCCTAATGACCTCCCTATCCACCACGGTGTCCCTGAGGGCGGTGGCTAGCCTCTCGATGTTCACATCCACGGACTCCCTCGGCAGTACCCCGAACCTCCTTGCTACGTGTATGAACCTGTACTTATACAGCCTGGTGCCCCTTATGGCCTCCCTCAACTCCCCCTCCACGTAGTCCGGGCTTTGGTTTAGGGTCTCGGTTATTGCCTGGGGTGGTATGCTTATTGGTGTTGTTATGAGTACCCTGTATGGGTCTGTGACGTAGGTCACGGCGACCCTATACCTCTGCCCAATGTGCCTGGCTAGGTATAGGGCCAGTGCCTGGTTTCCCTTGGTGCCTAGGCATGCGTGGATCACGGCGTCCCTACCCCTCCACTCGATGATTACTGCGTTGGTGAATTCCGTGACCTCCGTACCCGCCTGTTGCCTCAGTTCCTCGATGAGTGGGTTGGGGATCTCCCTCGTTGGGTATTTTGCCAATGCCGTGGCTGGGCCTGCGCCGTTGGCTATGGCGTTTATTAATTCCTCCCTTAGCCTGCATACTTCCTGGGCTACCTCGGTTGGTACTGGTATTTCCTCGCCGATCCAGGTGGGTACTGCGTTTAGGATTTGGTTCAGTGGTTCGAGTATTACCTCGCCCTTCCCGCGGTCAATACTCACTATCTTCCAGGGCCTGCCCGCTAGTATTATCTGTGTGCCCGGTTCCGTGGTTTCCACAAACTCCTCGTCTAGCTCGCCTATTGCCTTGTTCGTGATCATGTCCCTTGCCCTGTAGTGTTTTTGGTCTGGTATCATGGAGATGCTCTCGAAGTAGTACCTGTGGAGTCCCCTCCTTGGGGTTATTGTTCCGTCCTCGTTGACCCTGACGAGCTTGTTTCCCTCCATGAACCTCAGGACTTCCATGAGCTCCTCAGGCGTTAATTCCCTGTATGGGTGTGCCCTCCTCACTGTGCCCAAGATATCACCCACAGTCAATGCCCTGCCCTCTATCTTGGCTTCAATCACCATGCCTGCGACCTGGTGGTGGAGCACGTCGAGGGCCTTCTCGTGGTACTCAACCTCCCTCTCCAACTCGTTGTTTAGGGCTTTCCTGGCGATTACGAGGGATTCGAGGTAGTCGTCGGTGTCCCTGGCAATTACGTAACCAACGGCCCTCCTACCAAGCCTATGCCCGCTCCTGCCGACCCTCTGGATTAGCTTTGCGACTTGCCTCGGGCTTGAGTACTGTATTACGGCGTCTACGTGCCCAATGTCTATTCCCAGCTCGAGGCTCGACGTGGTGACCACGGTCCTAACTCTACCACTCCTCAGGCCCTCCTCAAGGCCCTCCCTCTCCTCCTTGTCCAGTGATCCGTGGTAGACGCCCACGGCGTTGTCGCTGAACACCCTACCGAGCCTATGCCCCAGTAGTTCTGCCTCGTCCCTCGTGTTCGTGAAGACCAGGGTTGCCCTGTGAGCACCAACTATCTCGGCTATCCTCCTGAGCCTCGCGGCTGTTTCTGGCATTGTGTTCAACTCCTCAGCCAAGCCCACGTCCTCCTCGGAGGCCTCTGGGTACTCCACGCTTATCTCCATCTCCCTACTCACGTCCACACTCACCACCTCCACCCTCCTACCCACACCTGCTAGGAACTGGCTGGCTAGTTCGGTGTTTCCAATGGTCGCGGAGAGCCCAATCCTCTGGTACTCACCGGCTATGTTCACGAGCCTCTCCAGGGCTATGGATAGTTGGGCGCCCCTCTCGTCATTCATCAACTCATGGAGTTCATCAACCACCACCCACCTAACATTCCTGAGCGCCCTCCTCATACTCCTCATCACCAGGATAACCTGGAGTGTCTCCGGCGTGGTTATGAGTATCGTGGGTGGCTCCCTAACCTGCCTCCTACGCTCACTCTCCGGTGTGTCGCCGTGCCTAACTGCCGTGGTTATACCCAGCCTATTGGCTATCTCCCTGAGCCTAACGTTCACGTCCCTATTGAGCGCCCTCGCGGGCGTTATGTAAATCGCCGCGACACCCCCAGTCGAGCCCCCGCTCAGTATCTTGCTCATTATTGGGAACATGGCTGCCTCGGTCTTGCCGCTTCCCGTGGGCGCGGTGATTAGGACATTGGCGCCGCCGAGCACCCTGGGTATGGCCCTCTCCTGGACTGGCGTTGGCTCTAGGTAACCAAACTCCTTAATTGTATTCACAAGCCTTGGGTGTAGGTACCTACTCCAGAAATTGCTCATTAATCTGCCCCGGCTAGGGGGTTGTTTTCCCGGGTTTTATGAGTCTGTCTGCCCTGGGGTGAACCTAAGTTGGGATGTTAATGATTACGATGGCTCTCAGACTACTCAATGGGGCTTTGTTGGCATTTGCTTGCGCTTTTGGTGTGCTTGTGTTCTTCCTAGCCCCCTTTGCCTGTTTTTGTTTGGTTTTAGATTCGCTTGATTACTAACCCGCATTCATGCGTAGTCTCGGCCTGTGCTCATCGCTTTTTCTTAACCTCGGTCATGTCTGGCGCTGGCGATCATCGATGCCACTGCCTTAACCGTACCCATCCCAATCAACCTCGGTTCATTGAATACGCTGGGCAGGGGTATCCGCGGCCCATTAACTGGCTAAATAACCACGGTGGCCGTAATAACAAGTGTTAGGACATACATAGCAATAAACTCCTGAGCCGAAACCAAGGTATGACCCATGTGAAAATCTTGGGTTCGAGTCCTGACTGGGCCCGCCGTCAATATTTCTTCGTGATTAGCGATGAGTGGGTGATTAGGTGTTGTCGACTTGCTGGTTGATGTGGTTAATTATGTGAAGGGTGCTGGGAATTATAGGCATGGGTCCTTCAATGTTTAGGCTATAAGTGTTGAGAACTACGGTAATTACTAAAGCCCTTAATTTAATAAACCCCTGGGATATGGGGATAGGTGGTATTGATTTTCATTGAACATGGCGTAGGTGGGGTCTATAAATTATAAATAATTATAATTATTATTAATGATTTAACTAAAGGAAATTTTATAAGTAAAATGATCTGGTGGAGACTTGAATGGTTCGAAGTCGGCAGAGGCGAGTGGTTCGTGAGACGTTAAATGACTTTATAAATGAAGCGTTTAGGGTAATTGCCTATGGCAAGGTGGGTTCCATGAAGGGAGATAATGTGCTTGATGTTCTGTGGGAGTTATTGGTTAATATTGATTATGAGGTAAAGAGAAGTAGGTGTTCGCGGATTAAGGCGTTAATGAACTAAGCCTCTCCCTCAGTAACTAACTGGGGGTACTAAGGGGATGGTGGCCTGTGTATCGATGATTAACTCATGTATTTATGGAACGCCTAATCTTCCTTCCTGCTGCACGGTCCATGGCGGGTCAACCTCATGAAATCCATGCTGCCCAGCCTATTTTGGCAGCTACGTAAACCTACATGGGTGAGGGGTTAGTTAATTCACGTGGTTACACCCATAGGGTAATGCCAAACCCAGAGGCTTAACCAGTGGTGGGGTGTCGATGATTACGTAGTAATCACCTAGCCTTAATCCATGACCCCTGCTTCCCTATTCACGTTGAGTGTGGCCCTATGGGTTTGAACTGTGTCCTTAATCATTGTGAGGTATAGCTCCTCAAACCCCTAAGAGCGCCATTAACGCCATCACTAGGGTAGTAATCGAGGATTCAATCATTGATGCGTAAACCAAGGAATAATGCGTTAGTAATCCCTCACCGATTCTGTCGGTTACGTGGCCAAATATTGTGCCGCCCAGGGGCCTGGTGAGCAGGGTTGGTGAGTGGGAGGCTAGTATGAGGGGGAGTCGGTGATTAGGCTTATTGTTGTGCGAGAAGTGCATGTCAAGGACCGAGACTATGAATATGGCCGGGGTTAGTCGAAGGCATCAACCGTTCAACCAATGACGTTCTTCAGTCCTTATCCAACATCACGAACTCCCTAACCAACTCACCATGATTCCTAAGGTCCCGAACAAGCCCACTAAGCTCACTAAGCAGTATCACCCTAACCCTCCTCCTAAGCTCATGGAACGAACCCCTCAACACCCTCTCAGCATTCTCATCCTTAACAATGGCGTATAGCCTGACGCCCCTCCACTTGTCCCTCGCGTGCTTAAGCCTAGCCAATGCCTGCTCGGGGTTATCAACAACCTCAAACACAGCCAGCGGCGCCAACCCATCCCTATACTCATCCTCATTACCCCACCAGGCAAGGTCAAGCCTATACTCACCCGCATCCACGTTACTGACTGGGTAATAACCAAATAACTGGGCTGCCTCCTTCAATAACGTCACCGCCTCGCTAATGCCTAGGGCCTCGGCGCCTGCCTTGGCACCCGTTGAATCAACCCCACCAACAACTTCCTTAGCACCGCCCTTTGGAGTCCCCAAAACCTCGATCACGGGCTTGGGCATTGATTGGTTCCTCAACTCATTAATTATCAATTCCGCATCCTCAACGGGCATTGGCATGGCCCTGGGGTTGGATGGATCCACGGAGTGCAGGGCCTCGGTAATGCCCCTCCTACCCCTAATGAACGATAGTTATTGGCGATGCTGCCAAGCTCAACCCTACCCAGGGATATCGGCTTTACCTCAACCACGTGGGACCAATCATTCAACTTCTTACCAGCCTTAACCCAATCACCAACAACCTCGAAAACCCCCACGAAGGACTTACAGTAGGACTTACAACCGAAGCCGCTCACGAAGAGCACAAGGCGTGTGCCGGGCCTTACCCTAGTCATTAACAGGCCGCACTCTGGGTCACGGCAACCAAATAGGCCCGTTTCGACAATGCCCATGAAGACCCTTTCCCTCATAATGACAAGCCAGTAATTCACGAGTAATACATAGCCTAGGTAGAGAAAAACTTTTGCTGGGGTTATGCCACGTCGCATTCGAATGAATACCGTTGAATAACAAAATAAATCCAAGCCCCATCGCCACTGAATTTAACTGGAAACTACCAACTATAATGAATAACCAATACCTAAGCACTTTTAATTAAGGGGCTAGGTAATACCATGATGACTAACTCAACCTTGGGAGTGCTTAGTGAGATTTACGTGCATGGTACCAACGTTAGTAACGCAATGGTCATGACCATAATCGGCATTTACCTACACGCGGTCTTCGTATCATTCACGCTGGGCTTTCCACTGGCCATACTCACCTGGCTCATTAAGTGGTACAGGACTGGCGACGCATTATTCCTCAATTACTCCAAGACCCTAACCATGGTCTGGGCCGTGAACTTCGCCCTCGGCGCCGTCACAGGCACCATAGTGGAGTTCGGCCTACTGGACATCTGGCCAACGAGCATACTACTCTTCTCCTCCTCAGCCTTCATCCCACTCCTCTACGAAGCCACCATAGCCTTCATAGGCGAGGCGGTTCTCGTGGTGCTCTTCATAATCGCCATAGGCAGGTGGAGGGCGAGGTATACACTCAGTATATTAATCGCGGCCTGGCTCCTCGGCTCACTCTCCGGGTACTTCATACTAACGGCGAATGCCTGGATGAACGTTCCCTGGGGGATGGGCGGGATACCACACGCATTATACCCATTCCTACCGAGCTACGGTCCAGACACCGCAAACCTAACCGCGACACTAAACCTAGCCGCACTCCTCCTGCACTACACGGTAGATGGCTCGGGCTCAGTCGCCCTAACAAGCACAAACTTCACATCACTGGTCGGTACATACCTAACGAACCCATGGCTACCCATGGTTAACCCCGACGCCGTAGTGACCACACTCCACACATTATTCGCAGCCTACGCAATCGGCGTAGCGCCGTGGCCCTGGCAATATCGATAAGGTTCTTCAGGACCCACGACAGTAAGTACACCAAGTTACTAAAGCCCCTTCTCTGGATACTCGTTGTGGTACTCATCATCGAGCCCATAGTCCTTGGTCACTTCATGGGTGATGACGTGGTGGCATACCAACCGCTCAAGTTCACGGCACTAACCACACTGACAGGAGGCCCAGGGTCTATGGGTATGAGTACTATGACCCAGCGGAGGCGTTATTCGCCTATGGAAACCCATACCACCCACTCCACGGCTTCAATTATTACCTAAGCCAATGCAGGGCGCTGGGCAACACCACCTTCGGCGAGCTCTATGGCGAGCTCGACCCAGGGATGCTGGGCTACCTCGGGCCCCTGACAAACGTGACGCTAGCCCAGAACTGCGAGGCCGCGGTTCTCTCCTTGGAGCCGTTGGCGCCGCTGGTGAGCGCGTTCTACTACACAATGATTGGTGCGGGAATACTACTGGCAATAGCCGCCGTTCTCGCCCTATTCACATACCTCGTGAGGGTACCTATTCTATCGGCAATAACGGACTTCATAAACAACGAAATACTGGGCGTATTGATAGGCGCCGACAATGTAATGCCTTCCTGGCCTCGGCAATGGCTGTGTTATCGGCATAGCGGCCACGGCCGGGTGGGCCGCGAGGGAGGTTGGTAGGCAGCCGTGGACGGTCTATGGCTTGATAACCACAAGTGAGGTCGTAACGAGTGATGCAATAACGCCGGGTTTCGTGGCCTTCGTGGTCGCCATACTACTTGCGATAGCTGTTGTGGGGGCCCTGGCCATGTACTACGTAGCTACGAGACCAAGCCTACTGGATAGGGTTAGGGAGTTGGCTGGGGTGGGTGGTCATGAGTAGTTACCTCGCCCTACTCTCCTTTGCCGTGCTTGGTTTCGCCCTGGAGATGCACCTGGTCTTCGTTAACGTGATAATAGGGGCCACAGTGCTCACGGTAATAACCAGGTACCTGGCCTACCTACGCAGGGACCCAGGTCTCGAGTCGGTGGCCAGGGACATGTTCAGGCTCATGGTGGTGACGGAGCTCTTTGGCGGTGTTTGGGGCACGATACTGACCGTGTTCATGGCGGGGCTCTTCCCATCAATGACTGCGATATTCACGAAGGTTTACTTCTACCCAATAGCCATAGCCCTCGTCGGCATACTACTGAGCATACCGCTCATAGCCATCTACTGGCACCTATGGGGTAGGGTCAGCCCAAGGACCCACAGCCTAATTGGCGTGCCACTCGCCATATCCGTACTACTCGTACCAGTGGGCTTCAGGTACCTCTTCGCGGGCCTTGATTACCCACAGTACGTCACGGGGGACCTCAACCCACTCACAGTCTTCTCAAACCCTGTATACCCACCGCTCATTGCCCACACGCTAATTGGCGCCATGGACATAGGCGCTTCGTAACAGCCTCGGTACTGGCGACTAGGAGGAACCTAGACATTAGGGGTGTGAGGATCGCCCTCGGCACCGGCTAGTACTACTAGTGCCACAGGCCATTGCCGGGGCCTACTACTTCACAGTCCTCGAGAGGTACGACCCATACATAGCCAGCAACATTGCGGGGCCATTACTCGGTTATGACCCTAGCACGGCCATGTTCTACCCAGCCTTCTACGCCGCGATAGCCCTCACCATAGCCCTGGGCGCCGCAGCCCTATACGCCTTTTACGCGGTAATGCAGGGTAGGGTCGTCAGACCGGCCGTAATTAGCACGGGCCTCCTCGCGGAGGCCGTACTCGTGCTCATGGAGTACGTTAATGACGGGTCCAGGTACCCATACCTATTCATAAGCGGTGGCTCAGGCGTACCAATAACGCAGTTACTAAACACACTCATACCGCTGCCCCTAATCGCCATGTACACAATGCTCCTCTCGACGATTATATTCACGCAATATTCACGTTAGCCCTATACTACGCCATAATAAGGAGACTACTGCCAGAGGGGTGAGTTTACTTCGTTCCATTAAACAAAACCTAAATGATCTTTAACACCCATTATTCAGACTGATGCTCAATAGAGCCCGTGACCCAGCCAACGCACCTACCCAGGATGCTGCAGTAAATGCGCCATCCATAATAAGCGGTATCAAGTTCCCCGGCGACTGCTCGGTTATTCAAAGCCCAACCCACATCACGGGTGGGCCTATCGCTTACAGGAAGCATTGACCTGGCCGCGTAGGTTGAGCCATCGTTGAGTAGGGTTAGGACCTCGGTGATGAGTGTGCGGGTTAGTTAATCGTTACTTAAATACCATAGAGTGTTGGTGAACCGGAAAGCCGAACCCTGGACACCCTCAATCAATCTCCCTCACGCTCAATGCAGTCCCCAGTGGTGAGTGAACCTGCCAGGGAGCACTAGGACTGTGCAGCAAACCCACCGGCCTAGCGCGTTGGTGAGTCGTAATGTCGTCATCCCCATCTCTAGCGGAAACCATTGCATCACAAAGGCGCTTCCGGTGGTATTAATGCCACTGTGTGTATTGCCAATACCTGGTGGGTTTGCCCCTCATTAGGTGAAGTTATTTAAAAATCTCGTCATTAACCATCGAAATGCTTTTATTTAGGGCTAAACATAGTTTTACTGATGATTTGGAACTTAACCGTTTATGATTCATACCATTGGACTAAGGCACGCATTGATTATGAATTCATCGGATCAATCGACAATGCAGTCAATAAATGGGTGATCAACAATGGTCAAGGTCCTGGTCAGTGACAATAACCCAACCTGCCCGGACACAGACAACCTTGACATAATTAATTACTGGTGCACGGCACTAAGTAACTTCAAGGGGTTCGATCTAATCTTCGAGAGGCCGATCACGGACATTGCCTGGATAATCCTACGGCCAAGCCTCGACATAGACGCGGTGCTATGGATAATAGAGGATTCGGGGCTTGAGGAGTACTTCGACGCGACGATACTAACGCCAGGCTGCAACACACCCGGCATAGTAATTCTAGTGCCCAGGGAGGCCAGGAAACTCGCTGAGTTATATAAACCGCAAATACTGAGCCTAGGCTCAATAACCTGCAACACACCAAGCAAGGAGTCATTCGATGCGTGGATCAACGTCGTGGAAGGACTAATAAGGAACATAGGCCCCGAGGAATTAACCAGACATGCAATGAGAGTACTCGGCCAAGCCCCAGAGCACACCCACACAATGCAAAGGGCCCATGGATAATGAATAAATAGGCCAGGCGTGATTACAAACACGCGGTTCTTACCAGGGAGTAAGTCACGAAGTCCCTACCAAGGGGCCGAAGTGCAATTACATGGCCAGGGAAAACCTGAGGATAGACGGCATGGCCGCGGTAATACCATACGTGGAAGGGGCAAATAATCAACTCGAGGTTGCGGAAAGAATTAGGAATTACATCAAGAATTTGATGAGGGTTGTCCTCGAGTAATGGGCTAGACGAGTGATGATAGGTGGTTCATAACCATGGACATGAAGCTCTTAAGCGCCGTAGCCACCGCCATTAAACCAACAGAGTTAAGCACGGCAGGTAATATGCCCATTAATAGGATGAAGACCACGCCCATCGCGGCCAGGGCACCAATAATACGCCTAATGCTGGACCACTCAATGAGTGAGTAACCAATCAGTGACTGAACGAGGGCCAGGAAGCCTATGAGACTTAGGCCTGCTATGGTTATTAAGATAAGCACGGCCGCCACAAAGGCCATGAAGTCAACGGCGCCATTAACAACGCCCTGAATTGCACTCTCGGCGGTGGCGAAGGGGTTTGTGGCATTCGTGGTGAGTAGCACCGTCATGGTGGCAATGCCGATTAGGCCCCTAATTAAGGTTAGGCAATGTGAAGGCCACGATGCACCGGAGACAGCGCACTTAACGCCTGACAACCCTAAACAACTTAGTCAATGCATTATCCGCGAAACCAAGTCTATTGAGGTAAAATGGCCCAATGAGGCTCCTAGCCATTGTCACCAACTCCTCAATAGGCTTCGTATACGGCATTAAGGCGTAGTACCACTTCTGCGAGACCTCAACACCAATTATGGCATAGGGGTCCCAACGGGCAACGAGCTTAGCCCTAACGCCATTAACCACGAACTGCCTACCAACCCTCTCAAACTTATCCTCACCCCGGAAGCCAAGCTCATTAACCAACTCACTGAATGTCCTGAAGTTCGTGGGCTCCCCAATCACGAAGAAGGGGGACTCAGGCGTGACCTTTAGATAATGCCCACAGCCCTCCATGGAAGCCCTATTACAAACCTTAACAACCCTACTGCCTGGGTAGGCCTCGAGAACCCTCTCAGCAGAGACCACGGAGTCAGGCTCGTAGGAGCTAACGACAACAAGCACGTCAGACCTACCCAACAAATCAACAAACTCAGGCTGGGCAATACTCATTGGAGGCAGGTCAACAATGGCGAGGCTGCTATAGTCCTGGGGGGGCAAGCCCTGCCTGACCTTCACCATCCTCGACAACCTATTAACACCATCAACGAAGTCACTAAGGTAGTAATAAACGCCAGTACACACACCAAGCTGCAGGAGTAATCAAACAACTCATGACCAAAGCCCCTAAGCGAAAGAATAGCCGATAGGCCAAGGGCAACCGTACTCTTTCCCGTCCCTCCCTTCGAACCACTCGTGACTACTATTAACATTCCAATTGTGTTCGTCTCAGGGCAGTATTTATATTTCTTTTGTCTATATGCACCATTAAGTATTACTTACGTATTTGGGTCAGCGAGTTACGGTGGTGCCAACCTCCCCATGGGTACTTGGGTGGGTTTACCCAGGGAATTTGTCCGCTTTTGCCATTTTTAACGCTCACGCAATTCTATTGAAATCTTCGTTAGGTATTAGTTACCAGAAAGGCATTACAAAGTGGTCATTGAGATACTTTCAATATTCTATTGAAATCTTCAGGCATTGCGTGGTGATTAACCATGAAGGTGATTTGCATAGATAGGGCTTTCAATATTCTATTGAAATCTTCAGTTTCTACACAGGCGACATGGCGTGCCCACCCTGAGGGACGCTTTCAATATTCTATTGAAATCTTCGGGTAGGCATTACGAGAGTATTGCGGTTGCCGTGGTAATGGCAGTAACTTTCAATATTCTATTGAAATCTTCATGCTCATCATCATCGGCATTGCCTGGCACATGTTCAAGGAGACCACTTTCAATATTCTATTGAAATCTTCTTAGGAGTGAGTACTTGACTATTGCCAAGGGGCTTTCTGGCCTTCTTTCAATATTCTATTGAAATCTTCACTTACCAATCCTGTCCATTATTGACTCCAGGAACTTAATAACTACTTTCAATATTCTATTGAAATCTTCGGTTCTGTCTATAAAGCGGTCTCGGGTTGGGTAATGAGTAATCTTTCAATATTCTATTGAAATCTTCAAAACGCGCCGTTTGCCCCACTCACGAATAGGGCAGAGAAGTGGGGCACTTTCAATATTCTATTGAAATCTTCCGGCTCGCTACTTTATTAGGCTCTTTATAAGTATTACCCTAGCCCTCCGCATGGTTGTCGTTGGAACATTAATTGCCATGAGCGTTCACGGCACGTATTTGTTCCAACGGTGTTTACGACATCAGTAATACCATTCCTTCATCACCATTCAATTACTAAATAACGTACTTGTTCCTACGGTGCTTTCACCATGCATGGTGAATTGTATCTTGGTTGGATAATGGCTCACAGTCCTTCGAAACTCACCACATACCCAGTATTTCCCTGTACGTTGTTTCCCGTGGTACTTCCTCGCGGTGTTTTGTGCATAGTTCGCTAGGCCCGGCGTCCTCCTCAGGGCAATTCTTGATTGAACCTGGCGGTGCGTAGTCCATGATTAATGCTGGGGTAGTTGGTTAGGGCTAATGCCCAGGAGCTTTAGGTATTCCTTGGTTATAATCAGTACGTATATTGCCGTTGTCGCGATTACGCTAATCATTAATGACGTGAGTATTGTGGACGTGTTAAGTTCGTGAGTTCCCAAACCGCTAGGCCGTGAATAACGAGCAAATAGATCGGCGAGGTCGTTGAGGCGTTTGCTGTTAGTTTCAAAGCCCAACCCACCCAATGAACCAAGGCCGGCTAAGGCTGGAATAGGTATGGTTAAGGCAGTGTTGTAAGTTTATCTTTTAGAGGCACACCAATCAGTCATATCGGTGGCATTGCGCATAATGGGGAGGTAATTCTACAAATAAAGGAGGGTTCAATTTTGATAATCTGAACATTGCGTAGCGTTAAATAGTGAAAGGCAATTGCAAATGAGGGGTAGGGCTTAATTTAGTCCCGTAGTAGTATTATGGCCAACGTAGTACTTAGTCGGGGTGTATTGAGAGTGATTTGCCTCGGTATTGACTGGCCGTGTAAGTAACCAACGATTTGTGGTGGGGCCGCCGGGATTTGAACCCGGGATCACTCGGGCTCGCGTCCTTCCCTAGATCCCGAGCCGAGCTTCGGGCGTGTTGAACCCACGTATCCTAGCCAGGCTAGACTACGGCCCCGCGCTCAATGTGTTATTTCGCGTCTTTTAAGTTTTCCTTGCCTTACCTGGTGTGGTTAATTTTAGGGCTTTATTTAATTAATTATTTAAATAAATACGTCATGCATGTCGGTTTTTTTTAATAAGTAATTTTTAAATAAAAGTGTTAATTAATAGGTTGATGGGTCATGAATAGCACTGGGCTTGTCAGGTTTTATGAGGGGCAGGTGTTTCATGAGGTGGAGGTCTTCGGCCTTAGGCGTAGCTTGCCATAGTGCCCATTGGTGATGGCTTATGGATTGCCTCGGATGCTGGCTTGTGCTTGGTGATGTGGAGTTCATTGGTAGGGCTGGCCGTGAGGTTGCCAATGCCGTGAGGCGATACGACCCGGGCATCATTGTTACGGCTGAGGCTAAGGCCATTGCCATGGCCTATGAGGTGGCTAAGGGTCTCGGTCATGGTAGGTTCGTGGTTGTTAGGATGAGCGTTAAGGGTTACATGAGGGGTTACGTTACTGAGAGCGTGAAGTCAATAACGACTAGGGAGCCCCAAACCCTTGTACTTACCAGTGAAGATGTGGAGTTTATCAGGGGTAGGAGGGTGTGCTTGTTTGATGATGTTGTTTCGACGGGTAGCACAATGAGGACTCTGGAGAGGCTTGTTAATAGGGTTGGTGGTGAGGTTGTTTGTAGGGCGTGCATTTGGCGTGAGGGTCCCTGGTACGCCTCAAACGATCTGGTGTTCTTCGATTACCTACCGATCTACGTATCGAGGGAGTTGTACGGTAGGTTCATGAATAAGTCCCTCATTGGGGTGTTGGGTGATGAGTGAGGTCCTTGCTAGGTATGACTTGGATAGGGTCACCATAGCCACGCTGGCGAGCCACTCATCGCTTCAGATATTCCATGGGGCCAAGCTCGAGGGTTTTAAGACCGTAGCCATCGTGCCCAGGGATAGGCTTTGGTTCTATGAGCAGTTTAGGCACTTGATTGATCACTTCGTGGTTCTCAATAACTGGAGGGAGCTATGCAACCCCGAGGTGGTTGGGAGCTTCACTCGTTGAATGCCGTGTTGGTGCCGCATGGCAGTTATGTCGAGTATGTGGGCCTGGACTGTGCCGAGGGTATTGAGGTACCCATCTTCGGGCTCAGGAGGTTGTTTAGGGTTGAGGGTGATCAGTGGGCTAAGATGGACCTCCTTAGGAGGGCTGGTATACCAATACCGAGACTCTTCAGTGTCGGTGATGATGTTGATGGGCCGTGATAGTCAAGTTGCCGGGTGCGAAGGGCGGTAGGGGTTACTTCATTGCCAGGTCTGGGGAGGAGGTGGTTAGGGGTGTTGAGGAGAGGGTTAGGGAGGCTTGGTGAAGACGCCTAAGGATGCCATTGTCCAGGAGTACTTGATAGGCGTGCCAATATACATACATTACTTCCACAGCCCAGTACTGTAGGGTCGAGATACTGGGTGCCGACATTAGGTATGAAACCAACATTGATGGCTTGAGGAGGCTAACGCCGGACGTAATTGTGGAGTTGGGTCTAAAGCCACCTTCGTCGTGGTGGGTAATATACCACTTGTGCTCAGGGAGAGCCTGTTGCCCAAGGTCCTCGATTACGGCATTAAATTTACCGAGGAGACCAGGAGGGCCCTACCGCCTGGCATAATTGGACCTTTCTCCCTGGAGGGCGTTATTGATGATGAGGCTAATATAAGGATTTTCGAGTTCTCTGGGAGGATTGTTGCAGGGACTAATTTGTACGTGTATGGTAGCCCGTACTCGTATCTCTACTGGAGCGAGCCGATGAGCATGGGTAGGAGGATTGCCAGGGAGGTGAGGATGGCAATCGAGAAGGACTCGCTGGAGAGGGTGGTCACATGAGGCATAGTGCCGGGGAATTACTAAGCAATTATAAGCTTGGCGTGGATTCGGTGCACATAGCCGCCATAGCGAGTCACTCAGCTTGATGTTTTTGATGGGGCTAAGGACGAGGAGTTCAGGACGATAGCCGTCTGCCAGAGGGGTAGGGAGACGGCGTACCTCAGGTTTAGGAGGGTTGTTGATATTCCGTTAATACTTGATAAGTATGCCGATGTGGCTAGGGAGGATGTCGTAAGTAAGTTGAGGTCGTTAAGCACCGTATTCGTGCCCAACAGGAGCTTCTCGGTTTACGTGGGCTACGATACTATCGAGGGCCAATTCCCAGTGCCCATATTCGGTAATAGGTACCTGCTTAGGTATGAGGAGAGGGTTGGGGATAAGACGTATTATAAGATCCTCGATAGGGCAGGCATTAGGAGACCTAGGACTTACTCCTCGCCTGACGACATTGATAGGCCCGTGATGGTTAAGATGCCCCACGCGAGGAAGAGGGTTGAGAGGGGTTTCTTCGTGGCCGTGGATAGGGAGGACTTCTGGAGGAAGTTTAGGAAGTTGGTTAATGATGGGGTGGTGAGTGAGGGTGACCTTGGTAAGGCATCGATTGAGGAGTTGGTTGTTGGAGCCCACTTCAATGTTAATTACTTTAGGAGTGTCGCTAGGGATGAGGTGGAGATACTCAGTATTGATAGGAGGATTCAGACGAACCTTGATGGGCTACTGAGACTTACGGCTGATGTGCAGTTGGAGATTAGGGATTACTTTGATGTGGAGATGATTGAGATCGGTCATGAACCTGCCACCATTAGGGAGAGCGAGTTGAATAGGCTCTTCGAGGTGGGTGACAGGTTTGTGAGGGCCGCTGAGGAGGTTGAGCCGCCGGGCGTCATTGGGCCATTCACACTGCAGCTTATGGTCACCTCGGACCTCGACATAGTGGTTTTCGATGTGGCCCTCAGGATTGGTGGTGGCACGAACATATACATGGGCATCGGGAGCCAATACAGCAAGCTATACTTTGGAAAGCCCATAAGCATGGGCAAGAGGGTTGCGATGGAGATTAGGGAGTGCCTTGAGGGTGATTGCCTGGAAAAGTTGGTGACTTAGCCTATTGCGTGCCTTATTAGTGCCATCTCAACCATGTACTTAACCGTATCATCCTCCCTACCCTCAGCCAACGAATTAATTAACAGCTGCGCCAGCAACTCATGTTCCTACTTTCATAGTCGCTGGGCCCCGCCCTAATGCCCATTTCCTCAAGCGTCTCAATGTCTTTCCTAACCATGTGAACTACATCATTGGTAATCCCGAAGGCATTACCCAGTTTTGTGAGCATGTCTAGGCATTCGTGGCATACGTACCTAGCCGCCACGCTTAGATCATGCCTTAGGTTTACATAGGCCTCACTCAACGCTGCATACTCTGCATCGCTTAACTCATTAATAGTAGAGACCCCCAACACCTCAGGCGGTATACCCAGGGAATAAAGCGCTGCGACGAATGTGATTGCCCTGGGAAGGACTACGCCCCTAAACCCCCTGCTATAGCCAAATAAGCCTATATGTAGTTTCCTGGCTCTCCTCCTAGGTACATAGTTAGAGACCTTATTTATGGCATTTGCTAAGCCCTCAACCTCCCTTTGGTAGTTAACCACGTACTTCCTAATAATGCCTACGAGTTTTCCATAATCCGCAATTAAGCAGTCACTACCTGGTGCCCTATTGTTTAGCCTAGACACTGCATTAGTCACAGAACCCTCTGGGTAGTCATATCTAAAGGCTGATTGTATGGTGAAGGTATGGACACATGGTACTCCCTAATGACGTTATCCACGTTATACGGCGTTAAGTGACCCCTAAATGGTGTTGGGCCAACGCCAATTATTGGGTAAACCTCGAGACCGAGCTCCCTACCAATACTCAATGACTTACTCAGTGCTATCTTTGCCATGAGTACCGCAGGTACTAAGCCGTAATTCATTGCTGGGTCTGACCTAGCTATGAAGACCCTGAGGTAACTCGGCCTAATGGCTTTCCAGTAACCAATGATTATCTTGCCAATCCCCAACATTGAGTCCAGGTCCTCAATGAGGGGTATCACGTCTATTGTGCCCGGCTTTACACTGCCAAGTACATCCATAACTTTGACACCAGGGAGTAACTCCATGAAAGCCTTACCGGCCACAACCCTTTCGTAGTACCTATACGTGAATATCAACTCCTCTGCCCTCGACGTTAGTGGCAGTATTACCTGAAACACGCCATTCACATTATCATCTCCATAAAATTCCCTGGCAATGTCATAGGCCGTTGGAACCAACTCCAGGGCTTGCGAGAACAACTTTTTCTCAGTGGTCTCAGCCCAGGGATTAGGTAACCTGAGGGTTAGGTATACGTCTCTACCAATCACGTGCTTCCTGAAGAAGTCGGGGTACCTACTAAGTAGTTTCCTGACCACGTAAATATCGACATCCTTGCCCTCAAAGTCCCACATGACCTCATGGCAACCATATAGGCTGTAGGCTAGGTATGCCTCGTGAATCTCATCATCACCCTGGATAACGCTATCCTTAACCCAATTAGGTACTTGAGCGTTATCTGGGTGTTGGGTGCACATGCTCATTGGTGTGTGGTCCATACTCAATGAAAAATAGTGAAGGGGGTGCTTATAAGTTATACTTATTTTATATAAATTCGTCAGTTAAAATATATAGAATTAGTCAGTTAATAAAACCTAACCACAGGATAACTACCCAGCATTTTTACATAAACAGCCACCCTACTTAATTCATCAAAAGCCCTTGAGCAGTTTACATCGCTTAATTGGCACTCGGTCTCCAGTAGGAAGTCGTAGCTCCAGGGACTACCCCTATTAGGCCTTGAGTAAATCATTGATAGGTTTATGCTAAGGTCAGCAAAGGGCTTAAGGGCATTGAATAGGGAACCCGGCCTATTGGGTACTGAGAATATCGCCATTGTCCTATCTCCAACCCTACCCATGTGCCTTGATATTACCAAGAACCTTGTGTAGTTCAGGTTGTCCTCAATACCGCAGATCAATGACTTAAGACCATGAAGCTCAGCACCCATTCTAGAGGCCACCGCGGCCCTGTGCCTAAAGCCCTTAATTATCCTCAGGGCCTCTGAAGTTGATTGCGTATAATTTACCGAGACATTTAATTTTGATATGAAGTTCAGTGCCTCATTAATCGCATGTGGGTGGGAGTAAATCTCCTTAATGTCGTTTATGTCACTCCCATCATTAACAACCAGGCATAGAGACACCCTATAATCAATTGCGTAATTCACATACACATTCCACCTAAGCAGGGCCTCCATGGACTCACCAACAACCCCGGCCTGGTTATTCTCGATGGGTATAACACCAAAGCCATAATCGCCCCTATAAACGCCCTTGACCACATCACCAATTGACTTAAGGGAAGTAAGTATTGCATCTTTACCAAATAATTGAAGGGCAGCCTCATGTGAGTAACTACCCTCGGGTCCTAGGTAGGCAATCCTATCATTGCTCACTAACACATCATTTATAAGCCTAAGAAGTAGCGGCTCATGTATTAATTGCATGAGGTCCACAACCCTCACATTACCGCCATACCTAACCAACAACTCCCTTAACCTGCTAAGGTCCTCCTCAGCCCTGGTTATTGCGCCATTAATTCTGAAATTCCTGGTTAATCACGCATCAATTTGCTAGTTATCCTTTTATAAATATTACCATGCCGTGGATTACTTACTATATTTTTATTGATTAATCATCTATAGAGTACGTCCTCACCAGCGAGCTTAACCATGAGCATGTCCCTAACCCTACCACTCAAAGCCCTGAGCAACTCCCTATTACCAACAACCGACTGCAGCGAGTATATGCCGGCCGCACCAAGGAGCTGGGCAATCTCCCTCTTAACGCCGATTAGGAATTTCATAAACCTAAGCCTAAAGTCCTCAATACCTGAATAACCATGTAGCGCCCTTTCCACAAAACCACTTATGATTACTGCATCCGCACCAAGGGCCACTAACTTAATAATATCCCCACTACTCCTGATATTGGGCATGTGGATTAATAAGTCCACGTTATCTCTAATACCCCTCCTCCTAAGCTCAACATCAAGCCTAACCAAGTGCGCCTCTGGATAATCATCATTAATGTCTATTATTACACCGTCAAACCAATTATTTTTCCTCGCCAGTGCATTTACGGCATTGCTAACCTCACCTGCCTCCGTAATCCTTACGTATGTGGGTACGTTGACGCCGGGCATGACTTGCTGCGGATTGGTTATTACGAGCGCGCCCAATTTCTCAATGTATGTATCCCACATAACCCTCATTAGGTGCTTGTTATCAACTATATCCATGCCCTCGAGATCCACCATTACTGAATTAGCCCTGGCAACAAACTTGGCTTCTCTAATGAGCTCCCTGTCCCAGGTCCTCGGTGGCCTAATTATTACCGGCATGGAAAGCCACAGTCTACCCTCAGCCAGCGTTGTCGACACGTCTATGTCCTCTCTATATGGTCTATGGCTGGTTTCGTGACCTGGGCGCCATCGAACCTCAACCAATCAATCAGTCTCTTCGGGGGCTCAACCTCCGGCGGCCCGGTGCTACCCATGCTCACGATGACTACGTCACCGGTCCTCACGAGCTGCGTCGCATAAATCGAATAATCAGGCGTCCAAACATTGCCTGGGTTTATGATGTTCTCATTAATTGAGTCACAGTGCGTTTCATTAATGCCTAGAACCTTCGCCGTTACCTCATCAAGACAACGGCCCTGCAGCAGATCCCTCCTTCCAACGAGCTTCCTAACATCATCAATGCCCAGGCTGTCTAGGATTAACCTTAACTCCTCCATGAATGCCGTTAGGAAGTTCCTAGACGACTTGAAGGCGAAGTCATGGTCAACTATTATTGTTCCATCAACGAGCTTACTCGTTATCCCTGCAGGGCAGTTGCCCCTATGGCATGTCCTGGCCATGTCACAGCCCATGGATATAAGCAATGCCGTGCCTAGGGAGACCGCGTCGGCCCCAAGGGCCATGAGCTTCGCGGCGTCATCAGCCGTGGAAATCCTACCGGCGGCTATCAACGTAACCCTATCCCTGAGCCCCTCCTCCCTAAGCATCTTATCGGCCGAGGCCACGGCCAACTCAATGGGTATGCCTATATTATCCCTAACCACCAGTGGTGTGGCCCCCGTGCCAGCTCCATGGCCATCAATAATAATACCATCAGCCCCCATCCTTGCTATGCCGGCCGCTATGTATGGTATGTAGTTGGTAGCCGCGACCTTAACAAAGACGGGCTTACCAGTGGCCTCTTTAAGCGCGTCAATCCTCTGCTTGAGGTCCTCAATGGAGTAAATATCGTGGTGGGGCGCGGGCGATAATGCGTCAATGCCGATGGGAATCCTCCTAACTTGAGATATTACTTGGGTCACCTTAGAGGCCGGTAGGTGACCACCAATGCCTGGCTTGGCTCCTTGCCCGATCTTAATGACCACGCCCATGCCCGCCATTAACGTATTTATATCCACGCCGAACCTGGCCGAGGCCCACTGCACGAATATCCTCTTATGCCTGGCAACCTCAGGGTGTAAACCACCCTCACCAGTACCGCTTATGAGCATTAGTTCGTCGGCTAGCTCGGCCTCGACTACGTTGGGCACACCGGCAAGGGCTCCGAAGGACATGTCGGCCAGGTATATGGGTGCCGAAACCTCTATACCGCCTATGGACGAGGTGAGGCTGGCCTTGCCCTTCTCGTTACCTGTCAACCTAGTTTCATTAATGCCAAAGCCAATGTTGTCAAGTATCCTATACTTCCTAACGCCTCTTCTGAATATTCTAATGGGTCTACCGTACTTGGCCATCTCCCTAATCTCCTCAATAACATCGCTATACCAGTAATCGCTTGTAGGCCCCTTACTCATTAACCTGATAAAATCACTAATTACTTGCCTGGGCCTTATATTAATTATATAATTCATTCAGGTAAATATCAATTACCTATTTATAAATATTATCCTTATTTAAATAATATATATCGAGACCACTACTCAGCCGTTACTACGGTATACCTTGAACTGAGCAAAGTATCAACTATGGACTCGCCTAGGTTGAATTCCTGTGTAAACCTACGCAATATAGACTCCAGCTCCTTAATCTCATCGCTATTTAGGTCTCTGTATTCTATTCTATTCCTCCTAACATGCTCAGAACGCACCAGTACATTTAATAATTTATTAATCTCGTCCTGTCTTAAACCCTCGTCATTAGACGCATCAAGAAACTCCTTGAGTTCGGAGTAGGGTATTGTTAAACCTATCTTATTCTCGGGCACCTTGCCCCTGATGTATATCCTGCCACCAACCATGCCACTACCCACGTGCTTACCAACTAATTGGACATTACACCTATTTAATGCATCAATGCCGAGGACCATGATCACGCCGCCAGCCATGTACTCACCGAGGTAATCATCGACCCTACCACCAATTATTAAGTAGGGCCTCCTGTCACGGTACTCACGCATTTGAATGCCAGTTCTATTACCCGCATTACCCCTAATAAGAACCTCACCACCCTGCAGTGCCTGGCCAAGCACATCCCTTGCATCGCCATGTATTGCGACCCTGCCGTCATGCATTGTATCCGCAACATCGTCCTGGGCATTACCGTAGACCACGAACTCAACGCCATTATTTAGATTCGCTAAGGAATTTCCTGGCGTGCCGTATATCTCTACCCTGACACCCCTTATGTTATGCCTTGGTAAGTTAACGCCTATGAATCTCTGGCCCCTAACATTTATTATCCTAATAACCCTCTCACCACTTAATGCCCTTCTCAATATTTCCTCATTTAACTCCCTATAATTGAGACCCTCAGCATTTATTGCATCCTTCCCAACATAGGTTGGGAAGAACCTACGTGTAAAGAAGATATCCACTTCCTCCCTAGGCCTACCCCATGAAATAACGCCGTGTCTTAACGAGACTATGAAATAACCACCAGGCTCAAGGGTCCAGACCTGGGCTTCAGGCGCCACAGCCTAATGGCGGCTTCCTCACTAGCCACGTAGTAGTGTTCATCATCCATGCCTATTACCATGGGCCTGAGCTTAAACCTATCCACCATGGCCACTAGGTAGACATCATCATTGTGATAAATACCCATTAGAATGGCGAAGGGGCCATCAAGCATGGCCCACCTAAACTGCCTAATTAATGACAAAGCCTTGCTGTCATGTACGTACTTAGGCGACTCACCAATTAAGGCCTTAACCGCACTTTCGATATCAAGTCCATGCAAATGAAGTAGGTAGTGCATTAGGTAGACAGCGGCCTCGCTGTCGGTTCCCACAAATGAGTTAAGGCCGTACTTATAGAGTAGGGCGTTCACATGATTACCATAACTACTTAATTCGCCGTTATGAACAACGGCGATGTCACTCACCGAAAATGGGTGTGACCAATAGGGTAGGTAGCCCGGCGAGTTTGTTGGAAACCTTGTATGGGCAACCCATAGGTCTGCGCTATACTTCTCTATGTCATATATAGAGCTATATCGCCTGGGTAACCAACACCCTTAAATACGTCGACATGCTCACCCAGTAGTAAACCCTGCCAGCCCTATCCTCCCACAGCAAGTCATTAATGTAGTTGACGATATTCATGACCCCGTAATTAAACCTAGCACCATTGAGTACCCTAACCTCTAGGTCAACAACAGGCCCAAGCTTATTCCTAACCCTTATGTCCACGGGACCAAAACCATTATCCCTCATTACCGACTCAATGATATCCACCGCGCCTTCATAGACCCCTCCTTAACGAAGACCCCCATCCTGAGACCCATTGATTCGCGGTTAAGCAGGGCGAAGCCCGAACCCAGTCCTGCACCCCTGAACTTAATAGTCTCTATAGCCTTAACCACAAGGTCACCACTTACCTTATCTGAGTTATCGCCGCGTCTAATTACGCCGAAAATCCCACAATCTGCTGGGTATTTAACGAGTGATATCATATGCGCGGGCAATAAATAAGTTCATGTAAGGAATATTTAAGCTTTATATTCCTAAGCAATATGTAAATAAGCTATTTCTTATTCATCTAGATAATTATATATTAAATATTGATGCTATGGTCGAAAATAGTGAATATTATTTTAAGACATTAACGAATTAATATTAAATAAATTTAATGACCTCGACGGTGAAGGAGGCGGTGGTATAGTTACCACCAAGGTCCGGCGTGTGTATTCCTCGGTTTAGGGCGTTGATAACGGCATTCTCAATGGCGTTACCAGCATTACGTAGTTACCATCCCCAGTTCTCTCCCCATACCACCTGAGCATCCATGCCGTACTCAGCATCATTGCTGTTGGATTTGCAATGCCCTTACCGGCAATGTCGAAGGCAGCCCCATGTATGGGCTCGAAGAGGGCCTTATTATCGCCTATGTTGGCCGATGGCGCAAGCCCTATACTACCAGTCACGTAGGCTGCTAAATCACTGAGTATGTCGCCGTATAAGTTTGTTGTGACTATCACGTCAAAATCCTGGGGTCTCCTGACCAGGTCCATCACGGCCGAGTCTATGTACATTTCATTAACCACAATGTCCGGGTAATCCTCAGCAACTTCCTTAACAGTATCCCTAAACAAGCCGTCTGACACTGTTAATACATTGGCCTTATGCACTATGGTGACCTTCCTACGCCTGGCCCTCGCCATGTTGAGGGCTACCCTGGCAATGCGTTCACTCGCCCTCCTGGTTATTACCCTAAGGGCTATTGCAACGTCATTGTTAAGCATGTACTCGGCCCTCACATAAACGTCCTCGGTATTTTCACGCACAATGACCAAGTCCACGCCGTCCCTCACCGCCTTAACCCCTGGGTAATTCCTCGCAGGCCTAATATTGGCGTATAGGTCGAGACCTCTCCTCAACTTAACAACAACCTCACCCGCACTCTCACCAACCGGTCCCTTCAGTATTGCGTCCGATTCCTCTATTACTCGCCAGTACTTACCTGGCAAGGCCTCCCCGTATTTCCTAACAGCGTTATCCCCAGCCTCAATATACGACACATCAATTCTTAAGCTGAACCTCGACGACACAGCCTTAAGAACCTCCAGCGCCGACCTTGTTACCTCAGGCCCGACACCATCACCCTCAATAACCGCCACCCTCATCAAGCCTATTACATAGCCTATTTTTTTATGTATTGCTAAACTATAGAAATTACTAATAAATGCCATCAATCGAATTGGATAATGGCCCCTAACCATGAAGACACTGACTTGAGAAACTTGGGAAATTAACCTAGTAAAGGCATAAGCATGGATTGAGAACAGCAATGGTCATTCTTATTAAGGTTTAAGATTTGTTGATCATTGGCATCCACTCGCTTATTAGGTATGATTTATTTAAGGTATGGAGAATAGTGTTTTGAAAATTAATCAATATTTAAACTATAAATTTTTGAAATTATTTTCTAGTAATGACCTGCCTTATCGGCGCCATAATTAACCAACTCCATTATTATGCGTTTAATATCCTCCTCTGAAGCCTTAATACCCATGTCACCCAACTCCTTAACTTTCTTTAATACTGCATTTACAATATCATCACGTGGTTCAATACCCATGGACCTTAGTATATATATTATTGAGTGCTTACCGCTGTGCTTCCCAACGACTATCCTCCTATTCATGCCTACCCTTGTTGGATCTATTGGTTCATAGGTAAAGGGGTTCGAGAGAACGCCATGCACATGAATACCAGATTCATGAGAAAAGGCGTTGGCTCCTACAATGGCCTTATTCGGCGGTACCGGTATTCCAAACAGTCTCGATACCAAGTCGGAGACCTCCTTGACCCTCTCAAACCTAATATTAACATTATAATTAAGTAGGAATTTCACAGCAGCGGCTATCTCCTCAAGCGCTGCATTGCCGGCCCTCTCCCCAACGCCATTTATCGTACCATGCGCTTGGTCAGCCCCAGCCTCTATCGCAGCTACGCTATTTGCCACAGCCATTCCAAAATCATCGTGACAATGCACGCTCAGTAAGTAATTGCCCTTAACCATATCCCTAACGAACCTGACCAATGACGCCATTCTGCTCGGCCACATCACACCGACGGTATCTGCAATATCTAGTCTATCAGCACCTGCATTAACAACCTCCTGGAAGACTCTAGCCAGGAACTTGGGGTCGCTCCTCGTTGCATCCTCCGCGCTGAACTCCACGGTTAAGCCATGGGACTTGGCGTAGGTGACCGCATTCACGGCGGCCTCCACGACCTCCTCCCTACTCATCCTCAGCTTATACTTCATGTGTAGGTCTGACGTGGCTATGAATATGTGTATTGCCTTAACGTCGGCATCAATCGCCCTGTCTATATCCTCCTTCCTAGTCCTCGCCAATGCTATGACCTCTGAGTTGCTCACCTCCCTGGCTATGGCCTTAACGGCCTTAAACTCACCCTCGCTGACTATTGGGAAACCAGCCTCTATAGAATCAACGCCTAACTCCTCAAGCTTTAGCGCAATTCTTAGCTTGTCCTCAGGTTTAAGGGCAACACCTGGTGTTTGTTCGCCATCCCTAAGTGTCGTGTCTAATAACCTTACGTATTTACTCCCCGGTGAAGCCCTAACTATGTTTTCCTGAGCAATCTAACCCACCGTCTCCTATAAACAAAATACTTTATTTAAGCATTTCCCCATGATATAGAAGGAACATAAATAATTGATAATTCACATTACACTAGTTATATGACGGAAAAGCTTAAATATTTTATAAATTTACCTATGTATGATGAGGTGTTTTATTCTTTACGTATAATGCGGATGAAAACGATCGGTTAAACTCACGGTTAAATGATACGGTGCATGCGCATGAATCGAGAGCGCCAGGTGATAGTGATGCCCAGGGCGGTTGACCTACTCGTTAGGGAGATGGAGAGTATAGGTGTTAAGGAGGTCTTTGGTATCATTGGTGGTCAGATAATGCCGTTCTTTGATGCATTATATAATTCTAATATTAAGGTTTATATGTTTAGGCATGAGCAAGGCGCAATACACGCGCTGATGCCTACGGCAGGGTCACGAAGAGGCCCATGACCGTGGTCGTCACGTCAGGTCCAGGCGCCACAAATCTGCTGACCGGCCTTGCCAATGCCATGATGGATTCATCACCATTAATTGCAATAACTGGTCAAGTACCAACGGCATTCTTCGGAAGGGATGCCTTCCAGGAGACAGACATTGTTGGTGCAACGATGCCTGTCACTAAACATACCTTCATGGTTAGAAAACCGGAGGATTTGGTGCCCGTGTATAAGGCTGCTCATGAGATAGCGATTGATGGAAGGCCAGGTCCTGTGGTCATAGACCTGCCGAGAGATGTTCAGTTAATGGAGGTCGACCCAGCGGTTATTAAGGCAAGAACTATACGAATAACCAGGAAAATAGCCCCAGAGCCAGACCCATCACTGATTGCCTACGCACTCAAGTTACTTCTTAATGCTGAGAGACCTGTAATGCTCATTGGCGGCGGTGTATGCTGGAGCGGCGCTACCAATGAGGTCCTGACCCTCGCCGAGTTACTAGGCATGCCCATAGTCACCACACTGCTGGGTAAGAACTGTGTGCCAAATAACCACCCACTGGTTATGGGGCCTCGGGGATGCACGGTAGCTTGAGGCCGATGCAGCCATAATAAATGCCG
Source organism: Vulcanisaeta sp. JCM 16159 (assembly GCF_001316265.1). GTDB lineage: Archaea > Thermoproteota > Thermoprotei > Thermoproteales > Thermocladiaceae > Vulcanisaeta. The sequence continues at coordinate 5,744 of NZ_BBDN01000011.1, read as the reverse complement.
ATGTAATATTGGCGGTCGGCACAAGGTTCAGTGACAGAACCGTGGGTAACTTCAACGAGTTTAGGAGGGGTAGGAAGATAATACATGTCGATATTGATAAAAGTGAAATTGGCAAGAATGTAAAGCCTGAGGTTGGTATTGCCGGTGATGCGAAGACCGTGTTATCAACAATGATTAAACTCGTGCCCAAGGCCCTTGAGAGGAGGCACGAGGCATTCATTAGGTGGTTAAGGGGTATTAAGGAGAATTATGAGGAGTATAGGAGCAAGGTTGATATTAATGGATTTGCGCCATGGAAGGTCCTGAAGGTCCTTAGGGAGGTGATGCCGCCGCATTCAATAATAGCCACCGGCGTTGGCAGTCACCAAATGTGGTGCGAACTTCATTGGGATGTTTACGTACCTGGAACCTTCATAACTAGCGCGGGCCTTGGTACAATGGGTTTCGGATTACCCGCCGCCCTAGGCGCAAAGATTGCTAGGCCGGATGTCCCAGTACTGGACATTGATGGTGATGGCTCATTCCAAATGACCATGCAGAACCTGGCCTTAATCCGTGAATACAACCTACCAGTGATAGTAACCATATTTGACAATTCAACGCTAATGCTCGTCAGGCATTGGCAGGTAATGCTGTATAATAAGAGGATCATTGCCGTGGACTTCAACGTAAATCCAGACTTCATGAAGATAGCCGAGGCCTATGGAATAGAGGGTGTTAGGCCAAGTAATTATGAGGAGTTGAGGAGCGCCGTGGCAAGGGCCGTTAGGAATAATGAGGCGTTGATTGTCGACATAACCATTGATAGGGAGAGGGACTTCGTTCTGCCCTTCGTACCGTCAGGCAAGTGGCTTGAGGAGGTCATATTTCCTGAGGGGTTCAGGGTCGACCTCAGGTACCCAGGTGATGGCTATGGAGGGTGATTTCTCGATAGAGGTCGTAATGAGTAATGAGGTTAACCCGTTCGATGCCGTGGTTAGGGCCATGAACGTGATCAGGAGAGGTAAGATAGCAATTAGGCATGTGAATATTGACATGAGTGACTCGGTGATTAAGGTCTCGATTAGGGCTAGGGGTGAGGAGGATGAGGTTAGGTGGGTTTGTAATAAGCTTGATAAGCTTTACGATGTGGTAAATGTTAAATATATGCCCGAAGAAGTACACGTGAATAAGGTGGTGGTTAGTAATGGCTAGGATATATAAAGATAAGGATGTGGATCAATCAGTAATCAAGGGTAAGGTCGTTGCTGTGCTCGGTTATGGCATTCAAGGTAGGGCATGGGCCTTAACATGAGGGATAGTGGCGTCAAGGTTATTATTGGTGTTAGGCCTGGCAAGAGCTTTGACTTGGCTAGGCAGGAGGGCTTTGAGGTTTACCCGGTGGGTGATGCCGTTAAGAAAGCCGATGTAATAGCCATGCTACTGCCCGACATGGTTCAACCAAGTGTTTGGGAGTCGGAGATTGCGCCAAACCTTAGGCGTGGCATGACGGTGGTCTTCGCCCATGGCTTCAACATTAGGTTCGGATTAATAAAGCCGCCGAGTGATGTGGACGTAGTCCTAATAGCGCCTAAGGCGCCTGGCAAGGCCGTTAGGGATGAATTCGTTAAGGGTTGGGGAGTCCCGGCGCTGGTTGCTGTTCACCAGGACTTCACTGGGAATGCCTTAAAGACTGCGTTGGCGATTGCGAGGGCCAACGGGTTCACTAGGGTTGGGGTTATAGAGACAACCTTCGCTGAGGAGACGGAGACCGACCTGATCGGTGAGCAGAATGTGCTTGTCGGTGGGTTACTGCAGTTGTTGAGGTATGGATTTGAGGTTATGGTGGAGCTTGGTTACCAACCTGAGGTGGCGTATTTCGAGGCCATTAACGAGGCTAAGTTAATAATGGATCTGATATGGGAGAGAGGGCTCACTGGGATGCTCCTTGGGGTCAGTGAGACGGCTAGGTATGGTGGCTTAACGGTTGGGCCATACGTAATTAATGAGGATGTTAAGAGGAGGATGAAGGAGGCTGCCGAGAGGGTTAGGAATGGTGAGTTCGCTAAGGAATGGGTCGCCGAGTATCAGAGGGGTGCGCCGAGACTAGGCGAGTTACTTGAGCAGGTTAGGAAAAGCCAAGCTGAAAAGGTTGGTGATTTCTTAAGGCAATTAATGAGGAGTAAATAGGTTTAATTCCTTGTGTATAAAAATTAGTTTTAAGTAGGTTATTATTTATTTAATGAGATTTTATTTAAATATTAATGTAAATTATTTAGTGGACGCTAGGTAATTATTAATTATAAATTGTGATTATTTATTATGAATAATTTTTAATAATTTAGAGGTTAGTCTATTGGCTTATTAATCTTTTATTGTTGACTTAGGCAAAATTTTTAATCCACGGCATAACTCACTAATCGTGGGTTATAGGGCGTTGAATTCTGATCGTGTAAAGAGGCCATTGGGTAGGCTTAAGATTACGCCGGAGATGTGTATTGGTGATGAGCTATGCGTTAAGAGGTGCCCAATGGGTATACTGGAGCTCTCGAAGGAGGAGGTCAACCCGAAGTTACCACTACGTCAGGATTAAGCCTGGCAGGGAATTCGACTGTGTGGCATGCGGTATATGCGAGAAGGTTTGCCCAACAAATGCGATATATGTCGAGCGTGAGGAGGAAATAACAGTTAAGGATTACTTAACGAAGATTGATGGGATCAGGGCTGCGCAGGATAACGCAAATAATAATCGCGTTCTCGTAATTGGCGGTGGTATTGCTGGTATTGAGGCTGCCCTTGCCCTGGCTAACATGGGCTATAAGGTGACGATCATCGAAAAATCAGCGACTATTGGTGGTAAGATGGCAATGCTCGACAAGACGTTCCCAACACTAGACTGCAGCATATGCATAGAAGGACCACTAATGAGCGATACGTCGAATAACAAAAACATAGAGGTATTAACCATGGCAGAACTACTAGAGTTAAGGGGTGAGCCAGGGCGTTATAGGGCTAGGATATTGGTTAAGCCTAGGTACGTGACTAATGAGTGTACGAAATGTGGGTTATGCGAGAACGTATGCCCCGTAATAACCCCAAGCGAGTATAATGCGGGTATCGGCCTTAGAAAGGCGATATACCTACCATTCCCACAGGCCGAGCCAGGAATATACGCCATAGACCCAGACCTATGCCTAAACAAGCCCCCTGAAAATATAGTCTGTAATAGATGCGTCAGTGTCTGTGAGCCCAGGACCATACTATTCACAATGATGCCACGGATAGTCGAAAGGGAGGTGGCTGCGGTCATAGTGGCCACGGGTTATGAAATAGAGAATGGCGATGTACTGGGTAAGTACGGCTATGGTAAGCACCCGGACGTACTCACGGCAATGGAGTTTGAGAGACTCGTCAATGCCACAGGGCCATCACTAGGTGAGGTAGTTAGGCTAAGTAACCATAACCACCCTAGGAAAGTCCTGTTCATATCCTGCATTGGCTCAAGAACAAATAAGGCAAACCCATACTGCTCAAAGGTCTGCTGCGAGTACCTACTCAAGCAAGCCATCTACGCGAAGAACCACGGTATTGAGGATGTCACAATACTATACATGAATGATGTCAGGACCTACGGCAAGGGCTTCGAAAACCTGTACCAAAGGGCTGTAGAGAGGGGCGTTAGGATATCCCATGGAAGACCGATAGTTATTAGTCTCGTCAATGGCTCGATAAGGGTTAAATATGAGGATACACGAAGTAGGGAGGTTAGGGCTGAGGATTATGATATGGTTGTCTTAGCACCAGCGATGAAGCCACCCAGAGAACTTCAGAAACTGGCTAATACGCTAGGTCTCGAATTGGATAGGTACGGCTTTATTAAGGTGAACCCCGCAAACCCTGTTGAGACCAATATACCAGGTATATTCGTGGCAGGAAGCGCCTCCGGACCCATGGACATTACGGAGTCGGTGCTCATGGGCCTGGCAGCGGCAGCCCAAGCCGTGGGCTTCATGAGAAAATCCATTATCGAGACCGAGGAATTCAGTGAGACCATAGAGACTGAGAAACCAAGGATTGGTGTTTTTGTTTGTCATTGTGGTACGAATATTGCCGGTGTTGCTGATGTTCCTGCGTTGGTGGAGGCTGCTAGGCAGATGCCTGGCGTGGTTCACGCCGAGGATGTACTTCGCCTGCTCTAAGGCGGGTTTGGATAGGATTGCCGACTCAATAAAGAAGAATAACCTTAACAGGGTCATCGTGGCGGCCTGCTCCCCAGCGACACACCTTAGGTTTTTCCAGGATGCTGCGAGGAGGGCTGGTCTTAATCCTTATCTCGTGGAGATGGCGAACATTAGGAACCTGGACACCTGGGTTCACAACGACAGGAAGGTAGCCACAGAGAAGGCAAAGGACATGATAAGAATGGCCGTAGCCAAGGCACCGCTCATGAGGCCCTTCAGGCCCGGGAAGCTCAGTATCGTCAAGAGGGCGCTGGTCATTGGATGCGGCCCTGCAGGGCTAGCGGCCATTGACGCCCTCGCCAACGCGGATGTTGAAACAATAGTGGTTGAGTTGGGAGATAGATGCGGTGGTCCTTACCTAAATGACTTCGTGATTAAGTACTTACCGGAAGGCATCAGGGCTAAGGAGTTGGTTAATAAATTGATTAGGGTTCTCGAGACCCCAGGGTTAGGGTTTATTATGGGACCACGGTTAAGGAGGTCACAGGCTTCACGGGTAACTTCCACGTAGTCTTAAGCAACGGCATGGAACTCGACGTCGGCGCAATAATAGTGGCCACGGGAGCTAGCCCCGTCAATGCCGTTAATTATAATGCTGGCGATGGGCTTAATATCGTGACTATACACGACCTAGTTAATAGGGGTTTAAGCGTTGGTAATGATGTATTACTTATTGACTTATGCAATAAGCCCTACTGCCAAGCCATAATGTTTAACACAGCCCTGGCGCTGAGGAGGACTGGTAAGAATGTGTACGTTGTTGTTAGGGATGTGATGATGGTTGGGACTCAGTATGAGGACCTGTATAGGGAGGTTAGGAGGGCTGGCGTTACAATATTGAGGGTTCCAAGGGATGGCGATGTCATGAATTATGTAGTACTTGATCATGATACTGCGTGATTAGAGATGTGGAGCTTGGCGGGGATGTGACTATCCACGTAGACTCTGTCGTGCTCAGCACGCCCATGAGACCTAACTCAGACGAGGTTTCCAAGGTGCTGAGGCTTTCTAAGGATCAGGAGGGCTTCCTGATGGAGGCTCACCCGAAGCTCGGTCCAGTGGACACGATGACGCCTGGAATATTCATAGCCGGTGCGGTTAGGGCTCATAGGGGTTTCGGCGAGGCAGTTCTGGAGGGTTATGCGGCAGCCGCTAAGGCGTTAACTCTATTGACCAGGGATTACATAATTAAGGAAGTTTCCGTACCCAGGGTAGACCCAAGTAAGTGCGTTGGTTGCCTACTATGCATTAAGGCTTGCCCGTATGGCGCAATTAAGGGTGAGCCTGGAAAGCCCGTTAAGATAGACCCTGCCACGTGCCAGGGTTGTGGTTCATGCGTTGGTGAGTGCCCGTATGGTGCATTGGACATGGACCTACTCAGCGATGATGCTATTATGGCTCAGATTGAGGCTGCCTTGGCTGAGGAGCCTGAGAAGAAGGTAGTAATGTTTACGTGCGCCTACTGCTCCTACTACGCAGCCGACAATACGGGAATACTGAAGCTTCAATACCCACCACACGTAA
>NZ_BBDN01000010.1 GCF_001316265.1 Vulcanisaeta sp. JCM 16159 | reverse complement strand
CAAGATGACCGTACATGTGAATGATGGTGGCCGTGTTGAACTCATCAGTCGTAAGGATTGTGAGGAGGCAAGGGCCATCCTGGAGAGGTTAAGGGGTGCGGGCTACGGGGAGGTTGAGCTGGTTAACGGGGTAAGAGGTACGTGGTTTACATGGGCATGGACGTGATAAGGAAGCACCCAGAGCTCGCCACCAAAGTCTGCGAAGTACTTAGGAGGATGCTCGAGGAGGCAGTGAGCAAGGGCAACAAAAAGAGAGCTTAGGGGATAACCAAGGCAATGACAAACCTAGGCTGTCAATAACCCCACCCAAGGGCCCACGGGCAAACAAACCACACAACAAAACAATAAGTACAACCACCCCGAGAAAAACACCCAGCAAACAAGCAATAAATAAAACAAAACCCACACAACACATAGAATTCAGCAACGAACCCACGAAACCAAAAACTTAAAACCACCCCATAAAATCATTAGCCAGGCCCGTAGCTAGCCAGGTAGAGCGCCCTGGGGCGGTAGCCCCGCGTAAGGCTCATAACCGGGAGGTCCCGGGTTCAAATCCCGCGGGCCCACCACCGTGCTGTCCTTGCCATGTTTTGTTGTGGTTGATTGAGTTGTTTAGTCTCTGCGTAATGATTCAATGGCCTTCCTGAGCCTATACTCCATTCTCTTCATGTATATTGCCATGGCGGCCATTCCGAGGAATTGTAATCCGATCAGGGTCATTATTATGGCGATCAACCCCTTAAGGTAGTATTTAATGCCGTAGAATATGTACCAATAACCAACGTAGGCGCCAAGGGCTAGGCCAGGTATGAGGAGGAGTGCGCCCAGTAGGAATAGTATTAGCATTGGGTTGTACCTAATGGTTAGCCTAACCATGTCACCGAATATCCTCAGCCCACCCCTCACGCCAAGCTTCTTCCTACCAATCTTGCGCCTATACTCAATGGGGATCTCCCTGACGACCCTGCCCGTACTAACCATGTGGGCCGTTATATGAGCTCGATACTGAAGCCGCCAACCTCCGCAACCGCATCCCTAAGCGAGTCGGCCCTAATTATGTACATGCCACTAAGCACGTCATGAAGCTTCGTGCCGAATAGTAGGTTGAAGGCCCAGGTGAGTATTTTATTACCAATCCTATAAATGAAGCCCTGACTGCCTGGCAGTGGCCTTCTAACGCCTATTACCTCGTCAGCCCCAGTCCTCATTATCTCCCTAACCATCTCCGGAACGTACCTGGCCGGGTATGAGTAGTCCCCCATCTATGACGAGCATGTAGGGCGTATTCACGTACTTCAGCGCCGTCCAGATGGCCATGGCCTTACCCCCACCCTCCTGCTGAATAACCCTAACCCCACGTCCCGCTGTTGAATACGCCAATGAACCATTCCCATAGTAAATCAACAGGTAGTAATCACTCACTAGCGAGTCATTGGGCTATTTTACAATGATCCAATCACCTGGTAATGCGTGGGTCACGTTTATGAACCTAGGCACAGTGTCGTAAGTATGATTATTGGTATCGCCGCATTAATGATTAATAACCTAAATGAGTTGATATCCCTAATGAAGAACCTAATTGATGCATCAATTGCGTAAACCCAACGATGCACATTAATGAATCACTGACACCCTTAAAAGTTAAATCTCACGGGTTAACAACACGTAAGGTTGTTAAAGGGGTTTAATAGCGGTATCCTGATGCAGTGTCAATTACCCACCAGGTATGAGTATGGGGAGCACACGGCGGACATTGCCGTGATAGCCTATGGCTGCACACTTGAGGAGGCCTTTAAGAATGCCGCGGTTGGGGTTGCCGGCCTCACCTACTACGTTGATAGGGTTGAGCCGAGGGAGTTCGTGGAGGTTAACGTGGAGGGTGATGACCTTGAGCAGCTATTGTTTAACTGGATTGATGAGTTTATTTACCTATTCGATGGTAGGAAGTTCGCCTATGGCGATTACTTTAGGGAAGTTAGTATTGAGGGTAATGGGCCGTATAGGATTAGGGCTACTGTTGGTGGTGAGCGCTTCGACATTAATAAGCATGGTTATAGGGGCCTAATTGTTAAGGCCATGACTTACAACATGATGGATATTAGGAAGGTCGATGATTACTGGAGGCTCACGTTCGTGGTTGACATCTAAGTTGTTGATGCGTTCCCACAACTGTGTCCTAACTTCGTTTCATGTTTCTATTCATTTGTTTATTTTCATATATTCTTGATCAAGGGTAGTTCGACAAGGGATTAGGCAAAAAATGCATTTTTATAAAGGTATAAATTTCGAGGTTTCATAACTACTTGGCTATGGGTAAGGTTGTTGATGTTGATGAAGCATTGGGCATCATTAGGGATGGTGATGTCATTGCTGTTTCGGGGTTTAATATGGCGACAACCCCTGAGTACCTGCTCATTAAGCTTTATGATAGGTATAGGGAGACGGGGCATCCACGTGATTTATTCATACTTGCTGACTCATTGCCTGCAGCTAGGGGGCGCGCTTTTGATTTAATTGCTGAGTGCATGATTAAGGATAATGACTTCGGCTTCATTAGGGGATTCATGATGCCGTTCCTTGGCGTTGCACCATCACTGCAGAGGCTAGTTATTGAGGATAGGGTTGAGGCTTACTCATTCCCCATTGGTGTTGCGACTAGGTGGTTTAGGAGTGTGGCCTCTGGTGTGCCTGCCATTACTAAGGTTGGCCTTGGGACATTCCTCGACCCTAGGCAGGACGGTATATACTTAAATGACCTGGCGAGGGAGAGGAGGACCTGTAGGGTTGAGTTAATTAGCATTGATGGCGATGAGTACCTGCTCTATGACTGCCCAAAGCCAAGGGTTGGCCTAATCAGAGGTAGTACAGCCGATGAGTTTGGCAACCTAACAATGAGCGAAGAGGCGATATACGGAACCGTTTTAGCAATAGCACAGGCCGTTAAGGCCCACCCCAATCCAGGTACTGTAATTGCCCAGGTACTGTATGTAAGTAAGTTTGTCAATCCCAGGGATGTTCATGTACCAGGCCCATTAATTGACTACATCGTTACTTCACCGCCTGAGTACCACACGCAATCGGCCAGTGTTAGGTATGACCCAAGCATGTGCGGTCGTGTTGTCCTGAGTAATGTCTGTCTACCCAGTGATGATAAGCCTGGCTTCGAGTACGTGATTGCGAGGAGGGTGGTGCTCGAGTTTGCCAGGCTCGTGGAGAAATTGGGTAGGCCAATAGCCGTTAACCTAGGCATTGGGATACCTGCCTGGCCGCGAGGATAATAAGGAGCGAGGGTATTGAGGATTACGTGGTCACCACGGTAGAGTCCGGCCCCTGGGGTGGGATAGCGCTTGGTGGTGATGACTTCGGCGTTGCGTTGTCCCCCAAGGCAGTACTGTCGATGCCCGATCAATTCATAATGTATGAGGGCGGCATAATAGACGCCTCGTCACTGGGGTTCATGCAGGTAGGACCCAATGGGGATGTAAACCCAAGCTTCCTACCTGAGAGGGTTACGGGACCTGGTGGGTTCCCGGTCATTGCCCATGGCTCGCCGAGGCTCTACTTCGCGGGGGCATTCACGGCGGGTAAGAGGGACATAGCGGTCATGAATGGTAGGCTTGCCATAGTTAGGGATGGGCCAATAATAAAGTTTGTGAAGAAGCCATACAAGGTGGGCTTCAATGCTGGGCTCGGCCTTAAGATGGGTAAGGAGGTCCTTTACATAACCGAGAGGGCCGTATTCAGGTTAACGGGTGAGGGCTTGGTCCTTGAGGAGTACGCACCGGGTGTTGACATTGAGAGGGATATATTGGCTAAGATGGAGTTTAAGCCCATGATTTCAAGGCATCTACAGCCAATGGATGAATTAGTGTTTAGGGATGGCCCATGGGCCTATTAGAGGTTGTTGAGAAGGCTGTTAGGCGTTGATTATGGCGTAACCTATTATCCTTGGTCTCCTGGGCCTGGCATTAACATTTATTACCAATGCTCTACCACTGGTCATGGGTAACTCCCTGGCTAGGGTGATGTTGTTGCCCTCGACCTTACCCATGACCTTAATGCCGTTAAACACCACGTGAACCTCCCTAGCATCATCACTCCACTTAAACCTGCTGAAACCATCGATGGAGTTTATGAATTTCGTACCAGGCCTAACCAACGCCTGCACCCCCTCAATATCCTCAAGCCTAACATTCCTAAGCGCTAAACCAACGCGGGTTCCCGGCAGCACGGAGTCCTGATCCTCATCAAGAACCTGTATGCTCCTAACCTCAACTTCTAAATTCATTGGGTAGGCAATGAACCTGTCATGAACGGACACCTGGGTCAATGCATAGCCGAGCACCACGACACCAACACCCCTGACATTAAATGCCCTATCAACGTAAACAATACCCCTGTCAGGTACCTCAAGGTCAAGCTCCCTAAACTCGGAGACGAATTTGGAGATGCCTAACTCGCCGAAGTACTTCATGAATAGGTTAGTATCATCCGCAAGGACCACGCCAGGTATCCCGGAGGCCTCAAGCAGTAGTGCTTTCTCGCCGTCGAGCCAGGCGACCTCGTTATTAACCCTGAAGTAGAAGGAGCTCGATATTGACAGGGCCATGGCCTCATCAAGGATACTGCTTGGGCTTGGTATTAAGACACTACGAACAAGCTCACCAATCTTCCTGTAATAAACCCTCTCCTCACCCCTATCCCTCTTTCCAAGCATTGACGCTACCCTGAAGGCCTCCTGCTCATTCGTTGATAAAACGGTTATGATGCTTCCTCGAAGCACGAGGTTATGGTTAGGGAATTACCGTTTTTAAACCTATCGTATTAATTAGGTAAAATGATCATGGAGGCAGGACATTAATGATGTCGCTGGCTATCTCGGCGAGCCCAAGCTCCTCGACGGTCCTCCTCCTTGGGTAGCCAGTGCTCGGGTCCCAACCAAGTGTCTCCCAGTACTGCTCCCTCATTCTCTCCACATCCTCCTCAGTCAACTTAACGCCGGCAAGTGGGCCCTCTGGGAATGGCTCGAGAACCCTCTTGGGTAGCTTGAAGTCCTTCTTCGGGTTGACGCCCTCCCTAACATTGAATAATTGCCTAAGCGTGTGTATCCTATGGCCAACCTTAAGCAGTTCCTGCGGTGTATACTTCATGCCAGTCACGGCATATATCAGGTCTATGTATGGCAGCGTCCTATAAATGACTTGCGAAGCAAATTGGCAGAAGCCCAGGGAATTCTCGACTTGCGTGGACATGGCTATTACGGCGGCCTTACGACCCTTATCACTATAATCATACTTTGGCGATGCGCCCAGGTCCATGCCGATATCAAATGGCGCCCAAAGTCTCTTACCACCCTCACCCCACCAATGGACCCCACCAGCCGTGTGCCTGGCCGGTGTTGGATCTGCCGTGTATGTAATGGCCAGTCCAGGCAGGAACTGCGGGTGGTGTGATGGTAGTTCCTGGCCACCAACGTGCATTGCGTACTGCTCGGCGCCCTTGCCAATTATCTCGGCAGCCCTCTTAACACCCTGCCCAAGTATCTTACCGATACCCTCCGCCTTGGCTATTAACTCAACGAGCTTAACCACACTCTCAGGGTCACCCCACCTCAGTGGAAAGCCAACATCCTTCTCAGTGAGTATTCCCTTCTCGTATAACTCAAAGGCAAAGCCTACGACATTTGCAGTTGAAATCGTGTCAAGCCCATACATGTTGCAGAGCTCGCCCACGTAAACCACCGAGTCCTGGTCAGCATTTAATAATGCCGGCCCGAATAGGGAGCCGTCTCATACTCAAGCCTATGGCCCTCGACGAGGCCGTACCTAGTGTTCCTCCTAATCCACGCACCGCAGGACACAGGACAGCTGGCGCATCCGTAGGGCTTGACATTATCCTTAATGACCGTGTTTGTGCCGAACTTCTCGAGGTTCTTGGTCCCGTAATCCCTAACACCAATGCCAGCCCAATTCTTAATTGGCGTATCGCCAGAGAGGACGCTCGTGTCTAATGTGGATATTGTCCCGTACTTATGCCAAATCTCGTATGCCCTCGCCCTAGTCGTCCTTAGGGCATCTAGCATCTCCTTAATCCTTTGCCTCAGTAGGTCCCTATCATGGATCTCCGGCTTCTTATCACCGACTGCGACTATGGCCTTCAGCTTCTTACTACCCATCACGGCGGCGAGTCCGGACCTGCCGTAGGCCCTACCATACTCATTAATAATGGCGGCAATCAACTGAAGCCTCTCGCCAGGGGGGCCAATACTGACCACTTGGGCTCCCTTATATCTACTCCTTAATTCATCCTCAGTCTCCCTGGTGGTTTTACCCCAAAGGTCGGTCGCGCTCTCTATGTGTATGTTGCCATTATCAATTAATATGTAGACTGGCTTCTCGGAAACGCCCGTGACAAATATGGCGTCTAAGCCAGCCTCTAGAAGCTTGGGCCCAAACCTACCGCCGGCGTTTGAGTCGCCCCAACCGCCAGTCAGTGGTGACTTACCAACGGCCATGGACCTGCCAGTCATTGGTATGCCACTGGCGTTTAGTAGGCCCGATATTATGCCCAGTATGTTGTCGGGGCCAAGCGGGTCAACCCTAGGCCTCATGTGGGTATATAGGAACCAGGCGCCTAGTCCATAACCACCCAGGAAGTTCCTATAAACCTCATCAGGCACTTGTACCTTCCTGACCTCGCCCGTCGAGAGGTTGACGAAGCTATAACCCATTAATGCCCTTAATCGTCACGGCCTGTTAATAATTGCTCTCTCTATTAAAGTTATGCCTGAAGACTAATTAAGTTATGATATGCAGGCATTGGTATGAGTTTACGTGGCTTAATTCGCATTGATCACGCTATTTCTCGCCGCCTCATACCTACGTATCTGCTCGAAGAGGTATGATGATGCTCAAAGCATTGCACCGGCGACCATGTAACTCCTACCAATGCCGATGGAATCAGCTAAGTAGCCGGATGCCAAGGAACCCGCCAGGTATGCCGAGCCAGTGATGAAGTTATAGCTCCAAGGCCCCTACCCTCCTCACCGCTGCTGAGTCTCTCAAAGACTATCACACTCGATGCCGTGTAGAACGTCGAGAAGGCGATGCCCGCGGCCAGTGGGTATAGCGTTAATCCCGTAATGATCATGGTCTCGGGGGTTGATGATGTTAAACCAATTAGAAAGTACGACAGGCCCCTCAACAGTAATGCACGTGATGAAGCTCTGGAATTACCACCAAGTACTTTAATCATGCGCGGCGTAATCATGAAACCCACGATCTGGATCCCCATGCCTACGGAGATTATGGTCATTACCCAAGTCCTCGATAAGCCGCCGACCCTGAGACCGTAGGGATAAAGCGTGTTGAAAATGCCCGATGAGACGTAGAAAATAATGAGCGCAAGGTATAGCGTCACCAACTCGCCGGGACTGACCTTAAGCCCCCGCCCACCGGGTAACAGCCTCTCCATAGCCTTTCTATTGCCGTTGGTGATCCTCGGTACTGAGACCAAGGACCAAACTGAGGAGACCATGGGCAGTAAACCCATGATGAGGAGTATGGACTTAACATCCATAAAGCCCGATAATACGGCCGCCGAGACATCACCCACTAAGTAACCCAGTGAATTAATGAAGTTGAGCATGGAGTACGACTCATTAAGTCTAAGCTTGCTCGAGGACTTGACAAGTATGAAGCTTGTGGAGACACCAACAGCGGAGGAGAACAGTGATGAAGCGGCGTAGTAAAGGGCTATCTGCGGAACGTTGGGCGCGTATGACAATGCCAGGATGAATATGGCCGTACCGAGGAAGCCCAGGGCAAGCACCTCCTTACTGCCGTACCTATCCAGTAGGAAGCCCCACAGCAGTGGGGCGATTATTCCGGTGGCAGAGCCGCGGCCATGGCGTAACCAACATCCACCGGGCCACCCATTAATGAGGCGATTTCGAGGGTTATCAAGGTGCTCAGCGGACCGATGGCTACACTATATGGCAGTAGGGTCAATACCCACCCAGTGCTCCGCTTATTGGTAATGTCCATATCATGGCAGGCATTATTTTAAGGCACATTTAAAACATACTACACGAGAATAACCAAAAAGAAACAGAAAGTTAGACTAACATGGCTTCTAAATACCATTATATGAAGCGCGGCATTGGTCTTGAGGAGGGTGACGTGATTTGAAACAGTGCAAACCCTGGATGGCCTTATTACGGTATCATAGGCCCATTGATGTTTGGTAAACCCGTCGTATTCCTAAACAGGCCATTCTCCCCTGAGGACACGCTTAGGTTGCTGGAGGAGTTGAAGATTACGAACTTCACCTTTGTACCAACGGCTTACAGACTAATCATGGGTACCGTAAAGAACATAGGTAGGTATAACCTGAGGGTTAGGAAGCTTAGCTCAGCAGGTGAACCACTCAATCCTGAGGTGATTAGGTGATTCCAGGAGAGGTTGGCGTCCCGGTTAAGTGCCACTATGTTCAATCTGAGGTAGGCATGGTCGTCTAGTTTAAACCCTCTCGGCATCCATTGTTAGATCAAGAGATCGGGCACTATGCGTTATGTAACCGCTGGATATCACGTCAACGCCCGTCCTTGCATACTCAATCACGTTGTCAGGCGTTATACCGCCGCTTGCCTCGAGTATCACCTTACCCTTCAACTCATTGACTATTGGCGTTATATCGCTGGGTCTCATATTATCGAGCAATACGGCATCGGCACCAGCTCTATAGGCCTTGATTGCGTCCTCATACGTAGACACCTCCACCTCAACCTTCTTCGTGAAGCTCGTCCCCTCCTTAATCAGCCTGATGAGCTTCTCAAGGTCTCCGTAAATTAATACGTGATTATCCTTAATCAACACCGCATCAGCCAGGTTAAACCTATGCGGGTCACCACCACCAACCTCTATCGCATACTTCTCAAACGCCCTGAACCCGGGCGTTGTCTTTCTCGTACCGGCAACCCTAACCGTTGGGTTAACGGACCTAGCCAACCTAACCATGGTGCTTGTGGCAGTGGCAATACCCGAAAGTCTCGAGAGGAAATTCAGAGTTAATCGCTCAACCGTTAATAACCTACCCGCGTCACCAATGATCTCCATTATAATGTCGCCCTTACGTAGCGCCTCACCATCGTGCTTGTGCGTAATTACCTCGAAGCCGAGGTATTTGAGGAATGGAGTTATGAACCTAAGCCCGGCGATTATTCCCTCATCCTTAGACTTAACAATGCCCCTGGCCCTAATGCCCTCAAGGAACCTACTGGTTATGTCCTCTGGATACGCGTCCTCCTCCAGGTAGTTAAGAAGCTTGTTTATGTAAAGTTCCTCAATCATGGGGACACCCTGAAGTAAATTCTCTTCTGCCAATTAATATCCTTGCCTGGGTAATCAACCTATAGTGAGTTCCCCTGGACTCTGTCCTGAGTAGGGCGGCGTATGCCGTTAGGTAAGAGACCAAGGCGGCGTTGGACTCCTTAGTACTGACGGCCATGTTTACTCGTTCGTAAAGGTCCACGGCCTTCCTCAAACCCTCACCACTCCTAAGTATGCCCACGTACTCCCAATTAACCCTCCTAACCTCATCAATACTCATTAAAGGCCCATTATCCCTAAGCTTTATAGTCACTAGCAAGCCATCGTCAAGCCTCGGTCCATCCCAAGGCTCGCTCAGGTACCTGGGTAGGTTAAAGCCCATTACCAATGCTTCAAGCAGTGAATTGCTGGCTAGTCTATTGGCTCCATGCAGGCCGGTATCAGCTACCTCACCAATGGCGTAAAGGCTTGATGTTCGTCTCACCCCTAACATTAACCCTCAACCCACCAATTGTGAAATGCGCACCTGTAGATGGGCACCCTATCCTTATTACTTAATCCATGCCTCCCCAGGAAATCACTGACACCAGGGAATTTTCTATCAAAATCCTCAATATCACTTAAATCCATGTACACCCTATGACCATTCATCAATTCCATGTATATTGCCCTGGATAGTACGTCCCTCGGGGCCAACTCGCCACGTTCATGGTAATTAAACGCAAACCTCTCGCCAAGCTCATTAACAATCCTGGCGCCCTCACCCCTCAAGGTCTCGGTTAAGAGCATAGTCTCACCGCCCAGGGTTGTTATGGTTGGGTGAAATTGAACGAACTCCATATCCGAAACCACGGCCCCAGCCTAAGGCTATGGCTACTCCATCACCGGTATTTGTTGATGGGTTTGATGTGTATTGCCATAAGTACGCATAACCACCCATTGCTAATACTAGGTAATCCACGTTACTAATGAGACCCCGCTCCCTAGTCACGAAACCCCTAATCACCCCATCCCCTATCTGCAGCGCCATCAACTCATCCTCAACAATATTCACGCCAAGTCCAACGGCCTCCTTAAGCAGGAACTCGGTCAATACCCTCCCAGTCTCGTCAGTCTTATGATGAACCCTCCTCCTGAAATGCCCACCCTCAAGCCTTAAGTCCTTATCAAATTCAAAGCCCATCCTTATCAATTCCTCAATAATGACGGGCGCCTCACTTGTAAAGTATCTAACGGCTTCCACATCGCAAAGCCCATCACCAACCCTAAGCGTATCCTCCGCATGCATTTGCGGTGAGTCATCAATTGCCGTGGCGGCCGCTATGCCGCCCTTAGATACATAACTTGAACCTCCATGCAATTCCTTAGTTATTACGGTAACATCATAGCCAGCCCTCCTAAGGGCAATTGCGGCCGACAACCCAGCAATGCCGCTACCGATTATGTATATCAACGGCCTCACCCCTCAAGGAGTTTTCGAGTCCTTTCGAAGGCCTCCCTTATGGCGTCGGCGGTTGATTTCGGTATCTCAACCTCATGAACCATGTCCCGGAGCGACCTATAGACCTTATCGAGGGTTATCATCGCCATGAATGGGCACCTAGCACTTGGGCCTGTCGTTAATGGATAAAACGTCTTATTAGACACCTTAATCCTCAGGGCATTTAGCATGCCTATTTCCGTACCAACCACGAATTCATCATAACCACTATTCCTGGCATACTCAATCATCTGGTTCGTGGATCCCACGAAATCGGCCAGCCTCAACACATTAAGGGGTGCCTCTGGGTGTATCATCACCCTAGCCCCTGGATACTTAGTCCTAACCTCCCTCAACATATCAACCGTGTAATTTGCATGAACTACGCACTTACCGTTGGGAGGCACCTTAATTATACGCTTACCAGTCATGTAAGCAACGTAGTCTGCCAGGTTAGAGTCGGGGCCGAAGATAACCACATCGCTACTCAATCTCCTAATGACCTTAATGGCCGTCGATGATGTAACGATGTAATCGGCCAACGCCTTAACATCCACGTTACTATTAACGTAGAGAACCACGGGGACGTTGGGATACTCCTCCTTAACCCGCCTTAATGTGCCTACGTCAAGGGCATCG
Organism: Vulcanisaeta sp. JCM 16159; assembly: GCF_001316265.1. Classification (GTDB taxonomy): domain Archaea; phylum Thermoproteota; class Thermoprotei; order Thermoproteales; family Thermocladiaceae; genus Vulcanisaeta. The sequence goes on along the minus strand of NZ_BBDN01000010.1, from coordinate 87,094 downwards.
GCTATTGTACAACCAGCGCCGGGGTCTGGTGCGAGGACAATCCTATCGTAATTAAGTGCCTTGGCTTGCTCGGCCATGAACCTGACGCCTGCGAAGACTATTACCTCGGCCTTCGTTTCCATGGCCTTTAGTGCCAAGTCATATGAGTCACCGATGAAGTCAGCAACGACTTGTACGTCGTAGTCCATGTAGTTGTGGGCGAGTATTACGGCATTTCTCTCACGCTTTAGGGCCAGCACCTTATTGATTAAGTCCTTACTTCCCATTGCTGGCGGGTTTATCTATATCGTAAAATATTCTCTATCTGGCAAATAAATAACGGCACAGATAAGGTAGAGCACTAAGGCTCAGGGCAAAAACTGTCAGGTCTATGACATGGATTGAGCTTGATAAGTTAGTGGTGATGCATTACTACGATGCATATGCACCCTCCCTTATGCTCTCCTCATAAACGTACCTACCACCCCTCATGTATGACAACACGGCGCCTATGGCAACGAAGACTATGGATATGTACAGCGAGAACCTGAGGCCCATCATGAATGGTGGTCCAAGGACGCTGGTAGGAATGTATTGCTGTCCAGGAGTCTCACCACACCTGCTGGTAGGTTATTGACTGTTGAGTTGGGCAATACCGATGCAGGGTCCATACCGAGGAATGTCGCAAAAAGTAGGCTAGATGCTGGTATGCTGGCCAGTGCATCGGCTATGCCTGTGGGTAGCCCATAACTTAGGGCAATATTGTGGATCCTAATCGGCACGTACTGGGAGAAAACGCTCATGGCTATTGTGAAGAACATGGCCATGCTTATCGTAGAACCAACATTACTCAAGGTTTGCCTCATACCATTACCCGCACCTCTATCCCTTGGTGGTAGCATTCATGATCGATGCGGTGTTTGGTGAGGCAAATAGGCCATTGCCAACGCCGTTAAGGAATAGTATTGACTCGAACTCGACTAGGTCGAAGTTGTAGGGAGTAGCGTGAGTAGGTAGAGCGATATGGCTATTATTACCATGCCCACGGTAGCTATGATCCTCGCGCCGTACTTATCCGTGAGCGAACCACCGATTGGTGCCATTACCACGGTGCCCACGAGCATGGGCAACATGTATATGCCGGCCCAGAACGGGGTCTCCGTATAACTAAAGCCGTGGAGCGGTAGGTATATGCCCTGTAGCCATATTGTTATTAGGAACATTATGGCGCCCCTGGCCAGTGATGATAGGAAGAGAGCCATCACACCGTAGGTGAAGGGCCTAACCCTAAACAGTGATAGTTTGAAGAGTGGTTCTTCCTGCCTAAGCTCTATGGGTATAAATGCGATTATTAACGCTGCACCGGCTATGAAGGAGGCTATGACCAGCGGGTTCGTCCAACCCATCTCCGAGTTTCCATAGGGCATCAGTGCGTATGTGAAGCCCAGGGTTACTAACACGAGGCCGAGGGCGAGCGTCAAGTTACCCCAGTAATCAATCCTCACCCTCACACTTCCCCTATCAACCCTCCTTAGCTTAAATATGGACCACAGGCGCCGGCTATTGCGAAGGGCACGTTAACGAGGAATAGGAGGTGCCAGTCATAGTTTGAGAGTAGGCCGCCCAGTATTATTCCAAGGAAGGAACCAATTATGAAGGAGGCCTGGTTCAAGCCAAGGGCCTACCTCTCTCGCCTGGTGGGAAGGCGTCGGTCAGTAATGCCGTGCTATTAACCATAATGAAACCACCACCAATTGCCTGGACAACCCTAAACACTATCAGTAGCAATGCACCGAAATTGCCTGAATCACTCGGTATTAATGAGAGCAGTACCGAGGCTACCGCGAATGTTATAAAGCCGAGTGTATAGAGCCTAGTCCTGCCAAATAAGTCCGAGATCCTGCCGAACGTAACTAGGATGCTGGCGAGGACTATGTTGTAGCCCATGAGAACCCAAAGCAGGTAATCAAACTCCCCGGGTAGGAATGGGTTAACATTCAATCCCCTAAAAATCGTGGGCAGCGATATTAAGACAATGTACATGTTAATTGAAGACATGATTACTCCAAGAGTCGTATTAGTCAGCACAACCCACTTATACTCCATCAATAATCAAAACCATTATCAGAAACAAATCATATTTAAAACTAATGCCAATAGAAAAACAATTCAATTAATGTATGTCGGTTATAAATACCTACTTTCCTTTCTCGGCTATGTACTTCACGCTGTATAGAAACGTCAGGGCAATTACGTATAAAATTAATGCAATTAAATAATCTGATATGAAACTCCTCGTTATGTAATTGAAGTAGCCGAATATTGTTGGCCCCACAAAGGATCCAATATTACCAGCCCAATCTATGAGCGCTATAACAGTTGCCGAGGCCGCCCCAGTGAAGAGTTGCGTTATTAGTGCCCAGAATGCTTATACCCATCATCGCGCCTATTATTATTAGGGATAGGCCTACAGTAAGCATTAACATGTTTGCGGGGAATAAGTAGGCCAGTAGTGCGCCGATGAGGGATAGTATTACGCCAACTCCTACGTGATTATACCTCTCATTAGTTCACTCTGAACATAACCTGTTAATAGTGCCTGTGGAAGGCACGCAAATGAATGGGCTCACGGCTGTTTTAAGGTCGGCTGCCGCATAGGTATACCCACGGTAAGTAGCGGCACATCACTCACACTAAACGTTAACCCAGCTAATATAAGGGATGAGGAAGGTCTCGAAAAGTTTGCATCGTTAATCCTGGCGTACTTCATGCTTGGAGGTAGGCACTTTCAGATCAACCAATAAGTAGGGAGATACCGCTAGGAATCCGTGAGGATGTCATAAAAATGCATTGACGTACGTGCGTTATCAATTGGACTTGTCCATGGGTATCTTTACAATGCCTATTCTATATCCTGTGAGTATTAATACGGCGTTGGTTATCATATAGATCGATATTAATGGACGACGCATTAATAGGAAGATTATGCCCAACACCAGCATTATTAACATAACTGACTGTTCAATGATGATTCTCCCGGTCTCAAGGGCTCGGGAAGCCTTAGGTGTCCTCATCCAGGGTATGTCGGATATGGCTGATTTCGTTAAGTAAACCACCAGTGGGTATGTAAGTGCATAAATTGTTAAGCCACCTACTATTAACGCCTTGAAGGTATCTAGAATATTGTAACCAAGCCTGCGGCCTATATCTAGTAATTGAATTATCATGACCAGGCCCAGAACGTCTGAGACAATCATTAATATTAATACTGGAAGCGGTGGTATTAATACACCTATTAACTGCATGAATAGGGATAGTACCATTAAGGCCAGGCTATGTAGGCAGTTGGGTACTTGATTAACCATAGCATTAAATCAATGTAGTTCAGGAAACCCATTGATAATGCCCTTCTGGCGTATTTCCTGAGGGCCCATATGTCGTTAGTGGCCCATCTAATGGTCTGTGATCTAAATGCATAGTATGTACTGGGCACCTCGGTCACCGCGTATACATCCATTAACCCAATCCTACCTCTACTTAGCAAGACCCTAATGGCTAAGTCAATATCATCAGCCTTGCAGTGGCATAAACCGCCGTATTTCATGAAGGTCGACTTAAGCATAGTTAAATTATTACCTATGAGCATGTAGAAGCCTCTTCTCGTCCTAATCATTGCCCTGCCCACTACCTGAACCATGGCCAATACATTAAATAATATGGTCAAGGCCCTACTGAACTTGGTCGAGACCTTAGGAAGCCCAAGGAATGGGGCTCCCACCACGTCATAACCAGCCGCTAAGTAATCCAAGGCCCTCCTAAAGTACTCCCTAGGAAGCTTAGTATCAACGTCCAGGATGGTTATGACATCTCCCGTGGCTAGGGACGCGGCGTAGTTAACGGCACCACCCTTATAACCAACGGGCTATCCCTTCTAATAACCCTGTAATCTAGATTAATTCCCTTTAGCGTTAGCCCTAAGGCGTTGTTAAGTTCCTTAACATAAGCCTCTTCATCATCAGACACTATGATAACCTCAAGCAGGTTTAAGGGATAATCCACATTTAGAAGCCCCTTAATAACCTCAACAACTGCGTCAATCGGTTCGTTCTTAATGGGTATTATAACCGATATCCTGGGTAACGGATCAACAGCGGCCGGACCTATGGGTCTTGCCTTTCGTGAAGCCATAAGCCGAATGTATAATTGATATTAATTGAATTAATATAAAGATCAAAAATATGCTGTAGATAACGTAAACTATTTTAAGACTAGGTATATATGATTTAGGGACTTGATTTGTGGTGACGCCTATTGATGAGTTAATTTGATTCACATAATATGTGCTATTGCTGATCATGACATGCATGTACTCCACATCACTATTAACCGCATCCTCGATATTCCTAAAAACATTAACAATGGAAAAAAAACGAGATGGAATTTCCATTAACCATTAACTTCATAAAGCTTAACAACATTATCTTATGTTACACGATAAAGATTTATTTAAGATTTACCCCAACGATATTCACACCTTAAAGATAAAAGAAGAGTATTTACATGCCTCAATCAAAATATATCTAATAAAAATAATTATTATATAGGCAGAAATTTTAGATAATATGGCGTAGAGTATGTTATACTACCTAGTATAAATTTATAGTGGAAGAAGGAATTAATTTTTATATTAATTTTGAATAATATTCAAAGTAAATTATTATTAATTATTTTTGCATCTTTAAGTAAGTTTTTAAATGATAGGTATAACTTATATTGTGCAACTTAAAAAGTACTACCTTGATGATGATTTACAATTTTTATTAGCTATCATGACTAGGCTATTGCTTTATTCTCCCTGTGCCAGGTTCACTGAATTAATGAGACTCACATCGTGGCATCAACAGAGACTCTCTAGGGCATTAGGTAGGGGCATTGGCATGGGTATCATCATTAGATGCGTTGATGGTGAGGGATACGACCTTGCATTACCCATATCGCGTAGGAGTCTTATTAGAAGAGGAAGAATAACACTTAGTGTTAATGATTTTGCGAGCAATTACCTAACCATGAAACACAGAGTTCCATAACGATGCAGAACACGGGCCTTACGGACATAGGTAACGTTTTTGTTAGGGTTTATGGCGACATTGACTGGAACGAGCCACTGAGATTCGGATGCGGTGATACGAAGGTGGTGAAGAAACTAGAGAGGGATAAGTGCCCACTAAACATGTGCAACTTAGTCTTTGATCTAGGTAAATCAATGGCTCCAGGAAGCATCTTCGATTATAACTATTCATTCAACCTATACTACTACCCACCAAGGGACTACTTCAGCCTAGACATACTCAACAACATTAAGTATGTCTCAATAAGGATACCGAGGAGCTACGGCATAAATGGGCGAATAAGCCTAGGCGATGTGGAACTAACGGGCTATGGCTCAGTGAGGACCAGCATAAGTAGGAAGTACAACATAGTCCATGGAATATCATTAACGCCACCAGGAGTACTAAAAATACCAATACAAATAGAGACATAATACTTTTAATCATGGGAACGTAAATTAACCATTAATAGTTACACCTGAACAGGTATTGGCTGAACCAATGGGTATTGTCTCCTCGCCCATTACTGGATTTGCTGTGAACCCAGTACAAAATGAGCCGCCATTTATATAAAAGTAATGAGCACCATCGGTCAACCATAGTACTAGGTATATGGGGCCGCATCCCTGGTAGCCATACGGATAACCATTATAACCACAACTATTTTGACTATTAAGGGAGTTCGGCATTGCGGTTGTGTATAATGTCTTACCATTGTATGTGATTGTCATCTGCGTTTGTATTGGCGTTAGTATAGTTACATTCTCAGGCCTATTGAGGGTTAATGTAATCGAGTTCTCCCTCATGAAGACGAGGGAGCCTGCGGTAAATACGGATTGTAATAAACACTATAGGTTATGAGCTGTGGACTGATTACTAAATAAATAGTCGTGGGTGTTTGTGCCGTAAAGACGTACGTGCCTGGACCAAGTGTTGAATTCGTATAGGGTGTGTACGTCCCTATATCAAAGCCATAATATGTACCGGAGGGTAGTGTCGTCGGTATTCCTGAGGTCATATAGGGAGCCTGTATTGATGCGCATGCGTTGTACTCGGTCTGCAGGTTCGTATAATTAATCATTAGTGAATTATATCTTGACTGAAGGGTACTGTATTGGCTTTGTAGTGAGGCGTATTGGGATTGTAGGGTATTATAATTATTCTCTAGGGAGTTGTAATTGTTTTCCAGGTCTGTGTAGTTGGTCATCAATGAGTTGTACCTGGAAAGTAATGTGGCATACTCAGCCTCTAATGATTGAAATTCAGGTCTATAACTAAGTATTGCCGTGTACCATTGATACGCAAAGAAAACAGAAACAATAGCCAGGGCAACCACGGAGACCAACAACCCAACCATACCCATATTCACCAATCAATCACCGCATCCCTTTACTCTAGATAACATATTTAAGGAATTGTCACGAAGCACCGTGACAAAGCTCATTATCCAATTTAACGAGAGTTTGATAAGGAAAATAAGAATTTCTAATAATTTTTAATGCTGAATGCCATGTCGAAGTCTAGCCTTGTTTGAATTGTGTTGTTATTTCTTGGTTGCTTGTTACGGTGTCCGTCACCACGTAGGCTCCGTATAGGTTGATGCCACTCATGGTGTTTCCATTGACGTAAACACCCTCCACTGCGTAGCCTGGTAGTGGCCATGCGTATATGGTGATTGTGGTGTTGATGGGTAGCTCCAGGTTTTCCGTAATCGGGCCATTGAGAATTAACTGCCTCTGGCCGAGACCAGGCTCATTGATTATGGTTATTACACCGCCACCAGTCGTCACGTTCATGGTAACGCGCATCATTGGTTCACAATTAATTATTATTGTCTCATAATTAGATCCGTAGTTTAGGCTTAGCGTGTTTGATGGTTCATAGGTTATTGATGGGCTTGGGCAGTTACCAAGGGCTGTGACATTGAATATCACGGTGGTGCCTGGCTGACCAATGAATGCTGGTCCAAAACCCATTGAGCCAGTGCCCGTGTAATTGACATACCAACCATTAGAGGCCACCGCAGAAACAAGCCAAGTGGCGTAGCTTGGGGCAACAACATTAATGAACGCGTACGATGGGGGTGGAGGAATAGTCAATGAGGTTGGTGTTGTGGTTATCATTGTTAGGAAGGGTACACCTATCAGGTCTGTGGAGTTTATCATGGTCGTCTCATTAGGCTCTAACTCAGTCGTTGTGGAATTAACAACAACCTTACTACTGCTCATATAGAAGCCGGTTACGTTTAAGCTTGCCGAGGAGTTGGACGTTATGGTAAGGCCGTATGGCCTTAAACCGATGGTTACATTGATTGACATGCTTGATGTTGCGTTGATTAGGAAACCCTTGACTGTCGTGCCCGAGACCTGCATTATGAAGACACCGACACTGGTACCTATTGGGTCCACCGCAAGGTCGCCATCGTACTGGTTGGGTATTGCAAAGACCTCAACATTACCATCAAAAACACCTGTACTACCAGGAATAAGCCCAACAAAGGACTGCGAATCACCCCACTGAGTGAAGGTATCATACATGGAGGGGTTATCTTTAAGAAAAACCTTGACATTAGACTGGGAACTGGCATAAACAACAATAAGAGTGTATGGCGCCAGCTCCTCTTCAACATACTTAATATTATCAAAAAGCTGTGACAAATAAGTAAGCCGATTACTAAACCAACTCCACCTAGCTGGAGTGGGCTGAATTACGTAGAATGTTGTGAATGTGGTGCCATTCGGCCACATATATTCAAATGCATTGTCCATTGGATTATAGATGGCGACTCTAATGGTACCTGGATAGCCAGGGTCGCTGATTAGTATTGCGTAGAAGCCATTGGCAAGCTTTGCATAACCCCAAGCAACAACATCATGACCAACATTTGAGTTACTTCTAATTGTTAATAGAAGAGCTGGATGCCCACTCTTTAGAATACTAGTCAGTGAAGTAAAATCATTAGGACTCCCCCAACTTGAAGGTAAAATAGTCCATGAACCAATAGACCAGCCTGCATTATTTGGATCGAATAGTTGGTGTATTGCTATTTCTAGGGCTGCTGGTGTTAAATTATATTGAGGTGGCGAAATAACTAAGTTACTTGAATTAACATAACCTAGATATAGTTGTGCTGTGGCTGTTGGCGTACTCGTTGGCCCATAATTCTGCAACGGGTAATAGGGCACTACTAGTCCATTGATTGTGTCCTCGCCAAGCACGTAACGATCAAAATAAAGTATTGCCGTGCTTGAGAAGCCATAGCAATTACCACTAGGTGAATAATTGGTGTCGTAATTGGCGTAGGAGTACATGTCGAGGAACGGGTTCCAACCACTCACAACACTATAATCATTACCCTGTGGAATGAAAACAATGTATATCGGTGGGTATATTTCTGCGGAGAATCCGAAACCTTCCTCATTATCCGCCGTTTGAGACCATAGTAGGTCTGTTAGGTTTATCGTGAGTTGGCTCGGTATCGGCACGTAAGTAACACCATTACTAGTATAATCATTAATGTTAATTGTAATCTCATAATTCGTTATATCACTAAAATCATAATGAACTAAGTTAAGATTAGAAAGCTTAACCGCGGTATTAAGATCAAAAAATTCATAGACGTGAATATTATTAGTGCTTATGCCGTAAAACCTAGTAACTATTAATGAATTAAATTATTTATTCATAGAAATTTTCATAAAATAATCAATAAATTTATGAAAAAAAGTCTTGGTAGCGGGGCGGATTTGAACCGGGGACTTCCCGACCCGATTGGGTTCTCGGGGTTATGAGCCCCGCAGGCTACCAGGCTACCCTACCCCGCTGGTTTATGGGCCCTTCCCTATGCTTTTAAGGCTTTCGGTCTATCTATACGTGGTTCCTATGATGGCTTTAGTATTGGGTATGATTATCACCTGCCCTGTTTTACATGTTTGTTTAATTAATGAACGATTATTAATATTACTTAGGTCTCTGATTGTGTGACCTATTTCTCCAATGGGTTTAGATATGGCATTAAGACAATCTATATCTGGGTAATTATTCCAGGATTCTAGTCGTGTTGTGACCATGGTATTTATGTTATTAGTAATTTCGCATAAAACTGACTAAGTGTATAAATAACAATATCTGTATTAAGATATAGAAAAATTTAAAAATCAAATAAATCAAATGAAAATGTATGTTTCGGAATAAACAAGTCAGGCAATCAGTTTCGTGTTTAGTTACTGATTTAATAGACGATGCCTTGAGGATTATTGCGTATGGTAGGGCTGGGTTAATGAGTAAGGACGAGGTCTTGGATATACTGTGGGAGTTGCTTGTTAATGTTGAGTATGAGTTGAGTAGGGGCTCCATGCGAGTTGAGGAGTTAAGGAATTAATTGCTTAAGTTACTTAGTCCTTATGGTATTTACATAGAATGGCTATTTTCAACGCTAAAGGTACAATATGAATATCTTCATATTTTAATGTTGGAATTAATGGTTATTAGGTTGCTCCAGTGAATATTTTTCTTGGATTGTCCACGAGTATTTTGTCTATTTGCTCCTGAGCTATTCCTTCACTCCTTAGTCTTGGTATTACCTTCTCAAATATTAGTGTCATTGACCAATCCGGCACCGTGCTCTTAACAACCTCTGGTGGGTACCAGTCAATGGTTGGGCAGTAATCGTGAGAAAGAAGTAACTGGTCGATCCAACCTCTCCTTATTAACTCAACCGTGGTCTTAATCCTCTTCTCGAGTGGTAGGTATGTATCCAGGCCGAACCTGTCGAGGCCCACGAATGCTCCGGTTCTCAGTATCTGTTCTATGTATGAAATATCGTCTGTATCACCTACATGCCCAATGACTGTTCTCGAAAGGTCTACACCCTCCTCCCTAAAGATCCTGATTAATTCAAGGCTTGACTTATTACCAACAAATGAGTGGGTGATTATCGGGACGCCGGTTTTGATATGAGCCCTCGCCGCGGCCCTAATGGCCACCTCCACATCACTGGTTAGTCCAGGTGAGTCAATAACGGCCTTAACAAATGCAGCCTTAGTGTTGGTTCCTTGGATGCCGATGGTTATGTCATGAATAAAGACATCAATTAGTGAGTCAATGCCCCTGTTCCTGAAGTAAAACGGTAATTCCGTGTATGTGTAGAAGCCTGTGCCCATTATTATATTAACACCAGTCGCCTTCGCGACCCTCTCATCAAACTTAACATCCCTACCCAACCCAGCTACCGTGAGGTCTATGATCGTCTTAACGCCATACCTCTTGGCCGCATTTACGGCATCGATGGCCCTCCTAAGCTCCTCGTCCTCATTGTACAAGTGCGGCCAGTTCCAACGAACAACCTCGGTGGTCACCTTAAGGTGCTCGTGAAATAACGTTAAACCATGTTACTTGGCTTATCTCACCTCCACCAACGATTGGTACCTTGTTCATACCACGGCTCATCACCTACCACCCACCTTCTTTCTCTCTTGCTCCTGAAGTAGTCTCCAATCTATTTTACCTGTAGCAGTCTTTGGCAATGAATCAACGAACTCCACAACCCTTGGATATTCATATGCTGACATCCTCTCCCTAGCCCATTGTATTATGTCCTCAGGCTTCACCTTGCCTCTGTATTCCGGCTTAAGGACTACGTATGCCTTAACCTCCTCACCAACCCTTGGATCTGGTGTCGCCACTACGGCAACCTCAAGAATGGCTGGGTGCATATACAGTATGTTCTCAACTCTATAGGGCCAGACCTTATAACCAGCCCTATTAATCATCCTCTTAATCCTATCAACGTAGAAGAAATAACCCTCATCATCCATATAAACAACATCACCAGTCCTAAAGTAAAGCTTACCATTAATCTCAATAAACGCCTCCCTAGTCTCCTCAGGCTTCTTCCAATAACCCTTGAATACATTCGGTCCCCTGATCACTAGTTCCCCATTTTTACCAACCGGTAGGATCTCCTTTGTATCAGGATCTATCACTAGGGCGTCTGTGCAAGGTTGTGGAATACCAAGGTCGCTACCAATCTTAACTCTGTGAGGTGGATTAACGTGGGTTTGCGAGAAGGTCTCAGTAAGTCCATAACCAGCCAGGTAATCAAGCCCCGTTAACTCCTTAAATCTCTTGGCGACAGCCTCGGGCATTGGTGCACCACCTCCACCGGCCAGTATTAATGATGATAGGTTCCTCTTCTCAATGCCTGGCATTGCCAATAAATCGACAATCATGGTGGATATGCTTGTCCAATGAGTTATCCCATATTTCTCAATGGCGTCGACGGCAGTCTCCCTGTCCCAAGTAGTCATTAGTACCATCGTTGAACCAGCATAGAGGGGCACAAGCACAGAATGTACTAGGCCGGTCACGTGGAATATGGGCAATACCGTTAATACAATACCACTCGGTGCAATATTATACCAAACCGCAGCATTTAGCGTAGACGCCACATGGTACCGTGACTATGCATAACGCCCTTAGGAATACCCGTTGTGCCTGATGTGTAAGGGATTGCGGCGAGGTCCTCATACGTAACCTTCACGGTGGGTGGATTGCCATTGAATGTCACGGCATCCCTCCAATTAATAACTCCCTGAGGAACCTCGGGATCCATGAGCATTAATTGGGGAAACTTGAGCTCAGGCTTTTCAGGTAAGTAATCCCTATATCTGCCGGCAATTACGTACTTAAGTGATGGGACCTTATCCTTAACACTGAGTAATCTAGGTAGTAACTGTGTTAGTGTTATCACAGCCTTAACCCCGGTTTCCTTCAATATGTACTCGAGCACATCAGGTGCAACCAATGGGTTTATTGGCACAGCAATTGCATTGGCCCTTAGGATGCCGAAGAATGATATTATCCAGTGGGGCGTATTTGGCATGTAAATGGCAACCCTATCACCCCTATCAACACCAAGGTTGTAGAGAAACGCCGAGAGCCTAATTATTGAGTCCCAAAGCTCTGAGTACCTAACCCTAAACCCATAGTAAATAATTACGTCCTTACCTGGATACCTCATTGCTGAAACTTCAACGATATTGAATAAAGGAACCCTCGGGTAATCCATTCTTCTTGTAACCCTAGGAGGCCAGAACCTAAACCAGGGCCTGTCATCATGAACCTCACATATGTAATCTCCCTCGGGTATAACCTGAACCTCAGTATCACCTACCTGCTTTGTGATTAGTTCCATGTTTTACATTTTATCATTTTGTTATTAAAGATTAGCATTATATATTTCACCTAATTTATTACACTATATTATAAATAACTATATATTTACTATACTAAGCATTTTAATTAACAACCTTACTCACTATATTGCTTGTATGGTTAGGTCTCCTGAGGATTATGTTAATAGTCTGCGTGATGGTAGGGTCGTTTATTATAGGGGTAAGCCCGTAGATGATGTCACTAGGCATGAGATTCTGAGGGTCGCGATTAATCACGCCCTTGAGCTCTACAAGTGGCAGGCGGATCCTGAGTTAAGGAGATACTTAACATATGATGATACTCAATATGGAACCATAAGCAGGTTCTATAAGGTTCCCAGGAGCCCGGTGATTTAATCGAGAGGTTCAGGTTAATCTATAACACAACACTGCTTGGTAGGGGTATGTTCAATATAATGAAGACCATTGGTTCAGACGCATTGTTCGGCTCATGATAGCGTCCAAGCAACTTGATAGGTCAAGGGGCACTAATTACTATGATAGGGTCATGAGGTATTATGAGCATGTGGTTAAGGATGATATTACAATTGCCGTTGCCCAGACCGACGTTAAGGGCGATAGGATGCTTAGGCCTCATCAGCAGGAGGACCCTGACCTTTACGTCCACATTGTTGGTAGGGAATCCGACGGAATAATTGTTAGGGGTGCCAAGGTTCACACGACACAATCCATTGCGGCTAACGAACTAATTGTCCTGCCCTATAGGAATATGGTTAAGGAGGACGCAGACTATGCGGTTGCATTCGCAACACCAGTAAATGCCAAGGGCATTATCCTAATACCGAGACCGCTAAGAGAGGTTGAGATTAACATGCTTGGTGATGAATTCCCAATGGGTAAGACGAACGTAGAGGTCGAGACATTGACAATATTCGACAATGTTAAGGTACCCAATGACAGGGTTTTCCTGGCCGGCGAGTATGATTTCGCGGCGCCCTATGGATTAACCTTCGCGCTTTACCACAGGTTCACCGCGATCTCCTACAGGGCTGCCCTGGCCGATATAATACTTGGCTATGCCAAGCTCTTTGCTGAGTATAATGATGTTGAGACTGCGTCCCACATTAGGAGGGATATTGTTGACATAATAACGTATAAGGAGTACCTGGTATCCAGCGCCATAGCCTCAGCCGAGAAGTGCATTAAGGACCCAAACACGGGCATTTGCATACCAAACCCAATATACACGAACGTGGGTAAACTAACAGCTAATGCCAAGTACCTAGACGCCGTTAAGGACATGATAGACGTAGCCGGCGGCCTACTGGCGGACATACCATCAACAAGTGAGTTAAGCAACCCAACCGAGGAGAGGTACATGGTTAAGTACCTGGCTGGTAAGAGGGGCACGGACCCGAGGGTCAGGATAAGGCTCTTCCAAGTCGCCCGTGAATTCCTATCAGCCCTCGGTGCCCTGCTCTCCGTTGGTATGATCCATGCGGAGGGTTCCATAGAGGCAAGCGTAATAGAGCTCTACAGGTCGTACAACTACGACATAAGCAAGACGGCTGCGCTATACAACGCGGACCTGGCTAAGATTGATGACGTAAAGAAACTACTGGAATGGTGGTGAATTAAGCATTCATTAAATCCCCGTTAATATGGTCTTCTCTACTTATTTATGCTTCCATAATCAGCGTGGTGCTTGACCATAAATAATGTTTAAAAGTCGAGGTAGGTAATTCACATGATGAGTCTCGAGAGGATGAGCAAGGAGGGTACGTGGTTTATTGAGTTTAATACGCCATTTAGTTACCATGTTAGGGGTATTAGGAGGGTTCTGTATAGTGGCATTACTAAGTATCAGAGGATTGCGATTGTCGAGTTTGAGGACTTGGGTAAGGCATTGGTGCTTGATGGTAAGATACAGAGTTCGCTATACGATGAGTTCGTTTATCATGAATCGCTCGTTCACCCAGCAATGATAACTCATCCAAACCCGAGGAGGGTGCTTATTCTTGGTGGCGGCGAGGGTGCTACGGCTAGGGAGGTACTTAGGCATAGGAGTGTTGAGGAGGTGATCATGGTCGATATTGATGATGAGGTAATTAGGCTCGTTAAGGAGTACCTCCCTGAGATGAACCAGGGTGTATTTGATGATTCAAGGTTTAAGCTTGTGCTTCAGGATGGTAGGAAGTTCCTTGAGGAGTCAAGGGATAGGTATGACGTAATAATACTAGACCTGACGGACCCACTTGAGGGTGGTCCATCATACCTACTATACACTATTGAGTTCTACAACATTGTTAGGGATAAGCTAAGTGATGATGGCATAATGGTGACCCAAGCCACGTCAACGACGTACTCCATAAGGACCTTCGCCACGATTTACAGGACTGTTGCTTCGGTATTCCCAATAGCCAGGGCTTACCAGGTGTACATGCACTCCTTCGATAGTACGTGGGGCTTCGTAATTGGATCTAAGAGGTATGACCCAGCAATACTATTGCCCGATGAGATTAATAATAGGATTAAGGAGAAGATAACTGGTGAACTTAGATTTTATGAGGGTGATATACATAGGGCATTATTCACGTTACCAAGGCATGTAAGGGCCATTTTAAATGACGAAACCATAAAGCCTGCGACAGACAAAAACCCAACATTCCTACCCGCCTGAGCCCTCTAATACCGTTAAAGTTATAATAATGTCAAAATTACTTATTGTGTATGGACGATTATATTAGTCGAACTGTTCGCGAACATTTATTTAGTACTTGGCGTAGACAGAGGGGTTGGGAACCGCTGAACATTATTAAGGCTGAGGGTGTTTACTTCTATGATTCCCAGGGTAGGAAATACCTGGACTTCTCTTCTCAATTTGTCAACGTCAATCTTGGTTATGGTAATGAAAACGTGATCAACGCCATCAAAAAAAACAACTCGAAACCCTACAATACATATCCCCCGTCTTTGCCACGGAGGTCAAGGCCAAGGCTGCCAGGGCGTTGCTCGAGATAATGCCTGAGGGCTTGACGAAGTTCTTCTTCTCCACGTCGGGTACCGAGGCCAATGAGGCTGCGGTTAAGATCGCCAGGCTCTATAAGAAGCCTGCCTACAAGGTCATCGTTAGGTATAGGTCCTATCACGGGTCAACACTTGCCTCAATATCCATGACAGGTGATTATAGGCGTTGGTTCATTGAGCCGCACACAATGCATGGTGTTGTCAGGGTACCTGAGCCATACTGCTATAGGTGCCCACTCGGCCTTAAGTATCCTGAGTGTGGCTTGGCATGCGTTAA
The DNA here is from genome assembly GCF_001316265.1 of Vulcanisaeta sp. JCM 16159. Classification (GTDB taxonomy): domain Archaea; phylum Thermoproteota; class Thermoprotei; order Thermoproteales; family Thermocladiaceae; genus Vulcanisaeta. The sequence goes on along the minus strand of NZ_BBDN01000010.1, from coordinate 71,528 downwards.
TTACGTGGATTACGTCATTAAGAATGAGAAGAATGTAGCCGCGATACTTGTTGAGCCAATAACTGGTACTAACGGCGTCGTCGTTCCACCCAAGGAGTACCTACCAACGCTTAAGAAAATCGCTGAGGATAATGACGTATTATTCATTGCTGATGAGGTTATGACTGGTTGGGGTCGTGTCGGTGATTGGTGGGCCGTGAACCTATGGGGTGTTAAGCCGGACATGTTAACAACGGCTAAGGGTGCGTCGGCTTCGTATGTACCCATCGGAATAACGGCCGTGAGTAAGAAAATCGCTGATTACTTCGAGGATGAGTTCTTCGCACATGGGCATACCTTCGAGGCGCACCCGGTCTCCCTGGCAGCGATACCGGCGGTCATTGAGGAGTATAGGAGACTTGACTTGCTTAGTCATGTCAGAGCCATGGGCGAGTACTTGAGTAAGAGGCTTGAGGAGTTGAAGGAGAGACACAAGAGTATTGGTGATGTTAGGGGCGTCGGCCTGTTCTGGGCCATTGAGTTCATTAAGGATAGCAGGAAGACGCCCTTCGGCACGTATGAGGATAAGTACAGGGGCGTGGCTACGCCAGTTGATAAGCTCGCTGCCGAGTTACTTAGCATGGGTGTTTATGTGTTTAGTGGTCCGTCCTGGTTCATAATAGCGCCGCCCCTAGTAATAACCAGGGAGCAAATTGACGAGGGTATCGATAAGATAGACCAAGTGGTTAAGAAGCTCGACGAGCAATACCAGGGTTAAAAACCTAATTTCCTACTGACAATGAGGAATGTGGTGGCCACGTACTTAAAGGGCATATACCTACCCAGCACCCTATCAAATGAGTACAATAGTGATGCTGCCTTAGTAATTCTACCGCTACTCCATTGATGCATTCTTGATGGAATTATATTCGAAAGCACGTGAATACCCCTGAGACTCACGACCTCAAATCCATAACTACTCAGTATGTCAAGTAATTCTCTAATCGTGAAAAATCTAAAGGGTATTGCCTCATTACCATTACCATACCAATAACCCACGTGACCCCTACCTTTAATTAAGCCCTTAAGGAAACCCTTAATTGATATACCACCTAGTAACGCCTCATAGGCCATGTCGGGGCATACCAAGTTATCAACATCAAACAGTAAATAGCCACCATTACTTAAAACCCTCGAAACCTCCCTGAAGGCCTCCTCAGACTTTACGATATGATTAAAGACACTTCCATATGCCACAACAGCGTCGAAAAACCCAGCCCTAAACGGCAACCTAACGGCATCACCCTGCACCGGGTCACTGCATCTCCTGGATCTAACGCACTTAGTTAACGATACACGGGATATGTCTAGACTGACAACGTGATATCCACGCTTCCTAAGTAGCATCGTCCAAATGCCAGTACCGCTACCTAGATCAAGGACTTTACTGTGTATCTTGATGCCATCAAAATAGTTTCCAAATATTTCGTACAATTCATTATACAAATGCCTATAATACTGGGAAAATCTTAGAAAAATTCTTTCATAAACAGGGGCTAACTCATCATAAACTGTACCTATAACTGATTCGTAACTAGACGATTGATCGTCACCCTCCACCTCAACCTCCCAATTCATAACTAGGTACCTCTGACTTAATAAAGTCTTCTATCACGTAAATATAGTATATATTTAATGGCACCAAGCCTCGGTGCTATTTCACAAACATAAAATGAGCCGACCATGACACATATCCATGAAAATAAAAGTTTTATAAGTCCACGGCTTACTATGATCGTAATGTCGCAAGATATCATTGAGAGGAAGATTAAGAGGGGCTTGGCTATTATTGATGCATGTGAAGGTAATAAGTTAACATGTAGCTACTTGGTGGCGTTGCAATAGCCTATTTGGTTCGTGACATATACCTGAAGTGCCGGCATTAATACGTGAACCTAAGGACATAGACATAGCAGCGCATAGGAGGGATTCGGGGAAGTTAACCAAGACACTTGAGGAACTTGGCTTGAGGGCTGATGTTAGGTTTAACGCGCTTCATGGTGCGGAGAGACTTAGGTTCTTTGATACCCAAATGAACATGAGAATTGATGTTTTCCTCGACATCTTTAGGGAGAGTCACGTCATCGAGCTTAAGGATAGGCTTGAGAGGTTCAGCCCAACAATACCACCGAGCGACCTACTAATGACAAAGTTTCAGATTTGGGAGATTAATGAGAAAGATCTAAAGGATATAATTGCAATGATGTATAGATTTGAATTAGGCGATAAGGATGATGCGAACACGATAGACCTGGGCAGAATAATAGAGCTAACATCAGATGATTGGGGTCTCTACAAGACAACAACAGTCAACATAGAGAGAACCCTAAACTACCTAAAAACCATTGACTTACCAGGGAAGGTTAAGGATAAGGTCATTAACAACCTAAATAGGATGAAGGAGGCCATGGATAAGGCACCAAAGAGCATGAAGTGGAAGATGAGGGCAGCCATTGGAGAAAAGGTTAAGTGGTACGAAACACCAGAGGAAGCCTAGGCATCCATGAATTACAACCCTTACCTATAGGCAGGCAATTGATAGATAAAATAATCACCAACTCAAGACTCCTTCAGTACTACTTCCTATTAATTGCATAGGTCCTCAGTGAATTCGTTAATGTCCTCTCCTCAAGGTTTACATACATGGTAATAACATCGTCCCTAACGCCCCCAAGCGCTTGCCGAGAAATTCCTCAGAAATGTTGATTTATCACAACCCAGTGGTCCATAAATAATCCCAACACAACCCAACTCCTAAGGAAGACCTCGACCTCATATTCACAAAAGCCATTGGAAATTCACCAAGTTCCTCAATACCGAAGTAAGTACTACCCTCTTAATTAACTTATCAATATTAACACCAATACTAAGCCCACTTGGCAATCACTATTATGGTGCCTTAAGCCACTTTTAACTTTAGGGATATAGAGAGGCATTAGTTTAGAAAAGCTAAATACCTAGGGCATTATCTCTATTAAGAGGTTCATGTCAAGCCGTAGTGTTGGCTATGGCATTTGCCCGAGATGCGGTAATCGTGGCGTGCTAATTATTAAGGAGTTGAACGGTGGTTACTATGCCTATTATAGGCACGGTAGGACTTGGCATTATATTGGTCCATTACCCGTGGTTTACGAACAAGTAATTAATAGCCTTGATAGTGAATATAGGGAGTCCCTGAGAAGGGCCATAACCCAGGTTAGCGCCTTCCATGGAATTATCACAATTAATAAGCATGTAGTTAGTAAGTTAATAAACGGTATAATTAACATACGTAATGGCATACTTTGGTTCGTAATACTTAATGCGTTATTCTACATTACAGCAATTATATCAATTCATTCAGAAATAATTTCTATTGCTGACATAGTCAAGGTCATCAATGCCTTAGTAAGTCTGACATTAACGTATGCTTTCCTACTCAATGGATTTAACACATTGAGTGATGTAGATAATGTAAAGTACGGCATAGGGTTAGGCGGTACTTACTTAAGGATGATTGGCTTATCCATAGTTATCGTAGCGAACGTTGGATACGCCCTGTCGATATTCACGTTAATTACAGCAACACTGTTAACCATAATAACTGGGGCGATAATAATAGTATCGTGGGTCTTGATATACATGGCAATTCTTAGATTGGCAAAATATGTAGACCTGGGCAAAGCCTCAAAGTAGGAATGCTATTAACCTTAATGGGTTATTCCCTCGATCTAGTCCCAGGTATAAATATACTAAGCCCACTTCTTCAAATGATTGGTGAAATACTAATGGTAATTGAGTTGGGGACCGCTGCGGTAAAGTTAAGGAACGTGGGTATTCATTAAATTGTGTTCGTTGTGGTAGGGCTTTACCAATAAATAGGAGATGAGAATTGGGTATGTGTATGGCGAAAAATAAGGTCTCGGATACCTGGTTAAAACACCTAGTAATTGCGATGTCTCTACTAGCAATAATACTATTATATGTATTTATATACATAATAACATTGAAATCATACGGTGCCACCAATACCACAATTATTCTAGGCCATGATTTAATAGTAAACTATACGGAATCACTAAATTATTTTAAGAGCGTAGGTGGTTTGGTGATAGTTCTTGGACCGCAATCGCTATATAACGAGATTTATCAGAGAGCCTCCGAACTTGGAATTACCACGGTACACTACGTAGGGTTGAACCTTTCTGAAGCATTAACGTTACTGATGAAGAAACCAGGTTCCATATTAATTATTGATTTACCCTACATTAAATTAAGCCCGGTTGAATTAAGTAATATACTCACACCATACATAAGGTACGGCGTCATAGCCTTCTATAATGCAACACCAACAATGCTCCAAGACTATGCATTAAACGCCCTATTCAGGGCTGAGATCATTAATAACACAGTTGAGGGACACTACATAGCGTTCATACCGTACCTAGCGGGAGGACCTCCATTTAGTGTTGAGGCAGTTACTGGCTATGGAGATAGACTAGACATATCCATAGGCTATAGATTGAGCTTGAGAAGCTTAATATTCGTACTATACGAACAGTTACATGATACTTATTCTGATCCATGTACCATAACTTCCACAGGGCAGTTAAATCTACCTGGCGGTAGTTATTATGAAAGCCCCACGTTTAACGACTATGGTAATCCATACAGCGACTCGTACATTACTAATTGGTACTATGACTTCTGCATTTATTATCCATCTAATTGGGAGTATACGGCAACAACCCCTGACTACATCAATCTATTCCCATACGCATGGATTGATGTACAACCCCAAAGCTCATATAGTCTAGCCTATTATGAATGGACGCCACCAAGATCCGCCATAACCACCTATAGCATGGGTATCGCGATTGATTACTCATCATCATGGGAATGGTATAGTAGTGGAGGGGGTTATAGTAATGGCCTTTCGCCAATCTCAGGACCGCAGGTCTTTTCATCATCAAGTTCCACATCCTCAACTATTTCCGACCCAGCCAATGTAGTGCATAGCGATTTACCCGTGGTTAGTAACGTGTACTCAAACGATACCTGGTCACTAATGCTTAGTAATGCCGCATTTGGCGATGCAATTCAGCTTAGCGCTGGCGATAATGGGGTTATTCACTTACCGTCATCACAAACAGAGCCTACTACACGGGTTACCTGCCGGTCGATGGAAATTTCACGATAGAGTCTCAGGAATTCCCATCTGATGGAACACAATGCATGTATTACTATTACTACGCAATACAACTTAGGTGGTATGTGATCTACGGAACACCATCAACAACCCTAAGCTTCAATAACGAAAGCTACGTAATATGGTCACCGGCACTCAGTGGCACGGCATGCTTCCCAGCATACCCACATTAAACATTAATCCTCTTAGCATCAACATGGCCATTCGTGATTTAAAACCAAAAATTTAGTTAGGGATAAAAGGGTGAGTCATGAGTAGATCAGTGATATGAGGCTTTCATACACATTGCTGATTATAGTGCTGGTTCTCTCATCTTCAGTAACTACATACTATGCGTATCAATACCTAACGAAGCCGATATATTGCATGTGCCCCGCGGTATTTCTCAATGAGGTCTATAATACTTACGTTTATTACAACAACAAATTGATTTATCACGAGTGGTATTTCGAGGCTTGGCCGACACCTTGTTGCGATAATTTCCCGGGGTTAAAACCACCAATAACCTTCAACGGCATAGTTAACGAAACAACATGCATACAGATAACGGGAATAACCCCACCACCTGGTATCGTCAATTACACATGCATGATAGCCCACAGCGATAATGCCATGATCATAATACCAACGAGGATAGTGGCCCAGGAGGATAGGGCATGCAGTATTGAGAGATTATTACTGCATTTCCTCACCTATGATGAGGCTGGGTTAACCACGTTGTATGGCAATACGAGGATCTTCATAATGGGTATACCAGTCATCGAGGAGTTCATTGGCAGTAACAGGGTTTTCCTGTCCGGTCAGGAATTCATAATTAACACGACTAGTTGGTAATTACGTAATTGCTTACGTAAGTGGTATTGAATTAGCGATGAACGTGTATTCAATAGGTGTGAAGACCGGAATAACGCATTTGGTTGGTACCATAACCGTGCAGTACCATTACTCAACAAGCATCAATGAGACAAACACAGTAATCATAATGTTAACGCCGAGGCGGTGAGCTACACATCAATGTTATTACTCACGGCATAATCATATAGCTAAGGGCAATCCTCAATAAATCCCTGTAAAGCGCCTTAGCCAGGATTTCACGAAGAACATCAATAGAGACCTGTGAATAATTATGCACGAGGACGTTACTGAAGCCTATCATCCTCCTAAAGACCCTTGAGTCATCATCACTTATAATACTGACTTGGCCCAAGTAAATGGGTACCTCGGAGTACGTTGATGGTGCCTTAAGGCCCTTCTCAACCATTATATGAGAACCCATGTCGATTAACGCCTGTATTGCAACCTGAAGCATGTGTAATGTGGCGTTCAGTAGCACATAATCATTAATTAACTCATTAACGCCATACCTGGAGACCAGGGCATCGACCTCATCAACATTCCTCTTAATAATAGCCAATAAATCACTTAAACGACCCACGCAACTCACCAACCTCCTCCTAATCAACCCATTAAATCCATTGGCCTGCAAAAACACTTGATAATCACCGTAAAGGCTGACCGCCCTAACAACCTCCCTAATGAATACCCCACGGTCACCAACGTAAACAGGCACGCCCTGCGTCAAAGCCTAAACCTAACCTCAAAGGGTAGCAATGGGTCATTAAGCACGGTAACGTCAACCCTATCCTCAGGAAGGCCCAGCGCCAGTGCAAGGTCGCTAACAAGCATGGGCAATGCATCAATAACGTTAACACCATCCCTAAACATAACCGCAACATCCACATCACTAAGAGGACCAAACACACCATAAACCAGGGAACCGTAAAGCACGGCAAAGTGAATAAAATCCTTATAATTATTATAATTATTAATAATCGCATCCCTAACAACACCCAACACCCTAAGGCACACCTCACTACATGCACTCATCGAATTCAATACGATATTTACTAATTTATAAGGGTATATGTAGTATATAATTGACATCATTTATGTGACAGTACAAATCAATAAGATGATTATATGCCTTACATATTAACTCCACGGGTACTATATTATTGCACTCTCTTTGATAATCCCAATCGTTCCTGATATAACCCAATGGAAAGAAAGTCACAATAACGAAATCACCATTTTGTTCCTGCGCAACAGCCATCTTAAAATAGTAATTATGCGTATTATCATGAGAATATTTTAGGTAAAATGCCTTTCGCGACTTCTCCGCATAGTTATAATTAATTCTGTTACTCTGATCTTCGCAAAGCATGAGTGAAGCACAGTCGTTAAAGATATATTATAAGGTCTCTGCAGATTAACACAATGAGTAACGGTTAATCAGTAATACATTATTTTAACTATAATTCTCATGATACTTGATGACTATGCAATGTACAAGTACGTTTTCGGAATAACGCACAGTGAGGTTTAGAGGTATGTAGCGCCTTGATGTGCGCCGAATTACGCCATCGAGATTTACTCCTTCAGTGCAGGTGCTATTCACCTTATAAGAGCATCTGCGTGGACGTTAAGTCATGCATTGTAGGTAGGCATACATGATGCGGTAAAACAAAGCCTAGTAAAAATACATCCTGTAATACTGATCCACATAATAGCCATATTACCTAATACAATATGCGTATCCCTGATACGCATCACCTAAAATAAGGAATATGAATGATAGGTATTACCATGTAATAAAGATAGTTTAGGGCAATAAATATTAACGTAATCAATACAGCAATTAATAACGCACGCCCAACATCACGTAACACAAACCAGGTGACCAACAATGAAAATAGAAAGGAAAGAGCAACGGCAGTAATATTTGAGTACAGCCATGAATGATAAATTAAATAGAATATGAACACCATAGCAGAACATACCGTAAAGACCGAGGAATCCAACATGGAAAGGTTAAGTACCGACTCATTACTCATACCATGACTGAACCACCTAATGATGGGCCTATAAACAATGCCCAGAAGAACCGTTAGCAAGAATGAACCAATAACAACACCCATATAAACAAGCAGGGCCGGCCCAATGTAAATACCCACCGGGCGAAGTACGGAGGTGCCGACGAGAATAAAACCGACAAACAAGGAGGTAAGCAGTGGAAACTCCCAAGGCGCGTATGCGCCAAGGACGTCACCGCTCGATAATACCAAGTCCCTCCTACCTGGATGCGTAATCCTAGACCTAATTGGGGCCCTCCTCGGATCATCAATACCGTAAAGTGACCTAAGTATCACCCTAAAGTAACCCAGGGCCCCAGGCCCCAACCTATCATAAACGGCCTTGTCAGCAAGCAATTCAAAGGACCTAGCCAATGTTAGGATTAACACGGCCAGGAGGGGCAACGCAGTCCACAGCATTGAGTAACCCCTAACACCGTAATAAATCAGGAAGGGTACACTAATGAACAAAACGGCGTTGAGGATCACGGTATGCTTAAACCTCGCGTGATAGCCCTCATGGGCATTAATAACCTCGATAACACCGTCCTCATAGTCCTCAGGATACATGAGAATTACCAGGTCGTGGTAAAGCATGCTTATGGTATAACCATTATATTTACTATCACTGACCAAACGAATCAGTGCACGCCTACCCCCATGAACGCCAAAGCCCCCAACACCCTTAATGTAGGTGTAGATCAAAGCTTCATTAATCAACATCGACAATACGAAATATGCGATGACAAAACCCACGAAGTAACCTATCGAAAGCCTAAACAGGTAATGAAGACTCATGAAGATAAGGCCCGTAAATTCCGCGGTAAGTAATACCGCAAGCAATGTAACGACATTAATCACCATGCGCCGCATCGCCTTATCCCTAACAGACCCTAACACCACGCGGTATGCCCCATGAACGAAATACGCAATTACCAAGAGACCCCCTGCACTACCCACAACGTAATTCAGGGTGGGCGAAAACCTCACATTCTTGAGAAGCCCAGATAGGTAGAGCTCCGCGAAAAACATCAGTACGGCTATTAAAATGCCAAAAAATAGATTATAAATCGTTTTTAACCTAGCCGGCATTGTTCATTACACCGTCATAAAATACCCGCAGTAATACCAGCACAAAGCCAGGGTGATGGATTATTAAACGCACCCCAACCATGAGTGACTCCTAAATAAATAGAGTAACCACAGTTTCCCACGTAACCCCAAAACGCGGCCCCAGCTCCAAAACTGGCCGCAAAGGTTGCTGCAGCCACTATATCACCAACACCCATCGTACCGATAGCCAAGCAATCGCCGGTGCCGTAAACTCAAAAAGCAGCATGATCGACACCGCGACAACCGCCTCAATAATCTCCTTCCTACGCACGCCCTTAGTACCCGCAGACCACATACCATGTTTATTTATTTTATCTAATATATATATTGCGCCACCAATCACCTAAAATAACACCTAAATACAGTTAAGATTACCAACAAAAGAAAGAAGGAAATTTTTAAGAAACAAAACTACGAAACCTGCTGACCCTGACCAAGCCTATAAAGCAAACGCCTATAATTACGACTATTCCTCCTCCTAGGCACAAGATTCTTCCTAGGCTTAGGCGGAATCCTAGGCGTCTGACTCCTCACCTTGCCTGCCTTTGTAAGGCTGCCGTGTGATGGCGTACTTTATCCCCGCACTCTTATGCAACCATGACTTATTTAAGTCTTACTTACCTTTCTACTGCAGTACTGAAAGTAATTTATAAACCAAGAAGATAAATTAACTATATGGATGCAAAATGCTCCTAAGTAATTTACCCGGTATTAACAACGATATAGAAATCACGGTCGAAGAGCTCGTCAATACGTTAGTAAATGTTAAAAATGAAATATTAAATAATTGGGATAGAATCAAGAGCGAAGACAACGTTAGTACTAAGTATTCTGCTCTGGGCACCACGATGCATTACCTAAGTGGATTCTCACTACGCCCATTCGTCACGTTAGACGTTAAAATCAACGATGCAGAACCAATACTTGCTGGTCTCTTCATTAGCGATGTATCCCCAGTAGAGTATAATAACGGTACGCGGGTGGTTACGTTGAACTCGCCAGACCCTCACCTGGCAGCCACATTATTGATCTCGTTAATTAGCTACCTTGATGTGGATAAGATTAAGGATTATATATACGTAACCATTAGTGAGGGTAAGGCTGGGTTAAACGTATCATTTAAGCACATAATACCAATGACAGGAAGATTAAGAGATAAAATCGAGAAATTCATCGTGAATAGAGAGAAGGCGGAGACCTTACTTAGCAATCCTAGAGTTCCCGACTACCTGGTTCCTTGGCTTAGGGAGGCTTTGGGTAATTGGGGCGTTGTTAGGTTTAGAAAGGGTGTTAGGTTTGTTTATTATGCGGTTAATGGTTTTATTGGTAGGGCTTCTTTGTTTGGTTGGTTTGTTGGTGATGGTGTTTTGGGTCATGTTGGTCGTGGCTCCTTTGACATTGGGTTTTCGTTTGTGACTGATGAGCCCGTTAGGAGGTTTATGGATGAGTTTCTGTGTGGGCTCTATGGTTGTTCTGGTAATTTCTTTGGTGGTTCCTCGGGTAGGGGTAGTGAGCATTACGTGGTTTGCCCTGTGAAGGCTATGGTGATTAGTGATATCGTTGGTTTGGCTGGTGGTTGGCCCATGTATGGGCTTACCGATAGGGGTGTTAAGTTGGTGGAGGCTGTTAGGTACTCAACCCCCTGCCTGACCTACGCCAAGTACCCCGTGATTAATGTTCTTGGTCATGACCTAATACTGAGGAAGCATAATATGGGCCGTGGATGGTACCTAGCCAAGTCAACGAGTGATGAGGGTTTGGCGAGGGCCATGGTCAGCGACCTGAGGTCGGCTGGTTTTAACGTGAGTGTTAATAACCGTGGTGGGGTCTTCGAAATATACGTGCCCATTGAGGATACCAAGCGCATTCTCAGGATGCTTGGTGTTTATGAGAAGTTTTATGGCGAGCCCAGGAGGCTACCGAGTATTGATGACTTGGTCAATGTGCTTGGGAGGTATAGAATTAGGAGGTGGCATGTGCACGTGGCCAGGGCCGTAATGGGAGGGGCTACGAGTATACCGAGTCCTGCGTATTAATTTCACTTGGCGACTCAGGGAAGGCTCGGAGGCTTAGGGATGAGCTTGTCGGTCTCGGTATCAGGGTTCGTAAGGTGGTTTGGGGTACGGTAATCATATGCAATGGTGAGGACAGGGAGTTGCTCATCAACGCCTTGAGCATCGTGAAGCCCCAGTAGGTATTTACTACCTTATTCATTGCTTCATTGGTTCTACGCTTATGATGAGCAATTTATTCATTCTCTGGTTCAGGTAGTTCATGAGTCTGATGCTCGCGTCCCTACTCAGTGGTGCCTTGATTATGACCTCGTGCCCGTTTATGGAGAGTTCGTAGGGTATTTCGTATATGTTCATTAACACGTATTGTATTAGCATTAGGTCTATGAGAAATTCCTTATCACCGTAGAGCAAGTGCATGAGCAGCCAAATCCTGAACCTGAGACCCAACTCCCCAATGGCCGCGCCAACCCCCGCCCAACCACCTAGGACCCAACCAACACCAACAATGCCAAATAGAAGCGGAATCAGTAGGGCAATTATGAGCATGGCACCACTATCGATTTTGAAATAAAATGGATAGAGGAGTAATGCGGTAATGACACCCGTAATAACTATTATAAATCCAATTAATAAATCAAATAGGCGTTTCATTAAATAAAAATATACCAATTTTATTTTTAAATTTTAATTAAAAACTAAAAATAATTACATTGCCCAGCAAGGCGGAAGAGGTGTAGGCCCGCATAGCGTTTATAGGATCGATAGACATAGAGTGACTGCTCCACGTTCCTCCTCCAAGCCATGGCGGCGGTGCGCGATATGCGGGAAGTAAAACCATTATTATACCCAACACTACCATAAGGATTACCAAGCCCCATATAATAACTTGCCTGTTCACCTTACTCTTAAGCGGGTCCTTCATCAAATAACTTTATTTTAACTAATATATATATCGCCAGAGTTATTTTAAAATGAACATAAACCTAATGTCTTAGCTGTAACTTATTGGAGTAGTTGAAATGCTAAGCCGAGTATGACGGGTGATTTGAATAAGTATTAATGAATTAAATGAGTCATTAGAGATTGATCACTGCCGGCCCGGTTTACATCATTGGTTCAGTGGGGACGGGAGGAGCTCATCCAGTTATTAGTTATTGGTGTCCGTTTATTAACCTTCCTCGGGATATGGCTCGAGTATTTTGTCTGAACATCCGAGGCAAAAAGCCCACTATAATGGGACTACCGTATGGCGTCTCTCACCAAAACTGAGGGTGCGAGCTTAAAGCATAAACTGTGGAAATACGGTGGTGTAATTGTCGGTTTATTTTCTATCTACTTAATCATGCTCTTTATATTAAACCTACTAAGTCCTCCAATTGCATTAGCGTCCACGAACGGCGCAGTAATAATCAAGCCGACCACAATTGCCGAGTACTGCACATTCACATGGGGTTCAACATCCATCTCACCTGGACAGACAACGTCTTTTCAGATAAACTGCATTATGATTGACCCATTAGGCATTTACGATTATTTCATCGTTACTTATATAAACGGACAAGGCCTTCTAAATGCCTTAATCCTCAGCCTCAGGTTACATATTGGAACTTGCCTGGCTTTAGCGGTACTCCCTCATTTAGTTATACGTATACAGGTACTTCGTTCTACGGCGTCTCAGTACCTCCTAATAGCTGGTACTTTATATCTGGTTGGATCATTTATTACGTACCTGGCGACTTTATAGCCACTGTGTCATTAACCGGTAAATGGGCTCCAGTAGTTAGTGGTACGTACGAAGGATGCGTATATAGTGATCTAAATGTTTATTCATTATTTACTAATACGTGGTCTTGCCAAAACTTAAATGTCTCCTAGGCTTAGGACTCAATGGTGATAGGTATGCCTCAAAATTACACCCGCTTATTGTATGGGCTTGGTGTTGCTGTTTTTCTTAATCCGTTTGCTTGGGTCTTCGTTATTCCAGTCACCTTAGCTAGGGAATTTCAATTGTCAATGCTTTATTTGGTGGCTATTTCAATTGTTGGTTTTGCGTTAGTGATTAAGTTCCTTAGGGATGACATTGTGGAGTTCGGCTTTGGGTTTAGGAGGGCTTTCCTTCAGTCCCTGGTTTACCTTGCCATGTGTCTTATTGTGCCGGTTGCGAGCTCGCCTTTTTATACGCCGTCATGGGGTTTCCTCCGCACTTAATAGCTTCCGCGCCGACGCCCGGCGATTTGATTGCTCTTTACACCGCTACGTACGTCCCAGTAATGATAGCCACTTTACTCCCTATTTATGCATTAGCCATGGCGCTCCTCAGCACGTGGTGGTCTAGATCAACCGTTAAGGGAGTGGGTATGCCGTGAATTGATTTTTCAAAAGGTATTTTAGCCCTGTTGCTACATTTATTTCATGGTTGTTGTATTGAGGCGGTTATTGCTTGAGGATTATGGACCATTTGCTAAGCTTGATATTGAGCTTGGCGATATTACGGTCTTCGTTGGTAGGAATAACACGGGTAAGAGTACGGCGCTTGAGGCCACTGCCCTGCTCCTCTCCTCAGTGAGTGATTTTAAGATTACCACATCAGAGCCTCATGTTGATGCGCTTTCAAAACTTGAACTTAAGAGTAATTATTTAATTAATTTGAGGAGTAATAGAAAGGTCGCCGTTGTGTCCGGCGACTTGATCAGCCAAGGTTCAACTCATCGCATTAAAGTGGAGATAACTAAGGGTTTTGAGGAACTAGGCAATTTACGCAGTGACATAATGCGAGAACTAACGAAATCGCTCACTGAATTAACGCCGAGATCCCAGGAAATACTTATGAATGCTTTTCGTAAAATGCAGAGGGAGCGTAAGGATGTTAAAGATCTCACGGAGGCATTTAAGGAGTTTATTGATAATGTGGTGGCTGTACTTAATGATTATGTAAATGATTTATTGTTGAAGATTATGATTATAAGTACGTATGTTAATGATGAATTATTCAATGTTGCATTATTACCTTTAAGCGGAGTAGAAGTTAGTGAAGATGCAATTAGTAAGTTGGAGAAGTTGGGATTGAGTGCCAATGAGGCTAAGAGAATATTAAATAATCAATTAAAGAAGTTGTTTTCTGAAACTCACATTATTCATATTGGTAGAAGGATGGATGTAAAGCCAGTACGTGTTCAGCATTTATCAATGAACCCATTCCTAATAGAGGACTTACTACCTGATAAACAAACCGAGTTGGTTGACTTATTAAGGAAGGAGGTTCGTTATTTCTATGATTATAGGGATAGGCAGGTAATTCTAAGTTTGGCGACAATAGGGTTTCTGTGCCCTATGACTTGATGGGTGATGGCTTTAAGGCCCTGGTTAGGATGCTCAGTCTCATTGTCATGGGCGTTGACGTTGCCGTGATCGATGAGCCTGAGGCTCATCTGCACCCTGGCTTCATGGAGGTTCTCGCTAGGTACATGGTTGAGCCTAGGTTCCTTGACCGTATTCAATTCGTTATGGCTACCCAATCGCTTGAGTTCCTTGATTACCTGCTTAATGAGGCTAGGGATAGGAATGCCCTTGATAGGGTTAGGTTGATTAGGCTCTACCTGATGCCCGATGGTAGCATTGATTATGAGCAATTGAGTGGTGAGGAGGCGTATGGCGAGAGGCACGAGCTTGAGTCGGACCTCAGGGGGCCCTAATTGCATCATAATTGCCCTATGCGAGGGCGTGCATGATTACGAATTCATCAGGGAAGTTGTCTCGAGAATAGAGCCTAATCGCAAGGTTATGAATGTAGAGCCCAAGGATAAGGACAGGCTAGTTAGGCGTGTCATAGATAATAAAGAACTTCCATTTATTATTGAGGGTGGTAGGGACAGGCTTGATCGTAATGTTAGGGTCCTCGTTAGTAAATTACGTTCTATTAGGTCGTCCATCAAGGTAAAGGTATTGGTTTTACGCGATTCCGATTCCAATGATGCAGTTAATACTTTCGATAGATTAAAGCGTGACGTTGAAAACTTCATCAGCAATAGGAATAAGTTTCCCCAGTATAAACCGAGTGTGGAGTGCGGGCAGGGAATTAATGCAGGGTCTTTCATGTCTCATGATTGCGTCTTGAGGTATAGGGATGGTGAAGTTCTTTTCCAGTTTGTCCTCGTAATTCCATCTTTAGAGGATTTTCTTCGTAGTTATGGATTGCTGGTGATGAGCCAAGCCTTCATGTCTCCATTATGAGGGCTCTTGATGATCCTAGGAATAACGGTATAATGAATATCTTTAAGAGTGCACTTTGTTCATGCCGATTTGATGGGTAGTAGGGTTTTGGCTCATGGAATTAAGCGGTATTCCCTGCGGGTTTTGATCCCGTTGTTAATGTGATTAGGGATTATGATCCCGCGTCTAATGTTTATTTCACGGTTTTGGGCACGAATCCCAGGGTCGCTATTGCTTTTGGGCAGAAGTTCTTCTTTAGGATTAATCATTACCTCACCTGCATGACCCTGGTTATTGAGCGTGGTTCCGAGACTGAGGTTAGGATTATCGCCCACTCCGGTCTTCAACTCTCCGCCCTCTCCAACTGTGGCACCAGCGCTGATTATGCTCGATGTGCTTGACCATCTGAGTAAGTCCCTTGGCGTTGATCCTAGGGATGTGGTTGAGGTTGACTACATGGATGTCACTAAGTCTCAACAGTTGGGATGATGGATTTCACGGTTAAGTGTTATGGTTTAGTAAATTATTGCGTTATAGTAGATAATGCTTAAATAGTTGGCTGTATCTTAATACTGTGGTTGAGACTATTGTTAAGGTTACTAGGAATTACCAGGTTACGATACCGGCGAGTATTAGGGAGAGGCTCGGGATTAGGGTTGGGGATTTAGTTAAGGTTGTCTATGACGAGGGTGAGGGTGTTATTAAACTCATTCCTGTTAGGAGGAGTAGGACTACGATTAGGTTAGGTAGACCTATTACTGTTGAGGAGATTGAGAGGGCTATTGAGGAGGTGATGGATTAAAGTACTCGTTGATACGAACGTTTTGGTTTACGATACCGTGGAGGATAGCGAGCATTATAACGATGCAAGTACTATTGTTGATAGTGCCACGGAATTAATAATACCGTCAATCGTGATTCATGAGTATATATGGGTGATGGCCAGGCATTTAAATATTGACCTTAATCTAATAGCGTTAAAACTTCGGGAGTACTTGATGGATCCTCGTGTTAATTATCTGCTCGAGGATTTGGGTATTTACGAGAGAGCGTTTAAGATGATAATTGAAGATAGGGCGTCTATAAAGGACATTAATGACTATTTAATACTTTCAATAGCTATAAGAGAAGGTGCCATATTGGCGACCTTTGATCGTGATTTAGCGCAAAAAGCTATTAAGAGAGGTGTTAGGGTGATGCCGTGATTTCGCATCTTAGGATCCCATCAATATTACTTATCCTTTTCCTGTAGTGCCTTTTTAATTGGTTTGTGGTAGTTACTTTTGATGGGTTTTTCATACTTAATGCCAAGCGTTAGGGCTGTGTTGACGCGGGATGTGGATGGGGTTGACCTGGGCATAATTAGTATTGCCCCTGCCAAGCTGGTTCAGTAATTAATGCGCCGCCCAATGTGCTTGAGGTGTTGATTAAGCGAGGTGTTGCTTCGTTGCTTGATGAGGATAAGATCGGTAGTGAGGAGATTCTTAAGAGAGTTTGGCTTGAGAATAGGGCTCCGAGCGAATTGAGGGAGTTGCCCAGGGACTTCTACGTTAGGGCTAGGCTTAGCATGGTTGGTGGTGATCAGAGGAGTGTTAGGATTTATGCGCAGCAGTTGAGGGAGCTCGCCCAGTTGAGGCTTAGGAAGATACTCACGCTTTTAGCCGTTAATCCCGGGATCGCGGACTCCAGGGACTTCCTGGACAAGCTCACTATTGAGGAGGAGGAGCTCGTTAAATCCATCGCGCCGATAATCAGGGAGTTCCTCAATGCGGTGGTGGGTCTGCAATGACTGCGCCAGAAACCGCCGAGGTTAGCCTTGACTCGTTGATTCAGGGGCTTAGGAGCTTTATTGAGTCCAGTGATAGGTATGTTGATGAGATTAATAATATGATTATACAGAGGAAGAGGTCCCTAGTCGTTGACTTCCACGACTTGTTAATCAATAATAAGGACCTCGCTGATATGCTTCTGGAGAGACCTCAGTTAGTTATTCAGGCTGGTTCCGAGGCTGTTAGGCAGGCAATAACCGAGAGGGACCCGGAGCTTGCCAAGTCCGTTAGGAACTTCTACATGAGGTTTAGGAGACTGCCCGAGTCCCTACCCATTAGGAGGCTTAGGAGTGAAGTCCTTGGTAAATTAATAATGGTTGAGGGCATAATAACCAGGCAGACACCGCCAAAGCATTACCTTAGGAAGTCCGTGTTCAGGTGCTCACAGTGTGGCTATGAGGTTGAGATTCCCCAACCAACCACGGGTTTTGTTCAGCCGCCGAAGCGTTGCCCCAAGTGTGGTGCATTGAATAGTATGGTGTTTGTTGAGGAGAGGAGTGAGTTCATTGATTGGCAGAAGGTAATCGTTCAAGAGAAGCCCGAGGAGTTGCCACCGGGTCAGTTGCCTAGGAGTATTGAGGCGATACTGCTTGATGACTTGGTCGATACCGTGAAGCCCGGCGATAGAGTTTACCTGGTTGGTATCATGAACCTCGACCTGGCCGACTTAAGGAAGGGTAAGCCACCCGTTGTCTCCAGCTTCATGGAGGTTAATCACGTGGAGAGCCAGCAGAGGGAGTTGGTGGAGATCGAGATTACGCCGGAG
This sequence comes from Vulcanisaeta sp. JCM 16159, assembly GCF_001316265.1. GTDB lineage: Archaea > Thermoproteota > Thermoprotei > Thermoproteales > Thermocladiaceae > Vulcanisaeta. The sequence continues at coordinate 53,457 of NZ_BBDN01000010.1, read as the reverse complement.
GATGAGAAGAGGATACTGGAGCTTTCGAAGATGCCCGACGTTAGGGAGAGGATAATCAAGTCAATAGCGCCCTCCATATACGGTATGGAGGACATAAAGGAGGCAATAGCATGCCTACTCTTCGGCGGCGTACCCAAGGTGTACCCAGACGGCATTAGGGTTAGGGGTGACATACACATACTGCTCGTTGGCGACCCAGGTATGGCTAAGACACAGCTGCTTAGGTTCGTAACCAAGATAGCCCCAAGGGCCGTATACACCACAGGCAAGGGTAGCTCGGCGGCCGGCCTGACGGCGGCCGTCGTGCGCGAGAAGGACACTGGCGAGTTCTACCTAGAGGCTGGTGCATTGGTCCTTGCGGATACGGGTGTGGCTGTTATTGACGAAATTGATAAGATGGATACCAAGGACAGGGTAGCCATTCATGAAGCCCTTGAGCAGCAAACGGTCTCCATAGCCAAGGCTGGCATTGTGGCAACTCTGAACGCCAGGTGTAGTGTTCTAGCCGCCGCTAATCCAGCCTTCGGTAGGTACCTGCCCAACAGGACCGTGGCCGAGAACGTGGACCTACCCGTCACCCTGCTTTCGAGGTTTGACCTAATATTCATCATTAGGGATGAACCAAACCTCGACAGGGATAAGGCGATTGCAGAGCACATAACCACGCTACATGCCGGCGAAGTTCCTGAGGGCTTCGCAGACATAATACCGCCTGACCTACTTAGGAAGTACATTGCCTATGCTCGTAAGCACGTCAAGCCAGTATTAACGCCTGAGGCTAGGGAGAGGATTGTGCAGTTCTACGTGCAGATGAGGGCGAAGTCCAGGGAACCGGATTCGCCAATTGCCATAACGGCTAGGCAGTTGGAAGCCTTGATTAGGCTTTCCGAGTCTGAGGCTAAAATGAGGCTTAGCCCCGTGGTTGAGGCTGAGGATGCTGATAGGGCCATTAGGCTCTTCATGAAGTACCTGAGTAGTGTTGGTATTGATGTTGAGTCAGGGAAGATAGACATTGACATAATAATGACTGGAAAGCCGAAGTCAACCCAGGAGAGGATGGCATTGATAATGACTACTGGCTCAACTCGAGGAGTCCAGTGGCGGTAAGCCCGTTAGGGTCGAGGACCTGTATAAGGAGGCCGAGGCCGCAGGTCTTGATAGGCAGGCGGTGGATAAGGCAATAAATATTCTACTTAAGTCAGGGGATATTTATATGCCTAAGCCTGGTTACGTTAAGAGGGTGCTTATTTGAAACACTTTTTATTTAATTACGAAATACTTATAATTATTAATTTAGTTTTATATTGTCGTGATTGACAGGTTAAATGCGATAATCGCTGGGTTGAGGAATGCCGTAGCACTTACTGTGGAGAAATTACTTGAGAAATTGAGGGAAGCAAACATAGAAATTCCTAGTGAGAGTACTATCGGTGATTGGGGATGGAACGTGGTCTCCAAGCCTTGGAGGCGGGATAATAAGCCTAAGCGATGCTGATATCGACGCCATGTATTACGTATTCAGAAGATGCGCCACACTTGAGGAGATGGTTAGGGAGGCGTTGTCTAGGTCTGAGGAGATCGATGAAAACTTCGTAAATAACCTAGTGGATGATTTCAGGGAAAATGCGGAGGCCCTGGCCAGGGTTAGAGAACGGATTAATCAGTTGGTTTCGTAAATCTATATATGCTATATATTATTGTTTATAAACCGGAGTCCACGTAAAGAACGCATCGAATGTGTTATTTTTAATATACTTGGGAGGGCATTGCTTTAAAAGTGCAATATAATCAATCTCTGATTAGAATGTCTGTTCAAGCTTCAAGTATATACACGATAGAGATCATTTATAGGGGAATACACCAGAGACACTTGGCCAGGAATTTAGCCAGGGGGATTGTTTACGCGGCTAGGATGGCTGGTAATGTTGCATTGTCCTACCAGAGGTATGGTGATGACCCGGAGAGGGATGGTTCACCTGCGAAGTACTTCGTGGTTGTAGCCAAGGGCGCAAGCGAGGAGGTTCTAGATGCTGAGGCTGCTAGGGTTGAGCCTGACTACGTTGATGCATCGATAGTGCTTGATGACACCATACTCAAGGGTGTTGAGTCCTGGGCCTGGCAGGGGATTCAACCAGTCCATCTTAAGTTGAGGCTGGTGGTTTATTAATCGTGGTTTCCAAGAGGAAACCAGATGAGTTACTTAAGTTCATACCGGCCAGGGACTCCCCATACACCCTAGTCGTTGTTTATGGTGAGAGGAGCATTGGTGATTTCTGGACATTCCCGGATGACGGCACTGTGGAGAGGGTCCTCGGCGCCATTGCCAAGGTAATGCCCAGCATACTCACTCTTGATGATGTTAAGAGGTACCTGGAGAGCCTTGATAAGCCCAGCGAGAGGGTTAACAGGGCTTTAGAGGCCTATCAATCACTCGTTAAGTTGAGGGAGGTTAGGCCTGGCGAGGGCCTGCCGTATAAGTATGAACCACCGCACTTACCTGGTTGGAAGGACATGATGATTGGCGGCGCAATACCAGGCCTAAAGCCGAACCAGAGGAACCCATACTTCACTGGCGGCACTGCCAAGCATTATAGGCCCGTGATTAACTTCGACAAGTGCATAAAGTGTAGCCTATGCTGGGAGTATTGCCCAGACTCTGTGTTTGACGTCACGCCAGACGGCTACTTCAACCCGGCCCTAGCCTACTGCAAGGGTTGCGGAGTGTGCGCTGAGGTTTGCCCAGTACCTGACACAATAATTATGGTTGATGAGATGGAGTTCGAGGATGGCTATGGGAAGTATATTGATGAGTACAGGGCTTGGAAGGAGAATAGGGAGACCTATAGAAAATGGTTCGAGTCATTATTACCAAAGGCGCAGGTAATAAGTGTGAGGAAGAGGTGATGGAGCATGTCCGTCTCCGCACTCGAATCCAAGCGTCTCGAGGCAGTGCTTAAGGGAGATGAGGAGGTGGAGGTCGTTGGCACGGGCACCGATGCCGTTGCCTATGCATTAATGCTGGCCGACATTGACGTAACATCGGCATACCCAATAAGGCCCTATGGCGGTGTCATGCAGACAGTGGCTAGGTTAATAGCTGATGGCTACATGAAGGCTGAGTACATAGTGGCTGCTCACGAGCATGATCAATTCGAGATCGTAAAACACGCATCCGCGGTTGGCGCCAGGACATTCGTTGGGTCAAGCGGTGTTGGTTGGTTACTGGCCATTGAGGCCATCGTGGCCATAAGCACCGATAGGTACCAGTGGTTGCCTTGATAGGCAATAGGGCTCTGGACGACCCTGGCGCATACGGTGTTGAGCATAATGACGCATTAATGGTAAGGGACGTGGGCTGGCTACTGGTTTGGGTTGATACAGCCCAGGAGGCCCTGGATACCACGTTAATTGCGTACAGGGTTGCTGAGGATCCGAGGGTCATGCTTCCCGTGGGCATCTCAATGGACGGCGCATTCCTGACGCATAGTGAGCACGTGTTTAAGATACCGCCCAAGTCAAAGGTTCAGAAGTTCCTACCACCATACGACCTGGGCAATAGGAAGCTACATCCAAGCAATGTGATTAGCGTGGCACCGCAAGTCAATGAGGACTGGGTTACAGAGCTTAGGAAGCAAATGGATGAGGCAATGAAGAATGCGAGGAAGGTTATTGAGGAGGCCTATAGGGACTTCGCGAAGATCTTCGGTAGGGACTATGGGAACCCATTCATTGAGCCGTATATGGTTGAGGATGCGGACGTCGTCATGGTAGGCATGGGTACCGTTTCTAAGCCAATTAAGGAGGCTGTTAGGAGGTTGAGGGCTAAGGGCGAGAGGGTCGGCTTCCTGAGGATTAGGTGGTTCAGACCATTCCCAACAGAGGACATCATACGCTATCTAAGTGGCGTTAAGGTTGTAGCTGTGGTGGATAGGGACTACTCCTTTGGTTCGCCATTTGATGGTGGTGCTGTCTTCACGGAGATTAGGAGTGCATTGTACGAGGCGGAACATAGGCCATTGATGATGAACTTCATTGGTGGTCTTGGTGGTAGGGAGATTAGTTATAACGATGCGATTAATATGTTCAATATGGCTTTGGATGCAGCTAGAAAAGGTATGGTTGAGCAGAGGGTGATTTGGTATGGAGTTAGAGAGTAAAATGGAGATAGAAGAAAAATCTATAAGGAGAGTATGGGGTGATTGGGTGTGACAATATCGATCAAGCTCGCCAGGACGGTCAAGGACCTACTACAGATGGCTCAGACTGAGTATTTTGATGCTGGGCATAGGACCTGCCAGGGCTGTGAGTCTGCAATGGTCCTTAGGTGGGTTGCCAAGGCGGCAGGCCCTAACACAATTGTTATTGGAGCGACTGGGTGCATGTACGTTGCCAACACGACGTATTACACAACGGCTTGGGCGCTACCCTGGATACACACCCAACTGTCTGGGACTGGGTCGGCCGTGGTTGGTACGGCAGCCGCGTTGAAGGCACTTATGGAGAAGGGTAAGCTGCCCAATGAAAAGATAAACGTGATAGGCATTTGTGGTGACCTAGGCTGCGCAGATGCGGGGCTGTCGGAGGTCTCCAATGCGCTGACTCATACGAAGTATAACTTCCTAATACTTATGTATGATAACGAATCCAGCGCAAACACGGATATACAGGAAACAACAATGACACCATACGGAGCACTGACAACCTTCAGCCCAAGCGGTAAGCAGGTCAGGATAATGAAGTATAGGTGGAAGAAGAACATGGCCGCAATGATGGCCGTTGGGCACCCGGAGGTTAGGTACGTGGCCACGGCAATAGCGGCAGACCCAATAGACCTATACAACAAGGTGAGGAAGGCACTGGAGATTGGTGGACCAACGTTCATACACACCCTAGACCCATGCCCCAAGGGATGGGGTTTCGACCCTAAGTACAGCCATGAAATAGGTAAATTGGCAGTCGAAACAGGCATATGGCCGCTCTTCGAGATAGAGGATGGTAAGTTCAAGCTAACGAGCACGAGTGCTAGAATAGCAAGTGGCGAGATTAAGAGGAAGCCCGTTAAGGAGTACCTAAGGAGACAAACGAGGTTTAAGCACCTAACGGATGAGGATATTGAGTACATACAGAGGAAGGTTGATGAGATGTGGGAGAAGTGGTTAATACCTGGTTTAATACCGCTAATGAAGGAGTTACCATACCCAGAGCAGTAATAATTCGCTGATCAACGAATCAATATTAAGGCTTAAAATCCTTGCATGGATGCACTGTGCATTAAATACTCTAGTGTGCCCGCCTAGGTTAATGATTATAAATAGGTACCGTATTTATTAACAATGCCAATATGTATTAGGAGCCCAGCCTCTATAGCCAATTTAGGACCTGGATTTGACATAATGTCGCTTGCCATTATAGAACCATACGATGATATCTACGTGGAAGTAAGACGGGGTGGTAATGACGATATCAAATTCGTTGGAAGTTACTCACATTATTTACCAAGCGATTATAGAGCTACCACGCTTTACCCAGTAATTGAGGAGTTTAGGAGGGTTACGGGGCTTGAATTCAGTGTAAGGGTTATCGTTAAGAAGGAAATTAAACCAGCAAGCGGTTTAGGTAGTAGTGGTGCTGACGCTGCAGCCCTAACCTACGCATTGAATAAGTTATTGGGCGCTAACCTTGATTATAAGTCATTAATAAACATCGCGGCCTCAGGTGAAACCGCGGCGGCTGGTGTTCCTCACATGGATAATGTGGCTGCGTCCCTGCTGGGTGGCTTGGTCATTATTAACCCTGTGACTGGGGATTTCGTAAAGGTTGAGGTGCCCAGTAATTATTGGCTTGCGGTTGTGTTGGCCGGTAGTAAGGTGAGTACGGGGGAAATGCGTAGGGTGTTGCCGAGCGCCGTGGACATGAAGGACCTCAAGAATAACTCGGCCTATGTATCCATGCTAGTTTACTCATTGATAACGAATAATAGGGAGATACTCGGTAAGGCGTTGATGGGTGACTCAATCGTTGAACCAATAAGGGCCAAGTTCTACCCACACTACCAAGTGGTTAAGGATACCCTGTTAAGGATTGGCGCGATTGGTGTGGCGTTGTCCGGCGCTGGTCCATCATTATTCGGGGTCTTTGACCGTGAACCGCCTAAAGACCGAATAAGTGAATTACTGAATAAAGGTGGATTGAGGGACTATATATTAATCATTACGCGGCCGAGTAATGTGGGCGTTCATGAAATACCCTGCAAAGAACTTAATACTTAATACCTAATTCCAGGTCTGGACAGTGCATGAATGTCGTGATAATTGGCGGAGGTGTTATAGGGACAGTGCTCACGTACTTATTTAGTTCGAGGAATGTAAACGTCACACTGATAAACTCAGACCTACAAAAGCCAAGGTTCCCACTTATCCACTCAAAGCTCCTGAGGTTTCCTGAGGACATAAGGCTGGCAAGGATCAGTGAGGATGTGTATGGGGAATTGTCCAGGGAAGTTGGGACCAACGTGTTGAGACCCGTGGATTCGATCACGATAATACCAACTACGTGCTATAACGATACCAAGCAAATAATGAGTATGTGGCATGACGCTGGGGCAAGTACGCGAATCATAAGCGACGTAAGTGAGTACGGTATCAAGAGGGTTAGTGAAGAGGAGGTTTACATACTTAGTAGTAATGGTGATAACCTCGTTAATTACCCATTATTAATAAGTAGGGTTCGTAAGATCAAGGGCATCAACTACGTTAATGGCTTCGCAAGTATTAAGTTTGTTAATGGTGGCATTAAGGTTTTGGTAAATGGTAGAGAGTTCCGTGGTGACTACGTAATTATTGCCTCTGGTGCTTGGAATTCCATGATCATTAAGAACGCCAATTTAAAGGTGCCATTACTGCCCTATAAGTGCCAAGCAGCGGCGTTCCTTGGTAGGGTGGTGAATGATATAATTTATGATTACGTTCTCGGCATTTACGTGAGACCCCTTGGTTCCATGTTCGATAATGCATTAAGCGGTTTGAGGCTTTCGATAATCGTTGGCGGTGATGGCAATTTTAAGGTCACGGAACCAGGCAGGGAGAGGGGTGTCGACAATGATTTCCTAGACGAGGTCAGAAAAAAAAGGTTAGAGCCAGGCTCGGTAGGGCCAGGCTCATTGGTTCCAGGTTTGGTTATTGCGAGGGAACACCAGACACGAGACCTGTGATTGGCACCATCAATGATGGACTACTCCTTATTGGTGGGTTTAATGGGTATGGGGCCGAGGTTGGCCCTGCCCTCGCCCTGGCCGTTACTAATTACGTGCTTGATGGTTCATGGCCTGACTACGCAAGGCCATACCTAATTGATAGGTTTGGTGGTAATTGGCCGAGTACTTGGGATATTGATACTGAGGCCCATGAATTATGCGTTTGATAAGGCCTTAACTCTTTATTAATCCTGTTGAAGATTGGTAATTGGTTGATTGGTTTGCGCGTTACTGATTTGCCGCTTCCAGACATATTGAGGGATTTCATAATTAGGGAGAGAGGCATTCAGGAACTTTACCCACCGCAGGAGGAGGCCGTGCGCAAGGGCTTGTTTGATGGTAGGAACATCGTCATGTGCACAAGCACAGCCACTGGGAAGACCCTAATGGCTGAATTGGCAATGGTAAATGCCGTGCTTACGAGAAATGTTAAGGCAATAATGGCCGTACCACTGAGGGCCCTGGCCTACGAGAAGGCCAGGGACTTGAGGATTTACGAGAGACTCGGCGTTAGGATTGCCGTAACAACCGGTGAGTATGATAGGGAGGATGCCTGGCTCATGAATTATGACATAGTGGTTACCACGTATGAGAAGCTCGACAGCATACTGAGACATAGGGCTGAGTGGCTTAGGCAGGTCGGTGTTTTGGTTATTGATGAGATTCACTATATTGATGATGATAGGAGAGGCCCAACCATCGAATCAATAATTGCAAAGGTAAAAGCACTGGGTCTTAATACCAGATGCTTGCCCTGTCGGCTACCGTGGGTAATGCCGAAGAGGTCGCAAATTACCTAAATGCGGAACTCGTGATCTCTGATTGGAGACCCGTGAAGCTTAGAGAGGGTGTGTACTATGATGGAGTTATTTACTATGCTGATGGGTCCAGGGAGACTATTAAGGACTTGGGCAATCCCGTATTAACGCTTGTGATGGATACGATAATTAATGGTGGTCAAGCTCTTGTATTCACTAACTCAAGGGCAAACACCGTCAAGCTCGCCCAGCAAATCGCCCACTACGTATGCAATTACGGCACAAAGCTCATAGAACCTAACACATTAGCGAGGATTTCTGGCGCAATAATCGAGGCCTCCCAATCCAAGTTGCTTGGTGAGGAGTTATCGAAAACTGTTAGATGCGGTGTTGCGTTTCATCATGCTGGTCTCGACATGGAAACCAGGACAATCATAGAATCATCCTTTAGGGATAGGCTGATCAAGGTCGTTGTTGCGACAACAACACTGGCCGCAGGCGTTAATTTACCGGCGAGGAGGGTTATTATCCATGAGTATAGGAGGTACGAGCCGGCATTGGCATGGAGGAGCTCCCCGTGATGGAGTACAAGCAGATGGCTGGTAGGGCCGGTAGGCCTGGGCTTGACCCGTACGGCGAGGCTATACTCATTGCCAGGGGCGAGGATGAGGTTGATTACCTAATTAGGAACTATATAGGTGCTAAGGTTGAGGACATAAAGTCCAAGTTCCTGACTGATAAGAACATGGCCACGCACATACTATCGGCAATAGCCAGTGGCTATGCCTCAAGCATTGATGACGTGATGAGGTTCATATCATCAACCTCGGTTACGTGCAAGGTGGCTTTCACAGGAATGAATTCCTTAGAGACCTGTTGAGGAGGAGGGTAGATGACATCATTAACTTTCTGGTTGAGTCGGGGTTCCTTGAGAGGAGGGATGATTACGTATCCGCAACAGCACTGTTCATTACTAAATAACCTATACCTGGACCCGTACACAGCGAATACCTATATTCGTGGACTTAGGACTAGGGATGAGACTAACAACCTAGGCTACGTTCACTTAATTGTTCAGTCACCAGAGGTGCCGAGGCTGAGGGTTAGGAGGAATGAGATTGAGGATTACCTGGAACTCGTACTCGATAACTGGGATTACCTATTGATTAAGCCACCAATTACTAGGGATGAGATTGAGAACGGGGAGTTTGAGGATGAGGAGGTTGAGGATTACCTCTCCACGGTGAAGACCGCAGTGATGCTCCTTGACTGGGCTAACGAGGTTTCTGAGGATGAGCTGTATAAGAACTATGACGTGGGACCCGGTGATTTGAGAGTATATAGTGACTTGATGGATTGGTTAGCCAGCGCGGTGACTAAGCTTGCCAATGCCCTCAACATGAGAAGACATGAGGAGAGACTGAACATACTTAGGTGGAGGTTGACATACGGCGTTAAAGATGAGTTGATCGAATTCGTAACAAACCTCGAAGGCATTGGCAGGGCCAGAGCTAGGGCACTTTATAATGCTGGCTTCAGGAGCATTGAGGACTTAGCCAATGCGGATCCGAGGGTCATAAGCACTATTAGGGGTTTTGGTGATAAGCTTGCCCACTCGATAGTTGAGCAGGCCAGGAAATTAATTAAGGAGGGTAAAGTAATGAAATCATCAACGGTGGAGGTTACGAAACAAGAGGGCAGTAAATCGGGTTATAATAGGAGACGTGGTTCATTGCTTGATTACCTCTAACTTATTGTTGAGCGGCTACGCCATACTAACGTGAGACTAATAATGAGTGACAGAGAATTGCAAAGGGAAATTAAATATTTATAATAATCCTGTGTCTATTCAACCTAATCTATGCTTGTAAATATTATAGTAAGTAGGAATAGGGTTTCTGGGGAAATGAGGACTGGGGTAAGGCTGAGACTTGAATATCCACCCCCAGGCATTAGTTATAAAGTTGCTAATGAAACAATTAATTCATCAAAGTGGTTTCTCAAGGCCATAATAGAGCCCATATACTCCCTTAAGATTAAGGGTCTAACCCATGCATTCTTCCTGAACCTATTCATACCACGCACACCCTGGTTCAGGAAATTGACCAACCAATATTCAACTTCTTCGAGAAGTACATGGGCAAATCAAGGAGGGACTCGCTATATGGGCTTGCTGTAAAGACCTTTAGGTACTTATTCAATAGGGATAACGTGGTAGTGATAACCTGGACACAATGGAGTAAGGAGGGCCTTGAGGAGGAGGGGTTTAGGGACGTTAGGGTTGTGCCACCGCCAATGAGGACGAGCTTTAGGAAAATCGATAATAAGATGACAGTGGGCTTCGTCGGCGTTGAATACCATAGAAAGGGTGGTGATATTGCAGAGAACGTAATGTCTAAATTACCAAGGCATGTTAGGAAGGTTTATGTTGGTAAAAGCCCAAGGAGGATTGAGGGTATTGAGTACCACAGTCCAATGAGGAGGGATGAACTACTTAAGTTAATGGCCGAATTTGACGTACTTCTCTTCCCAACCAGGGTGAGGCTTATGGATTCACAGCACTTGAGGCTATGAGTATGGGGATACCCGTCGTCGCGTCTAACGTGGATTCGGTGCCCGAGGTTGTTGGTGACGGCGGCATATTGTGCGAGGTCGATGACGTTAAGTGCTTCCTGGATGGTGCTAAGGAGCTCATAAACTACCCTGATTACGCCATGGAGCTTGGCGCCAGGGCTAAGGCTATTGTTACCCAAAGGCACTCACCGGGTATTGTTGGTAAGGAATTATTAGCAATATATAATGAATTAAGTGAAGATGAGTGAACTCACTAGGCAGGCAATTAACGTATTAATGGACCTAATTGGGCTGAGGACGGTAGCACCGCCTGGCGAGAATTACCTGGAAATCGTAACTTACCTAGATAGGTTGTTAATGGACTTTGGGTTGAGTACGAGGATAATCGAGGTACCTAAGCCAGTGATTGAGAGGTATTATCCTGAGTATATTGATTACCCAAGATACATACTAATGGCTGAACTGTGTAATTCCAAGGACCATAGGATTCATTTTAATGCCCACTATGATGTGGTTCCTGGAGGGGGAGGCTGGTTAATTACGGAACCCTTTAGGCCCGTTCTTATTAATGATAGGATTTACGGTAGAGGCGCGTCTGATGATAAGGCGGTGTGACAGCCTGGTATTACTAGCAAAGAAACTTAGTGAAGCTAAGGACTTTCATGGGTGTGTCGAATTCTCCTTCACCCCAGATGAGGAGATCGGCGGCTTAACAGGCGTTAATTACCTCATCGACCAGGTTAGTAAGCCTGATTATGCCATAGTAGCAGAACCCACTGGGCTTGACACGGTGTGGATTGGTAGTATGGGAATACTACAATTGGATGTTATTGTTAGGGGCATACCAAGCCATGCCGCGCAGCCTTGGTATGGAGTTAATGCCTTCGAGGACGGCGTTAGGGAGGCCTATGCATTAATTAAGGAGTTGAAGCCTAGGATTGAGGGTAGGCAGTTCATGGGCGAGGGGGCGGCTATTACATTAGGAGGTTTCGTTAGGGGTGGTAATTCTCGTAATCTCGTGCCTGATTACTTTCAATTTTCAATAGATAGAAGGATACTACCAAACGAGGATGTTGAGACAGCACTTAATGAATTAATAAATTACATGAACGAGTTAAGGGGCGGTATTAAATCGGCCATAGATATTTACGTAGTAAGTAAGATAGAATCGGCACTAAATGACCGATCAAGGTTGTTAAATAAGTTGATTAATGCCATAGGTAATGTACTACGTATAAGTCCCAGGGTAGGCGTATCAAGGGTTCCTGTTGACACTCGTTACTTACAGAGAGCCGGCATAGACGCATTGACATATGGACCTGGCAATATCAACAGTGCCCATGGACCTGACGAGTACGTAGAGGTTAATGACATTATTAAGTCCATATATGTATACTTACAATTGATCAAGGAGGTCTATAGTGACGTGTAGGTTATTTGCCTCGTGAATTACGGTAGGTAAATATTTTTATATTGCATTACTCGCGTTGGTTTGGGTATGGCTAGGATTGACTGGAGCATTGATGCGGAGGATATCATAAGGAGGGTTAGGGAGACTTATGGAGCGAGTATTACCGAGGACCAAGTGGTTAAGGCCCTTGGCTATGAGTATAGGATTAGTTGGAAGAAGCTGTTGAGGTCGCCAGGTTCATTAGGGGCTTCACCATTAAGCAGGCCGAGGAGTACCTGAATAACGTCATTAAGATGAAGGCCCCAATACCAATAAGGAGGTTCACCAAGAAGCAGGCACACCACACAACGCCCTGGGAGGGCTGGCCAGTGGCCAAGTGGCCCGTTAGGGTTGCCAGGGCATACCTGGAGGTTCTTAAGAACCTCGAGAACAATGCCAATTATAGGGGTCTCAATGTTGATAATGTGGTCATTGTCCATGCTGCCGTTCATAAGGGTCGTAAGATCAGGAACTACATGCCCAGGGCCTTCGGTAGGTCAACACCCTGGTTTCAGGACACCGTAACGATAGAGTTGGCCGGTGCCGAGATACCTGAGGAGAACGCACCAAGGAAGCTCAAGTTAAGGCCAAGGCCCTACTGACGCCTTCTCAGGAAAACCACTGAATATCTAATCTTCAATTTCCTAAGGAATTTTATTAACATTGAATCATCGGTAATCACCAGTGGATTTTTATTCCTCAGTCTCATGGCTAGGACTATTAATGAAACATCGGCATCACTTAGTAACCTCGGTATGTGGTAATTCCTCCGGGCGTTGGCAACCTCATCCTCACTAATCTCATAAACGCTTATATTTAGTATTTCAGGTATAACAACCGCCCTCGCATCCCTTAATTCGCTGATCACGTAATTCGTAGTCACCAGGTCGCCCATATCCATTAATGGGCGTAAATCCCTCATATGAAGTATCGCCGATGTGTCAAGTATCACAGTATCCCCAGGGCTCATGGTATGAATAACCTCCTAAACAACCTATCATACATCCTATACTGACGAGTCCTGATAAACCTAACCCTCCGGTCACCCGGCGTAATACGTATCTCGGCACCCCTCTGCGCAACAATGCCGTCACAGAGTATGTGAGCACCTCACTCGTTAATACCTTAATGGGTATCTCGTATGGGTGTATAATGGGGACCAAGGCCCTGGAGAAGGGCGCTAGGGGTACTATTAACTTCACGGCCAACCTAATATCGACAGCCGGGCCCCCTGCCGCTAGTGCGTATGCCGTGGAGCCCGTGGGCGTCGCTATTATGACGCCATCCATCCTAGCCCTTATTAACTCCTCACCGCTATTCTCAACAATCGTAACATTTATTAAGTGACCAGGATCAACGCCCTTAACCAAGACCTCATTTAACGCAGTGCACTCGAAGTCCACGGCAATAGCCTTTAACGTGAGCCTCTCCTCAATCGTATACTCACCCTTAACTATCTTATCAAGAACCTGGGGTAACTCCCTGGCGCTCACGTCACTCAGGTAATTAACCCTGCCAGTACCCACATGAAATATGGGTATGTCCGTGGAATTAATAATTTCGTGTAAAAACCTTAGTACTGTCCCATCTCCGCCAATTACCATGGCTATATCAACGCCTTGAGCGCCGTCCCATCTCGGTACGCCGAGGTTCTTAACCTCCACGTCCCTGGCAGCCACTATCTCTACGCCATTACTACTAAGCCTATTGATTATCAACTTCGCCAATGCATAATCCTCGTACTTGCCAATATAAATCATTATCCTCATTAATACCAGGTTAATGCAGATAGGTGAATTAATAAGTAATTTCTCAGGGAATTACTCGATAGAAAACCTTTTATTAGCTTTAGGTATATCGACTTGTATGTCAACGAAGCCGACGGAGGCAGGTTCTGTGAAGGAGGGCAGTTACCTAATGATTGATGGGGAACCATGCAAGATAGTCGAGGTTGAAAAGAGCAAGACTGGTAAGCATGGCTCTGCCAAGGTGAGGATTGTGGGTATTGGCGTCTTCGATAATGTTAAGAGGACCCTAATAGTGCCTGCCGATGCCCAGGTCGAGGTGCCGATTATTGAGAAGTTCGTTGCCCAGGTCGTGGCTAAGGTCGGTGATTCCTGGCAGTTGATGGATTTGAGGAACTATACAACGTTTGAGGTTCCGCAGAATCAAATTGAGGAAGATATTAAGGGTAAAATCGAGCCGGGCGTTGAGGTTGAGGTTTGGGATATTGCTGGGCGGAGGAAGATTATTAGGGTTAGGTAGTTAAAATTAACTAACGAAGATCCTATACTGATCAGCACCCTGCAGTTCCCTCAATATCCTATCAATAATTAACTTCTCAGGGTCGATACCAACCCTACTCTTTATATCATCAAAGGATTGGAAGGGCTTCTTCCTCCTCTCCTCAAGTATTTGCCAAAGGGTCTTCTTGCCAATGCCCCGGAGAAGCTCGAGACTATGCATCTTAAGGGTTATTGGCCCAGCCTTATTGAAGAAGTCCACGAACTTACTCTCCTGGGCCTTAACAATCTTGGCAACAACCTCGGGGAGCGCGTTCTTGGCCTCATTCGTTAACTCATCGTAGTTAATCCTCCTGACAATCTTATTTACCTTATCCCTAGTCCCACTACCTATGTAAACCCTCTCACCAACCTCGGCAGTGGCGTTAGGCTTAAGCGTTAACTCAAGGAGCGTGAAGTACTGCTCACCAATGGCCTGCACATAGGCTTCATTCCTTGGAAAACCCTTCTTGATGAGGGACGGGTCCTTAATGAGCATTTGCTCCGGAGGTATTACGTCAAGTACGTATGCATAGTCCTCCCTCTTAACCATTCAGAACACCCCTTAAGAACCCCTGGCGCTCTTCAGTAGGTTCAGGATCTCCTCAACATCCTTATCACTAAACTCCCTCTTCTCGGCCCCGAGTAATACCCTAAGCTCATCGGCAGTCTGAGGCATTAAATCAACTATCTGAATTGCTGTTAACCTAGCCAGACCAAACCTCTTCATCAATTCCGAAATTAATTCCCTAGCCTTGTCAGAACCGACCTTAGAGAATTTCCTGAGGTAGTCCAGGGTGTTATTGACCACCTCGTTGGTAATCCCAGGATTAACACTGATTAGTTTCTCCTCGAGAATCCTGAGTGCCTCGGGCATGGAAATATCCTCAGAATTAATGATACGCTTAACCACAATTAAATCCCTAATAAAAATCCCTATTTAAATTTAAGGATTGGTGAACATAGATCATTAATGAGGGGAATGCTTAAATACTCCATAGAATTGTGGTGCTTGGGGTTCATCGTGCACCGAACACACGGCCTACGCTACAAGTCAAGGAAGCTACTGACAAAGAAGCCCAGGGAGAAGGGTAGGCCAGGGATTTCCAGGTGGCTCTATGAGTATAATGTCGGTGATAAGGTCGTAATTGACATAGACCCAACATTCGTAACCACAGCACCTCACAGGAGGTACCAGGCAAGGTAGGCACAATAATCGGCAGGAGGGGTAAGGCCTACGAGATCGAGATATACATTGGCGGCAAGAGGAAGGTCATAATAACGACCCCCGACCACATAGTACCCTTCAAGGCCCAATCCACCGAGACTAAGGCATCCGCATCATGATCAATCACTTATGCCGAGTATATCAACCTCGATAGGCCTAATACCAAAGCCCAGCGTGCCGGCAATACTCGGCTCAACATCACCGAAACCACCATGTACAAAACCCCTAATGTATAGGTTGCCCTGGCACCTAACCAGGAACTCCACAAGCCTACCCCTAACAACCCTACCATCAAGCTCGTAAACCATGCTAACCCTCCTCCTAACCCTACGGCCACGCCTAAACACCTGAACCACTTGCCTATTCCTGAAGTAGTCACGTAGCGACTTAATGTTATCGTCGGTGACTGGGTTATCCGTAATTGCCAGGACCCTGTACGTAATTACGTAATCCCTGACCCTAGCCTTCATCCTAATAACTGCGGAGGCCCTAACCCTGGATAGGTTGTCAAGCATAATGTCATAGTCTGAATCCCTAAGTAATGCGTAAACATCATTAATGCCGGGTCTCTTACTGGGCCTAATTACCTGCAGTATTACTGGTCTACCGTTACCAAGGACTCTTGTGCCCATTGGGTCCTCACCGCCTGTGTGTATTACCACGTCCTTAGCCCCATAGGCCTGCATTACCCTATCAATGGGCCACCTTACCTGCCCTCCCCATTAACTAGCCTATGTACCTTCCTATA
Organism: Vulcanisaeta sp. JCM 16159; assembly: GCF_001316265.1. GTDB lineage: Archaea > Thermoproteota > Thermoprotei > Thermoproteales > Thermocladiaceae > Vulcanisaeta. The sequence goes on along the minus strand of NZ_BBDN01000010.1, from coordinate 37,165 downwards.
CCTAGCCAATATGTATATTGGCATTACCTGCGTCTCCACGGAGCCCGTGTTAATGTCTATGACCACCTCCACGTCAGGCTCCTCCCTATTGAATGGTACGCCGAGTATTGCTGAGACCCTCTTACCCAACTCCCTATTTATCTCGCGCTTGATGGACTCAGCACTCGATACGTTGAACTCGGTGGTTATACTTAACTCCCTACTCAGTATATCCAGCGGCACCTTACTACCAAGCCTAAAGGACCTAAACTCAATACCAAGGGACCTAAGGCTATTCGCAATATTATCGGCCCACTCATTAAGCCTAGTGAAGATGTTGTCGCCGCACACGTAGCATTTGACCGGCGATACATTAATCCCCATATTACTTAGGAATTTTATGCTTGGTTCATGACCACTCATCGCCAGTGCCTTAATATCATTGAGCAACTCATCGCTTAGTCCCTCATTTAATATCCTCTCATGAATCCTCATTAATAGGTAGTCCTTAATCGCCCTACCCCTCTCCTCATTATCAAGCCCTGTGCCTAATCTAGCGAATAACCTACCCAGGCAGTGATTGCATAGTGGGTACTTCCTCAGTATGTCCATGGCCCTCTCAATACTCATACCAACGCGTATACTGGACGTAGTATAAGTATATTAAAGCATATAATTAAGAGGTTCTTCGTGAACCCTTACCTAATTGGCGCCTTCATGAACGAGTGCTCAGTGAGGTGGAGAAGCATTGAGGCTTTTCTGACGCCGTTGACTACGCGAGGTCATTGGAACCGGGGATCACCATGAGTAATAACATTCTCAATGCAACAGGTAGTCTATGCGATGAGGTAAGTAAAATCCTGCAGAAACCAACCAGGTTACTAATGTTTTTCAACGTTAATGATTGGATTAAATTGTTCAGAGGGCTTTATGACTTTTATGGGGAATTAATCGACCCAGAACCCAGCCTTGATGTCCCCAATTTCGTACTCAGCATTAGGATACCGAATAAATCACTGGGGCTTGCATTGAGGATTGCATTGAAGTTCCTGGGTATTAATAGCAATGTATTTCCCGGCAATGACGGTAAACTCTACCTGGTGATCCACGAGAAGGAATCAATAGCCAGGTTTATAAAGACCGTGAAGCCGCATTTAGACCCTGGACTGAACATAGCCTTAAGAAATAAGTGGATCAAGCATTACATAGGCTCTGGCGAACCCTTAGTGATCATTAAGGAACCACCTCAGCCGGTTTAGGCCTCGCCATCGATCGGCGTGGGTTCAACTCATCATTGCAATTACTATTTAAGGGACCGCATATTAAGCTTTGTTGTGATGATTAGTGATCACTGATTTAACAGTGATGATGCGTGTGAGGGCTGATCATATTGGGTAATCGAAGTTCGTCTCTGCCTGCCTAAGTGGTGGGCATTTACTGTCCTTCTCACTGATTATCACGTTTTCCCTAATCGGCCATGGTATGCCCATTTCAGGGTCATTCCAGGCAATACACCTCTCATGCTGTGGACTGTACTCCTTGGTCTGTAGGTATAGGAATAGCGTGTCATCCTCAAGGGCTTGAAAGCCATGGGCAAAGCCTGGCGGTATCCAGAGAAGCTTGGGTTGTCCGCAGAGAGCTCCACCATTACGTACTTACCGAACCAGGGAGAGCCCCTCCTGACGTCGACTGCCACGTCAACCACGCGGCCCTTGACCACTGTTACTAGTTTTCCCTGCTCCATGGGCTTGAGTTGGTAGTGTAGTCCGCGTACGACACCACGTCTTGACTTGCTTAGGCTTACCTGGACGAAGTCGTGGGGCACACCACCGGCTAGGAAGTCAGTCCTCTTGTAGAGCTCTGCGAAGAAGCCCCTTATGTCTGGGAATACCACGGGCTCTACGAGTATTACGTCAGGTATCTCAAGCCTCACGAAACTCCTAAATGGCATACTTCCCATGTGCAATTGCTGAGTTAATAAGGAGTACCTCATGGACCTTATTAGGTATTTTGGTTTTTGGAAAATGGTTAATAAGTCGGTTATTAGCCATTGACTTGATGAATGCTGTCATTAAGCCCGAGATAATAGTGACACTGAATGGAAAGGGCGGGGTTGCTATTCCCAGTTACGATAGTGAGTACGTGCTGATGAGAGAGAGGGACTTCAATGCAATACTTGATAATATTAACCTGGAGATAATGCTCACAGTAATAGGCGGTAATAATAGTTTCACACAGATAATGAGGAGGACTGGGTTGCAGAGGGGTAAGTTATCGAGACATTTAAGGAGACTCCTCAACTCAGGCTGGGTCGTTAAGGAGGGTAGTAGGTACTTACCGAGTGGTCGGATTTACGTTGTTTATGAGGTCAAAGACGTTAATGGGGAGATAATACTCAGTATATTGATGAATAAGGGCGCGTTCATAGACCCAATTCACGGACTCGTGGTAATAAACGGCGAGCCCCTAACCAACTACTGCTCAACCTGCCCGCTCAGGCAGGCATGCGTCAATAATGTTAAGTCCTTGGCGAGGAGGTACGGGATTGAACTAAGGGGTGCCGAGCCTAGTGAGACTTATGTGGAGTTGTTTAGGGAGTTGGTTAGGAGGGATTTGATTAAGAGGTTGAGGGGTGGTTGGAGGATCGTTGTTAGGAGGTAGGCGAATTGAAAGTTATATTTATATTCTCCCCAGAAGAAAATAGATAGAGCGTATGGAGGAGATAAAGGAACCAATGGGTAAGATTGTCCAGGACTTCCTGAACACAGTGGGCAGCATCAGCGGTGTTTACATAGCGTCACTAGATGGGCTTTTAATCGCCCACGCGTCTAGGATTAATGTTGACCCGGACCGCGTGGCCGCCATGATCGCGTCATTGAGTGCCGTGGGTGACAGGGTTAGTAAGGAGTTACTGAATGAGGATTCAAACCACTCAATTGTTCAAGCCCGCGCGGGTTACATAGTGATTAAGAGGGTTGATAACTTCGTGATTGGCGTTTTGGTTCAGGGTGGTGATGACTCAACGATTGGTCTCACAATGCTTGAGTTGGAGAGGTTAATCTCCACGATTAAGAAGCAGTTGAGACGATTATGAAGTAAGGTTTTACTAAGTGCGTGATAGTATCTGGGTAGTATGAGGGTTGTTACCAAGGAGGTTACCGTACAAAGTAGGAAACGTAGGGAGGTTATTAACGTAACAAGCCATGTGGAGGAATTCGTTAGGGAGTCAGGTATTAAGAATGGAATGGTACTTGTATTTTTACCGCATGCAACCTCGGCCCTATTCGCCAATGAGGATGAACCGCGGGTAAGGAGGGATTACGAGAACCTATTCGAGAGGTTAGTACCTGCCGATGGCAATTACTTTCATAATGAGATTGATAATAACGCAGACGCCCACTTACTGACAACAATCTTTAAGCAATTCTATGTATTACCCATCGTTAATGGCGAACTCATTCGCGGAACATGGCAAGAGGTCTTCCTTGCAGAATTCGATGGGCCTAGGAATAGGCGCATGGTTCTTGTGGCTATTGGTGAGTAGTACCGGGTAATTCATAGGTTCTTGTTAAAGCTGAAGCCATACCTCGCTCTCAACTCCCTGTAATTCTCAAGTGGCTCTGCATAAGCCGCGAGGTGGTCAGCCACGTATATAGGCGCCCCAAGTCTCACGGCTATTGCGGTGGCATCACTGGGCCTAGCGTCGAGTTGGAAGGTCTCGTTCGTCCTGTTATCCTTTACAAATATTGTGGCTAGGTAGACACCGTCGATCATGGCATCTATAGTCACCCTCTCCACTACGGCATCGAGCTATTTATTAAGTCAACGAGTAGGTCATGGGTTAATGGCCTATGAAAGGTCACCAGTCCCAAGGCCTTCTTTATTGAGAATGAGGCGGTTATGTCGATCCTTATGGGTAGTACCTTGTCATCCCATTCCTCTGTTGTGAACAGCATAACTGCGACGCCCTCTTCAGGTATTTCAATTACATCGAGAAGGTCCGCCTTTAGGTACTTTGAATTACCTGAACTTTCCTCCCTAACCATTACACTGATATTTAAGCAACCCCTTTATTTACTTATTTACCCTAGGCATTAATCCCGAACTCAGTAAGTGGGACGTCCCTTTCACTCCAGCTGCTCATGTCCCTAACCTTAACGAGACCCTGGGAAACCTCCTTGGGACCCACTATCACGAAGTACCTTACGTTTATCTTGGAGGCATACTCAAGGGCACTCCTAAGGCTCTTCTCACCCGTGTCAACAATGACCTTACTGCCACGGTACCTCAAATTACTCGCTAATTTATAACCAAGCATCAAGTGGTTCCTTTCGTTGCTAAGTACATACACGTAGTAATCAACTTGCGGAAGACCACGCTTAAGCGAACCCCTCTGTTCAAGGACTTCGAGTAACCTCTCAATGCCCATGGCGAATCCCGAGGCTGGCATTGGCTTACCGCTGTAGATCTCGATTAGGTTATCATACCTACCGCCACCCCCCACTGACAGCTTATAATCCGGTACGTACATCTCAAAGACTATGCCCGTGTAGTAATCGAGGCCCCTCACAATGCCCATGTCAAGGTCCATGTAACTGCGTATGCCATACATGTCAAGAAGCTCTATTAACTCGCTATAGTACTTAATGAATTCATCGCCAACGCCAAATTCCCTAAATGAGTCAATGGCCTTATCAATACCCTCACTAGTGCCGGCTAGCTTAAGGACCTCCTGAGATGTGTCATTATTTAACCCGAGATCCCTCAGCATCTTTAGTAACTCATCATCAGGCACCTTACCCCTCTTATCCATTATCCTGAGAACACCAGGTCTAAGGTCATTGGAAATGCCCAATTTGCCAAGTATTTGATCAATTACCCTCCTGTCGTTGATTCTAACCCTGAAATCACCAATATTGAGCGCCCTGAGCGCCTCAACACCGACTGCAAGGACCTCAGCGTCAGCCCTAACACTTGAGGAACCTATAAACTCAATACCGAATTGGTGAAACTCCCTATACCTACCGTGCTGCGGCTCATCATAACGCCAGACCTTCGTTATGTAGTACACCTGATCGGCTTCGGCACATCAACCCTGTACGACACGACCCTGGCCACAGGCACGGTCATGTCGAACCTAAGCCCAACCTCCCTACCGGCCTTATCCTTGAAGTAGTAGATCTCGTTAATTACGTCTTCGCCGGCCTTGGCCTTAAGTATTTCATAGTGCTCCAGGGCCGGTGTCTCAACCCTTAGGTAACCGAAGGATTCGGCGACCCTGGCCAGTTTATCGAAGATCTGCATCATTGGGTAGTACTCCTCGGGCGTTAGGTCTTTCATTCCCCTGACAGGCCTTAGGTCCTTGTCATCAAATACCACAGATCACCGATACAGCGGTTAAATAAAAATTTTCGTGTTCATAGTGAGGACAGAGCAAGCGTTAGGAAGTTTGCATGGGTTATTATGTACATTACTAGGCCGAGGGTTATGGGCACTATGAATGGTATGTGATATGAAGTCAGCACTGGCGTGTCCACGTTGATCCTGCTGGGACAACCACTCAATTAGTAATTCCCTGGGATCATCAACCTCAAGACCAAGCCTAATCACTGGTTGGAAACCACCGTCAGCGAGTTCCTGGGATATTGCGTAATTATTGGGGTTTCTAAAGACCCTATGTGCTGGTACACACATGAGGATCACCAGGTATATTATCCTGCTGAGCCCCTTAACCCTGGATAAGGCCTCGCAATTACTGCCGTACCTAATGTTTTGAATTACATTGTAGGGCATGTATATAACTAGGGCTATGATTAATGAATTGATCAGTACTGATAATGGCGTGATATTTATTACAGTTAGTGCTGGGCTGGTCATGGGTAGTGTGGGTATTGAGGCCGATATGAAGGCTATGGACTTAGAGTCGGCACCACCCATGGCCCTCAACCAATAAACCGACAATGCGAATATCGAACCAATAACCACATTAATGATGAATAGGATTAATTGATTTAGTGCGATGGCCACGTACAAGCCAAGCGGTATGCATATTATTGAACCTATTATCCACGTCCAATCACTAATCTCCCTAGTCCTTAAATCCTGCGCAGAGGCCGCAATTTGAATCAAAACTACCACTAGGTAATCCATCATGAGCAATGCGTATGGATTTACCATGAATTTACGATTAATTAAAACCTGGCTGGAGTTATTAAGATTAATGCTTGGTGAGTTAACAACGGGTATGTAGGTAATAAATTAAAAGGTCCCTGGCACCATAATTACTATGTCAAGGAGGGTTGCGATTATAGGGGTTGGTTGGTACGGGTTTAGGCCTGTGGTTGAGGAGACATCATTTAGGGAGATGATGTTCGAAGCCGCAACCCGCGCCTATGAGGATGCCGGCGGTTTAAACCCAAGGACTGATGTCGACGCTTTCGCCAGTTGCCAGGAGGACTTTTGGGAGGGTATAGCCATAGCCGACGAATTCGCGCCAGAGCCCATCGGTGGTACGTTAAAGCCCGTATTCACAACACCCGGTGATGGGCTTCAGTGCGTGGCTAATGCATACATGTTAATTAAGACTGGGCAGTTCGACGTAGTCGTTGCTGAGTCCCACGCGAAGCCCAGCGACATTGCCAATATGCATGATGTGATGCTTTTTGCCATGGATCCAATAACCATAAGGGCAATAAACACACCCAATTACCACGCATTAGCCGCATTGGAGGCCCAGGCATATATGTCGCGTTATAACGTGCCTCGGGAGGCCCTGGCCTACGTGGTAGTTAAAGATAAGAGAAATGCCCTCTATAACGAGAAGGCTAGTTACGGCGCCAACCTAACAATGGACGAGGTACTTAATACGCCATACACCGTATCACCATTAACTAAGTTGGACATCGCACCATTTGTCGATGCATCCATAGTGGTAGTTCTAGCCAGCGAGGATGTGGCAAGGAGGTACACAGACACGCCCGTGTGGGTTGACGGGATTCACTGGATTACTGAGGACCCATCCCTCGAATTCCATAACTGGGAATTCCCAGTGCACGCGATGAGGGCTGCCGAGGCAGCGTATAAAATGGCTGGCATTCAGGACCCAATTAAGGAACTTCACTTTGCAGAAATTGATGCAAGGTACAGCTTCAAGGAGTTGCAATTCATTGAGGCGCTGAAGCTGGCCCCTATTGGTGAGGCCCATAAACTACTCCTGGAGGGAGCCTTTGATAGGGATGGCCTATTCCCAGTAAACCCAAGCGGCGGCGCACTTGGTGAGGGCGTTCCACTCGAGGTTCATGGTCTCGCCAGGTTAGTTAATGCAGTACTACAACTGAGGAGTGAGGCTGGTAGGATGCAGTTGGATAGGGCTGAGAGGGCTGTTGTTCATTCATGGCGTGGTGTGCCGACCACGACAAGCGTCGTCGCCGTGTTAAGTAGGTGATCGGTAATGCTTAAGAAGCAAGCATGGGTGGTAATCTATGAGTAGGAACATTTACATTAAGCATAGGCCCGCAGTAATCGGTGCAGGACTCACGTTATTTAGAAGGAGGATGCTCGAGACGCCCAAGGAGCTTGCCTGGATAGCGGCTAAGCAGGCACTTGATGAGGCGGAGCTTACGCTTAAGGATATTGATTGTGTAGTCATCGGCTCAGCGCCGGACACATTTGATGGGGTTCACATGAAGGGTGAGTACCTGGCTGATGGGGCTGGCGGTGTTGGTAAGCCGACAATGAGGGTTTTCGTTGGCGGTGCTACCGGCGTGATGGTCCCAATAGCCGCCTGGTGGCACGTGGCCAGTGGGCACTGCAGGACTGTGCTGGCGGTTGCTGAGGAGAAAATGAGCAACGCGGATATACCGCATCCACAGGCCGTGTTTAGGTACATTTGGGACCCAGTGACCGAGGTACCACTCCAGCCGAACCTAATCTGGATATTCGCGATGGAAATGCATAGGTACATGTATAAGTGCGGTGTTAAGAAGGAGGATATAGCCCTGGTCAGCGTTAAGAATAAGCGTAATGCCCTTGATCACCCAGCGGCCCAGGTGGCCGCTAACATAACGGTAGATGACGTGCTCAGGAGCGAAGTCTTGGTCTGGCCCGTCCAATTACTCGACATATCGCCTGCAAGCGATGGAGCAGCAGCATTCGTGGTAGCCAGTGAGGACATTGCCAGGAGGCAGACGGACACGCCGGTCTGGATTGATGGAGTTGGATGGGCTCTGGACACAACGTCCTGGACCAACAGGGACTTGGCATTCCCCGAGTACGCCAACGTGGCCGCCCAGATGGCCTATAAAATGGCTGGCATAACAAACCCGAGGAAGGAAATCGACGTTGCGGAGGTTTATGACCCATTCGACTATAAGGAGCTGCACCACATGGAGGGGCTTGGACTTGCCAAGAAGTGTGAGGCTCCAAAACTAACTAAGGAGGTGTCACCCAGAGATGGTGACTTACCAATAAACCCATCGGTGGGTTACTCGGTGTTGGCAATCCAATAGCCGCTGCCGGTGTAATGAAGGTGGCCGAAATCTACTGGCAATTGGTCGGGAAGGCAGGTAAGAGGCAAGTGAAGAAGCCCGTATACACGGGCCTAGCCCACGCCTGGGGCGACCTAATGCAGGCAAGCACAGTAGTGGTAATGAGGGTGTAAAACTGTTTTGTTCATTTTCTATTTTATTTACTCAATATACGCATGGTAAAAACATAAATAATATTGTGGTAATTTCACACCCTGATTATATATGGTGGTCGTTGCAGTTGATATTGGTGGCACGTTTACGGATTTCGTGATCCTCAGGGATGATGGGACTATATACTCGATCAAAGCCCTCAGTACTCCGAGGAGTCCCGAGGTTGCCGTACTCGAGGGCTTAAGGAGGGTTAGGGAATCTATTTCCGAGGTTCTTCATGCGACGACCATAGGCACTAATACCCTGCTTGGGCAGGTCGGGCTTGAGATCCCCAAGGTGGCTTTGTTCACTACGAGGGGCTTCAGGGACGTTATTGAGATTGGCCGTCAAAATAGGCCTAGGCTTTACGACCTCTTCTTCGATAAGCCGAGGCCCCTGATCCCTAGGGAGCTTAGGTTTGAGGTTGATGAGAGGGTTTTGGCTGACGGCACGGTGGCTAAGCACGTCGATCCCAGCGAGGTTGAGGAGTACGCTATTAGGCTAAGTCGATGGGAGTCATTAGCGTGGCTGTTTCATACCTACACTCATACATTAACCCAGTTAATGAGGAGGTTACAGGTGGCGTACTTAGGAAGTACTTCAAGTACGTTAGTTTATCGAGTAAGATAGCCCCTGAGCCTAGGGAGTATGAGAGAACATCAACAACCGTTGTTAACGCAGCGCTCATGCCAATAGTCAGTGAGTACATAGCAAGGTTCTCCGAGGGCCTTAAGGAGCTTGGTATTAGTAAGTTCTACATAATGTCGAGCGCGGGCGGTCTCGTGGATGCAAATGAGGCTGTGGAGAGGCCCGTTCAATTAATCGAGTCCGGCCCCGCAGCTGGTGCTGTGGCTGCTGCGGAGTTCTCTAAGTTAATTGGTGCTGAGAATGTCATTGGCTTTGACATGGGCGGTACCACGGCTAAGGCATCCTCAATACTCAAGCATGAGCCTGAGGTCACGACTGAGTATGAGGTTGGCGGTGAGGTTCACCACGGGAGGCTAGTCAAGGGTAGTGGCTACCCAGTTAGGTTCCCGTTCATTGACCTTGCTGAGGTCTCGAGTGGCGGTGGGACTATTATTTGGCGTGACGAGGCGGGGGCCTTAGGGTTGGCCCCATCAGTGCTGGGCTGATCCGGGGCCTATATGCTATGGTAGGGGTGGTAAGGAACCAACGCTGACTGATGCTAACGTGGTCCTTGGAAGGATCGGTGAGTACCTGCTCGGTGGTGAGATGAGGCTTGATAGGGACGCCGCGATTAAGGGATTGGCGAGGCTTGGCGACCCCATCAACGTGGCCCTTGAGGCCATTAGGCTTGCGGTTGTTGAGATGGCTAGGGCTGTTAGGCTTGTGACCGTCGAGAGAGGTCTTGACCCAAGGGACTTCGCTCTAATGGCATTTGGTGGTGCGGGTCCCCAGTTCGCGCCCTACATAGCTGAGGAGTTGGGGATTGGCTCCGTGATCGTGCCGCCTGAGCCAGGTGCCTTCAGCGCCCTTGGCCTGTTAATGGCTGATGAGAGGTTTGAGGCTAGGTCGTCATTCCCAAGGGATCTTGAGGATGGGTTTAGGAGACTTGAGGATGAGTTGCTTAGTAGGTTAGGTAGGGTTGATTACTTCCTTAGGTATGCGGATGTTAGGTATGTTGGGCAGGGTTGGGAGTTAACAATACCTATTGGTAGGCCGGCGAGCATGAGTGATATTGAGAGGGTATTCAATGATAGGCACTATGCGACATACGGCTTTAAGTTGGATAAGCCTATTGAGGTCGTTACCATTAGAGTATTCGCGGTAATAACCAGAGTTAAGCCAAGGTTCAGGCGCCAAGGACCGAGGGCGAGGCTAGGCCGAGGAACTTTAGGAGGGTGTTCTTTGATGATTGGGTTGAGGCGCCTATTTACTGGCGTGATGACGTACCGATAAACCAGGCCATTGAGGGGCCAGCCATAATTGAGGAATATGGTTCAACAATAATTATTCCACCAGGGTGGAAGGCTCTTGTTGGAAATCATGGGGAGGTTAGGATGAACCACTGATGTGTCGCCGGGTGTTGAATTATTTTATGCGAGTAATTATTTGTCCAGGGTCCTAAATTAATGAATAAAACACTTAGTGTTTATTAATAAGAATGTTATTGAACAAGCGATGATCAACTACTGGAATGACCTACAAAACATCAGGAAAAAGAGACCCCTAATTCATCACCTAATGAACTATGTGGTTATGAATAATGCCGCGAATGTAACCCTTGCCGTAGGCGCATCACCAATAATGGCCCATGCCAGGGAGGAGGTTGAGGAACTAGCCTCAAGGGCTGATGTCGTTTACATAAATATTGGCACACTCGATGATAGGTGGATAGAGTCCTTCATACTGGCTGGTAAGGCCGCGAGTAGGAATAACGTGCCTGTGCTCCTAGACCCAGTCGGTGCTGGTGCCACTAGGCTCAGGACCGAGACCACGCTCAAGATACTCAACGAGGTCGAGGTTAGTGTGCTTAAGGGGAATGGCGGTGAAATGATGGCTTTGGCCGGCGTGTCTGGCATGGTTAAGGGTGTGGACTCGCTGGGCGAGGCTAGCCCTGAGGTTGCTGAGAAGTTGGCTAGGGAGTACGGCGTCACTGCCGTGATCACGGGGCCAGGGACTACGTGTCTAACGGCAGGAGAACCGCGATTGTTAGTAATGGAACACCAATGCTACAGTACATAACGGGTAGTGGCTGTATGGTTGGTTCAGTAATTGCAAGCTTCATGGCCGTGAACAGGGACTTCCTAATCGCCTCGGTGGAGGGCTTAGTTACGTTCGAGGTAGCCGCAGAGAAGGCCGAGAAGAGATCCTTTGGCCCGGCGTCATTGATGGTGAACCTCGTCGATGAGCTATATAACATGAAGCCCGATGATTATGAACTAGCCAGGGTTGAATTTAAGGAATAGGCAGGGTAATTCCTTAAAACGCGGTAATTCTGCTATTAATTAATGAAGGCAGTCGTTATTTATGAAAGGGGTAAGTACGAGGTGCGTGATGTACCGATGCCAAGGCTTAATGACGGTGATGTACTGATAAAGATAAATTATGCTGCCCTGTGCTACCGAGACCTACTCCAATTGGCTGGTTATTACCCGCGCATGAAGTACCCCGTTATTTTGGGCCATGAGGCTGTCGGCGTAGTGATTGAGTCTAGGGATCCGAGGTTTAAGCCAGGCGATAGGGTTGTGCCGCTGTTACATGAGCCTGATGGCACCTGCGAATTCTGCATGCGCGGTCTCGATTCATACTGCATCAATGCGCTTAGTTATGGTGAGAACGTTGATGGGTTCTTCGCGGAATATGCGAGGGTTTCAGGCAATGCATTGGTTAAGGTTCCCAATGAGGTGCCCGACGAGTTGGCTGTGCTTGTCCCCTGCGTAATAGCCATGGTATATAAGGGACTTAAGAGGGCCGGGTTAACACATGGTGAGACCGTTGTTGTGACCGGCGCAAGTGGCGGTGTCGGTATTCACGCGGTTCAATTAGCCAAGGCGCTGGGCGCTAGGGTTATTGCGGTTACTCGGTCGCCAGACAAGGCCAAGTTCATTAGGCAGTTCACGGATGACGTTATTACCGAGCAGAGGTTTAGTAAGGTTGTTAAGGACTTAACCAATGGTGTTGGCGCGGATGTGGTTATAGAGGCCGTGGGGACGCCCACACTTGATGAATCGCTAAAGAGCCTGCGTAGCGGGGGTAGGGTGGTGGTGATTGGGAATGTGAACCCTGATGAGAGCTATCCGCTGAGGCTTGGTTACTTGATATTGAAGGACGTGGTTGTCATCGGCAATGTCAGGTCTAATAGGTCTGACGTTGCCGAGACACTTAGAATACTGAGTAGGGGGTTGGTTAGGCCCATCGTGCTGCCACATATCCGTTGGACAAGTTTAGTGATGCCCTGGATTTTATGAGAAATAATTCTAGGATTGGGAAGGTACTTATTAAGCCTTAATTCATTAATTCATACGAATAAATTTATATTTTATTGAATTAATTACATAGACTCAAGTTTACACGATCAATACATATTCTACAATGGGAGAAGACTTAATAAATAGGTCTCAGAGAGCTTAGTGTAATGCCTACGGACATAATGTGGTTATTGGTGGACCACAGGGTGGAGGCATTGACACCGGCGCTAATGTTTTCATGAGGTCTGTCGCCAGGGCTGGCTACTACGTAATTGGTGACAGGGAGTACTTCTCAAACATTAAGGGTAGGCATAGCTACTTCATGGTTAGGGTCAGTGATGAACCCAGGGGAGGATTTCTAAGCACAATAGATGTTTTGGTGGCCCTCGATGCGGAGTCAATATTCACGCACTTCCAGGACGTTAAGCGTGGTGGGTACGTAATCGTCGATACATCAACCTTCAATACAAGGCTTGATCAAATGCAATACATGGAGGATGAGTTTAAGGAGAGACTTAAGGAGTACTTTAGCAAGTCTGGCATTGAGCCTACGGTGAAGGGCGTCATCGACTACCTGAGGAATAACGGGGTAAATGTACTAACAATGCACTACGCTGACCTACTTCAGGAGGTTAAGAAGAGGCTGCATGACATCGACCTACCCTCACTCATTGGTAGGTACTCGAACGTGGTTATGACTGCTACTCAACAGCCGTGATGGGTCTGCCCATTGATTATGTGTTTAAGGGCCTCGAGGATGTGTTCACGGGTAGGAGGGGTAAGTTGTTTGAGTATAATAAGGCCATTGTTGAGGTTGTTTATGATTATGCAAAGTCCATAAAGACCAATATATCACTACCACCAATAAAGAGGGATGTCAGGGCAATAATTGTTAATGGCAATGAGGCAGCGGCAATAGGCAAGATACTTGGCGGTCTCAGGTTCCAGACCTATTACCCAATAACGCCCGCAGCCGACGAGTCCTTCTTCATAGAGGCCCACAACATAGTTAGCCTCGACCCAGTCACTGAGGAGGCCAAGGCCCTGGAGAAGGCTGGCGTAGTGGTTGTCCAAACTGAGGATGAGATCTCGGCAATAAACATGGCAATTGGCGCCGGGATTGCCGGTGCCAGGGCTGCGACTGCGACATCAGGACCTGGATTGAGTCTGATGGTTGAGGGTACAGGGTTCGCGGGAATGAATGAGGTACCTGTCGTGATAACGCACTACCAGAGGGCTGGACCAAGCACGGGTATGGCAACTAGGAATAGCCAGTCAGACCTTAGGTTCGTGATGCACATGGGCCATGGCGAGTTCCCAAGGATAGTAATCTCATCGGGTGATCACAGGGAGACAATTGAGGATGCATACAAAGCCCTCAACTGGGCCGAGAGGTATCAAATGCCCGTGTTCCACCTGGTTGATAAGGCCCTCGCCAATTCATACTCAACTGTTGTCTGGGACATTGACAAGAAGGCCCTCAAGATTGATAGGGGATTAATAGTAACGAAGGATGATAATGACTATAGGAGGTTCAAGATAACGAAGGATGGAGTATCACCAAGGTCAATACCCGGGTTAGGACCAATATTCTGGTTAACGGGCGATGAGCACGATGAGTTCGGCCACATAACCGAGGACCCGGTCACAAGGACAGAGATGTATGAGAAGAGGATGAAGAAGCTCGAGCTTGCGGATAGGGAAATACCAATCACAGACAAAGTTAGGTTATATGGGCCGGAGAGCGCGGACATAACCCTCGTTGGTTGGGGATCAACAAAAGGTGTATTACTAGACGTCATGAACATGCTAAATAGGGAGGGCTATAGGGTTAACTTCCTGCAGCTTAAGATGTTCATACCATTCCCAAGCGATTTCGTGAAAAACGCCCTAAGCAAGGGACAGTTAATAATTGATGTTGAGTCGAACTACGACGCGCAAGCCGCCAGCGTGATTAGGGAGAAGACGGGCATTGAGATTAGGCACAAGGTCGTTAAGGTCACGGGGAGGCCCATATTCGTTGATGAGGTTTACGATGCAGTCAAGAAGATATTGAAGGACAAAGATGAGAGGATAATACTAATGAAGGGGCCCTAAAATCACTTTTAAATGAAACTTCCATTCTAAAATATTTATATTAGTACCCTACATAGTGGTCATATGAAGGCAGTCACCGTTATCCCAGGCGTACCAGAATCGCTGAGGTTAATGGACGTACCCAAACCTAACCCCAGTAAGGGGCAGGTCCTACTCAAGCCAATTAGGGTTGGTGTTTGTGGTACGGATAAGGAGATAATCGAGGGTAGGTATGGCAAGGCACCCGAGGGCAGTCAATACCTGGTCCTTGGTCATGAGGCGGTTGCCGAGGTTGTGGAGCTTGGTGATAGCGTGGATAATGTGGGTGTCGGCGACGTAGTCGTACCAACAGTCAGGAGACCACTGAATTGCGACTTACCCGTGGACTTCTGCCCAGTTGGTCATTACCTGGAGCATGGTATTTGGGGGTTGCACGGCCACGCGGCTGAATACTCAGTGACTGATGCCAAGTACCTGGTTAGGGTGCCGAAAGAGGCCATTGACGTTGCAGTGCTCACCGAACCACTCTCGGTGGTTGAGAAGGGGATTGACATGGCCATGAGGATTGGGCAGGCCAGGTTTGACTGGAAGCCGAGGGCTGCGTTGGTGCTTGGCGCGGGGCCCGTGGGTTTACTGGCCACGATGACCCTTAGATTGATGGGCCTTAACACGGTGACAACAGCTACAAGGCCGCCGGATAGCCTAAAGGCGAGGCTCGTTAAGGAGCTTGGCGGTACGTACGTGGACTCTGTGACTGAGCAGATAAGCGGTGAATTTGACATAGTGATTGAGGCCACTGGATCGCCACAGGTAATTAGTGAGGGGCTCAGGCACATCGCACCAAATGGCGTGTATGTCCTACTCGGCGTATACCCAAGCGGTGGTTCGTTAAGTGGTCTTGGCGAGTTAATGACTAATGTTGTCCTTAATAATAAGGTGATCATAGGTTCCGTGAACGCCGGGATTAAGCACTTCGAAATGGCCCTGGAGCACCTGAGGAGGGCTAAGGACGAGTTCAATAACTGGCCCGCCAAGTTAATAACCAAGAGGGCGAACCTGAGTAATTACCAGGAGGCATATACGTGGACTCACGATGACATAAAGACAGTATTAGAAATAACCCCTTCATAAAATATTATTGCTCACAATCAAGGCGGCTACCCATACCTAATCCATCATAGAGAAGCCTACAGCCCCTAAGCATCTCCTTAACGACTGGGTCATCAACATCATCAACACTAAGCACGAGTAAGTCCAGGAATAGACCCTCAGGCTTCAATGAATAAAACCTCAATAACTCACCACGCACATCAGTGACATGCCCAAGTATAACCGCAACATCATAGTCACTATTGGGTAAGTAATCACCGCGCCTGGAGCCGAACAATACGATTGTGCTCTCGGGAACCTCCTGGACAAGCCTATTCACGTACTCCCCAAGGAGCTTATCACCCTTCTCAACATACCTAGACAGGTCCTTAGAAGCCGACCTAATGAATTCGATGATTCTCCTCGCATACTCCACAGGAACATCAACGCCCAACGACTTAATAGTCCTCAATAATTCGGCCAGGTCATGCGTGAACGGATACGTACCTGCCTTAGCCAATAAGAAACCATTTAAATAAAGCTCAGCCGCTTGCTGGGCCTCGAAGCATGAGAGCCAATAAAGCCCATCCCTAATGTGGTTCTCCGCATCCACTAGGAAGGCATCACCCTTCTCAACCCACTCACCGGGTAAGTTCATTATTTTATACCGTGTGGAACGCATCTATATTAAAGTAATAACTTACGGAATAGTAGAATAAAATGAATGCATCTAAAATGAGGAAGAGGGTTTGAGGAGCAGATAGGGTACTTAACTAGGGATAATGCTGTATCTGATGAATCGTTATTATCGACAGGGATCGCCGTAATACCGCCGAGGCCCATAACCCTAATGCATGGGAGATATCGTTGAGGTACCAATAAGGGCTTGGGACACAGAGAATACCCGTGATAAAACTAGGTAAGTAAAAATATAAGCCAGATCATTAACCCTTAACTAAATGGAAATACCCAGGGAATTAATAAAGGCTGCTGAGGAGAGGGGTATTGACGTCACGGACTTAATAATAAATGCAATAAGTAAGAACGATCCATCAATCGGGGTAAAGCTACGACTACAACTCGCTGAGAAATACCTTAATGAGGCTAAGGATTACGTTAGTAAGAGTGATGCCGTCCAGGCCGGCGAGAAGCTTTACATGGCAGCTGAGGAGGTGGTGAAGGCGTTGGCAGAGAAGTATGGATTACCCGAGTACCAGCAAGCCACGATGGAGGCAGGTAGTATACTCATCAATTAAGTTCTGCAGCCAATAAATTATCAGGGATATTAGGCGGTTGGGTCCTAAATGGCTGGAGCAGGCCTACCTACTCCACGTCTGGGGCTTCCACGAGGCTAAACTGGGTATTGATGATATTATTGGCTATGTTGATGAGGTTGAGAGAATGGTTAAGGAGACTGAGAAGGCATTAACGCATTGAATTTAGGAGACTAAATATGTAAAATAAAGTGTTTTTAAGATATTCATATTATGGCGTAACCGTGGCATTGTTTGGTTGGGAGGGTATTATACGTTGATCTAAGTAGTGGCAGGACCTGGATAGAGGCTATTGGGGATGATGTCTATGATAAGGTGCTCGTTGGTGAAGGACTTGTTGCCTACATAATCTATAAGCACCCCAGGGAGATAAAAGGGACCTCAATATAATAGAGACCGTGAATGCCCCACTCCTCTTAAAATTCTGGTGCTGGTTAAGCTAGGGCTCATATGTGTATTCTCAGTATGGATGGCATGTACGTGAGCGGCTTTAATTACAGGGATATTGTGGGTACCCCGCCTCATAGACTCGTTAAGGAGTATAGTGTTAACACGAATGAGCTTTAAAGAATCCGAGTAGCTTCCTGACACCAGTTAGGTGCTGCTGGTTACAATTACCTCAGTAGGCTTCTACACGATTTGCTATATTAAGGATTTGTTAACGGCTGTGGCTAGGCAAGTGATAGATGATGGAGACCGGTTATTGGTGTCAAATTCTGTTCTTTAACCTATTTCTTATGAAGTTGATAACCTCGGTTATGTCCTTCTTGACTAACTCCTCACTTGTGTACCTGGAAACCTCGCTGTACCTGTCTAGGCCGTTGTATTGGAATTCATGTAAATTAAGGGCTATTTCTACGTAAAGCCTAAGCTCCTTATCACCTATTATTGAGGCCACCTCACTAAACCTTGAACTTAACATGACTGTTATCAGCCAATCAACTCTATCAATTACCTTGTTTGGCCCCAACCTCCTGGTGCCTGGATAGTGCTTTGCTAACTCATCCCTACGATCAACGGCTAGCCCAGCCACGTAGGCCTTAATGGCTTGATAGGCCTTGCCGGCGGCGTTCCTCATTAATCCGTACTGGAGGAACCTCTCGGCCAGGTCGACTTCGTAGAAGGCTTCCCTAAACCTATCCTCCTGGTACTTCTTAGCGTCTATCCAGGGGTTTTGTGATCTTCACATTCCCAATTCCGCGTGAGGTGATAAAATACTTTAGGCTTCAATAACTCTCCTGGCGTTGGTGATTAAGTCCTCAATGAGCTTTAGGTAGCTCGTTAGGTCTTCAACGCCTAGTTTACCCTCATGGAAGCCCCAAACACGCAGTGCGTATCCAGCTGCCCAACCAGCCGCAGGCCTACTTAGTATAACGATTTAATGACTCAATTTATAATTCGGTAGTAATCCTCCGTGGCCCATTGCCGCTATTTCCTCCCTGCCTGGTATTAGGTCTGCCATTAGCTTGGCAGGAATATGTCAATGGCGTTATAGTCGCTGTAGTATATTCCTCCGGCGGATATTGCGAGTATTGGTGTATTATCGAGTATGGCTATCATCGTCATTGTCGTTGGCTTAATGGGTACCCCATAGGCTATGACCCTAGCCTAAGTCTCCTGATTGCGATTGGTGTCTTATCCGTTGGGTCCACGGACATACCGCCTGTGATTACTACGGCCTCCGCACCATTGCTTACGGCATACTTCACGGCGCCCATTATCTTATCCTCGTCGTCAGGCACCACCGTATTGAATACCACCTCCCAGCCGTATTTATCAGCCCTGGCCTTAATCACTGGGTAGTAAAGGTCCTTCTTCCTGCCCTGATAAATCTCGGTACCCGTGACAACGATGCCAATCCTCTTTCTTTTGAACGGCACGACACTGACTAGATTCCTATACCTCAGTAATTCCTCAACCTCGTCCCTCCTCATGCTAAGCGGTATCACGTCAACAACACCAACCAACTCATCCTTAACAACACCGCTCATGCCCTGCCTAGTAATCAGAAGAACATTACCACCCAGGTTTAACTCGGTCAAGCCGTGTATATCAACCTTAAGCACGCCATTGACACTGGCCATTATCCAGGCTGAGCCCTGCCTAGCAGGCTTGACGTACGTATTCTCCCCAGCCACTGCCCTAGCCATTGCCTCGGCAATCTCCCACTCATACATCAAGTCACTTGACTCCTCATTACCCTCAACCCACACGAAGTAAACTCCAGAGTCCTTGAGTCTCTCGACATCATCTCTGGTAATCACGTGGCCCCTGGGCAGCAATACCGTTGCCCCATCCCTACCCACATACGTCGTGTCATAACCAAGCACCTGCCCAACCGCATCCTCAACCCTAACAAGCCTCACATTACCGACTTACCAAATGCGCCTTTAAATAATGATCCCAATTAAACAGGTTATAAGCAATGATTATTAAGCGGCGCGTCTTGGGCTACCTGTATGGAGAGACTTAGGGTAGGGTTCATCGGGCTTGGTATCATGGGTAGCGCCATGGCCATGAACATCCACAGGGCCGGCTTCCCACTAATTGTTTATAATAGGACCAGGTCGTTCGTGTTTTGTTTGTTTTTATTGGGCCCGTGGGCCCTGGGCGGGGCAGCCTAGGTACATCATTGCCTTGGCTATTGACCAAGCTCTTTCGATATTGCCCTTATTCACTGTCTCCTCATGTATTCTTTCTAGGACCATGCAGATCTTGGCTGTGAGGTTTGGGTCTTTCTTAACCTCGCTCATACTCATGTAGACCCAGAATCCGCCTTTCGACGGCCTCAGCCCAGCGTCGTAGCCGGCTCTCTTGAGCCTCTCCCAAATAGCCTTGGCCTCCCCATAGTCCCTACGCCAAGCCCTAAGCACGATAGTGCCGCTGTTATTACTTACCACGCTCATCTTTATGCCGGCAACCTCAACCATTGACCTACCCTTCGGCTTGGGCTCCATGTCAGTCAACGCCACCAAACGCCTAGGCTTCTCGCATCCGGCAATTGGGCTAAGTCCTCAATCAACACCTTAATCACCAGGTTGCCGAGCATCCTCTTAGCTAACTCAATAGCCTTTGAGGACTTAACCACGTAGGCTACGGTATGCCTATCATTATTCCTTTTCCTAAACCCTAGCCTTCTTAGTCTCTCGATTATGTTATTCCACAACTCGAGCTTCGAATGGCCCATGGCAAGCCTAATCTCCTTACTCTCGGTAATCACACTACCATCGCCGAACACCGCATATAACACGAACAGTAGGAACTCCTCATCGCCGAGTTTGCTAGCTTCCTCTGCAACCTCGGACTTGTCCTTAAACACACCCTTGTGATCAGTAGCCCTTAATTGCCACATGATGCCCACATCGCCATCATTGAGACTCAAGCCACTTATGTGCATGTGGTTCTTCCCAGGCCAAGCCAGTGACCAGGCAAAGACCTGCCAGAGCTGGTGGGTGCCCATCTCTGGGTAGCCCTTCTTGTCAATTGAGCCGTCGGTAAGCATTAGTCCGCACTGCATCGCCCTTAATCTTTCATTGTCAAAGAGTCTCGGCACAACAACATAGGTTTCCCTAAGTCTCATAAGTGATATGTTTATCGTTATACTCCCCGATTTGGCGACCCTATCTATCTCAATTGCCAAGTCCTCCACGTACAAGTGCGCCGTGAATGTCTTGTCCTTGTTAAGCAGTTCTCCCGTAATTATTACCCTCGCCTTGCCGCTCCTTAACCTCTCGATTAGCTCCTCGAGCTCAGGCTTGTAGGTCTTGAGCCACTTCTCACGTGCCTCCTCGGCTAGTTCAAGCATTTTCTTTCCAGAGTTAAGCAGTGCTTTCCTCAGGTTTGCGATGTTTTCGTCACTGCTTTCTCCAATCTTAGCCCTAATTTCGCCCAACCAATTGCTTAGGGCATTGATTGCGTCGTCGAATGGAGTGGCTGATTCACTCAACAGCACGGCTTTGTGCTTCTCGACCCTGCTTAGGAACTCGTTGATTAACTTCATAGTTTCCTCAATGACCCTTGGGTCGTCAACGGGCTCGCCACACCTCAGGCGTTTAGAGCCATTGACCTTAACGCCCCAACAAACCTTTGGCCCAGGGCCCACGGCTGGATTTGAGTCGTTCCCCATGCCTCTATCGAGTTTGGTCCGCTCATACTGCTAAATTAATACGTTGTAGGTTTAAAAATACGTCAAAGCCAACCTCGATGGAGGTTATGGAGAAGGGCTTATAAAGGAGTTCAAAAGCAAAGTGGTGGAAAGTCCCCAAGGGGGGAGTAAAAGTAGGGAGGAGTAGAAGTATTTAAAAATCCCCATGGGGGTGTAAAGGCAGCAAATTTTTAGCCCAGGGCCAGGGCCCACGGGCCTTGAGTTGGCTCCTACGCTCCATTGGCCCCCAAGAGGGGGTAGAAGTCGTTGTTTTAGGGATGATACAGAAAGAGGAGTACTACGTCTGCGATGTTTATGGCAATGCCGGCGGCGGTGATGCAGAGGATGAGCCCGCCGGATTCAGACTCGGGCGCGAACGCGGCGGCTAATCCGACCGCTATAAACCAAGTTGTCATAATGAGGATCATAAAAATAAAAAGAAGAGGGATGTTAACGTTGGTTGGCGCATTATGAATATCATCAGTGATATTATGACGGCAGCCAACCCCAACGTGATGCCGCATACGATTGACGTACTCCCATTACAATTTCATATACGCCTGCTGCAAATGCACATGCGGCTGCTCATAGGCTCATCGCTTAAAAATGGGTTCATTGGTTATGGCGTTGGCTGTGGCATTTGTTTGCACCGCGCCGGCGCCTGGCGAGGCATTGTTTAGGTGCGCCTGGGTTTGGGCGGCTTTTGTTCGCGTTGTCCCCACGTTGCCGTGGGGAGGCAGGCGTGAGGCCCTCTTCAATGCTTCGGCACGTGGTTGCGAATAACTTCTGGCTGGTTCGCCTCACCCATTGGATTTTATGAATGCATGCCTGGGGTTAGGAGAACAATGTTTTAGGTGGGTGGCGCGCTTAGGTGGGCCCATTTACGCACTTGCAGAGTTAGCTACTTGCCCTGCACAAGCATGACGTAATACACCTAGTGGTGCTTGGGTCCTGCGTGCAGGCAATGCACAGTGGCTGCTTGCTCCTTTGCTCCTGCGGGGGCATATAAAGCAATGAAACACTTGCTAACCATCCGCCTGCAAGCATCGTTAGGAGCGGTGGAGTTATTTGCAAGAGAAATACCGTGAAGGAAGGCATTAATTTAACGTTGGGAACAAAAAAAACGGCGCTGGCGTATGCGATATGGCCATATGGCGCCAAATATCATTATGGCTATGCCGATTTTGACGGTGGCCCTCCAATGCTTTTTGAAGAATGCGTCGCCTTGCCTAAGCCTATACTCCTCATATTCACTAAGGCCTACATATAAAACTAGCGTTTACCCTACACGGCGGTCCATTTTGAGTTGGCCCCATCTTGGAAATAATAGGCCGCGTAATTATCAAATACGACACTCCACGTGAGCGTGATCCATAGGTAATTCATGCGGTTATGCCTAATTATTAACAATTATTAACATTGGCCAGGGCGAGTGGCCCTGGCCCCCTAACCTGGGTTATTTAAGTCCTTCCTTTATGGGTTCGTCATGGGAGGTTGAGTTTTTCTTTGAGCGGCTTAAACCACAGGTCGATCTGTAGGGCCGTTTCGAGTGTCTCCAGGCTAAGCCTACCGCCGCGGATGTACCTCCTCGCCCAACTGAGTGGGTACTCGGCCTTGAACCTGCACTTCGGGCACTCAACAATGAAGTACCCATCCTCCTCATACTCGAGGAGCCACATGCCCCTGCGCCCGCATTTTGGGCATTCCACGTTGAGGAAGAGCGTTGCCGAGGGTCTCCTCCTGAAGAATAACCTCGCCAATATACTCATCACCTATAAGCTGCACGCCGGTTTAATAAAACTTATGCATAGAATGCGCTTCTCCCCACTAATGGTTTGAGTTGACAAAAAGATTGACAAGCCACCCTTTAGGGCGGGAGGGGGTCAGCATAGTTTGGTTATGGACACCGGCGGCCCCGTCTTTGCCTTATACCTCCTTATGTAATCGAGTATCTTCACGTCGACCTCGAACTCCCTGTTCGCCTCGGCGAGTAGGTAGGCTGCGAACATCGTGTTGTCGCGCCAGTACGGCTCCTGCCATAGGAGGTCCGCATTGCCGTGCGCGTCAATGATGACTACGTCGGAGGAGATGCCGCGGAGGTCGGCCTTAGGCCTGGTACCGCCTATCATCCACCATGAGCACCACCACGTAGTCGGGCGGCGTCCTCACCGCCTCATCGTAATCGAGGGGCTTGACTTGGTGGGTGGCCGCCAAAAGCCTGAATGGCCAGTAGCCGGCCATGTCATGGATGGGCAGCGGAGTTGCTGATAACCTCTCAATAATGGACTTGATTGCCTCCGAGATTGCCGCGTTTACGTCATTACCCGCAGTTATGCCTAGCCCCCCTTCCACAAACTTTGGCCTGCACCTTAATTCGAGCGGTAGCTCGGGAATTCTCAGTACATACTCGCCCTGAAGCTCCAAAAAAACTCGGATCGTACTTGATGGATGCGCTTATCGGTGGGCCCCGTATTTCGTCGATGAAGATGTTGGCGTTGCATTCCAGTCCGCGGCACTCACTCCTGAGTATGGCCTCCAAGTCCTTTACCAGGTTGTTAATCCCTACCGCACCGCCCCTAATTTCCTCAAAAACTTTAATGCCCCTAATTCTTCCAGGAGTTTCCACAAGTTTGCTGAGGGCGCTAACGGAATCCCCGTAGTCAAACCTACTGATCTTGACCGTGGCCTTACCGCCCGTCGGGAGCGCGATCTCGGCCTCCTCCCTCACCTTAATCCTCTTGAACAGGCCCCTCTTCGGCGGGTCCTCCCTATCGATGTTGATGATGTAGCGAAACGCCGGCTTACTACCGGCCAACCTCAACTTGAATTCGCCGGCCACCCTATTAGCCAGGACGCTGTTAAATCCCCACCTGAGCTTCACTAGGACTTCCTCCTCGCTAACACCGCTCACTTCGAAGCCGCTTCTATCATCACTTCTGAAACCGCTCGTGTCATTCCGCATATCGGCACTTATATCTATTGGGAGGAGGACAACCGCATCCGACCCCAGCAGCGCCGCCAACCTATCGATCACGGGCACCGGGAGCATGCCCCCTCAGAGAATTCCGATAGGCAGTATAAAAACCTATAAACATTATTACCGCTAAGTAGGCCCATTAGGTTCCTCGGTATTTCCATGTTCCATTTGTTGAATGCGTCCTTGATGCTTATTATCCTGCAGTCGTTGGTGCCGTACAAATCCTTCAGCTTATCAATGCCCCTGCAGTAGTCTGGGTGTAGCCTCGGCAGGTTCTCCCAGACCCACCTAGCCGTTACCGGGAACCTATCAATCAACGTACTAAACATCAACCACGCAACCAACCTAATCTCATGAAAAGCCCCAAGCCCCGTCCTAAGCGGCATGAAATTTAGAAGATGAAAGTAAAAGTAAATGTAAGGATGCCATGGGGTTGTACTGCTTCAGATGAGTTATAAGTCCATCACGCGTAACTTTGATGGTGTCCTAAGGGAATTGATGAAGAGGGATAAGGCATATGCCGGAATAGCTAGTATGGCGTATGAGTGGAGGTTGAGGATGGTCAAGGCTAGTATCGTTAAGTTGAAGCGTGAGGTTGCCGCGGAGAACGTGATTGACCCGCCGCAGCTAGTTAAGAATGATTGGGGCCTTTACCTAACATAGCGCGCATCCTCCTTAGCCACTCCGTGAACTCCCTATCCTCTTCTTCCTCTTCCCTCTTCTCTATTTCCATTAGTTTAAGCTCTGCCTCATTGATCACATCATTGTCAGTGATGACCGCCAACATGGGAATTAATGAATATGGAAGCGCATACCTTAATTCATCGCACGTCGGCGATAGGTAGTCGCAGTCCTCGGCAGCTTCTGCATCCTCATTATCGTACTCTGTGATGCACGCTATTTCCTCGCAGAACTCCTCAGTTAATCTACGTATGTCACCGCATGGGAGCTCGCGTAAATACTTATTAACCGCGGCTAGGACCGCATCGGCACTCCCAGACTTGGCAGCGTTCATCGCCACCTCCACAACCGCCGAAAGCATCGGCAACCTCCTCCACCTTTCCCTCATGCACTTTATTTCTGGGCGCATTCGCTAAGCCTGCCGCGCCAGCCTTAATAAATATGCTGACTCGTATCTGTTCGTGGCTATACCCATCACTTACGGGACAGTTGAGCGGTCAGGAAACCCTACCTGAATTTCCTAAGAACTAACTATAACTCGTAATCCTTCATCCTTACCATAAAAGGCGAACTTATTTAGCTTGCATTTATGATGTACTGCGCGAGCTTTTTGTTCACGGCTATTAACAGGTCTGTGGCGTACTTACTTGTGCTAATTAGCTGTAGGACTTAAACTCATCTTTTCACCTGGCAAGGCTCAGCTTAATTCTTCTTGAGTGAGCCCTAGTCGCTATTTCACCGATCACCGACGCAGCCTTACATCATTCTCCAGCGACTACATCGCTATTTAGTACGACTACATCATCTGGCTCAAGCACCTATGGTTTCATAGATATTATTTACTTTATTTACTTTTTATGCGCTCTGGGGCGGTTTGACGTGGGCCAACCCAAAACTAAATAAATGTATAATTAGATACTCAGTATTAATGAGTATGAATAGACTACGGTTTGTTTGGCAAAGCATATGCTATGCACTAGCCAACTGCCGTTAGAGCGGTATATAAGTAGGGTTCCCTTTGGGCGGTTCATTGGTTTGTGGTTTACCGCCTTCATCCTCATTGCTTCACAGCTGGTGAGTGCTTTACGCATCCATCCCGCTCCGCTCGTCCAGCGGTATAGGATTTAAATTTTCACCCGCCCCTTCTAGGGCGAGACTTGCCGATCTTTCCGTCATCATCATAAAGCCTTAACTCACCACGTAGGAACTTCTCCAAAAGCTCTATATTCCTCTCGAATTCCTCCTGCATTATCTTATTACACTCGCCATTCCTCGCCTCCTCCTCAAGCCTATCCATCACGCTCTTATGGCTGCACCCCCCACCTCCAATAACCCGCTTAAGCAAATGCGTGGCGCATTCTATAACGCCTTCCTTACAAACATCCAATGCCAGGTCCACACCGCTGCCAACCTATATACGTATAATCCCTCCGGCGTTCTAGGCATCCTTCGGAATGCATCGTATATACTTCCATACTTAATGCTGCCCTGCTCGCTGTAGATGCCGTCCTCGGCCTTGGCAATCACGTAATGCACGCGTCCGTTTTCCTCCCCAATTATGGCCACCATGCTTGTGAAGTTGTCCAAATACTTTATGAGAGCCTCGCCAATGCCGTAATCACCACCCCACTCCTCTAATATGTTTGAGAGCAGGGTCTTTTTTCATATCCCCCATTAGATTCGCGCTGGCATGCTATATAAAGCTCTTGTTTAGATACCTCACTGAAACTATTGCCCCAATCACATCATAGTTCCCAATGAATGACTCGGCGGCGGCACTGCGCCGAGGACCTTCATGGCGAGCGCCATGTACTGTTTCGCCTTCCTCTTTGCTGCCGCCCTCAGTGCCGCCGCTACCTCCTATGGCCGCGGGACGCGCATGAGGCGTACAGCGCGGCGATGACAGTGCCCTCCTTAGCGAGCCTGTCGAGGAGTACCTCCGCATCCTCTATGCATGGCTTTGGCACCTCAACGCCAACCCTCCTCACGACATCCATTATGAGGCGCCGCGCAGCCCTCGCCGGCAGCACTTGCTTAGCAGCTTAGGCGGCCTTACGGTAGTTGAAGCCTTAACGCGCGGCACCTCCTCACTCTTACTAGCGGCGTGTACACGCCGGCCTTCTCTATGTAGTGCCCGTTAACGCAGACGCAGTGGTCTCCAACATCGTAGACCTCCTTACCGCATACTGGGCACGCGTCGGGGCAGCTCATATGCTGTTCACCTCCACCTCACCATCGCTTATCCTCACGCAGACCTCCTCAGAATCAACCTCATCAATCCTCCTAGCCGCCTCCAGCGCAACCTCCCTGCTTAGGCTTGGCAAGCCCTGCACGCCCAATACAGCGCTCAGCACGAGGAGCGCCTTAACTACGACCTTCCTCCCAATAATCGTGGTGGCCCCCATTACGAGTTTAATATTTTGAAATGGAGTATTAAGGGTTTTAACAAGACAGGTTATGGGCCCATGAGACCCAGGCCGGCGCCCTAACTCCTCTCAACGAGTTCTAGTACCTTGGCCCTCACCTCCCTCAGCATCTTAGCTGTTTCCCTATCCTTAACCTGCCTGAGGAGCTCATCAATATCATGTAGTAATGACCTAGCATCCTCGATTGAGGGGCTTTCCACGGCGCTGAGGCTCGCGAACTCTGCAAGTGCCCTAAGGACCTTGGCGTTTATGCCGCCTGGGTCGAGGTCCTCCCTAACCTGCCTATAGTATTGCCTAATTTCCTCGCGCCTCATCATTTAATTAACACCCCCAGGCGCTTTTAAACGCGTTAATCAAGCGGTAGCGACGCTAGATAGGCAAACCTCTCAAACGAGGTTGGCTCATCCTCACGCACCTCATTGTTTATGACGACCTCGCCCCTAGCCTTAACCTCCTTCACCGCCTTACCCTCCTCCTTAGCCTTAACCTCCACCGCCTTCACAACCTCCCTACTCATACCCCCCCCCCCAAATAAGCTGGGCAATACCCACTTAATAAAGCTTACTAATGGGTGTTGGCGAGAGTAGGGCCTTGGGGCTTGGCTACGTTGTCGCTGACGTTGTGGAGGAGGGGAAGTTTGAGGAATTGAACATAATCGCGAGAAATTTTGAGAAGTGGGTTTATAAAGGAGTTTAAAAACCAACGTGCTGGAGATTCCCTAAAGAGAGTAGAAGGAATAAAGCTTGCTCTCAAAACAGGGGGTTGGGGATTTTAACGGCGCTCGCGGCGCTCAGTGTGGAAGTGGTGCCGTTGATCGATTGTTGGCCCGGCCACGAGGGGGTTTGCAGGCGTTACTCCCGCTGCCTTTCGGAATACGGCATAGCCATGTGAAGTCCCTCGACGTGCCTGCCGAGCAGCTTGCGGCCTGCCTGGCGAGGAGGGCTGACGTTGGGGTCTTATCGAGGGATTACGACCCACTCCTCATTACTCGGGTCCTCTACATGCCCGTCAAATACCCGGTGAGGTTCTTGAGGATTGAGCTGAAGGATGACTTGGCTAGGCTGCTTAATGTGAGTGTGGAGTGCGGTGGGCATAAGTTCGCCATTAGGCGGCCGGCGCCTAACCCCCCTCCTCAACATCGAGTTTACGGTCGAGGGTAATCGCCTCCTAACCCTCATTTCCTAACTCCTTAATTACCTCCTTAGATATTGCCTCCGCCTCATTAATTACGGCATCTATGAGGCCGCAGGTCGGGCCGCCCCCGCACATTAACTTGTACAGTGAGTACACAGTAATTACAATCCTTTTAGTAACCTCCTTGGTGGCGGTTGGGTAATCGCCATAGCATGTAAAGAGCAGCTCCCGCTCGTTAACATCATCATCCCTTATCCCGCACTTCTCCACGAGCACGGCATGGAGGGCCTTCGCAAATCCCACTAAATCCACGCAATCACTGGCAGGGCTTCATGATCCCGAGCCACAGCGTTACGGCAGCCTTAGTAATTGCCGGCTTCAAATCTTCGAGCGTGTTAATGCCCTCGAGCTCCTCAATTACCGACTCCAACAAATCGAGTATTACATTGCTGTACTTCCCAAGGGATATAATACAATCTTGATAACTCACACCGTATTAGAACAAGGCATTTTAATAAATATATCCTTGAAAGTGATGTACGAAGGATGCGTGGGTTGGGTATTAATTAATGAGGAATTGGGCGATATCCTGGAGCGCGTCTCGATAAATGTGCACAACCTTCCTAGCCGCCTTGCTTATTGCCGTGTATGCATCATAGCCGCTGGGCGACTCCCTTATGAATGAAATCCTCAAGCGCCAAAGCCGCCCCTCCTGATGTAAACCCCATCAACCGAACCGCCGATCTCATGATCAACAATAAAGCCCACTCCCTCCGGCATTACTGGGTCGGCGACAAACACGTTAGGCCTCCTAACGGCATTCACAACGTCCTCCAACTCACTGGCTTAACAAACACGGTATACGCAGGTATGCTTTTATTAATCCTAAACGCCACTATTTCGCTTGCTCTGACCGTCATATCATGGAGTAGGCTTGTCCATTATGTACCTCGTGATGTTCAGGCCGATTAAAATAATGAGGACTATCACGAATATGCCCAGGATCATGCTTATTGACTGTAAGAGGACACCTACAATAATGATTGAGAATAGTATTATCCTAAAAGGCTTTAGTCCTCCCATAGGTAGAGGATTATGTTCTTCATTCTCTTAACCATTGCGCGCCACCTCAAGCCTTATTGTTATCATAGAACTAATATAATTATTAAATTGTATGGAATTGAGCTCCACGCCAACTATCCTCGCACCACCAAGCCTAACTAGCCTCAGTGCTACCGCGACTGCCTTAGGCACTTTACTCCCTATTGCCTTTATGGCGACTTGGCCATTGAGGAGGAGGTGTATAGTAGCCGCAATCGCGTATGATGAGGTGGGCTTGTCCTTCACTCTTACAACGGGCCACTCATGCATTTATCCCTCACCTCAACCATGTACCTATTCAGCAGGCTAGTCTTATAAGTTATTCTGGACAGGTAGGGCTTAGTAAACACTGCGCTCTGCCTCTTCGGCGATATGAAGGCGAACACCCTATTTATCGATTGAAGCTCATTGAGCCGCTCCTCGCTTGCCCTAAGCACGGTACGAGCCATCTCAAGTAACCGCGCATCCTTTGGGTAGTTTAGGACAAATATTAGCGAGTAAATGTTTAGGTCGGATTGAGTTACGGCAAACCCGGCGTCGCTGGTTTCGTAGAACGTCTGGGCGATGATCCACCGCATCAGGCCGTACTTTCGAATCGTCAGTATGACGTCCGACAAGAACGACCTCACGTACCTTGCATATGTTGGGTAATCCTCGAATATTACAAAGGTATGCACATACGTCTTATTATCACCAACACTAACGGAAATTGCGGGGAACACTGAATGCCGCTATCGCTTCATGCCGATGAGGAGATAAAGAATACTATAAAAATGCAAGCTCCTCATACAAAGGCCTAGTAAGACTATATAACGCGGCTGCCAGGACAATGATATACGGAAGCCACATGGATGCGGCGCCGCTCGTGGTTAGGGGCGCAAATTCACGTACCATCACAATAGGTGTTGAGGACATCCCAATCCTCGTTAGGGCGGCGAATATAGATACGCATATAGACGACGAAATTTTGGCATACATGCATAGGTTCCCCACCATCATGACTATTGAGGCGCTGTCCGAAGCCGATAGGGCAGGCTCGATGCAGCCCGCAGTCGGCTACAAATCTTGAATCACATCCTTACGAATCTAAATAATCTAGGCATTACCCAACCCGACCCAGTCTTAGGCCAACTGCAAGCCGAATTAGGCGCGATTGAGCATAGGCTCAGGGAAATCAGGTAATTTTAAAAAGGAATGCAATATTTTTAAGCAATTAAATACGGCTTATTGCTGTGGGCTATCACAGGCTTGTCGTTGGCACGATATACTCGAGGCTTGTTAGGGACTTATTATTCGAGACCATTACAGGTGAGGACGTCTCCGGCAGCGATATAGAGAGGACGGTAATATTCTTCCCATACCTGGCGAGGCTGCGCCACCGATGGGCTATCTGATAAAAGTTAAATGCACGATACCATGGAGCCCCTTCTACGTCGCTTGCGGCAATAAAGTCAGCCCATTCAATGTATACCCGCCATTCACATACGTGTCCTATAAGGGGGAGCTGGTGCGCATGTTCACCACGCCCGAGGAGTACTCGAGTTACCTGGCCAGGGCGTTCTCAATATCCTTCAACCTGATGGAGCTGCTCACGAGTGTCGTCAGTGAGGTGTTTCCAAAATTCGAGTATGAGTTCAGGAGGATGGACTGGGCCCTCGGCGACATCAGCAAGGAGGAGGTCGTGGTGGAGTTTAAGGGGGCCCTCCTGGACGCCGTACTCAATGCCGAGACAAGCGAGGCGTCTAAGTACGCGCTCGCCAGGCTCATTAGCCTAATGGAGATTACGACAAACAAGTATTACCTACACCACGTGGCGTTTGACCCGTGGATTAAGGTGAACCTTGGGGCCTTCTCGGAATTCGCAGCCCTCCCGCACGCGGTCGATGCGCTGAAGAGGGAGGGGTTAATAAACGTGAGCGAGAAGAGCCCAATGCACGTAGTCGTTGTTGGCGCTGACGTGCTCTTCTTGCCAGCGTATGAGCCTGGAAGGTCGTCGCTCTTAAACGACTTACTATCGTTCATAAGGAAGGTGGGGATCAGGGTCTACATGCAGTCAAACATAATCCTAGTGAACCCGCGCAACAGGGCCGCGAGCATCATACCGCTGGATGACGTTGATGTCGTAATCACGAAGCACCACCGAATACGCGTCATAGTCGGGCCCACCGGCAGCGGCAAGACCAAGAAGGCGCTGGGCATGATTGGCGACGTGTTATCCGACATAAGGCGGAACATGGCGTGGGACATACGTAGGGGGGCGATGGTGGTCATCGTCGGCCGAAACCTGGACTACGACATAGAGCTGGTGAAGAGTCGCTTCAAAAACCTGGTGGTCCTAAGAGGCCACCCACGAATTAGCCCCAGGGACTATGCATACCTGGCAATCCCAATGTCGCCGGAGGAGGCGGAGGTGGTGGAGGTGGCGATGGCTAACGCGCTGGCTAAGAGCCAAGACCTGCAAGATGCGTTACGGCGCACTCTCAATGACGTGCAGGTCGATGAGGTAATCAAGGAGGTCAAAAACGTTAAGGCTCACTCAGAGGTCGTGGCTGCGGCACTCAGGAAGCTCAACCTACTCACTAAATATAATGAGGCTGCCAAGTTGGGCGCCTTGAGGGACGCACCGATTAATTACCACGGGGTTGACCTCGTGGCACATTACATAGCGCCTGACGATGCGTATAAGGAGTACGCCGCAGCCACGGTCCTGCGGAGCATCACGTTTAAAAGGAATGCCCTTTACACGATATACCTAATCGATGATGCGGACAAGACCCTACTGGGCGATGCAAGCCTCAGCATGAGGCAGAGGGCCATGCACCTCCACCCACTCCTGGCCCGGCTATACGATATCGATGCCGTGGTGATACTCACAATGCATGAGGAGAACATCGCACAGATATTCCCCAACGTCACACGGCCAGGCCTCCTCACCGCGGCAAACATATACATGGGCTTCTAATCAGGCCAATTCGGGCTTAACGCATTTCTAAGAAAAAGTAAAAACATAGGATAAATATGTTAAGTTTCTTAAAAAAATACTCTCCTCCCACTCTTTCCCTAGATATGTCAGATGTGGGTCTGCTACCATTAATCACCAGTACTATGCCGTCGGCACTCATCATTATTAGCAGTACCTCATGCTTCGAATTAATTATCTCGTCAGGGGGATCGCGTAGGCGCATCGTAAATCACGACTGCACCCCACCATCGGTACAACGTTTATGTAAATCCTGCCCACCCTAAAGCACCGCCCTCCTGTGGCTGGTTTTGCCGCCCCACCGCGGTTACCCCACGGTTCTAGAAATCAGCGGTCACCAATGGCTTATTAACCCACGCCCCAGCAAACCCACCGGGAGACCATAAATAACACGAAAAGACTTCCATAAACGCGAAAAATTCAGCCCTGAACTCATTGACCTTCCTAACCTCAATCTTCTTAACGTCCTGGCGTGAGTTCCTCAAGGAGGAGCCGCCGAAGATTTGGCAAAGCTTTATCTGGTTAGATTGAGGAGGTTCATTAAGCTTTGACCAATCAACTGGAGTGGTTTAACAATTCCTACGAGTTCAGAAGACTACCAAGCACCACATGCCCGGTCTGTGGATATGAACTAAGGCAACCACCCAATAAAATAATGGCCTGCAAAAGTGCGATTTAAGGCAAATAGGGCTCGGTCCCAATAAAATTGGCAATGAACGGCAAGGCATACCACGCCATTACTAGGCATTAAGTAGAAATATTTTTATTTTATTTATTTATGATATATCAACTAGTTGATGGGAACCAAAAAAATTCGTACTACATACGGAGGATGCCGCCAACATCGGCTATACTATCTTCGCATCGATTATAGGTGAAATGAGTGACGCCGCAGAGACCAAGGTTAAATTGTTTGGTGATGAACGCAGCGCCGCGGAATACATGCAGGAAACACTAAGCAAGCTAAAAGCGGATTTCGAATTCACCGCCTCCCTACTCGTGCGGGGCAACGGGGCATTCGTAGTGGTGTCCGCGGGAACAAACAACGAGAAGCTATTCCACAAATTCATAGAAATTTTTAAGGCGCACGGCGCGAGCAAGCTAAAGTAAGCCCTGCGGCTACTCCTGAAGCTTCTTAATCCCATTAAGCAATTCCCTCCTCAAGGAATCCACCGTGAACGCCTCAACGCCCCATTCAACAGCGTGATTACCTCATGGTAAATCGCCATGTCATGGTACACGAGCCTTGCCCTCCTCATGCCATTCTTACACGCTCACTAAATTTGTGTGATTAATGCTCGTGGCCTTAAGGTACTTCGTAGGGAGTTCATGTGGAGGGTATGATTGGGGGTTTTGACCTTTAATTTTGCTTTGGTTTCTTAATTTCTCACCTTAGTTTGTTAAACCCAGCGGCGGAGTATGCTAGGCCTATTATGTAGAGTATTATGCCAACGAGTATTATTGTTAGCAGCGCCCCGAGCCATATCCACTTGGCTGCCCTTTGGAAGTCGTTAATATTGCTGGACCTGGCGAGCTCGATATACGCATTCTTCCAGAAGTAGCCGCTCACCACGATTAGTGCGTATGCTGCTGCGAGTATGCCGATGATGGATGCGGTGGCGGCTGTGGCGCTTCCTGAAAAGGCTGCGTTAAATATTGCGAAGATGCTTACGAACAATACTGCGATGAGTGTGCCAAGTATGCCGCCCACTATCGCGATTATGAGCGCTTTTAGCGCGTTACTCCATATGGCGTCATTACCATAGGCCTTAGACGCCTTGTTCAACGCTATTAGGAGCAGTATGTAGCCGACTATGTCGACATCGGGTATTATCGCAAGTATTGACCCGATGAGGCCAAGCGTACCGGCCGTCTTTAAGTCCTCACTCATCAAAGAACATGCCTCGTACTCATTTAAAAATTTTTATCCAGAAACTCATTCAACACAGCCCCTTCTATTCCCTTTAAGGAGTCACTGGCACATTGGTTTTGGACCGCTTTATAAGCCATCCTCTTAAAAATGCCCATCAATCATTGAAACAACAAAGCCGCCTTGGTTGCGGCTTTGGTGAGGCCCTCAATCGCGGTGCCGGAGTATATCTTGGCGATGCTGTGGGTGCCGTTGGAGTAATTCATAATGCTGATCCAAGCCTGCGCAATGCCGTTGTCCCCCTCGCGTAGATTATTCGAACCTCGTTGCCGCCCCTCATGATTATGGAGCCTCAGTGAACGTGCCATCCTCACGCAGGGTGAGGGTAATGCCCCCGCACTTAACTTCCCTCCCGCTTTCGCCATCCCTCACTATGCACATGCCGCCGTATTATTAATCTAAACATTTATAAATACGTATTAGTTACAGAACAGAGGTAGTCGCCGCCAAAACTATTACTCTACTCTCTTCTAATCCCTTTAGGGATTCTCCAGCATATTACTTTTGAGTCTCCTTATAAGTTCTCCTATAGGTGCTCGCTGAGCACTGCCTGTATCCTGCCCCTGACCTCCTCATCGCTGATTACTGACGCCAGCTCGCCTAGTTCCTGCCTTACGAGGGCCTCAATCCTTGTGCCCTTGAAATCCCTCAGGAGCCTTGCCGCGCCCAATGCAAGCGATGATGATGCCTTGTTCATTAAGGCCCTTATGAGCATGGCGAGGTCCCTATCGTAATTCAGCGCCTGCCTATACGCCGCGTCGGCTGCCTTTACGGCGTTCCTAACGAGCAGCGCCAGCCCTCGGTTGAGGAGGACGGCGCGTGGTCTCTCGATTGCCAGGATCAGCGCCCTCACGTACTCGAGGGGCTTGCCGGGGCCCAGTATTGCCGATGCATACCCAGTAGGGAGTACCTGCTGCAGCGCCTGCGAGATTGATGAGGCCAGGTCGGACGCGGCGCCCGGCGCCATCCTACCGGCGGTTAATTGGGACAGGACTGCCTTGAGCTCATCCACGGCCCTGCCCAGCGCCAGGCCCGCCACCTCGCCCTGCACCCTCATTACTAACGCCTCGGCCCTGATCCTCCTGTCTAAACCCACAAGGCTGAACATTAGTGATTAAGTAATTCACTGCTTAATAAGCGTTTTGCAGCGCCTCCTGCGCCCTCGCAAGGAGCTGCAGTATTGCCCTTGCGTTGGCGTTCACGGAGGTGGTGCTTAGCTCGCGGTACGCGATGTTTATTGCCGACATTGCCTCGTCCCTGGGCAGGCGCGCCTCCATCGCCGGCAACGCGTATTTCGACATTACGTGCAGTACAGCCGCCCTCATGGCCACCTCCCTAGCCAATGCAGCTGCGTCGCTCAGCGAGAGGAGCCACGCGGCCTCGCCCAGGTGCGTGCTCACCCCCGCCTTGAGGAATTCCAGCAATGCCGAAGCCACCTCATCCGCGTACTTCATAGCATTGCTCAGTGCGTCCTCCACATCGCCTGTACTGACCTCGCCCCTGACCACGCCATTGATTATGCGCATGACATCCTCATCCATCCTCAACACCTCACCCGCGCACGCTGCCTTTGCGGAGGCCAACGCAATCATGGCCTCCCCAACGTCCCTGCCCAACGTGGATGCGGCGAGCGAGATGGACCGCCCGCAGCCCCCTATTCCCTTTCCCTCTAATCCCTCTTCGGGCTTCCGACGCGTTGCTGCCACAGCTCCCTTAGGGCCGCCTCCGTTGGGAGGTGCGGCTTCGTGGCTATGAGGGTTGAGACCGCGTTGGCCACCGGCGGTGCGATTCCCCCGCGGCTGAGCTCCGCATATAATGCAATGGCTGCGTGGCGGCTGAAGAACCTTGACGCCCTATAGATGTATGCGACGTCCTCATAATCGCCCCTAAAGCCCTCGAGGGCCGCCCTCGCTATCGCGGCGGCCACGTCAGTGAGGGCCTGCAGGCCCTCGCTCGGCAGCCCCTGGCCCTAAGCGGCTCGTAGGCAGCGTCGTAGGCGAGTTGGAGGAGGTAGTCATCATCCATTGATGGGCTGATGACGAAGAGGGCCGCCACCTTGGCATCGTCCCCCAGCCACTCGCCAGGGCAGCCTCCACGTCGTGGTTGTCCCTAACGAGCAGCGCGGCCACCCTCACAAACCATTTCTTGAACTCGCCGCAGCCGTGCACGCGCAGCGAGAGCTCGGCGAGCGCCCTGATGCCATTGTACGACGACGCCTCAGAACTACTAATGGGCAGGCCCATCCTACTCAACGCACCTGCCAGCTCAGCCCTCCTCCTAACGGCATCCCCAATGACCAGCAGAAGCTCATCGCACGACCTCCTGGCGAGCCACCCCTCAACCGCACGCACGCCGCCCACGGCCACGGCCTGCACGGCGCGGCTATAAACGCTCATACCACGCATTAGTAATACGCATACGCTTAAAAACTAACTATACCGCGGAACCACGCTAGAACTAAATACAACATGGGGTGGTGGAGGCTTGAAAAAATAGTTCTGACGCATAAGTAATAAGGCTTATCGACGCCGTTAAAACAATGTTTGGGCATCCTCGTAAGCAGGTGGTAAACCATCCAACGAGGGCCAACAGGGAATCCTAAACACAAGCTATTTAAGGAGTGTGCGAATTAGTAATACCGGTGGGGAAAATGGGTTGGGGATACACAAGCTGGGAATCCACACCAACGTGGTTAAAGGCGTTCGCAATAGTTGGGGCTGCCGCAATAGCCCTCTTGGTTGTGGTGGTCGCGAGCCCGCATGTT
>NZ_BBDN01000009.1 GCF_001316265.1 Vulcanisaeta sp. JCM 16159 | reverse complement strand
GGGTGTCAGGCTGAGGCCGCCAGGCAGTCGGTAGTAGGTACGGAGGACGCACTCAAGGCGCTGCTCAACGCATTAAATAATGAGAGGCACCCAAGGGTTAGGCAAGCCATTGCGGAGGCCCTGGGCAACTTCAAAGGAAATGGGGACGTGGCTAGGGTACTTACGTCAATCCTTGAGAATACATCCGAGAGCTACTACGTCAGGTCAAGGGCTGCCCAATCACTCGGTAAGTTGGGAATTCTTGATTACGCAGGAGAACTCACTAAGGCCCTTGATTACCCAAGCCATAACTACGTAATAACCCAGGGCGCGTTACAGGGGCTTTCCGAGCTGGGCATCGATGAGGCGGTTGACACGTTAATTAAATATACGGAACTCGGTAAGCCAACCCTCGTTAGGATGGTCGCGACCCAATCCCTGGGAAAGTTCGTGGGCATTAGGAGGGTTTATGATAGGATTAGGGAGCTGCTTAAGGACCCGTATTACAGGGTTAGGTATGCCGCCGTGGCGGCCGTGGAGAGCTCCCTGGACCCGAGGTTCCTGGATATACTCGATGAATTAGCCAGTAGGGACTTGGATGCCGTATAAGGCGTTATGCGAGGGACGTTGTCAGGAAGATTAGGGAGCAAATGCAGAGGGGTGTTGAGTATGCGAGGTTGAGGGAGGAGATTGAGAGGATTAGGGAGGAGCAGAGGAGGATCATGGATAGGTTAGACAGAGTGGAGGCGAAGGGCTAACCCATGACTTTAGCCACATAGGCTATGTAATTACCTGACTTGGCCAATCTCTCCACAATGTCATAATTACCATATAGGATCTCCTCAAATCTCGACCTCAACTTCTTCGGCACAACAATCTGCAGTAGGCCGCCGGGTTTGAGGTGATCCTTAGCCTCAATTATCAATCTCCTATTTAAGTCGAGACCTGCCGTTATTGGTGGGTTTGAAATGACTGTATTAAACCTCTCACCCTGGACTGCGCTGTATAGGTCACTTAGTCGAACTTCCGCATTGTCCACCCTATTAATCTTAATGTTAATAGCCGCTAGTTTAACCGCGAGCTTGTTTATGTCAACCATGACCACCCTACCCCTCGGCGCTAGCTTCGCAGCCACAATACCGAGGACCCCATAACCACATCCCATGTCGAGTATGTCCCAATCATTCATTATAACCATGTTCTCAGCCAACAACCTAGTCCCCGCATCCACATCCTCACTCGAGAAGACCCCGGGAGCTAGCACGAAGGTCAATGGAAACCCCCTAATCACGGTATGGATACTCCTAACCCTCATCTCCTTAAAGACTGGTTCCCTATCGTAATAATGCATCAATACTCTAAAGACCCTTAGGGACAAGTCTTTTATCCCTTTCATTGGTTTCAGGAGGAACGGTTTTTAAGCACGCCATAACCCGTCATTGTTGATGAGGAAATCACTATTCATTGGCTACCTACTGATTTACGTATTCTCGGCATCATTTAATTACTTCTTCGTGAAATTCGGATTAAGATATGCAACGCCATTGGGCTACATGGCGATTAGGTACGCAATAGCCGGGGCCTGTTGGCCATGGCAGCTGCATTAATTAATGGGAGGTACTACGTAATACTGAACAGGGACCTAGCCTCCTGAGCCTATTCTCCTCATTAAGCACAGCGCTTTGGGCCTATGGCCTGGTTTACATAGACCCAGGATCATCAGCCATATTCGGCTACACAATGCCCCTATTCGCAATACCGCTATCGATCATACTAATCCACGAGAGACCAAGGACGCTTAACGTTATTGGGGCGGTTGTTGGGTTTATTGGCGTTATTATTTATGGTGCGTCCTCGATAATGAGGGGTGTCTCATTAATTGGTGCGTTGCTTACGGTGGTGAATGCCGTATTTTGGGCCTTGTACAGCATATACTTTAGGAGGTTGGGTAATAATGATGGGTTGATTGTCGTGTCCAACATGTTCATAGTTGGTTCAGTACTACTTGCCATAATGGGATTATTACTTGATGGTCCCAGGGCATTCACGAACATTGAGTGGGTGCCTGGATTCATCGGTAATTTACTGGGCACATCCGTGGTTGGTGGTGCAGTTCTGTTTCTCGTTTGGTACCTACTTGTTAATTCTATTGGGGTTGCTAACTCAACGCCGTATATATTCACAGTCCCTGCACTAACACTCGTGCTTAACTACTTAATAATGGGTATTCAACCAACCATGCCGGAGATTATTGGTTCGGCGGTGATGTTCGTCGGTATTTACCTCGCCTCGACCTAATCGTGACCCATTGGCGTACTAAAAATTTTTAAGTAATTAGCTTAAGCGGGTTCTTGCATGGCCACATTAACAAGGTCTAAGCAACCGAGGAAGCAGAGGAAGGCATTATTCAACGCGCCACTTCATATTAGGCATAGGTTAATGACAGCAAGGCTTAGTGAGGACCTACAGAGGCAGTACGGCGTTAAGAGACTGCCTGTTAGGAAGGGTGATACCGTGCTTATACTCAGGGGGGACTTTAAGGGCGTTAGGGGTAAGGTTGTCGATGTTGATTTGAGGAAGATGAGGATTTACGTGGAGAACGCGACCCTGAAGAAACCGAGTGGCGAGACCGTTTATTACCCAATACACCCGTCAAAGGCCATGATCGTTGAGCTTGACACAAGTGATAAGAGTAGGCTTGAGGCCATTGAGAGGGCTAGGAAGCAGCGTGAGGAGTACCTGAAGAGGCTTGAGGAGGCTAAGGAGGCCAGGGCGTTGAGGAAGCCTGAGGTCATTGTTGTTGGCCAGGGCGGTGGCAGTGAGCAGAAGCAACAGTAAGCCTTTAAATGGGGTTCCCCACGGTGATGCCTAATGCCCAGTAGGCACTTAAGGCGTTATCAAGCACCTGAGTGGTGGCCAATATCGACTAAGGAGCCGTGTGGGTTGTTAGGCCGAGCCTGGACCGCATCCATTGGCCAAGTCATTGCCGCTGGCATTACTCGTTAGGGATGTCCTTAGGTACACGAAGACTCTCAGGGAGGCTAGGTACGTAATTGGTAAGGGATTGATTAAAGTTGATGGTAGGGTAAGGAGGGATTACAAGTACCCCGTTGGTTTAATGGACATTGTTGAGATAGTACCAACCAATGAGGTTTACCGAATGGTTCCACACCCTACCAAGTTCCTATGGCCAATACCAATAGGCCAGGAGGAGGCTAGGTATAAGCTTTGTAGGATTGAGAATAAGACAATGGTTAAGGGTGGGCAAATACAGCTTAACCTGCATGATGGCAGGAACCTACAACTACCCTATGAGGAGGGCAGTAAGTACAATACGCTAGACTCAGTACTCATTGACATTAATGAGGATAAGATCGTTGATTACATAAAGCTTGAGCTAGGCTCGCTGGGGCTCATTGTTGATGGTAAGAACGTGGGTCACTACGGCAAGATAACCGAGATAATACAAACCTATAGGAAGAGGGGGTCCACTGTGAAGATTGTGACAGGTGATGGTAAGGAGGTCAGGACAATAGTGAATTACCTATTTGCACTGGGTAGGGAAAAGCCCTCAATAACAATAATGCCGCAACAATTAACGCAATCTCAATAAAATTTGACCACGATATTCATACTTGCGGATTTTCTAATGACCCTATTAATTAATGTTTTAGCAATATCAAGCTTTATTCTCTTTACATTATCGTCTCTCTTCACGACCCTGCCTGGATTAAAGCCATAAATCCTAATTTCCCTGGCACCCATGTAATAAGCAAGATAAACAGCCCTGTCGCCATCGGTAAACCCAGGGATCAGTAATGAACAACCCCTAGGCCATACCTGAACCGTAGGTAGTAACTTCCTAACTCTGGACGCGTACTTAGGGTAGTATGTAATGTTATCTCCGTGCGCATGACCAAGCACTAAGCAATCACAATCAATCAGTTCCTCAGGCACGAAGTCAAAGTCCGTAATAGCAATGTCAGGGCTTAGTCCCCAATCACGAAGAAGCCTAACCGAGTAACCCTCAACCACGATCAACAAACCATCATCACCAGGCCTTACCTCGGCTGGCGGCATCACTATATTAACCACATCCCACTGGAATTCCCTTAGATCACCATCATAGTTGCAAAAGCTGGGCGCCAGCTCAGCCGCCAGGTAATCATCCTTAAAGTTTAATTGTGGAAGCATTGCCATGTAGTAATTCCTAATTAACAACCACTCCATTGGGTCAAGAACAATGCCGCCACGCATTTTAACCTCGGTGTCTGCATTACATTAGCATGTTTATGCCAACGTCAATACCAACGTCCTTAGGTGTTAAGCCATACTTAACCTGGGTAAACTCCCTCCTAAACTCAATAACCTCCTTCCTAACACTACTTGGGTCCTCCCTCCTTATGAGGACCCGCGCCATGAATTCGGCAATAACCCTCATCTCATCCTTACCCATGCCAAACCTCGTCATCTCCTGAACACCAAGCCTAAGTCCACTTGGGTCTCTGAAGCCCTTGTCCCAGGGAAGCGCGTTCCTATTTACAATAATATTAGCCTCCTCAAGTAAAGCCGCTGTTTTCGTACCGCCACCAATCCCCGAAACATCAATAAGTACCTGGTGCGTTCTTGTGAAACCCCTGTTCTCAGCAACAACCCTGAAACCCACCGCATGTAATTCCTCTGCCAATGCCCTTGCATTATTAACAACCTGCTCTGCGTATGCCTTACCGAACTTCATCATTTCAATGGCAGTTACGGCAGTAGCGGCATACCTATGATGGTGATAATTAGAGGTTAGTCCAGGGAATACGGCCTTCTGAATCGCCTTAAATAAGTCCTCCCTGTTGGTAAAGATTACGCCGCCTTGGGGTCCAGGGAATGTTTTGTGGGTCGACGATGTCATGACATCAGCGCCCAAGTCAAGTGGATTTGGAAACGCGCCGCCAGCTATTAAGCCAAGCACATGGGCTGAGTCATGAAGTAATACCGCATTAACCTCATGAGAGATATCGAGAAGCTCCCTCACTGGATGTGGAAATAGGTATACAGAACCACCAAGTATCACAATCTTTGGCTTAACTTCCCTAATCAACTTAATGCTCTCATCAACATCAACGTTGAACTCATCATTATCCCATGGCAAATCCACAACCTTTAACCTGAAAGTTCCAGCGCGCCGGTTGTTTTATGGCTTATATGACCACCTGAGTTAAGTGGTACCGACACTATAGTATCACCGGGTTGCGCCAAGGCTGCATATACGGATGCATTAGCTATAGTTCCAGATATAGGTCTAACATCAACGAACTTGGCATGGAATAGCTCACCCATTAGATTTGCGAGGAGGCCTTCAAGTTTGTCAATATACTTAGTGCCTTGATAATACCTACTACCTAACGTACCCTCGGCATACCTGCCCTCCATATCATTTAAGTAAATGTACTCGGCCAGTGGTGACATTACGTTCTCGCTGGGTATGAGATTTATCGTCTCTAGCCTACGCCACTTGTTATGCATCTTCACTATACTTAATACGTCATTCAGGGCTGAGTCCGGGTCTAATGGCATTTACTAAGGTTTAACGATAATCTATTAAAGCTTTAGTGCCCTGCCCACTCGGCCTATTCTTAGGGTATTACGGAGCGGTGGATTAATTAATCTCTATAGTATGTATAAACATGATGTCTACTGTTAATAATGACATTAAGTTTCTGGATGTTGTAAAGGCTCTTGAAAGTATTGAGGCAACCACGCAGAGAACCGTGATGGCGAAGCTACTTTCAACACTCCTCAAGAAGACCCCACCTAACGTTATTGATAAGGTCATCTACTTCATACTCGGCCAGTTAAGACCTGACTGGGAAGGCGTGGAGCTCGGCGTCGCCGAGAAGCTCACCTTTAAGGCCATTTCTAATGCCACAGGGGTATCCGTTAAGCAGGTTGAGGATCTTTACAAGAGGCTTGGTGATGTTGGCGAGACGGCTAGGAGAATAATGAGTAGTAAGCCTCAGCAGGGTGGCGGTAAGTCAATACTTGAGTTCTTCGGTGGTGGGGGTGGTGAGGAATTAACAATGGGTAAGGTCTACGATACTTTAATGTCGATAGCCAGGGCGAGTGGTGAGGGTGCTCAGGATACGAAAGTTAAGCTCCTCACGTATTTATTTTCGAGGGCTAAGCCTGAGGAGGCTAAGTACATTGCCAGGTTCGTAATTGGTAGGCTGAGGCTTGGTGTTGCTGACATGACAATACTAGATGCATTATCAGATGCCTATAAGGTGTCAAGGGATGCCCTGGAGAGGGCTTACCATATTTATCCAGACCTTGGTTATATTGCGAAGATGGTTGCTCAGGAGGGTCAGGATGCCCTGGGCAAGATACACGTGACACCTGGCGTGCCAATACAGCCAATGCTTGCGGAGAGATTGAGTACGGCCACTGAAATATTGGCTAAGCTTGGTGGTACCGCAATGGTTGAGTATAAGTACGATGGTGAGAGGGCCCAGGTGCATAAGACTAGTGATGGTGAGGTTAGAATATTCAGTAGGAGACTTGAGAATATAACTCATGCGTACCCGGACGTTGCTGAATACGTTAAGGAGGCTATCGATGCCAGGGAGTTCATTGTTGAGGGTGAGATAATAGCTATTGACCCAGACACGGGTGAGTTTAGGCCCTTCCAGGAATTGATGCATAGGAAGAGAAAGCATGATATTAAGGAGGCTATGAAGGAGTACCCGGTTAATATATTCCTGTTTGATGTAATGTATGTCGATGGTCAGGACCTAACGAACCTACCACTCATTGATAGGAAGAGGAAGTTGCTTGAGATACTTAAGCCCAGTGAGTATGTTCACTTGGCAACGTGGAGGGTAATTAATGATGCCGAGGAACTTGATAAGTTCTTCCACGAGGCAATAAGTGATGGCTGTGAAGGCGTGATGTGTAAGTCCATTAAGGCTGACTCCATTTATGAAATGGGCGCCAGGGGTTGGCTCTGGATTAAGTATAAGCGTGACTACAGGAGTGAGTTGACAGACACGCTTGACCTAGTAGTCGTGGGCGCCTTCTGGGGCCGCGGTAAGAGGGCCGG
This sequence comes from Vulcanisaeta sp. JCM 16159, assembly GCF_001316265.1. Taxonomy (GTDB): domain Archaea; phylum Thermoproteota; class Thermoprotei; order Thermoproteales; family Thermocladiaceae; genus Vulcanisaeta. The sequence continues at coordinate 97,250 of NZ_BBDN01000009.1, read as the reverse complement.
CACATACGGAGCACTGCTTATCGCGGCCTACGATCCGAAGACCGATCAGTTCTACACAGTGAGTAAGGTGGGTAGTGGATTCACGGATGAGGACTTAGTAAAGCTTAAGCAGATGCTCGACCCGTATAGGATACCGCATAGGCACCCGAGGGTTGTCTCCAAGATGGAGCCTGACGTGTGGTTCGTGCCTGCCGTGGTCCTTGAAATAATTGGCGCAGAAATAACCCTAAGCCCACTCCACACCTGCTGCATGGGCGCCGTTAGGCCTGATGTTGGTTTGGCCATTAGGTTCCCGAGGTTTACGGGTCGTTATAGGACGGATAAGTCACCAGAGCAGGCAACGACCGTCGATGAAATACTCGAGATGTATAAGGAGCAGAAGAAGGTAAAGGTTGATGAGGGTGCCAATCCATAAAATTCATTGCTCACTGCCTTCCTCCTTCAATACCCTTTCTAGCATCCACCTCGCCGCCCTGATTATCTCCCTGAGTCTCTCATCACTTCTGTAATTCTTAATGACCATACTGACCACGTTATCACCATCAAGTTTAATCTCATAATTAAAAGCCTCCTCACGCCTTAATTGCCCATCCTTAACTAACTTATCATCCTCCTGCTTGAAGCCCTCAAGTATCTTATCCCTGAAGAACCTCCTGAAGGCCGTGTTATCCTTATTGAAGGGCTTTATTGGCTTAATGCTCACCCCGTTCTCATAGACCTCGACAGTACCCAATAACTCATTACCAACCCTAGACCTAATCTCCCTGGTCTCCACCAACTTACCAAGGTCCTGCGGCCTACTGACCAGTTCCGTGGCAGGGACTATTGACTGCGACTTAATTATACCGTCAATTACGCTCTTGATCTCATTCAATAGGTTAAGCTCTTCCTGAAGCTCCTTAATCCTACTGTCCAGTTTATCCCTAAGCTCAAGTAACCTCTTTACATCCACTGCATTATCCACGGTTAAGAATTAATAAGTCCAGTTAATAAAGCTACTCGTGAATAATAAACCAATAGTACTCTCAATAGGTCATTTAAACCTGGATATTTATGTGAAGACTGATGCGATACCAAGGCCCGATGAGTCTGTTGACGCATATGAGACATACATGGGTGGTGGGGGTTCCGCAGCTAATTTCTCAGTTGCCGTGGCTAGGCTTAGACTTGGTTCTAGATTTCTTGGGTCCGTGGGTAATGACCAATTTGGCGATATGTTGATTAAGGAACTGGAGACCGAGGGTGTGGACACAAGGTTCATTAAGCGTATTAGTCATGAGAGGACGGGCACCGTAATAGTCATTGTCGGCCTTGACGGCTCTAAACGAATGATTAGGTACTCAGGAGCTAACCTGGGATTGACACCCAGTGATGTGGACACTGGCGCTATGAATGGTGTCTCGCACATACATGTTGCCCTTGGTAGGACCGAGATAATCGAAGCCTCAAAGCGTATTGCTAGGTCCATGGGATTAACAATATCCGTTGATGGGGGTACGTCGTTGGCTAAGAAAGGGCTTGATGTGATTAGGGATGTGATGAATGATGTTGATATTTGGTTCATGAATAGCTTTGAAGCAAAGGAACTGGGTCATTCAGAAAACGTTGTCAGGGCCGCGGAGAACATAGCAAGTAAGGTTAGGGTTAGGGAGTTAATAGTTACTCTTGGTCCTCGTGGCGCATTACTTCTTAGGGATAATGAGGTTAAGTACTCGGACGCATTCAAAGTTCCCCCTGTGGATACCACAGGCGCTGGCGATACGTTCGCAGCCGCCTACGTCGTTGCCTCGATACTCGACCTAGACCCAATAGATAAGCTTGTCTTCGCTAACGCAGCGGCATCGCTTAAGGTCACAAGGAGAGGCGCTAGATCATCGCCTAGGTTAAATGAGGTCGTTGAATTCCTGGAATCCCTCGGTTACGCCAAACTAGCTAATGAGGTAATGAATAGACTTGGATCTACCTAATCAGCTAGTTTAGTAATGGAAAAAAACTTATATATGTAAGGAAACTACTGAGTATTAGGGTTAGGGGATTACCGTGTCTAAGGTTAATGTCCAGGTTAAGGTTAAGTATTGTGACGGTACTTGGTGCAATTTCCAGTACTTCAGGTGCGCCAAGAAGGCATTGAAGGTCGTTAGGCAGGGTAATAAGGTCACCACCCAATGCACGTTATTCGGTGGGTCCTGCATTGGCTATAAATGCCAGTACGCCGTCTGTGAGGCACACGTAATGGCTCCTGACGGTAGGTGCTACTTGATCTTAGGAATATGGAGGCTAAGGAGAGGGATATTGTTGAGGAGGCTAAGAAGCTCGATCAGCAGGCCTCGGTGATCAATAGGCATTTAAAGAAGCTTGGGCTTAAGGACTACATGTAGATCCCAATGATTAGAATAGTAATATTGACGGCCGGATTAGGCGAGAGACTTAGGCCCCTTACTTACTTTGTTCCTAAGCCATATTTACCGCTCCGTAGTGGTTTAATAATAGAACGCATAATAAATTGGGTCAGATCACAGGGTTTGGATTATGATGATATAATCATAGTAACTGCATACATGGCCGATAGAGTACTTTCATTATTGAAGGATACGTTGATTGGTGTCAAGTTTGTCGTTGCCGATCAATTACTGGGTACTGCTGGGCAGTTATGGTATGTGCAGGATTTGGTTGATGATAATGATGATGTTATTGTAATAAATGGTGATGTAATAACCAGTATATCCCTGGCAAAGGCCTTTGAGTATCACAGGTCGAGTAACGCGGATGTCACAATAATCTCGATTAGGTACAAGATAACCGCTAGGTATGGGGTACTTGATGTGGGTCCCGGTGGTGAGTTCAGGGGTTGGCTTGAGAAACCCACAATTACCTTACCAATAGTTGTTGGTATGTATGTTATGAAGGGTTCATTAATTAAGAGATTGAACAAAGAAAGACTCGATATGAATAAGTACATTGAGAATTTGCAAAAAAATGGGCCTAAGAGTCATGGTATTCCTATCAGATGGCGATTATGTAGACCTTGGGGTACCTCAGGACTACTTGAATTCGTTAGTATCGTGATCATTAATCAATAAATCAATGAACGCAACATATATAAAACAATAAAGTATATGAATTACCAATAATGTCCAGGGCTGTTTGTCCAGGGCTTGAAAGGACCGCAAGTGGTTATGTGTGTACTTATGCACAACGCCCAATTAATCCATTCCAGTGGTATTGCTTTGGCGATTATTTTGAGTGCCCAATATACGTACAGTACATGAAGACAAAAGGTGCGCAAGCAAAGGCTGAGGTCAAACCATCACAAACCGTTCAACCATTACAGCAAGCCCAACAACAAACGCAACAGGTAGTTACAGCTCCAGTTACAGTGACCACTACACGTGTTGAGACCACGGGTGACGCTGAGGACGAGTTAATTAGGAATAGCGAGACAATAATATCAAAGTTCGAGGGCAATGCTAAGGCACTTAATGATAAGTGGAAGGATTATGAAAACTCCGTGCAAGCAACCAGACAGAGCTGGGAGTTGGAGAAGGCTAGGCTAAAGAGATACATTATTATTCTTGAGAGAATTCGTAATAAGTATAGTGAGGATCTTAAGGAAATTGAACTCAGGAAGAACATGGGCCTTATTAACAATGATGCCTATAATAAGCTTAGGGACAGTATTCAGAAGAAGCTTGATAAGATTAGTGATAAGCTTAAGGAGCTAAACTCTAGGTATCAAGATGTTGAGACAACAATAACACAGCACTACAAGAGACTTTTGATGACTACGGTAACGCCCGAGGTCAGTAAGCTCAAGCTCTCGCTGGCTAAGCTTGAGGAGATGTATAGGGATGGTAAGATCAGTAAGGAGGTTTATGAGAAGCTGAAGGCCGAGATTGAGGGGGTGATATCATGAGCGAGGAGATGCTGAGGATCTATGAGGAGCTGTTAAGGCAGATTAATAAGACGTATGACAGTTATACAGAACAGGTAAAGCGTTTGAATAGTATGTGGTCTGATTACAAGACTGCGGTTAGTAATGTTAAGAGAAATTGGGACGCCGATAACATATTATTAGCACTTAGGGTAAATGAACTCAAGGCTAGTATTGATTCAATACGCGAAGAACTTGACATGCTTAAGGTTAAGAAGGAACTTGGACTTGTTGATGAAGAGGAGTACTCAAAGTTATCGACTGAATTAACAGATACATTAACAAAGCTAACTAATATGTATGATGAAGCTAAGTCTAAAATTGATGAAATTGATAAGGGCATTAAGGAACACTGGTTCAGGTCAATGGATGTAACATCGCTAACCACCGACCAAGTCGATAACATGATTAAGGAACTTGAGGATAGTAAGGCTAAGGGTGAAGTACCTGAAGATGTATATACCAGGGTTAAGGCGGACCTAGAACTTGTAAGAAGAGTTGTTCAAGCCCTAGCACTAATAAAGACAGAAACAAAATCCTAAATTACTAAATAATGCTCATTAGATTAAATACTAAATTTATTGAGATTTCATATTTTTATTTAATGCTGAGGAGTTTAGCCTATGTAATTTAACGGCCTCCTTATACGACCTTATTATACCGTATAGACCAATTATACCAACCACCGAGATCACCAGTAGGAAGCCTATGTCTATTGCGTCTAGGTTTGGTATTGGTATCCCGGTGCTTATTGCCCAGGCATCGATTTGTGGCAGGAAGATTATTAATAAGCCAACTAGGGCAAACACGATTCCTCCGTAATAAAGCGTTATTCCTGCTGTCTTCCTACCAACGTACTTAACCTCCTCCTCCGTGAACTTCTTAGCCCTTAGCAAACCACCAAATATTGCACCAAGTATTATCTGCATAATCATTGTGCCTATACCAAACATTAAGCCAGGCAATGGCGCATACCAAATGCTTGGCATCTGTGGAGCAAGCACAAACGTTATTATAGATGCGTAGGCGCCAAAACCGAAGCCCGCTATTAATCCATGTATAATGGTCATCTTTATCGGTACCTCCCTTGGGTGAGCCTCATGAAGCGGTATTCTCCTGGCCTCATTAGTGTGATGCTGGCGCCCACCAAGCAATACGTCAATTGGTAGATGGAAGTACCTGCCCTTCAATATGTATGAGCCCGCTATTGCCATTACCAAACCAACTACGAAGTAAACCGGGCCATCTAGGTTATACTTCATGTAGAAGTAGGCGAGCCCTACATAACCTAGCGTTGTTAAGAGGGCCCTCTGTATCGTGAAGCCTAGTGAGAATAGGAAGCCTGCCTTCATGCCTCCCCTCGTACTGTATTCACCAACTGCGTAGCTGAAGGTTATTGGCCATGTGTGTTCATCAGGTGTTATCCCATGAAGCATCCCTAGAAACAGGGACACTATCAGTATTTCAATGACGGGTAACTGGCTTGGCGGGTTTAGTAGGTAGTTTATGTTGAATATTCCAAGCCCAAGCACCACCATGGCCAGTGCAAGCAATATTAGATTTGCCGACTGTATTAGCCCAATTCCTGTTTTTGGTATCATTAGGGTTACCCTAAAGTTGGGATTAATAAACCCTTCTCCAGCACTCCGGCAGTTAGTTTTATAAATTGATATCGGATCAGTTATCGATTTAGAGCATGCCTAAAGATAGGTTAATTAGCAATTCTCGGGATAATGAGGTAGGCATGAGAGGCCTTTACACGTACATGAGTAATGAGAAGACGAGGGTTGCCCTATTCTCATTACTAGCGTCAGTACTAATAACCGCTATGAACATAACCGCATGGCTACTCACGAATTCCCTCGCCGTTCTTGCAGAGGCCATGCATACATTCCTTGATATTTTCGTAACAACAATAACGTTAATAGCCGTTAATGTAGGCTCTAAGCCTCCCGATAAGGAGCACCCATTTGGCCATGGTAAGGCTGAGAGTATTGGCGGACTTTTCGGCTCTTTATTCATAATCGTGGCTGGCATACTCATCGGTTATGAAAGTGCTGAGCGTATAATAACTAGGACGCCGTTTAGTCCTGATGTTATTGCCATAGTCGTTATGGCAATAGCGATAGCCATTGATGCAAATAGATCGAGGACATTAAGGAGGGTAGCGACTAAGTGGAATAGTAGGGCCCTTGAGGCTGATTCTTACCACTTCCTGAGCGATGTTGCCATTGAGGTTTCCGTCGTTGCCCTTATGATCATTGGCTTATTAATGGAGAGATTTAGAATCGGCTTATTTAATGAGTGGGGCACGATCCTTGATGCCCTGGTTGCCTTTGTAATAGTCATTTACTTCTCAATAATTGGTGCACGTATAATGAGGACCTCAATAGATGAGTTAATGGATAGATCCTCTGAGGAACTTACTAATAGGGTCGCTAACATAGCTAAGTCCGTGCAAGGCGTCGTTTCGGTGAAGGACATTAGAGCTAGGAGGATTGGTTCAATAGCGCATATAGAGGTTACAATAGGTGTTTCTGATCATTTAGGCATCGCTGAGGCGCATAGTATTGCTGATAATGTGGAGTCGGCGATAAGGCGTGAGGTTGGCCCATCAATAGTCATGGTCCACGTGGAACCCGAGCTCCGTGAAAAGATAGAGAGGGCACTCGCCAATGTCAGTGATCCGTTAATTATTAATATTCATGAATTGAACATTATGAAATCACAAAGCGGTGCAATAGTTAGTATGCACATGGTCATAAGGGGCGATGCCAAACTAAGCGATGCCGATAAAGCCATAAATGAGGTGAAGAATATCATAAGGCAGGTATTACCTAACGCCTTGGTTTGGGTTCACCTTGAGCCTGACATGAAGATCATAAATACGGATGATGTGAGAAGAATTGCTGATCTCGTTTGCTCTAAGTATGGTGGATATGTCGGCGATATTAACGTTATCAATATCGAGGGTGTTAACGCCATACATATTCTTGTGTATTTACCGCAGAATATGAACATTGTTGAGGCACATAATGTGGCCACCGAAATAGAGAGCGAGATAGCTAAGATCTATAGCATGCCTCATCATGTGACTGTTTCGGTACTACCCAATACCAAAGCCTTATAACCTATTGTCTATATCATAAGTATGATCAATGGTGCACAGAAAATTCGTGTTTGTATTCAATAGTATGGATGAAGCATTAACGTTCATAGAGGCAATTACTAATAAGATCAAGAGTAAGGAGCTGCTTATTCGGTATGATGTAGGTAATGGCATTAGGGTTTGGGTTTCAATGCAGGGTGAACCTCATGAAATTGAGCTTTACTCCATGGAGATTAAGCGTGCGTATAATGATATTAAGTTGATGAGAGGTAAATTCGGCGTCCGCACATACGACATATCACTAATACTTAGTAAAGCCAGGCTTAGTGCCGCCATGCCCATTGACTTGATAATCGACCTTCTCCACATTAAGGCATAAATGCCGAGCTAAATGGCTCTAAAATAAGAGTTGTTGGCGATATTAAGCTTGAGGACTTGGTAAATCTCGTTGAAAGAATATCTAATATCTATAATGAGTTAATTAACGTTGACGTATCCGCACAGGCCAAGAGAATAATCACGCTCTATTCATTATTAATGAATAGAGATATCAAGGATAGCATTAGGGATTTACTCGATAAAGGATTACTCTCTAGGTATGGCGATACGGATTTAATCGTGCTTTCCATGGATTATAAACACGCATTATCTAAATTACAAGAAATTACGGAGAGTAGGAGTAATGCATATTAAGAGGAATGTACTAATACTTGGCATTACGTAATGAGCAATAGTGAATATACCGGGCTTAAGGAATTACTATTGAAGCAGATAATTCAGCAATACATAATGAATCAATATCCCTGGGGGATCATAACAAGGCCACTAACACCAATGGCATTAGTTATACTATCAATAGCGTATGCAGTAACGGTTGCAATGCTCATGTTAAGCATGATGCAGATAGCAATGCTGATTAAATATGGTATAGTAAATTTAATGTATATGAGGGCACACGGCAATAGGGTTAATGAACGCGGTAAAGTCAATACCGTGCCGGCGCATAAATTACCATTCGTATCCATACTAATACCCATTAAAAATGAGAATATAATGACCATAGAAAGAAGTCTGCAGACCATAGCATCGCTTAACTACCCTAGGGAATTATTTGAGGTTTTATACATAAGCGATGACCCTGAGTATTACGTAAACAGCCTTACGAAGATAATAATCCCCATGTCACGTAGGCTAGGTATAAATGTTAAAGTAATACGCAGAACAGTTAATAAGGGCTATAAAGGCGGTGCCTTAATTACGGTATTAAGCATGCCAAGGGCGATGTAATCGCCGTATTCGACGTGGATACAATAATGCCCAGTGATTATCTTCAAAAGGCCGTGATCGCATTATTGAATGGCTATGACGCAGTTACTGCGGTGTGGAGAGGTTATTACACAGTTGATAATTCAGTTTCAAGACTTTTGAAATTCATGTATGACCTGTATAGCGATGTTTTCATAAGGGGTAGATTTCTCGGCAATGGTTTTCCAATAATAACCAGCAACAACTTGGTGATTTGGAGAAAGATCCTTGACCTTGTTGATGGATTCTGCGAATGCACAGGCGAGGACCTTAACCTTACTATCAAATTAAGGTCAAGGGGGTATAGGATAGGATTAATAGATTCCATTGTTTACAGTGAAGTACCACAGACATACCTAGCATTTAAGAAGCAATTTAGTAGATGGTTATTTAATGGCATTTGGAGCTTAAAGCATGATTTAAAACTAATACTAACATCTAGGGAAGTCACGATTTGGGAAAAGATAGATAGTATACTCTGGATGTTGCAGATCCCAAGTACGTCCTTTGTTCCCTTATCAATACTAATAACAATAGTATTATCAGTAATAGGTGTTTTAATTCCACCAATATCAATAACTCTTCTCGAGATATTAAACACCTCAATCTCAGCGATTTTAGGCATAATCCTACTGCTATTCTTTAAGAAAATGGGCTATAAAACTTGGGATTTTCTAACGAACATGGCAAAGGCAATTTCACTTATGATACTTATTTCATTTCCAATGCTTGTTTACTCAATAGAATCATTGATAACTGATGAATGGGAATGGATACCAACGCCAAAGGGACCGTCTCCTCACCATATGCGCATAGGTTCGTTTAAAGACTTAGTACATGAACTTTTCGCCATTTTAATTTTGGTAATAGCTATGGTAGTCCTCATCCTCTATAAGCAATTACTAACAACAATATATGTGCTAAGCATAATGTTAATAATGATGTATAGCCTTAGATTTACCATACCACAAAAAGCATTAGTTAAGCAATAGATAATAAGGGGATGCAGGAGCATTACGGTAGAGCATGGATATTATGTATGATGCAATAATAGTCGGTGCCGGACCGGCAGGATCTATTGCAGCCTACGTGGCTTCAAAACTTGGATTTAAGGTACTTATTATTGATAGATTTCGCTTTCCAAGGTTTAAACCCTGCGGTGGAGGATTAACCCAAAAGTCTATTTTATTACTAAGGAGCCTTGGCCTTGACTTAAATGGTGTAGTTAGGGATGAGTGCCGCAGAGTCGTTGTTATTAATAGTGCAGGTTCTTTCATCCTTACAGACAATGACCCAATAATAACCGTGGTTTCTAGAGACGAATTTGATAATTACCTACTATCCAATGCCCTGGAGCTGGGTACTGACTATATCGTAGATAGGGTGGTTAATGTTCGTACTAATGGAGACCATGTAAATGTCATTGGCATGGATAACACGTATATCGGTAGATACGTAATAGCGGCTGACGGTGCCAATTCCATAATTGCCAAGTACCTTGGCAATGACATAAGGAGAAATGCAGCAATGGCATTTATGACCATAGCACATGGGAATTACTTTGATAATATATGTGTAATAGATATGACGAGAATTAAGTGGGGCTACTCATGGATATTTCCGAGGAGTGGTGGTGAATATGATATTGGTATTGGTTCGATACATTGGGATAACTATAGGACTCAATTAATTAGGTATGTACATGATGCTGGATTACGGGAAGGGGAAATACGTGGTCATCCTATACCGATTAAACCCCGCGAAAGAATAACCTCTAAGCGCATAGTCCTAGTTGGTGATGCTGGTGGGTTTGCAGATCCAATCACGGGGGAGGGTATTTTCTACGCCATGTATAGTGGCGCCTTGGCTGCATTGGCATTAAAGCATTCAAGCAACCCAACCGAGTTCGCAAATAATTACCTAAGGACCATTAGGCCATTAATTAAAAACTTGTCATTGGCATATTACTTATCACTAGGCACCTATGGGATTGATCATTTAGTTATGGGAAGGCTCGGCTTGAGCGCATTCTCTGTGGCCAGTACCAGGAATTTGATAAAGAAGGTAATGAAGGGAGGTACTTGGTACCATCAAATGCCAATTTCCATCATTAAATTCTCAATATTGAAGGGACCTCGATTAATGCTCGAAAAAAATACTGCACGGATGATTTTTAGATTATTAATAGAGGATAAAGCCCCGTTATTCCTCAGATTCTTCTTCAAACCCTTCAGTTCCCATTTCCTCAGTGCCCTCTGGCGATTCCTGCGAAGACTCGGTTCCTCCCTGTGTAACCTCAGCTACAGCGTATGACCTACCAACCCTCGTTATCTTAACCTTAACCTTATCCCCTGGCTTTGTATTGGCACAAAGATCACGAAACCCTTCACCCTGGCTATACCGTCACCTCTCTTAGACGTCTCCACTATGCTTACCTCTATTACATCACCAACATTTACTGGCTTAGGACCCCGTGGACCTCTACCCCTACCTCTTTGAAAGTTTCTCCTTCTCGGTCTTTCGGACTCGGACGTAGTAACCGCCTTACAAGTGATGCTGTGCGAGAACCCCTTTATAAATCATTCTGGTTCAATATATTTAAACCACCTCACTAGTGTAGGCATGTGATGAACACCTCTGATTAGGACTCATGACTGAGCCAAGCCCCAGACTGAGTGGTTCATTTCATAATTGCATAAGGTATTACGAAACACCAACGATATTGAGCGATTCACCATCGAGCAGTATTACATGAGGCTCCGCTGCACTATAAGGACCGGCCCTAGACGTGAATATTGTCAAGACCTTATTCCCATGGTTCCACTTATAACCCCGTGGTGTGTATTCGTGGCCTCGAATAATAATCCTCAACCCACTGCTATTGAGAAAGTTTTCCGTTAATACAGGCCCAAATACGTATGTACCTGGTCCTCTAATAACGTTATGTTCATAGTACTTAACTTCATCTGATGGGTCGTTCCATAGCAATTGGAATGTTATTTCATTGCTAGGTATTTCGTCGGGTTTTGGTAATTTAGCTATACTATCAATGCTAATGTTGTTTATGGGCAAGCCCCCATGCACTAGAAAGTACTTATCATTTAGGATAACTGATATGGGCATTTGCGCAAATACTTCCTTTAACTTATCATATACGTAATCACCATCATAATGCCCAAACTTTCTTAGTAATTCCGTGTAAAAACCATACTCGTAATTCGTCAACGGTGATTCATGATTACCCCTCAATAATATGGCCTTATGCTCAAGAAAAAGCCTTAACGCAAGGTATAGCGTCTCTATTTGATGCTCACCCCTATCCACGTAGTCCCCAAGCATTATGTAAATCCACTTATCCGGTGAATAGTTATTTATTATTCGTAATAGTGTATCCACATCACCGTGTAGATCACCGATGATCACGGCCTTATCAGCCGTAATCCTGAGCAATGGCTCATACGTACTAAGTTCACCATATACCCTATCAATATTCTCCTTAAGGAATCCCTTAATTGTTAGGATATCCACATTATAACGTACTAATATGGAATTTAAATAAGTTATACCTAAGTTCAGGGACTGGTAATCGACGTAGTGACGATCAAAATCAGTTGATAAGTTTTTAAATTTTAATTTCAATCATTAATTAAATGAATGCGCTTGAGATACTAGTGAGGATTAGGAAGATAGTTGAGGATATGGTTAAGGAAACCTTCATAGTAAAGGCGCTCAAGGAAGGCTCAATAATGTCACTCAGCACGGAAGACATCATCAATTTATACCCATATAATGCATACGACTATCGCGTTGATGGCAAGAACATAGATTATATAATTACTGAGGATTCAGTAACACTACTTGCCGACCTTGCCAAGATAAATAATTGGTCTATTGATAACATTAAATATGCGGAATTCAATGACTGCTTGTCAATAAGCGTTAATGAGGGCGTATTATCAGTAACGTGTAAGGATAAAACAATACGTGAGGGAGAGAGGGTTGCGTATGTCGACAAGATGCTAATGAGGAGGTATGGTATTGAAATTAAGTTAAGGAACATTAATGGCGAACAAATAGCACCGCTTGAGAAGTTATTTGAAAGACTAACAAGCATAGATGTGGAGAGCTTAATAACATTGCCCATATACTTCGTAATAAACCCAACGCATTTAGGTCTTGATGTCCTAGCGGATACCTACATATACCTCCTGACCAAGGGCTTGAATAGGGTGCCCACGAATACTGACGCTGCCGAATACTTAATAAATAATAATAAATTGAACGATAATTACATCAAGGCGTACGTACTGAAGGAAGATATTGACATGCTTAAGGAGTACTTCGACATCAAAATTGACGAGAAAGACCATACCACTGAGTATTTAATAAATGGCGAGTATGCCCTTACTGTATCGACCGTTCAAGGAAGTATTAATCCTAACCTCCTCAAAATAACCTGGATTAATCTAGAAACACTTAAGATTAATGGTATTGGAATAAACCTGATTGACTTAGGAAGCACCAACGTGCTTGATTGCTCAGAGATGCTCATTGAGAAGATGAAGCAGGAATTCCGCGGAATTCTATAGTACTACATTGCCATCATTAAGTACCCTACTTAGCGCCGAATCGTTATTACCACTCAACCTCCTAAAATTCCTTAATACCATACCTGGGGTTCTCATTATTGGTCTAACATAGTCAATACCAATCCTTTGCGCAAAAGCCCTTAGTTCATCATCACGATACTCAATGGCAACCCTAGACGCTGAACGTAAAAGCATTATTAATGGTTCAAGCATCTCTAAATCATTACTCACTAACAACGGTACTGTTAGTGTAACAACTATGGTACCATTGAACCCCAATAACTTATTGACGAAGCCCTGGGCAATCTTAGGCACTGCAAACGCGGCATCAATATCATCAACAAGAATTACCCTTGCGTTTGAATCATTATGGCAATCAATAAGCTTTATAGACTTAAGCCCAAGCTCATTGTATGAGTTTACATAGGCCACCGGTATCCCTAACTTCCTTAGTCTATTCATTATCGCCAATAATGCCGTAGTTTTGCCACTGCCGCTCTCTCCTGTTATAACCAAAGCTCTTTCTTTCCTCATTATTTTATCCACAGCCCAATTAATGATCTCCTTAATCGATGCGCCAACCAATGAATCCTCGTTAACCCTTCCACAATTAATTACGTAATCATACATCAATTACCAGTAATTATACGAAATAAAATTATCATATACTTACAATAATCGATAATTCATTAAGAATACATGAATAATATAGTTAGGACGAGAAAAGGTATATTCTATGGACTACTCCATCCGAGACTGACGGTATTAATAATCACGTTATGCCCAGGCAATATAATAAATACAATGCCTTCAGCTGGAATTTACCTCATATCTAAAGAACCACCTGCAATTGATGAAGGTTATGAATAGGTTAGATGTTGGTGAGAGTACGTTGTTTGTGTTTAAGGAATTGAAGATGAAGTTAAAAGTGAAGCCAGTAGTTCGTTGATGATTAAAGTATTAATTTTAACAGGGTAGACCAGCACTACATGGTTCTGGCAGGTTTTTCATAGTGTTGACCCAAGAAAGGCCCCTGCAAAGAAATCATTTAAATAGACCGTACCTTGGGTTAAATCAATGGCCCTTAAAATCGCTGTTATTGGGTGCAGGGGTTTTGGCCGGGTTCACCTAAATGCGTTGTCGAAGTTACGTAATAGGTATGGGTTAGATATCTACGTGTTTAGCAGGACTGAAGAGTATGCGAAGGATTGCTATAGGGAGTATGAGGCGAGTGGATACTTTACGAGGTATAGCGATGTGCTAAGGTCTAATGTCGATGTCGTGGATCTCGTGGTTAGCCATGATGCGCACATGCCAATGAGTATAGCCGCCCTTGAGGCTGGCAAGCACGTGATGCTTGAGAAGCCTATAGCGAGAACAATCGAGGAGGCCATGAACGTTATAAACATAGTTAAATCAAGCGGTAAGAAATTCATGGTCCTAGAGAATCATTTCTTCGATACATCAGTATGGAAGGCCAGGGAGCTAATGAGACAATTGGGCAGGGTCTCAATGATAGTAGTTAGGAGCTTCAGTATAACTCGCCAGGTGGTTGGAGGAGGATTAGGGAGTTAATGGGTGGTGGTGCACTTATTGATGGGGGTATTCACTACGTTGATACTCTGTTAAACCTTGGTGGTGATTATACGGAGGTTAAGTTAGTATGTGCGCACGGCTTTGCTGGACTTGAGGGTGAGGACATTAGTGTATCAATATTTAGGTTCAGGAGTGGCGCTGTGGGTGTCCTGCTTTATTCCTGGTCGTCGCCAGGCGGTGATAGGCACCGGCCTTCGAGATCTATGGCGAGCACGGCTTCATAATGGAGGATCCAAGTAGTCGTGTCCCTGGTAAGCCGTACGGCGATTTACTAATAAGTATTGATGGTAGGCAGGATAAGGTGGTTGTCGAGAAGGTTAATACTGTTGAGAGGGAAATCGAACTCTTCATTCAATCAGTGCTTAATAATACCGATGTCCCAATGCCGCCTGAGATTGCACTACGTGATTTAAAGGCCGTGTTAGACGCGTATAAAAACTGCGGTGAGTTAAGTATGGGCTTTCAACCAGTTTAGCACATCCTCATAAACCGCCTTCTTATTCAACTCATTTAGTATTTCGTGGTACATACCATCGTAGATCCTCATCACCTTATCACTAACCCTTAATTTACTGAATACCTCCTGGGTGGCCCTTGGCGGTACCACCTTGTCCTCACCACCATGCATCATCATTATGGGTACCGATATGTTATCAATGTACTTCCACACCTCCCTTGATGCCTTAACGAGCTCATGCAGCATCCTTACTGTGGGCTTCTTAAAGACGAGCGGGTCACTTACGTACTCCTCTACGACCTTCTTATCATGCGTTAGAAATTCGGGATTTATTGGTAGACTTAACCTATACCTTGGTGATAATGCGTTTAGCAACGATAACATAAACCAGGAACCAGCACTTACACTTACAATCGCCGCCGCGCCACTTGTTATGGCGGTATGCACACCCTTGCTAATCCTACCTAAGTAATGAAGGACTATTAAGCCACCCATTGAGTGCCCAAATAGGAATACTGAGCCAAAGCCTGTCTTCTTGAGCATGGACTCTATGAAGTCCTCGAGATCATTTAGAAATAAGTCGAAGCTATCCACGTAACCAAGGTCCTTAGGGCTTGCCGTCAATCCATGCCCCCTTAGGTCCTGCATGCATAGTGAGTATCCGTTACTTGATAGGTAATTACCGAAGTCATTATACCTACCGCTGTGCTCTGCGAAGCCGTGAACCCCAATCACAAGACCCAACGGCTTATCAGCCAACCAACACCTATAATGCACATTAATACCTGTACTAAGCCGAATCTTCTCCTCAACCCTCTGAGGCATAATTGATGCTTCATTGCATGCTTTTAAGGGTATAAAATAAATAAATTACTTACTTTGACAAGCATTCTATAAATCCATGGATAGTGTCCTCGGAGATCTTTCTAACCAAGGAATCAATGTTCACAAACCTACCCACCAATTGAAGAAGCCTACCCAGGCTTGCCGTAGCATCCCAATCAACTTGGGAACCACTACCTGTTGCATTAACTCTTATTGTCAATAATATACTTATTGCGCTACCCGCAGCCCTACCATCAACCCTGTACTTAACCTCATTTCCTGACCACCTAATCAGCTCCACAACTGCGTCAGTAGTTATTCTCCTCAACTCAGCAATTGGGACCTCATTGCCAAGGTCGACCCTAAACCTGGCCCTGACCTTCTCCTTATCAATTACTTCGTGGTTAATTATATTAGGTATGCAGGTAATCGCCCTAGGTAAGTCCGTAATGAAGCCTATCACATCGCCGGGCGCCTTATTAATAGTGAATGACCCATTATAATGCAATTCGCTACTCATGTAGACCACCCAATCAATGACCTACTCCTATGGACTATGTGGTGCAGAATTAACGTTAATGATGCAATTAAGCCCCTCTCCTCATCAATAGTTCCCTCGAAGGACTTAACTATTGATATTGTTTCTTGATCCAAATCCTTAATATCAGAACTTGGATTGGCTCCAAATAGCGTGTGTTCCTTAGTCCTTGAGGCCTTACTAACGCCTAGAAACTTCGAAACTTCATCCGCCAACCTCTCTCCAACCAACCTACCTGTTGTGAATTTACCACCAATTACCGAGACCAAGTTCTTTGGTCTCTCATGCCTCACTACCATGAAGTCCCTAGTCGCCTCCCTCCCTGTAACCCCCGGCATATTTATCAAGGGTCTAACCGATGCGTAAGCCCTAATAACTGGTTCCCTGGCCAATGCAGGGACCATTTGGGAGCCCTCAGATGTTAGGAACTCAATATCGTCCTTACTTATCGTTAAATTGTCAGGATCATCCACAATGACGGCGGTCGTCCCCATAATCGATACGTGGCCGTAAGGCACGAGTATGTCACCATCGGATGGGGGTCTCATCCTATTAATGACCCTCCTCGCAAGCCTATGCCTATAAACGACCATAACACCCATTGTTGGCATGATATCAACGTTTATACCGGCCATACCAGCTACACGTCCAGCCCAGGGACCTGCTGCGTTAACGAAGACCTTCGCATTCACACGTTTAATATCGCCTTTAGCCCCATCCCTAACCACCGCACTTGTTATTTCATCACCATTGATATTAAGGCCTACGACCTCGGCGTTTTGAATAACCAACGCACCCTCTATGTAGGCAGAAATAGCTGCGCTAATTAATAATTCCCTCGCATACACGACCTTATCGGGAACCTCAATTACAGCCTTAACCTCAGGGTTTAGGTTAGGTTCCTCCCTAACCGCATCCCTAGTATCGATGATTTTATAATCGATGTTAGCCCTCCTTAAACCACTAATGAACTCTTCCTGGAAGTCCAGGTCGTCCTTGGTAACCGCCACAAAATAACCGCCAGTATCATCAACCACGTGAGGGGCTATCCTGGCAATGATTTTATTCTCCTCCGCGCACTCAACCGCGGCCTTTGGGTCAGTAACCACGTACCTAGCACCACTATGTAACAGACCATGCATTTTACCCGATGTGCCGCCACCAATTACTCCTTTCTCGAGGAGTACTACCTTCAATCCCCTAAGTGCAAGGTCCAATGCCGTGAATACACCATTAACTCCACCACCGATTATAGCCACATCAAACTCCATGCTAAATCACCTTACCAACCTTAACACTGCGTATAACCCTATCTGGATAATTACTTGTAATGTCGTCAACACCCACGTCAACAAGACGCCTCGCCTCCTCCTCATCATTCACAGTCCAGGCACCGACCTTCAGCCCGAGCCTATGTGCCATCTCGATGCCCTTTCTATCAATTAAATCATGAGATGCATGTAGCCATTGCGCATTTAGTTTCTTAGCGATGTCAATGAACCAAGAAACCCTGCCAACAAATATTACGCCAATCTCCATGTCCCTATCAATAGCCCTAACATTACTCAGAGCATCAAAGTCAAAGGAAATTATTTGTGCGTCAACATTATATCGCCTAATTAAATCAATAACCTTACCCTCAATGCCAGGGTAATAATCACTACCACGCTTAATCTCAACCTTATACTTAATCCTCCTACCAAACTCCCTAAACACCTCCTCAAGCGTTGGTACCCTAACGTCACGCCACTTACCACCAAACCTAACACCCGCGTCAAGCCTCTTTATCTCCGCCAGAGTTAAGTCCTTAACAAAGCCACTACCATTTGTCGTCCTATCAACCGTGAAGTCATGAATAACCACGACCTCACCATCCCTAGTCATGTGGACATCAAGCTCAACACCATCAACACCCATGTCAATGGCCATCCTAAATGATGGCAACGTATTCTCAGGGGCATAACCCATGGCACCCCTATGGCCAAAAACCAAAACCATATCCTTGTCGTTTTAACCTAAAATGATTAAAGTAATTAAACATTACTGACGTCTCTCAATACCTGGGATTATTAAGCCTTGAATGAATACTTAACGCTTTAGTTCTCGCTATGGTATTGTATTACGTATTTATTATATTTATTCTCTGTGTATTTATAATCTATAATCCATATGCCCACGGAATCTCCCTAGCCCAACCCAGGGCTCTCTGTACAGCTGCCCTCCAGCCCTTATACAATCGTTCCCTTGTTTCCACGTCCATCCTTGGTTTAAACACCCTGTCTAATTTCCAGTTCCTTGCGATTTCACCTAGACTCTTCCAGAGGCCCACGGCTAATCCTGCCAAGTAACCTGCACCCAATGACGTTGTTTCAAATATTACTGGTCTCCAGACCTCAATACCCGTTATGTCGGCCTGGAACTGCATTAGGAAGTTATTCCTGGCTGCGCCACCATCGACCTTAATCCTCGGTATCTTAATTCCCGTATCATTAATCATAGCCTCGAGAACATCCCTATTTAGATACGCTATTGCCTCAAGGACAGCCCTGGCGATGTGTTTCCTCTCCGTTCCACGCGTAATGCCTATTATGAGACCACGGGCATACTGATCCCAATACGGTGCACCAAGCCCGGTGAATGCCGGTACAAAGTAAACACCGCCAGTATCGGGGGCTGAGACTGCCAATGTTCTATCTCGTCGGAAACCTCTATTATCTTGAGACCATCCCTCAACCACTGCACGGCCGCTCCGGTGATGAATATACTACCCTCAAGCGCGTACTTAGCCTTGCCCTCCTCAATGGAGTAGTAAACCGTGGTTAATAGATTTGCCTTAGACCTTACTGGTGCATCCCCAATATTCATTAATATGAAGTTCCCGGTACCATAGGTCGACTTAACTTCACCGACATCAAAACCGACTTGGCCGAATAAAGCAGCCTGCTGATCACCAGCATCACCACAAACAGGTATGCTCACACCGCCTAATAATTGAGAAACCTCCGGGCCCGTATAACCGTATATCCTCCTATCACTTGATGGTCTTGGTAATGGCAGTATATCCCTAGGTATTTTGCCTCAATCTCGAGCAATTCATCATCCCAATCAAGCTTATGTATGTTAAAGATCATGGTCCTGGAAGCATTACTATAATCGGTAACGTGGGCACCACCCATCTCCGGTGTTAATACGTCCTTATTGCCCCTGGTCAGGTTCCAAATTATCCAGGTATCTATCGTACCAAAAATAACCTCACCCCTTTTCGCCTTATCCCTAAGCCCAGGTACATTATCAAGAAGCCACCAAATCTTTGTCCCGGAGAAATAAGCGTCAGGAACAAGGCCGGTCCTTTCCTGAATAACACTGTGGTAATTCTGCCTTAGGTAATCCACGAGTTGTGACGTTCTCCTATCCTGCCAGACTATGGCGTTGTGGATTGGTTGTCCATTTCTTGGATCCCAAATGACCGTGGTTTCACGCTGATTAGTAATACCGATTGCCGCTATCTCCCTTGGGTCAACCTTAGTATATTCAAGGACCTCCTTAATCACGAGCCTCGTCTTCTCCCAAATCTCCAATGGATCATGCTCGACCCAGGCAGGCTTTGGGTAAATCTGTGTATGCTCGTGATATGCATAGCCTATTATTGAACCATCTCGAGAAACCAAGGCAGCCCTCGTACCAGTGGTTCCCTGATCTATAACCAAGACAAAACTCTTCTCATGCGTCATGACCTAGTAAATACGCATGCATTATTTAGGGTTTACCCAAGTACTGCTTAATAAGTGAGGAATAGTTCGTTAATTTGTGGAGATCGGCCATCTCACGTGGCTACGGACCCACAACGCTAAGTATAACGTATCAAGTAGCGGAGTACTGCCAATACCATTAAACGAAATAGAGGGCCTTGGCGAAGCAGGTAATTTAACCGATGAATTAATGCACATTTACGGCGTTGATAGAGGGAATCTGGCAATCACACATGGCACTCAGGAGGGCAATTTCGCCGCCTTAACCGCACTTAGGGAATTGGGACTTATCGAACACGTAATTACCGTAATACCCGAATACGAACCAATAAGGGTATTGCCTAAATTCTTACATTTAAGGCAAACGGAATTAAACATCGATGATTCATTGACTGAGTTATTTAATCATATCGAGATGGGCTCGGCACTCTTCTTCTCAAATCCAAACAACCCACTCGGCATATTCTTGAACAAGAAGTTGCTTTGGGAGTTAAGTGATGAATTGAGGCGGAAGAAGGCCTACGCCGTTATTGATTCAATATTCCTGGAGTTCGTGGAGAACAATCTCAGGGGACTACCTATGGAGAACATGATATTCACCTTCAGCACATCGAAATTCTACACGATGAATGAACTCAAGGTTGGTTGGGTAATCGGCGATAATAAGGTAATAAAGGAGATAAATGGAGTAATTGATTTAGTTAGCCCTCTCGTTATTGACCTAAACCTAAGGTATACATCAATACTCCTACGAAACAGGAATTGGGTTAAGGAGAGGAATTTAGGTATTATTGTGCCGAACATTGATACCATGAGAAAGATGATTAATGACGCCCATGATTACGTCAATATTAGCTACGTCGAGTACATGCCGATATTCTACATGAGAATTAGATGCCAGGGAATCACAGGAAGCGACCTTGCAAGAAAAATGCTAAGTAAGGATGTACTGACAGTACCTGGGCAATACTTTGGTAAAGATGATGGTATTAGGGTTGGTTTAGGGTCGGTTAAGAGAGATATATTTGAGGAAGCAATGAGAATAATAATGAATGTAATCAATGAAGAATGCGGAAGAAAGTGAATGTATTGGGCTCCATGCCCGACGGATGCCGGCTCACAGGCCCGCGCTCCCGCGGGGCTCATCGGCACGGGAATCAATAAGAACTAATAACTTCAGCAAATAAGTCTTACTCATGATTCAACATGAATTAATAAAACACCATAGTGCAATGAATATTTAAATTAGTACATGGCAAAGTAAGTATTATGGGATTAAGAATAACGATAGTACTAGTGACTGTACTATTCTCAATAATAGCCATAATAATTATCGCTCATCAATTATACACAATAAATACTCACAGTAATCCTCCACTTAATGAAACAAACCGTATTAATAATACAATGATTACGCAAGCGATGAAGAATTATAATGGTAGTGGGATTAATTATACAACAATTATGATCGAGAGGGATACAATGGCTAGAAATAAGCATGTAACTAGGTTATGTAATGGTTAATCAGCGGCGGGATCTATCATTAAGGCTCAGCCCGAAAAATAACACCAGAGGAATAATCCCGTCAACATCACTAAATCCGCAATACTTAAACCAAGAACTTTAAAGAAATACCTACAAAACATCAACATTAAAGGCCGGGATAATTCAATTTCTGGTGCGGGGGGTGGGATTTGAACCCACGCAGGCCTTCGCCAACGGGACCTGAACCCGTCCCCTTTGACCTGGCTCGGGCACCCCCGCGGGGTAATGCTTCTTTACGGGATTTTTTTAACTTTTTAGTTATTTTCCTGGGCATTCTATCCGTGCGAGGAATGCCTCGGTTTTGTATATCCTTCTTCTGTGGTGTTTGTATGTTAGTGGTATTGTTATTATCACCTTGTCTAGCACGTTCATTACGCATCCCCAGGAGTTAACCTTATTGTGTACATAGTCTAGGGTATTCAGTTTATGTATTGTGTATACCATGTTGCCATGGTTTATTGCTGTTGCTAGGAACTTAATATCAAGACCCCTCTCTGACTGTATTCCAAAGGGTGGATTTTGAAATACTACGTCGAACCTACCCAGTAATGCTATGTTCCTTACATCACTTGCAATAAAATCCACGTTATTTAATCCATAATTGTTGGCTGATTCCTTGGCTATGGCCAAGGCCTCTGGGTCGATGTCTACGCATATTACCTGTCTAGCACCCATTAATGCCGCGGCTATTGCAAACCTGCCGGTGCCGCATCCCAGATCGAGTATCCTGGCGTTTGCTAGGTGATTCCTCATGTATGCGTCCCAGATAGCTACGGCAACAATATTTGCATCTGTTATATATTGCTCAAGATTTAATTTCGGTGATTTATAACCCGGTATACCTTGAATGAGTAGTTCGAGGTCTCGAAGTCTACGAATATCAGCACCTCTGACCATCCTCATTGATCAGCTACCGACGTGTTCATCACATTACCTAATTAGGATTACTCCTCACTATTTAACTCCTCGCCAGTGACTATCCTAGCGGGCTTGGCGATACTTCTAACATGCCTGCTGAAGGCTGCCTCCGCTATGTCGGCCGCCAGCGCAACCATTAATTGCCCCTCGTGTATTGAGGCCGTTAGTAATCCACTCAGTCCTACGCAACCCATGTTGGCTAGCTCGAGCATGTTATTAAGCATGTGTTCCCTATCGAGTAGGACCTTCAAGGCATTGTTTATGTTATTGTCCAGGTATGAGTAGACCGCCCTCATTATGTACGTCCAAACATTCCTGAGTTTCTCGCCTATTTCACGCCTACACTGGGTTGCCTGCACTCTCATGAAGGCATTTGATAGCCTGTCAAGGGCGTCTGCCGCGTGCTCTAGGTTCTTCACGACTATGGTATCGTCAATGGCCCTCTTTGGGTCCCTGAAGGATAGCTTCTTAATTGTCCTTAGCGCCAGGAAGTATAGCTTGTCCATCTGATCGTCAAGCTCGAGCACCTCTTTCAATAGATCCTCTTTGTTTGACTCCAGGTAATCAATGAATTTGCTGAACATGGAATTTAGTATATTAGCCATACTATTAATCACCTCATTAAGGTCGACATTAGACTCGCTGGTGGCCACCTTAATTAATACGCTACCATCACCCTCGAGCATGAGCGAGCCCGGCAACTTCTTCTCGACGCTTGAGAAGGCCTTTCTAATCACGTCCTTCTGCCCAATAACCTCAACATTATCATAACCCTCAATGTAGCTGGCAATGATTACCCTAGTCGTCTCATCAATTGAACCGCCAAGCGATATGCTGACCTCATTGGTCTCGCCACCGGCCTGCGTAATTGGCTTAACAACGATTACCTTACCCACAAGCTTATCTCAACAACATCGCCAATACCAACACTAAGTACATCAAGCCACCGCTTAGGCAGTGTGATCCCAATACTCTTCTCACCAATCCTAATAACCCTCCTGTAAATTGAGGACACGCATATAGGGTATAACTGGGTATAAAAAACTAAGCCTTAAGTAATATTTCTCTACCCCATATATACCAACCCCCGCCAAATATATAGTTAGCGACAGCTGGGTATTAGAAACCTAAGTAATCAAGATTTATTAAGTACTCAACATAAAGTAGGTATATGCAGAGACCTAGGTTTAGGAAGGTGGCCGTTGGTGGGACCTTTGATACACTGCATACAGGACACACTGCATTATTATTTACGGCACTTAACTACGGACGCAAGGTACTTGTTGGCGTCACAAGTGATGAGTTCGCCCAAGCCTATAAGACATATAAGGTTAAACCATTGAAGATTAGGTTCCTCAACCTTAGGAGCTTGATTAGGGAGCTAGGCGGCAATGACCGTGATGTGATAATTGACGTTATTAATGACCCATATGGCCCAACGATTGTTGATCCAACCGTGGATGCGATAGTGGTGAGCCTGGAGACATTACCAAGGGCCATTGAGATTAATAACCTTAGGAGGGAAAGAGGATTACGGCCTCTGTATATTATTGCAGTACCTATAATTAAGGATGGATTCGGTAATAAGGTATCTAGTACATTAATAAGGGATAGGACAGGCACCAGAGAACTAAGTGACTAGGTTTATACTCATGTCCTCGGTCAGGGACTCTATTACTTGGGATATGTATTGACTTAATTGCCTGACGTTTCTTATGGTGCTCGTGTCCATGATCACCCTGCCAGTACCCATCTCCTCAACCCTGAGCGGTACTTGGTTAATGTCATTTATGTTTATGAACCTCCTGACATAGGATAATATAGAGTTCGTGTATATGGTCTTCACTGAACCATCACGCCTATACTCAACCAGGTACTTAGACAGCAGGTACTTAACGAGCCTATAGGTTTCCCAATCCTCCCTGAGTTCTATACCGAGACCCACGCTAATTATGTCTCTATTCAATACCGATATGTATGGCGATGGAGTTAAATCATTAGTTAATAAGTAATTAAGCAATTGGCTTGCAACCTTAAGAGCAGAGTCTACGTCCTGCCGGTTAGCCTTGTCCTCAGTATCCTTGTCTGTGTGGTAGACGTCCCAGTAATTATCAAGGCTTGACAATGTCATTGACGGTATGCCATTCATTTCGAAATTAAGAGAGTCAAAGTAAGGCTTTGGCAACTCCCACTGCGTACTAATTAGTTGGCTTAATTGCATTGATAAGTCCTCACTCGTGTGTATTACGTACTGCCTACCAACAACGTCTAAGTTAAGCACGGCATACACATTATTAAGCAGGTTCCTCCTTTCGAGGTACTCGACGTACCTAGTGGATCCATAGGCCCAATAAAGGCTTGCAAAACCTGGGTTACCAGCCTCCTCGGCCGTAAATGAAATGAATATCAAGCCCCTCTTCATGGATGATCTCTCCTTAACCGCATCAAGTAGAATGGAAGCCCCTAAACCAACGCCTAGGCAATTGTCTGCATATCCGGTTAACCAATGATCGTGGTGCACGGCTAATATTACCGACTCCTCCTTGTCACTCTCGAGATTGACAATGAGATTATAACCAGTACCCAATCTAGCCTCCACATCACTCACGAACTCCACCTCCTCACCAACGTGCTTGCTCAGCTCATCACCGACTTCCTTAGATACCGTGAGTGCAGGCATTACAGGTGGTGGCGCCCTATCCCAGGAATAGTCGGGTGTTGCCGTCACCACTATCCTCCTAATAACGCTGGGGTACCTGTCCCTAAAAATAACTGCCAAGCGCCCTTCTCCATCGCCCTTATGTATATGTACTTCGCATCATCCATGTCCTCGGGAAAATCCGTAAGCAGTACCTTACCCTCCGAGTCATTTATGTCCATGGTAAGCTTACCCCTATCGGAACCGCCCAATGTCAGTGGCATGCTTAACGCCTTAAACTCGTTATTACCGTGCACCACCCTCGAAAACCTATCCCTCCAGACAAGGACACTGACAGGCTGTAATTCATATGAGAATAACGGATTATCTATCTGGTTTAGGAACCATTCTATGAAGTCGTACTCAGCAACGGATCCGCCCACCAGGTCTGTGTATGATGAGCACTTCTTAGCGATATTAAACGCTATTGTTAATTCAGACACATGGGCTAATGCACAGAGATAAATATAAGTATAGCGTAGCGGTAAAGGATATGGATGGCCGGTCTAAGGCGTATAACGAGATATTATAGGCGTTTAATAACCGCAGTGTTACTCATGGTATTGATTATTTTAATCATCATTAAAGGCCGTAACTTTAACATAGACAGAATCTACAGAAAGTCAGAAAAATTCATCGAGAGGTCTGTGAAAAATAGGAGATTATTTCGTTAAGGAGATTGGATACATATTCGTAATCCCTCCTACGCCTAGCCTTGGCGAACCTCGGCTTTAGGTTTGGGTATTCCTTAAGGACTTCCCTGGCTATTATCCTCAGCAATGTCATCCCTTCACTATTTAATACACCGTCTGAGTAGTACATTGAGTATGGATTCAGTAATTCCTCGATATACCTAATCACGGCTTTATTGACCATTTTAATCCTAGGGCTATTACCCTAAGGGCCTATTTATGGCTTCCATGTGATGGCCAGTATTGAACCAATCAAGAGCAATATGAAACCAAGTAGCCCAAGGAAGAATCTATCCGAAACGAAAAATCCTATTATTGCTAATACGAGAAGTATAATACCAGTACTATGCACAGCATTTGCCTCGCTTAACCTGCCCAGTATTATTGAGAAATAAATGGCTAATATGCTTATTATGAGGCCTATAATGCTTATGATCATTAATATCATTGGTAGTAGTGGTATTACAGACAACATTGGGTAGTAATTGAGCCTATGGAGGACGTAGTAATGAGGTAATAATATCCTGGCAAATACCGCGAATAAAAGCTCAATTACTGAACTAATTACCATAAAGATACTGCCTATCAATGATAATACATATGCAGTGCGTGGAGTTGCACCCTGCGTCCCTGGTTGTTGACCCATACCATGAACGGTCATGCAATATTCCTTAAAAACTATTCTCACTTTCATTTTTGAGGAATCATTCAACCTCCTTTCCTATAAGGTTCCTCGCAATTATTAGTCTCATTACATTCTGCGTTCCCTCCGCACCAACGTAGTAGCTCAGGCTCCTAGGAATGCCCTGGCTATTGGGGTCTCCTTGAAGTAACTAACGCCGCCAAACCACTTCATGACCTCTAGGCCAACGTCTATCGCGGCCTCCACGGCAAGCATCTTAGCCATGGCCCCTGCATTGGCAATATCGAGTATGGAAACCGAGGAATCACCCCTATAGAACTTGTCCGCAAGCCAGGCAGCCCTATATACCATGAGCCTGGCAGCCTCAAGCCTAGTACTTAACTCGGCATATTTGAAGCTTATTGATTGGTATGAGGAGATTGGCTTACCAAAGACAACCCTACTCCTTATCCATTCCCTGCCCTGCTCAAGCATCCAACGGGCCGTCCCAAGGGCCGCGGCGCCGATCAATGTCCTGGCAACATCGAAGCCTCCATGGCTATCTTAAACCCGTTATTTACCTCACCAAGCACGAACTCGGATCCACAGGTGCACCATTAAGTCTCAGATAGCCAGTTGGTATTCCCCTCCTACCCCACTCCTCGTAATCCCTTGTTTCAAATCCCGTGTTAACGACCCCATTCCTCTTGACCATGAATAGCATGGTCGTTATAGCCCTATGCTTAGCCTCAATGGTCCTGTCCTCGTTATTGTTACAAAGCCACCACCATAGGGAAGCCTAAGGGCTATTGAAACGCCGGTCACCATGTTCTTCTCACCTGTGATTAGCCACCTACCATTGACGAGCTTCGCCTCGGTCCTCTCGCCAGCCACGTCACTACCTCCCTGGGGCTCCGTGGATGCTATACCGATCCAGGCCTCACCCTTGGTCAGCCTCGTCAGGACCTCCTCCTTAACACTATCCTTAGCGTAACGCTGAACTATGAAGGGCCAGGCAGTCTCTAGTAAAAAGTATACCGGGACCGCGAGGCTCGGGTCTGCGTAGGCCAACTCCTCAGCGGCTATTGCCGCCATTAGGAGGGAACCCTCCGAACCACCGTATTTAGAACTGAGTGTTAAGCCAACTAAGCCGTGCTCGGCGAGCCTAGGTATTAATTCAAGGAGTGAGTACTTACCCTCATCAAGGTCTACCCAGTGAGGTTTTATGTAACGCTCGCCAAACTCCCTAACCGAATCCCTGAACAGAACCTCCTCCCTACTGAGATCAAAATCCATTAATGATCAAGATTTAAGGGTACATAAAAGCATAACCTTATGACCATTATACTAATGAGAATTCACTATGATAATGCACTAAGAACGAAAGAACTATATATTAGTCATTAAAAATACAGTTATGTGAGTGTTTCGGGGTTTGCGGATTTACCGTTACATACGGGCCACGTACCACCGTGGCTCTACAGTAGGATGGTTAAACTTAGTGGACTTATTGTTGAGTTACTGGTTGATGAGCACGGTATTAGGGACACCATTAAATTATTCTCTAATCCACTCTTCTTTCAGGCATTTAATAACATGATTGGTATGGATTGGGACTCCTCAGGCAGTACCACGATAACCACCGCGGCGCTTAAGGAGGCATTATCGAAGAAGGATGTGGGTATTAAGGTTGTTGGTGGCAAGGGGGTTTACGCAATTAATACGCCCGTTGAGATTGAGGAATTGGGTAGGGTTTGGGATGTTGATGTTGAGAGACTTAAGCTTATGTCTAGGCTTTCGGCTAAGATTGATAATACGGCGTTGCAGGACGGTTATAGGCTTTATCACCATGCAATGATGATTGGTTCCGATGGTACCTGGGCAATAATTCAACAGGGTATGAATGAGAAGACCCGGTATGCAAGGAGGTACCACATTTGGATGGAAAACGATTTACTGAATGAGCCTCACACGGGTATTGTTGGTGTTAAGGGTAATTACGCACTTAACATGGTAAGTAGAATGAGCAGTGATGCCAGGGTAACCATACTTGACCTGGTTCATCAAGACGCTAACAAGGTGATTAAGGATTGGGCATTGGTTAGGGCTATGATGAGGGGCGACTCCACAATACTCACGTACTTGGGTAAGGAACAGCCTAAGTACTATAATCCATACATAAGCGGTGTCTTTAGGCCGTACATGGCCTCAATAAATGAGGATGCCATTAAAAGGGCAAGGGATGCAAGTGACTTTAAGGATCTACTGCTCGTTAGGGGCTTGGGGCCTAGCACGATGCTCGCCCTGGCATTAATAGCGGAGTTAGTCTATAGGGACCGTGTTGATTGGGAGGACCCGGCAAACGTTGATCCAAGGAGATATACATTCGCGCTTGGTGGTAAGGATGGATCTCCATACCCAGTCAATAGGGAGGTTTATGATGCGGTAATTGATGTAATGCAAGCAATAGTTGATGCGGCGAAAAGGGATAGGGGATTAACCATGTATCTAAAACATTTAGCAAAGGTTGCTAAGCAATGGAATCTACCCACCGACCTGGTGAGACCGACACCGCCCTAATTATGAGCGAGCCATTAATACTTGGGTTAATTCATCAGTAGTTATCTCATTAATTACAATGCCCATTTTGGTTAGGTTATTAATGACTGCGTTAATGTCCATGTCAGGGTACATGATTATTGATAATTTTGATGTTGCTCGATCATACATTAAACTCACGATACCATCAACGGCCTTGCTCATCGCAATCTCTAGTTCATTAAAATCCACGTCACTTTTGACGCTCACGTTCATTATTACCTTCCTAAGTAATAACCCAACACCTAATGAAAGCACTGACTGCGCAATGTCGCTGAAGTTAACATTACTTGTATCGTAGGTTATTACAAGGTCATTATTGAAGAATTTCATGAGCAATACCCCGTTCAGCATTGACAATGCATTCATTACTAGGTCAAGGCATTCCCTACAGTTAGATTGTACCTTAATAATCCTAGTAACCTCCACGGTATGTCAAGTAATTCAATTAGAATTAATACCATTCTTCTAAATGCTGATCAAGTAATTCATGTGTTTACTCTCAATTAACGCCTCATTAATTAGGTGATGTCTCATGAATCTAATAGACCTATACTTACTGCCACATACTGGGCATCTCCTAGACCTTGGTATCTTACTACACTCACTATGTAAGTGCATGTAAAGCTCTGTCATTGTGTCAAATGACTTCCCACAGAGTTTGCATGTTGGCATTGACGGTCAGAACTACAGGGGAATTAAAAAGCTTTAACCTCATTCCCTAACGAGGTCTGGGTAATACTCACGAAGAACCCTCTTAATATCGACCCTAGGCGCGAAACTAAATATGGCACTTAGACTTATCAAGTAGAAACGCTCCTTATCCGAGTTGTATAGGTCATACACCTGGGAGAACTTCGCCTTAAACTCCGTGTACTCCCTCTCGTCAATCTCCTTACCCCTTGGATCATTTACGAAGTCTATCAACTCCCTAATATCACTACCGAATAACCAGCCATTCACGCCATCTGTTATTAACTCAACTGCGGCGCCATCCCTAGACGCTATGCTCGGCACGCCATTTATTGCGGCCTTCATGAAGCTCGTACCACTGGCCTCCCAGCCAGGGAATGGCGTGAACAGTAGTACGTCAATTCCCTTGAGTATTGTCTTGGCCTTGTTAACGTCATAGTCATGTATATAAACAACGTTTTTGTACTTCCTGTGCAACTCCCTGAACTTCTTCATGTATATCAAGCCGTCCTTATCCATTGGATGCGACTTACCACCTAATACGAAAATAACATCATTAAATTCATCCTCCTCTATTAACCTAACCATAAAGTGAGGTCTCTTGTACAGCGTCATTCTCCTAACCCACGCGACGACAAATGAGGTGTCATTCAACTCGATGGATTTATACGACCTAATTAGACCCTGCAGCTCCTTCTTTAATCGGGACTTAATGAGGGCGAGGCTCTCCCTCGTTAGTGATCCCCTCTCATAGAGCATCCTTATTTCCGGGTCCATCCACCTATTTAGGTCGACGCCGTTTGTTATGAACCTGGCCTTATTAATGAATTGAGGTATTACCTTCCTCATTATGTCGTAGTGCTTTGATGAAACCATTATCACCTCCCAGGCCATTGCAGCCCCAATGCTCGTTAGGACCACGGGGTCCTCAATAAACCTGTAACCAGTCTCCTCCTCAAAGAGCTTGTTTGGGAATGACGGATGCCCCCAGGGACCTGGCGTGTGAATAATGAGCCTATACCTGCCAGGTATTCTCAGTGTTATTGGTACCATGGCCGCGTAAGCCTCCTGAAGGTCTATGTACCTAACATTCTCAAGCCCCACATTCCTCCTAATGAACTCCACGGCACCCCTCGCAAGGAATATGTACTTCAGAAACTTCTCCTCAACACTACTCTCTATGTATATCCTATCCGTCAACCTCAAGGCCCACTCGGGCCCCCTAGGCTCTAGGAATACTGCATGCGCGGAACCTAGGCGGTACTCCCATGCATTAACCTCCACATTCTCATTCCTTAACCTAACCGTGAAGGTATCCACAAGCCTTAATGACCCAAGGAAGGACTTAGGTTGCGGTTGTGGCTTTGGTATTGGATTATCATACTCATCAAAGTCATAGTCAACATAACCATTCCTGTACAAGAGGGTTACCACGTAGTAGTTAAGGCCTAGTGCCGCGGCTCCGTAGAACTTATCACCCTCAAGAACACCAAGGCCGCCAGCGTATGTATATCCCATGTCCAGTGCTAGGTCAGGCGTTATGCTGATTACCGCATTTGAGTAATCATCCATACAATACCAATAACACAAGACAGTATATTAAAGTAGTACCAATAATGGAAATAGGCTTGATAGCCATTCACGAGAAAGCAGTGATTAGTAACGATAGTAATACTAGGGTTATTACCCTCGAAATCTCAAGAATGAAACCGTAAAGGTCACCAACGGCACCCCCAAGGCTTTTCTGAAGCGCCGTAAATATTAATACGCTGAGGGCAATGGTCACCAAGGCCACTAATATACCAATTAATCTCAGCAACAGATAGGTAATCATTAGGCCTGCAAC
The DNA here is from genome assembly GCF_001316265.1 of Vulcanisaeta sp. JCM 16159. Lineage (GTDB taxonomy): Archaea > Thermoproteota > Thermoprotei > Thermoproteales > Thermocladiaceae > Vulcanisaeta. Next base: position 65,539 of record NZ_BBDN01000009.1, on the reverse strand, counting down.
TAACGTGATAACGATTAAATGGACCCTCTCCTTACTATACCTAGTCAACTGCCAACCCAACCCCCTATGGCGAGGCTCCTTACCGATCACACCGCAGAGACAGCATGAGGATTTAGATACCACCTCTGCAATGAGTAATGACTGCCACAAGATCCCTATTAAATTAGATATTGATGAGATAGCCAGGACTATCAGTAACACGACCATGGCTATCGATGCGGAGCCCCTATGCGGTCCTTAAGCACCCTTATCCTATCCTCAATTGACCCTCTAACCATTAATGCATCAATAATGTCTGCAAAGCCATCAATGTGATTAAGCCCCGTCAATACGAGAAGTAGTAAGTATGTAATTGATGCAATAAATAAGCCATTATGTATAAAGAAACCCAGGTAATAACCAAGAAGTCCAGGTAATAACCCCGTTATTGGCGGTATAATTATTATTGCAATCCACGCGTTTATTAATGCCCTTGAAACATCGTGAGAGCCACCAATTGGTATAATTGTGAAGAACGTAATCACAGCCCTTAAATCGTCAATGATATCCCTCATTCCCATTTTAACCTCACCAACTCACCGCAGAATTAATCCATTTAAGCATGTTCAGTAAGGCCTGCGTTATTATCATTAAATCAAACCTCTCGAGCCTCATCATCAATAACCCGCTATCTATCCCAGCTAATTAAGTTTATTTGATTAATTCTCCTTGATCGGTATCGAAGATAAAACTTTTTATTCTACATCACTGTAGAGGAACGACTAGGTAAGCTATGGTGCCATTGAAATTTATTGAGGATAGTGTCATATTGGCAATTACGTATGGCCTAATAGCCTGAGAGGGGTTGGTAGGATTAATGTACAACCTGGGTGGCCATGCTCTTAGGTGCGGCGCTCACGATGGTGCTTGGCATACTCACGCCTAGTCAGGCTTTATCCTCCGTAAATCTTGATGTTATTCTATTCCTAATCTCACTATTCACGATATCATCAGCACTCGAGGTTAGTGGATTCTTCAGTTATCTGGCATATAGGTTATTAATTAGCAGCCGTAGCATGAACAAGTTAATACTCAAGGTGTTTGGGTTATCAGCCCTATTATCACTCGCCCTCTCGAACGACGGCATTGCCGGCTCATTTACACCGGTGATAGTATCTATGAGAAGGCAAGCTAAGATCAGCGTCAAGCCATTACTTTACGCACTGGCCTTTGGTGTAACCATAGGCAGTGTGGCGTTGCCCGTTGGTAACCCACAGAACTTGCTAATTGCTCTAGAGTCAGGTATGCCGAAACCCTTCATATTATTTGCATTTTATTTATTACCACCAACAATAATTAACATATTGATAACATACCCACTACTGCTCCTATTATTTCATGGAAGTAATGACGATATCGTAATTAACGAGACAAGGAGACCTGAGGAACTACTTGTCAACAAGAGACTTGCTTATACGGCAATAATAATATTATTAACGCTAATACCACTCTATTTCATAACAGACGTCTTCAACGTAAGCCCATACCTAACCCCCGTGACTCTAACATTCATGGGCGCTTCAATAATTTACCTAGCAAGCGGTAGCGATAGGAGAGTTGTTGCTCATAATGTTGACTGGACCACGATACTATTCTTCATGGGATTATTCATAGTTAGCGAGGGAGCTCTTGAGTCAGGCGTACTTAATGTGCTGGCTAATTACCTGCCGCAACCAACGACATTAATAGGAGTTTTTATATCGGGTTTATTCCTTAGTCAAGTCATTAGTAATGTTCCCATGGTGGCGCTTTACATACCATTAATGAAAGAGTTAGGGGTTTTACCGAGTAATTCCGTTATTTGGATTGGTTTGGCCGCGTCAAGTACGATAGCGGGGAACTTAACATTAATTGGTGCTGCGAGTAATGTAATAATCAGTGAAGCCAGTGAGAAAAGGGGCGGTGAGGGCTTCGGGTTTTTGGAGTTCATGAAATACGGCGTCCCTATCACGATTGTGAATACCGCGATTTATTATGCATGGTTAAGTTACGTTCATATACCGATCTAGCTCTGTTTTTCAATAGTTATTGGACAAAATGTTTTTAAACTATAGTAATGCTGATGTGATGGAGATTGAAATGCGTATCTACGGTATAGCCATATTTGAAGTTAATAAGGACTTCGATGTGGCTATCCTCGATCTCGAGAATTCTGGCTTGCATAGGCTCGAGTATATGGAAATCGATCCAGACCTAGCCACTTACTTAGACATGGCCGAGGAGGAGTTTGGAGACACCCTTGGTAAGTATAGGACGATTAAGGATTACATCTTTGAGTATGAGAATGAGAGGCTAGTGCTCATTAGGTTCTTCATGCAGGGTAAGCGTGTTATTAAGGTATTACTCGTAAGCCTTAGGGCTGGTACACTTAGAAGCATCGTTAAGAGGCTCGAGAATATTGGTTGGAATAGGCTATTCATGTTCGAGATCAAGAGATTAATGAGGAGCGTTAAGTACACTGATCACTAAGTCGAGCATTCATCCAACTCCTTATCAAGGCCTACTAGGAATCCAGTATCAAGTATGTCGAGCCAATCAACAACACCATTAATTGGATCACCCTTTAGTACATGATCAATCACGTACTTAACAATCTCCTGTACGCTCTTACCCGTTGTATCCACCTCAATTACCTTATCCTTACCAAATAGATCAATGGCCATGCTTAGTGATGAACCAACAACCTCGGCAAGCACATTCTCAATAACCTTGCACCGGGGCCAGTTCCTCGTTATTAACCTGCGCATTAACTCGGTGGGGTTGAGCCTAAGTACGATACACCAATCAATCAATGCCTTATCAATCAAGTTTATGGCCACCGTATCAATTATGTATGAACCCAAATCACTTAGTCTCCTCATAATTAATTCACGTGCCTCTTTTCATCAGTTACGTAATTCGTGAGAAGCCTAGGTCCCATTTAAGGAGTGGCCTTATAACCTCGTTCACATCTATTAATGCTGTGTTGAATATCCTAGAAAGTTCTGTGGCTACCGTGGTCTTCCCAACACCTGGGGAACCGGTTATTAATAGTCGAACCATTTTGAACCATCACTATTCATTTCATGCTTAACACGCCTTACATCCCTTGGGAATGGCACCGCATCCCTGATGTGATCAAGCCCGCAAACCCACATCACCAGCCTATCAACACCGAGACCAAAACCTGCATGTGGCACTGAGCCATACCTCCTAAGGTCCAGGTACCAATCATAATCCTCAGGCCTAAGCCCAAACCTCTTAATCTTACCGAGTAGCTCCTCATAGTCGTAAATACGCTCACCACCACCAACAATCTCCCCATAACCCTCCGGTGCAAGTACATCAACACTCAGTGTGTCTCCGGCCTACTTGGGTCATTCCTGTGATAGAATGCCTTAACCTGCTCAGGGAAGTGGTGTAGGAGGATTGGCTTATCGAACTGCATCGTTAACACCCTCTCCTCATCAGCCCCAATATCGTCACCCCACTTAATCTTCAACCCCTTGGACTGAAGGATCTCAATCGCCTCATCATAACTGACCTTGTAAAACGGCGGCTTTACATTCTCCAGAATCTTCGTATCCCTATTCAATAGCTTCAACTCATCCTGTCTCTCCTCAAGGACCTTATTAACGATGTACGTGATTAAATCCTCAAGCAGGTTAAGCAGTCCGTCGAATTGAAGCCAAGCCTCCTCAGCCTCGGCATGCCAAACTCCGTCAAATGCCTCCTAGTCCTTGAAGGCTCAGCCTGAAGCTGGGCGCCACCGTGTAAACCTTCTCAAGGGCGTATATCAAAACCTCGAGATAGAACTGGGATGACTGCGTTAGGTATACGTCCTCCCTATCAAAGTACTTAACAGGGAATAACGTGGCACCACCCTCGACGGCTGCCGATACGAACATAGGCCCCTGAACCTCGTAATAACCCCTGGACCTGAAGAATTCATGAATTGCGCCAAACACCGTATGCCTAACCCTAAGCACAGCCCACATCCTCCTACTCCTAACCCACAAATGCCTAACATCAAGTAAATACTCACTGTCTGCCTTGGCGGCATCCTCATTTATTGGGAATGAATCACCAACGTAATACCAATCAATGCTTTTGACATGGATCTCAGCACCACCTGGCGCCCTCGGCTCCTTCTTGATGGTACCCGTTAACACGAGTGATGATTCTATGTTCAGTTTAGACGCTATGCCCGCCACATTGGGGTCGGACTTACTAACAACAGTCTGGATTATGCCACTACCGTCCCTAATAACCAGGAATATCTTATCCTTCAACTCCCTCTTCCTATATACCCAACCCCTTATTGTAACCTCGGCACCCTCGTTTAGGCTAAAAACATCTTTTATGCTCATCGCCTTATTCCATATTAAAATGGGTCACGAATCTTGTAAACAAACCAACCAGTTATAAAGCTTATCTTCATAATGACTGCTCAGCAGGTCTTGAGGAGTATATTGCGTGGACTACGAGCCTCTCGCCATCATTGGGGCATGTCTCATCAACCACCTTACCAACATAATCCCCAAGCCTATACGGTATCGTCTTAGAATAGCCACAACGAGGGCATGTCAAAACCTCAACATCACCACCGATTGCCGATGGACCCTTTAACTCGGCCTCCCTAACCTGTGTAAGCGACTCCTTAATAACCCTATAATACTTATTATTCATTATTATTCCAATTAGCAATGCCACTACAAAAATTACGAGACTCACCACCGTTATGTAGTAGTACTCGAAACTCACCGCGTATATGAGAACTGAGCATTTAAATAAATTACTAACTACTGAGCAACACCGCCCGTATTACCAACACCAATAAGTATAACCTCCTCATTCTCCCTAACGTTCTCCCTAATAACCCTCTTAACCCTCTCCACAGCCTCATTAACCGCACTCTCAACATCCTTAGTCATGGCCGATAAGGCTCGGGTAAGCCCATCTTAATTAGTATGGCGTAGAGCGGTATTCCATATTTACTGGCGGTCCTCTCTATATTGAACCTCTCAACGCCAATACCGCCCATGGCAACGCCAATGCCCTCGGCTATTGAACCCGTCTTCTCTCCCTCAAATTTTAGCGCGGCATCCACGGTGATTATTATCCTTGGCTTAACACCAACCCTCTCTATCAAATATATTATGCCATCATCGAGATTACCAACAGTGCCCCCAGGACCCCTAGCCTTAACAACATAGACCCTCCTACCCTCAAAGTCGCAAAGTCCTATGTACGTGTCCTTAACATTATGCGTAAGTTCAGTTAATCCCGAACAACTCCTCATGAACCTGTACGCCGTTAATGGGCCTGCTGCGTCACCAACAGGCTGACCCTTTAGGAAAGTTGATATTGCACCGTTCAATGCGTTGACGTACTCCCTAATGATTGGTAATATCATGTATAATTGCATCATTAACGCCGGATTCTTATACTTATTACTCAGCCTATAATAATGCATCACCACCTTATATAGGTAGTTCAACTCCCTTAAACCATCGACTGCATCAACCACATTCTGGACAAGGGGCCTATCGATATTCGGTAATAAAGTCCTTATTGAGTCCTCAAGTTTTTCATTATAGGAGGTCACAAGCAATTTAAGGGTCCTCATCAATCCCGTTGGTTCAGCGCTAACGGGCTCTATGACCACAAACTCCATGAGATCTTGTATTGTTTTCTCGATTAAGCCTTTATTCGTTGGTTGGGATGAACCATTTGACTTTAGTAGTTGGTTAATGTGATTAATAACTAGGTTAACGTTATTCGTTATTAACCTACCTAGGCTATTGAGGAAGTTTCCCACGCTGTATGAGTACCACATTATTGCCATGTAATTCTGGAAGTAAGGTGTGAGTGATAGTATGATTATTATACCCCAGATGATCCAAAATATTATCGTTGAAATATAGGAGTTGCCTTGGTTACTTCCAGCCTGTAGTAATACCTGAAGTAAAATCATGAGTATGTTCATCAATTAACAATGATAAGTACTAGTTTTAAAAACATTCTGAGCATGAGTGATCAAAATTAGTATGGGTGTTAAGAAATGCTGTGGCTCCTATTCACGACAGGCGCGTGTAACTTGAAGTGCTCATACTGCGGAGGATCCTTTGAACCACGCGTTGTGCCCTGGAAAGTGACTTATAATGCTGATAAGTTGAAACGATTAATTGAGGGGGATGCTGACGCTACCGTGATTTTTTTACGGCGGTGAACCACTGCTTAATCCACGCTTTATAATGTGGGCCATGGATAACATTAAGGCGAAGAGGTTTGGAATTCAAACTAATGGTACCCTCGTTAATTTACTGCCCAGGGATTATTGGAGGAGGATGGACGTAGTTTTACTATCCATTGATGGTAGAGAAATCGTTACCGACGCCAATAGAGGTAGGGGTGTTTATAGGGCTGTTGTCAATGCGTTCAATTACCTAAGGAATATAGGCATCAAGAGGCTTATTGCCAGGATGACTGTTACGGAATTAACGGACATCTATGATGATGTCACGCACCTGCTGAACCTTGGTTTTGACTATGTTCATTGGCAGTTGAATGTTATATGGACAAGAAAATGGGACGTTATGGTATGGGCAAACAATAATTACCTGCCAGGTATTAAGAAGTTGACGGATTTATTCCTAAAGAATGCAGAGAAGGGTAGGGTATTAGGTATAGTGCCGATACTTGGTATATTAAACGCATACCTATTTAGGCCATACGAGGGACCACCCTGCGGTGCAGGTTATAGGGCGGTCGCCGTATCAACCGATGGCAGGGTACTGGCATGCCCAATAGCCGTCAGGGAGGGGTGGGCGGTCCTTGGTGATGTTAATAATGGATTTAGACTGATGGAAATAAGGCTACCTGAGATGTGCATGAAGTGCGAGTTTAGGCCCTATTGTGGTGGTAGATGTCTATACGCGTTAATGGAGGGTGAGAAGTACTGGGGTAAAGATGGTGTTGAGGCCGTGGACTACGTGACTAGGGAAACGATAAGGACCGTGCTGACGATAGCACCTCAGATAAAGGAGCTTATGAATAAAGGCATCATCAATAGTAATGAGTTGATTTACGACCCAATACTTGACTCGACGGAGATAATACCATAGGTGCACCTAAAAAAATAAAAGGGAAACGCTAGGGATAATACTAGGCCCCGTAGCTCAGTCAGGAAGAGCGGCGGCCTTCGGAGCCGTAGGTCGTGGGTTCAAATCCCACCGGGGCCGCCACTTTTACATTCAACCCCTAATTAATCATCACCATAATCATTCCCGATACCCATGTCAGCCATTCACGGAAGACTTAAATACATGCTTGCCAGCCAATGGCTGGCAAGCCCATGGTTGATTGCCAGCTCATGAGCATTGGGGAGATAAATAATGAGCAGAGGCTATTAATCCTTAATTATTTATTAAGTAAGGGTGTCAAGCCCCGTGACCTCGGCGTCACATATGACTATATTAGCAAGGTCAGGCGCGGCGCCGCCAGGTCGGTGACGGCTTATTATGCTCGATGCTCAGGCTCCTCACGGTTGAGGAGCTCCAAGCCCTACTAAAGGCTGGGTACCGGAGAAGCGTGCCACACTTAGTGATGCCCTTAGGGTAATCATCACGGCAAGGGAAGACCCCTCATTCAGGGAGCAGTTCCTGGCCTTGTTGTCGAGGTACCTCGGCGATTATGTGCAGGCTATTGGCAAGACCTGGCATGTGACTCGGGAGGACATTGAGGCCTATGTCAAGGCAATGAGGCTCAGGGGTGTTAAGGATAAGACCTTGAGGGATAGGCTCTACTACATCCAGCGTGCCCTGTCCGACATGGATTGGACACTCAGTCCCGAGGGTATTCGTGATTATCTCGCCGAGGTTCTTGAGGAGGATGGGCAGAACGTGGCTAGGCACATTTCGGCTAGCCTGAAGTCCCTACTGAAGAATGTGCTTCAGCCCCGTGATCCAGGGCTGTTTGGCATCCTCTATAATAGCTTCAAGGTCATTAAGTCCAGGCCTAGTAATAGGGCCAGGCTACCAACCCTTGACGAGCTAAGGCAAGTCCTGGCTGGTATTGAGTCGATAGAGGCTAAGGTGTATTTCCTAATCCTTGCTGAGGCTGGCTTGAGGCCGAGTGAGCCCTTCCTAGTCACAATGGATGATGTGGACTTGGAGCATGGGATGCTCAGGATTGGTAAGGTGACTGAGACCAAGCGTGCCTTTGTGGCCTTTCTTAGGCCTGAGACCCTCGAGTTCATTAGGAGCCAGTACCTGCCCAGGCGTGACAAGTTCGTTAGCAACATAACCAAGCCCATTGAGGCGAGTAAGTGGTTTGGGCAGGAGGTCATTGATAGGCTCAGGCAGAGGTTCCTACCCTTTGACCAGGGCAGGCTTAGGCGTGAGATTAAGGAGTCGGCTAGGCAAGTCCTCAACAGGGACTTTGAATTGTATGAGCTTAGGAAGTTCTTTGCCACTTGGATGATTAGCAGGGGCGTGCCAGAGAGTATTGTTAATACGCTCCAGGGTAGGGCTCCACCGAGTGAGTATCGAGTCTTGATTGAGCATTATTGGTCGCCAAGGCATGAGGAGTTGCGCCAGTGGTATTTGAGGCATGCTCCATGCCTATTATGCTGATTGGGGTAATGCTTAAATAGGCCGGGCTCAAGTCTCATCATGGTGGGGGCGGGGCCCTTGATTTCGAATGAATATTGAAAAGAATGTAATCGCAATAAAGAGTAAGGCCATAAGGGCAACCCCCGCCCGACGGATTTCGAAATGAATAGCCCCGCCATTCGGCGGGGCTGGCTTCATAGGATTCTCACGACATCATTAATGCCCACAATCCTAGCCCCAGCCCTTTCAAATACTCCCAAGCCCCTTTCCAACTCCTCATCAAGCCCTATACCATAACTCCTTGGGTTAATCACGTAGACTGGCTTTGCATTAGCAAACCTAGCCAGGTGGCATGTGCCACAAACGCCGTTACTCCTCAATCGTGGCTCTATAATGATTATTAACTCCGCAATTTCACCCATGCGTATTGTCCTACCCACGAAGTTCCTGCCGGCAGGAATAATGCGTATTGGTAGTCCTAGGCATTTATTGAACCAGCCAGTGGCCTGGCTTGGTAGGTAAGCCTCAATAATGCCACCACTCCCAATTGCCCCCTGGAGGGCATGCCAATCGACGCCACGGGCACAGCCGTTAATGAGGGTGTGGCCCCGCTTGGCGACTAAACTGCCGAGCCACTTGGCAATCATGAGGCTCTTAGGGCTAGCATCCCTGGAGCCCGCAATGAGTACCCTCATAAGTCACCTACCCAAGCAGGCACCTCGTGATGCAGTCATTATAGCACCTCCACCAATCCTCACTACCCTCAGTATGGGTCTTACACTTCCTATCGCATTTCTCCTGGCACTTAAGGAGTCTCATGGGCGTTGCCCAAAGCCGGTAACCCGTAATTAGTTAGAACCCAGGGGCAATGCCCCTGGGATGTATTGGAGGGCGTGCACATTATGGCGCCTTCATAATTTCTGTAACTTGATTCTCCATATTGCTTATGCCGTCCAGCACCCTCTCCCTGGCGATATTAAGTAATTCATGCATCAATGTTAATATTACATCCTTTCTTCGCGTGAAATACATTCTTGGCGTTTCAATATAAACGGCTCTAGGTTCAATGCGTATTATAATTTCTTTTTTTTCGCGGATATGCGTATACTCGCCCTCTTGTATTCTCTATCAATGAATAATGTAACGCTAAAGGAACCCATCCAAGTGGCAGTTAATTCGTCGGGCCATAACTTGACGTGTAAATCCATTTCCCTCAATATTTTAGCCAAGTACGGCGCAGTGGGCACGGTTTAGGGTTGGGGAAGCCCCTAATTAGTCCTCAAGCCCAAGCCTCCTGAGGGTTGCCCTCGAGAATGCCCAGTACAGGTCACGCTCATCAAAACACTTGATATTGCCCCTATCCAAAATGGGCTTTACTACCCTAGCCAACGCCCTAGCCCGCCTCTGGCGGGCTTGGTTAATGGCGTTAGTGATTATTGGCTCGACCTCATCGAGCCACTTCCTAAGTCCCTCAATGTCATTCCTGGCCAGGTACTCCCTCACGGTTTTGATTATCCCAAGCCTATCCATTAAGCCCCTTACCAAGGGGCTTTTAATTAGGGCCTTTTGAAGGGTATCCTAGCCACCTTTGGAGCTTGTCTGGCTACTTCGTACTCATTCCTGGCAATCGCCAGAATGGTCTCACGCCACTGCCTAAAGAACTTGTCCTGGGGCACGTCATACTTAATTGCTAAGTCCTTCATGTAGTCAGTAATGTAGTGGACGGCGGGTGAGTAGGGGAGTACGTAGGTGCCCCTCATTGGGGCTCCACGGGACTTCAATTCATTAGCCGTATTATCACCGGGCAGTGCCTGGTTCACTATTAGGAAGACGTCTGGCGTGGGCACGCCCATTTGGGCTCGTTGGTTAATCACCGCACTCACTAGCTCAAGCACTTCCATTGCCTCGTCCTGGTGTGTTGAGCCGGCCTTGACGATGACATTCACGACTCTGGCCATCATTAGTACTGCCCAGGCGAGGGGCTTGAATATTGTGCTTGGCACATCAATGAGGACTAGGCTAGGCATGTAGCGGGCAAGCTTGTTGATGATGAGCTCGGCAAGGTCATTATACAGTGCCCACCCGACCTTGTCAGGGTCATTATTCATTTTCGAGAGTATGTAGGATAGTGCCCAATCAATCCTGTGCGCTTCAATAGTCCCACTGGGTATTAGGGCTATTTGCTGGGTTAGGGCTGGCGTGATGTCAGGGCTTGAGTCCTGGTACGGGTAGTACTTTGCCGTGATGTAGTTCCAGAAGCCATTGCTCCGTAATGGTGGTACTCCGAGGAGTTTTGATAGTGTACTATTGGCTCCATAGGCGAGGTCGAGGACGCCAATATTGCCGAAGCCGGCCCCAGCCTGGCCTAGGGCGTAGGCCATATTAGCCGTAATCGTGCTAGTCCCAACGCCGCCCTTGCCACCGGCTAGGTTCACGATGGTTGGTATGTTAATGCTAGCTCCACGAGCCATGCCTTGGGAGGGCTTTTAATTAGGATTGGGTGGGGAAGGGGGAAAGAAATTGATTGTTTTTAAGGAGCATGCCTTGTCTTCAAGGCCTCTTAACCACTCACGTAGCCCTCGAATGACTTGCCACTTGGCGTGTAGGCGTAGACTTGGTAGGCATTGCCCAGGCCGCAGGAGCCGGTGAGGCGTATTGTGACGGCGCTCCCTGGGCTTATTACCTGCCTACCCCAACTCGTGAATGAGCCACTGGAGTTATAGACTGCCAGTGTACAGCCACTTGGTAGTGTGCTGGTAGTGTTAGTAGTGTGTTACCGCTTGGGTCGTAGATTGTTATACTCGTTATTGCCACCGTACCGCCACTGGCGGTTAGCTCGATGCTTAAGCCCTGGGTTCCTATTAGGTTACCGCTTATCGTCACCGTACCCATGCTAGCCACTGTCCTCGACATTGGCCCATAGACTAGGAACACTAGTACCAAGCCTACTACTACCACTACTACACCGACTATTAGCACAGTATGTTTCCTATTTCACCAGCCCTCGCCCTATTGACCATATTGGTCAATCTAGTCGGCTTGGGGTTTTTAATTAGGCCTCCTAGCCCCTCAATCTTAGTGCCGGCACAACATTCCTCGCGTCAGTGACCGTGAAGGAGCCCCTGAGGGGCTCTAGGTCAAGGGCTAGGCGTTGGTAGTTAATCCTCACCTTCCCAATTGAATCCCTCAATTCCTCACTCCACTGCCTCGAGTCCTCAGTGATGAGCCTTACAAAGGCGTACATGTAGGCCAGAATAACCTCGGGCATTATGCCGAGACTCAAGCCCCACTTGATGGCATCCTCAATGCCAGCCTCGCTGAAGAAGGGGCTTACTAGCCTGATTATTTCCTCACAAACACGCCTATTCTCCCTACCACAGTACTTTGCCAATCGCCTCGTATTAGCCCTTAAGGGCTTGAGGCGTAGCCTGAGGCTAGTTCTTCTCAACCTACCACTGGCTAGCATGCCGGCGACTTGCTCAATGCCTGCCGCGTACTGGGTGATTACCCGAAGGGTCTTCTCATCAAGGCTCGCCATTGCTTGACTAGGGGGCTTTCGCCCCTAATTAGGGGCTTTCCCTACGGTGATTGAGCCTCCGCCTAATGACTTGAACCCATGGATTGTCCTCAAAGGGCATTGCCTCATTTTGGCTTGGCCTCTGGGGCTCTGGTGCACCAGAGGCACTTGGCACTGGAGCACTGGTGACACTAGGCACTGGTGCTCTGGAGGCTAGGTAGGCTTCCAATGCCTCATTCACAATATCACTCAAGTCCCTACCCTCATTGAGGGACTTTAGTACCAATGCCGTGTAGAGGCTTGGCTTGATATAGACTCGAAGAAGCCTGTAGCCGAGCTTCTTATAACCACGCTTGGGCATGCCCTCACCTTAACCACTAATGAGCTTAATTAGACTATCATTAAGGATCTCTGCGCCATTCCTCGAATTTCCTATCAAATTCCCTAATCAAGCCACCTACCTTATGATTAACATACTGAATATAGAGGTATGGGATTAAGGATATTAGTAAAATCAGTATTATAATAATGCCAAATATCATGAACTGAATTATTAGGTTTAACGGCTCATACGTTATTACAAGACGGGCTAAAAGGAGGAGTAGGAGAATATAGAGTAGTATTTCCGCTAGGAATATCATACCATCTACCCGCTCGCGAGCATTACGCCTTAACATTGATACATTAATGATTAAATCAATGAGGTCTCGATATAATTGAGCCAATTGTAGGAATTTATAGAATGGCCCTGACCTAATGGTGCTTGGGTCGTAATTAATATCCGCATCTTGAAGAAGTTGATATATTTTATCACTAACATCTAATGCATCCTTAATTATTACCGATAGATTTCTAATTATCCAATCAAGGGATATGATTATGAAACGGTTAGAAATATCCTGTATTTTAGGTATGGCCTTATTTAGGCGATTTTTATGCCATTGGGCTAATCGTGAAAGCCATTGTGTGAATTCCTGGAGGACATTGCTAATGGGCACGTTCATTGTAATTATAGCCTCATGATCTTATCCTTAATCACGCTCTTTACCGTGTAGTTTTGGTATTTCCTATACACGTACTCGAGGAGTGCAATCATTGGCGCGTCCTTCCACGTACCCACAATATTTATCGCCCTCAACCAACTGCGGGGTCGAAAACCAATGGCGTCAAACACCCTATGCATCGCCCCCTTTGCCTCGTGCTTCCCCGCGCTCGTTAATTCATAAACCACCCTGGTTGCCTCATGAGCAATGGGTTGGGTAGCATTGCCGGCATTAGAAGGTAGGATAGCTCGATAGGCTCCTCCCACGTATTGATTAATCCCTCATCACTGAGCCTCCTAACGGCATCCTCAATATCCCTTGAGTACGGCCCATACTTGCCCGGCTCAAAGGCTATGCCCTTGACCCCAGCCTCCATTACGAGGAGGAAGGCAATCTTCTGAAGCCTAGTGGCACCCCTAAGTTGCCCACCCGCCTGGTCGAGTATGAATAGTACCAAGTCCTCAGCAATATTACGGGCGGTAGTTCTAGCCATATTCTACTCATACTCTATACCCACAGGTTTATAATTTATACCTCATTAACAAAATAAAATTAAGTAGGGAACTCATGCCCTCACCTCGGGCATGATATTGAGAGACTCCCACTTGGCGATAGGTAGGCAAGGCATGGCCCACACTCATAAACCCCGGAATTATTAGTCGGCGTGATTACATAACCCTGGGGGCACTCTAGAGTATTATTAATGATTGGTGGTGACCAAGACCTAATGGCACTTGCCCAAGCCCTCGCCTGGGCAGTCCCAATGTAAATCATCATCATGTAGGCTAGGAAGCAATGGCAATCCCGAGGAATACGAGGCCGACAATTAGGCTAGGCTCTCCATTGCCCGGTTAGGGGCCTTCGCCCCTAATTAGGTTAGTACACCAACTGGCGGGCTTGGCGTGTGGACAATATAGATACAGTACCTATAGGGTGCTGGTACATTGCCAGCCCCGCATTGGTAGGGGTCTGGTGGTGGTACGGCTTGGCCATTGGCGAGGGCAATGGCTTGATGGGTTTTGGAGCCCAAGTCCACACGACCTCGACATAGTACTCATCACCACTCGTGTGTAGTACGGCAACCATTGTGGTCTCTGCCCTAGTCATTGCCATTATCCCGGCAATACTACCACTAATCCCCCTGGTAATCCCAATGAATAGTATCCCAAGGATTATTATTAGGGCCATACTAAGGACTACCCAGGGAATGAACTCACTAGGCATTTAATCACCTAATTGAGTTCGTACTATTCACTGCCGTTATTAATGCCTCGAGTAGGGCATTATTCTCGGCCATCGTTTGATTCACTGCCCTTAATTCCCAAGCCACTTGATTCATTAGGGCATTATTCATGACGAGCGTCTGGTTCAAGCCAATAAGGACTTGCCCAGTCTGGTTCAGGGCGTAGGCGTTGATTAGTGTTACATTACCCAGGTACTCGATAATGCCGAGAGTCCTATTCGCCAGGGTCGTATAATTCCTAGCCAGGGCATTGTACTGGCTGATGCAGAATATTGTGGTTGTCCTGTAGTACATGGCGATGTTGTAATTCGCAAGGCTTGAGGCCAAGCCTATAATGCTAGTACCCAGCTAGGATGGCTATTCCAATCACGAGCCATGCCCTTGCCCCATAGAGCTCCATACCACGGCTAAAGGCTAGGCCCTTTTAATTAGCCTCGCTATTACTGTGGATGGGCGTGAGGATGAGTATTTATGGGGTAATGTTTATAAGAAGCAAGTTCATATAGTAATGCCTCAGGTAATCCCTAAAGGGAATAGGAGCCCTGTAAACCTCGCCCTAGGGCGGAGAGGAGATCATCACTAGGTAGTTTTAATACTAACGGGCTCAAGGCAATCAATTGAGCCCGACTCAATAACACACCTTGCGTCAGCCCACATCCTCATTATTAGGGAGTAATCCTCTGGATTACCACCCAACTCCTCGAGGTAATTCCTAAACAAGGTAGGGAGTGGCCTTGTAAAGTCAGCCCTCTTTGGAACATGAACCTCCACGACCCTCTTATTCTCCATCCTCACGGTAATAATGAACTCCCTAACCAAGTAACCAGCCCTCCTAACCCCAAGCCTCTCGAGCCTGTCAATAAGCTCCTCGAGGCTACCAGCATGAAGGTTCGTAGCCCCACCGTGGCCACTCGTGACGGCCCTAACCCAGGCCCTGGCATCGCCAGGGTTTAAGACCTCATTAACGAAGACGAACTGGGCCCCAGTCCTCATGGCGTCAGCAATTAACTCGGCCTTGGTAATGGGCTTAGCCCCAAGGCCCGTACTGGCTCTAGTATTGAGGACGTTGAATGTCCTGATTGGTAGTACCTTGAACTCATCAACGTCCTGGACAGCCACGACCCTTACCCAGGGTGGGTAGGTATTCATTATAGCGGCTGTTAGTGTGGTCTTCCCACTACCCATTGGCCCGTAGACCAGGACTCCCCTTGGCTCCCCATCGATTGAGTAGGGCTTCACGCCTAGTGAAGCCAGGAGTATTTTACCGGCAGTCTCGGCATCAATCGTGCCACTGGCGATTAATCGGCCAGGTGCCAGGGCTTTTCTGGGTGCTTTCTGAAGGCTGTGGTGTTGATTGAGACTGGCTCTGCATGCATTGTTACCCTAAGCCTGAGGCCAGCGTCAGTGGCCATTCCCCTTGGGTTGTACATTGTGACTGAAGTCCTAGTCCTCTCGCTGGCCTTGTTTATAATGAAGGCATTGAATGTGAGGGCCTCCTCACTAGTACTAGCACTAGCCTCCCCAGTCAGGAGGCTTATGATTTTGGCAAGCCTAGTCCTCGGCTCGGCCAATTGGCACTTGTTGGGCGTGATGATTACTGGGTGGTAGGCGTCACCAAAGCCCCTGACCCTAATGAAGATTCTAGGCAATCCATCGGCATCGGGCGCGTCAATGGTTAAATCCTGCAATTCATCCCAGGCTAGTAATGGCGTGATTACTGAATACTCCAGCATGAACCTCCTGGTGATTTTCACCGCCTCATTGGCAAGTAGGTCAAGGTCAATGCCCCTCCTGGGCTTTGGTAATGCCCTCAGTATTAGCCTTGACTCACCCTCGAGCTTCTCCCAAGTGAGGCCTCGACTGAACCACTCGATTATTTTAGGCAAGTCAAGGCACTCGAGGTATTCTGGGTAGTTTAGGACATCCCTCAGGTAGAACCTAACACCCTCTGGTTGTTCAATATAGAGTATTTCAGTCGTCACCCCACTGGGCGTGACGACAGTGCCTAGGCTGTTGAGGCCCATTGCACTGGGCTTGTTCACCTTGAAGTCGAATGCCGTGTACATGGTAATCACCCTAAAGCGTGAAGAATGCATGTAATAAGAACCAGGCAATAATGCCAGTAATACCAGCCACTAGCGAAGCAGTCCTGTGGTCGAAGAGGCGTAGCCACTGGCGAAGCCGCTACCAATGATAGCGTAGTAAGCCTGTAGTGGTATGCCAGCGAGGGCCAGGCCGGAGTACTGGCTGGCCATGGTGAGGGCTTGGCTGGTTCCACTCGTGATTATGGTACCCATTATGTACCAGGTTAGAAAGCCACTGAAGCCGAGGCTAATACCGAGCATTAGGAGGGCGTAAACCATTACTAGGCGTTTAGTACTACTGACAGCCGTAATGTAGAGGCCAACTAGGGTATTAGCCCACGAGACGTACTTTGGAGCACCAAGCTCTTGGCGTCAATCCATAGTGGCCTTAAAAAGGCTTCAATTGGGCTTAGGTTCCTTAACGGCGTGGGGACTGGCTTGGTGAGGAGCTCGTTAAAGCTTGTAATGACCCTCAAGCCAACGCTTGAGGCTAGGCGATAGTCACTAATAGTCCTGGGTAGTACGGTCAAGCCGTAAGCCAATAAGCCAAGGGCCAGGGCGAGGTTCGGGTAGCCGGTATAAGCCATTACCAGGCCAAGCCTAAGCCGGCAAAGATGCCGATAATATCGAGTAGTGTGAGGCTTAGCCAGTGGTCCTTTGGGGTTAGGAACCAGAGGGTGAAGCCAATCATTCCCATCCCGAGGATTGTCGTGGGCCCAATCTGGCTAGGCCGAGGCCGGAGAAGACTATGAAGACTATGCTAATCATTGAAATAGCCTCCGCAAGGGCTGGGAGTAGGTCAGTATAGGTTTGAATATCATGATTAACCATATTAAAGAGCATTTGGAAGTACGCGTCTGGACTAGCCCCACCCTCCATTGTTTTGGCAGTCCACACCAGGCTAGCCTCTTAATGGCTCTTGAGAATGCTTCCCAGGCGGGGCATTGAGTATTACTTCAGCGTACTTCTCGTACTTCGTGCCCTTAGTAGCCTCGTACCAGCCTAGGATTGGGGCTTTCAAGGCAAAGCGTAGGTCATCAATGAGGCTGGACATTGGGTCTTGGTAGATTGGGCTTAGCCTCGGCATTACCTACCCACCGCAATGTCAATGAGTGGCCTTAGCCACTCGGGGCATGAGTCCCTAATGTCCCTCAGTAGGGCTATAATGGCCTGCTGGTTACTAGCGTACTTAGTAATGTACTCGAGGGCAATCGCCCTCGGGTCGTTCCCGAGGACTGCCCTGACGACGTGGACTAATTCGTTAATGTCTACTGCCGACTTCACGTACTCCCTATCCTTAGCCTCGCCAATCGCGAGGAGTTGGGAGTAGAGCCTGTACCTGGCTACAATATTATCACCAACAACCTCCTCCTGGCTCGGCATTGGCATTGGCGCTTGGGGCT
This sequence comes from Vulcanisaeta sp. JCM 16159, assembly GCF_001316265.1. Classification (GTDB taxonomy): domain Archaea; phylum Thermoproteota; class Thermoprotei; order Thermoproteales; family Thermocladiaceae; genus Vulcanisaeta. The sequence goes on along the minus strand of NZ_BBDN01000009.1, from coordinate 47,616 downwards.
GGGGTTTTGCCTTTAGTAAGTCCCCGAAGCCTGGCCTTTGGCTTGTACTCACGGGCTTGCCTGGCTATAGGCCTTTTAATTAGGCCCATGCCCCTTGACGGGCATACTAATTTAAGGGCCAAGTGGCATTAGTGATTAGCATGAGTGGGGAATTCGAAAGCCAGGCCTGGGGTGGTTAATCCTACTCACCATACTCAACCTACTCCCAATCATCCTAGCCACAACACCCCTTGGCGCCATCCTATTCAAGCTAGAAGTGGGGTTATGGCACTATATATTGGCTGAATTCCACCCAATAATCCTACCAAGCCCTGGCCTAATTAATTGGTGAGCCAATTACGCCCTAATGAGCTTGATAGGGCCTTTTATATTGAGTTCATAATATTCGCAAGCCTAGTCATTATAAGGCATGCCCTTACGGGTAGCCTCAACGCCTACGCCCTACTAGCCCTTGTGGGGCTAGCCCTCGGTATTTACTACCTCATACGCCCACCGAGGAATGGGTATGAGGGGTGGTGGGCGTTAATCCTACGCCTCGAAATCATACTAGCCACTATCGGCATCATAACCGAGGCATTACTACTCATAACAATCCTATAAGCCAAGTGAGGATTAGGACTTGATGGAGTGCGAGTTAGTACTGGTAAGGGCTAGGCAAGTCCTCGAGGACTACCTAAAAGCCTCGAGGATGGGGACTACGAGCATGCTGAACAAGCCCTTGAAGTATTGGCTAGGCTACTAATTAAGGGGCATTGAACAAGCCAATCGTGTACAGGGGAATCCTAGTAAGCGCCAGGGGTAGGGAATTGGCAGAGAGTGATTTAAAGAACCTCATTGCCCAAGCCAACTACCCACTCAACGTGCAGAAGACCTCGCACGTCGCATATTCATCCTAGAGCCGAAGCATGGCCAAGCCTGGGCCGTAACGGCATTCCTAATAGCCCTTAGGGCTGGCGTGATTGAAATGGGGCCAATAACACTAGCCAGGCCCTTCAACACAAGCATCGACCTGGGAAGGACGAAGATTGACCAAGCCCGTTATTACGGGCTTGGGGATGCCTTGAATGCCGCCATACCCAAGTTGCTAGCCGACCTACCCAGGGATTCGAGGAGGATTAGGGTCAGGGCTAGGGCTCATGGACTTGGCTTTGGTAATGAGTTGCGGGCCGAAGCCAAGGCCATTATCGAGGGGCTTGGCTTCCTGCATAGTTCTCGCTCAAGCCTCATACTCAATGTTGAGCCGTGAGGACTAGCTCCACTATAAAACTCCTCATTGGCCTGTTCCCAAGGTGGTTAATGGTTAGGTACAAGGCGAGTAGGTACCTCAGGGATGCAGAGGTTGTTAAGCCTAGGAAGCCCACTACTGGTGGCTTCATCCCAAGGCTCATTAATCCTAATTAAGCCAAGCCCCAAGCCTCAAATGAGCCTATGGCTCAAGCCCAATCCCAAGCCCAAGCCCAACAAGCCGAAATTAGGCGAGTAAGCCTTGGGGTCGAGTGGCTTGATATTGCCATGCAAGGTGGTGTGCCGAGAGGCAATTGGCTCCTGGTAACTGGGGAGCCTGGGACTGGTAAGTCAATTCTCGCAATACAATCGGCTGGGGCAAATGTGGATGCAATGCCAGTGGTCTACGTCTCCACGGAGACTAGGTTCAAGGACGTTATACTACAGGCTAGCCAATTCAATATTGACCTGAGCGACGCGGTCAGCCTTGCCGATGTATTGGCTGGTAAGGTCAAGGATGTTAAGACGAACCTCGTAGTCATAGACCTCTTTGGGCTTGCCAAGGAGTATAGGGAGCTCCTCAGGAGTGAGGAGGACAATAAGGCTAGGGCAAAGTCCCCACTTGATATGGATGTCGTGATAGCCTCGATTGAGAGGGCTTATGATGTCTTGGGCGTGAGTGAGGAGGGTAGGGTCACAAAGGACGTACTAGTCATCATCGACTCCCTAGCCCCAATGTGGGCCCATGCTCCCGCAATGGCTAGGTTGATTACGTATAGGCTCAGGCAGAGGCTGTATAGGAGTAATGTGACTGTAATAATGACTAACCAATTCGCGCCAACGACCGGGGAGACCTTTGGTTTTGGTGCTGAGCATATTGCTGATGCAATAATCCACATGTGGATTGAGGAGCCAGAGAGGAAGAAGGAGATTGAGAGGTGGCTCATTATTAAGAAGGCTAGACTAACGAATCATTATAGGAAGGCCATGAGGTACGAGATTGAGCCTGGTAGGGGATTAACGCTTTTGGAGCCTAGTATTGATGAATTGAGGAAGTCCTCAAGCCCCGCCCTTGGCGGGGCTCCTTAATGCCTTTAACACAATTGCCAGGACTGTATTAATGAAGGTTAGCAAGTCATTAATATCAGCAGTACTGAAGTACTTCATCCCAGCCATGGTCAATAACGGCTCGGGCTTAATTGTGAATCGGAACGTCATGAATAACGAGTCGAATGTTAGGATGTACTGGCCATTAAACTCCTTCAATTCAATGGTTATAGAATTATTATCACCAATCACCACCTTCACGTACTCGAAGGAATCATCACCAATTCTAGCGTCAATGTGGATTGGTATAGTCGTAGTCATATTGAATTTATACTTCTTCTGCTGTTCCTGTTGAGCCTCCATAAGGCTTGATTAAGGGCTTGGGAAGCCCCTAATTAGCCCAAGCCCAAGCCAAGCCCAATGGTCGAGTGCAGGCTTGAAAGGCTCGATGAGGAAGCAAGGAGGCTCCATTACGAAGCCTTGATTAGGATTACCAAGGCCTGGCTCCTTGATAGTGAAGTGAGGCTTGGTGAAATTAGGCAGGAGCTTGGGATAGGGACTAATAGGTTCGACCGAATACTCGATAGGATGGAGTATTGCGAGGACTTAAGGTGGATAAAGTGCGTGAGGGGCTCGGGCGGTAGGTTCAGGACTAGGTGCATGCCCACCCTAAGGGGCCTCGACGAGCTCGCGAGGCTCGGCCTACTGGCCCAGGTTCACGAAATCCTCACCCATTCGACGAGCTCGGGAGCGCCTCAAGGGGACTTGGCCTACTGGCCCAAGTCCTCGAACTACCATACCCACCAGAGTTAAGGGCTAGGTTTAATAAGCTAGCCCAATGCATTAAACAAGCCCTCACGAGCGGGCTTGTGGATTCCTGCACAATCACTGCCAGTGGCCTACTGTTGGTGATGGTAAATGTGAGTATGGGTATAGCGTTAAAGGCATTCCTCAAGGCTCTTGAGGACTGGGCCACTAGGCGTGAGGCTCCGCCCAGCGGGGCTAAATCCACGGGCTTAGTACCTTGATTATGACCAGTAACGCCAATGCGAGCACTAATAGTGTGTCGGCTAGGACTAGGACTGTGATGAGCTAGTGTTGAAGGGCACATCCCTGGGCAGTGTTAGGTAACTACCGAGTATCAGCAATACGAGTGTTGTCAATATTGGCGCAGTAACGATTAGGTAATTCGTGAAGGTCTCCATCGGCTTTATGAGGCCCATGATCACTAGGAATAGTGTCAATACTGCGACGCCAATACCGGTGATGTAGTACACCCAGGAAAACGGCCTATGAAATGAGCTAAGTGTGATGTAGTGATTATAAGTTATGGGCACTGCATTGGGGCCTATTTCAAGCGAGAACGCGAAACTCTTTGGTGTTGAGACCAGGATTTCCCATTTACTTATTGCGGGATTCTTGCGGAATATTTTATTCAATTCGCTCTTCATGTCTTCCACCTTGAAATCCATGTGTTCCTCATCAAGCAAGGCCCACACGTACTGCATCTGCGCATTCGGTGGTGCATTGAGTGTGGTTATTGAATCTTCAATCATGTAGCAAGATACGGCAGTAATGAAGCCACTATTTCCCCCAATGCCTGGGTAGGTGTATATGTGGGTTTGTGCACAATGGGTTTACGTAAATGAAACCTAACAGTGTAATACTTACCTGCATCAACATGCACCTCTATGCATACATAATTACTACTTGGGCTGAGCCCCAGTACATTCTGGATGAAGTCACCGGGTAGTATACTTAGAGCCTCATTGCCTGGGCCTGCAACCCTCTCAATCAATACGTGGCCGCCGTCTAACTTGGCGAGGTAGGTGCCACTATTATTACGCACCCTCTCGAAGCACACATAATCAGCGGGTTTATCACACTTGAATGTTAGGATGAGTTCCTCAAGGAATTCGCGGGTTCTAACCCTAATAAAGCGTTGAATGCGTTCAACAATGGGCATGCAACTTCCAAGCCCAGAGGCCGTACTATTCAAACACTCACCCCAGCACTGGAGGATTCCTCTAGGTATTTCTTAGCCTCCTTATAGAGCTTCTTATATGGGCCCCACATGAATAATTTATATGCCAACCTCTCCTCTGGATTATTACTCCTCCTCCATGACTCGATAACCCTCACGCACTCCTCAACATCCTCCCTCCTATTATTTAGGAGCGCGTACTTCAAGAATTCATACATCCTGGCAACCGCGGCATCGTAGGAATACGCAATAACCCCATGCGGAAGCCTAATGGGTTCTGCAGAAGCCTTGGCCCCAGGCATGTACAAGTACAGTACAGGGCAGGGGTATTTAAATCTAATCAACAACTACCCCTGCCAGGCAGGGGCATACTTATTGCCCCATTCCCCGCATCCCACGAATCCCTGACGAGCATTACTTATTAATACTACCACTAATACCCAAACCCCAGGTGATAGGCATGGGCCTCCTAAGGACAATAGGCCTAGTCCTCCTCGTAATATTCGTAATCCTACCTGCCCCGTTCCCCGCATCCCAGCATCCTAATCACTGGTCATCTCCTGTCGGCGCATGCCCCATTCTTGGGGCATCACTGGTCAGTCCCCACGGGGCTGGGTCCAGGCGGGGCGACAACCCCACCTGGGCTAGTGGTACTGTTGAATCGGGGTTAATAAGCCTTTCTGCAGAAAGACTTATTAACTTCTGTGGTTTGCTCTAAGACGTGTCTGCAGTAATTTACCTGGAGGGTACCGTAATAGCGGGTGGTAAGGAGGAAATTAGAATCTACGTGAAGAAGAGGTACTGGGATAAACTGAGGCCCCTGATTGGGAAGGAGGTAAAGCTCCTCATGGTGGTTGAGGATGCCCCACAGGACGCTACTCATTAAGAGGCCCTTGAGCTCTTTCAGCCAAGAGGAGCGTGAAGCCTTGGTTAGGGCCTTGAATAGGGTTGATGCATTGGGCAATCTATGGGCTAGGGGCTTCGAGGTATACCCGCCCGATTTAAGTCCTAAATTTGCCCATAACTTTAGGTATTTCAGGAGTGAAATTAGCTTCGATAATGGTGTTGCTAAGCCAAGGAGGTGGCTTGCCAGGGTTCACGCAATCTTCGACGTTGGTGTTGGCAGTGGTAAAAGGCCTGAAGCATTAGTAATTGACTTGGTTAAAGGCGTGTTGAGGCTCAGGGGCATTATCAAGGGCAGGGCAATTGTGATAAGCCTCACTGATGGTGAGGTCAAGTACATTAGGAGTAGGCTTAGTGAGAACGCTAAGCCGAAATTGGCCAATGCATGGACTGATGGTGAATACCTCTACATTGCCATTGTTTTCGAGCGTGAAGTCGAGCCAATCCAGCCCAGTGGTTACACCCTGGTGATTGATGTTAATTCATGGAGGCATGGGATTGCATACGCAATCATTAATAAGAATGGGAGGATTGCCGAATTCTCCAGCTAAGGCCAAGCCTGAGGTTGATCGACACGCTCTATAATGAGTCAGTTAGGCTCGAGCGTAAGTACGGAGCCCTCAAGAGGCTCGGGCTTCACAAGTCCATTGAGGGTAAGAAATTACGAAAGAGAATAAAAGCATTAAGACGCAAACTATTTGCTTACCTTAGGGACTTCGCTCAGAAGTCAGCCCATGAATTGGTTCAGAAGGCACTAACCTTAAGGGCTAGGGTCATTATTGATGACGTTATTGAGGAGTCTAGGCGTGAATTGCTTGAGGAAAATCTGTCAAATGGTTTGTCCAAGGTCTACATGTTATACCTAAGGAGATTTATCAACCTCCTAACTAACCAATTAGAGTGGTATGGTATTCCCTACGAATTCAGGAGATTACCGAGCACCATATGCCCAGTCTGTGGAAGTGAATTAAAACAATTACCCAACAGAGTAATGCTTTGTGAGCATTGTGGATTCAAGGCAGATAGGACTTAGTCCCAATAATGTGGGTGTTGAAGGAGCTACCTCAAGCCCTGGGTTGGCCAAAAGGCATTTAAATTAGTCTTGTAAAGAGGGAATAGCGGGGTGGGCTGGCCCCCATCGGCCTAGTGGCCAGTCATCACGGGTCAGCTCTGCACCCTTTCACTCACGCGGGCCTAGCCCCACCCCGCTTGCCATCAATGAGGCATTGCCTGGCTTATAAATTCAGTACCATTAATTTAAGCAAACGAGATAAGTCAGGGAGTGAACCCAGGGCTTGGCACAAAGGGCGTTTGGTTGACCGGCTCGGGCCAGGAGACAACGGCCTTGCCATTACTCCAGTAAATCCATGCATTGTATACTGCCTCCTCAGTATTTGCCGTATTGGGATTTACCCACTGTGGTGGGAGGTTCCTCGCAACCACAGTGAAGGCAGTGCTCGGGCTGGTAGCCAGGTAGTGCCATTCCAGTAGTAGAGGCTAGTACAATATTGGCGTTCGTGAAGTTCACCCACTCACCATTACCGTACCCACCAACTACGAGTTGAGTACCTAGGTTAGGCACAATCGTGGCATTACCCACTGGGTATTGGTAGTACCAGTTAATGGATTGACCATTGAGGGAGTAGCCGAAGTAGGCGATACCATTGGTGACCTTTATAATGAGCCAGGCGCAGGTGACCTGGGCTGGGGCGCTATAGAGGGAGAGTAAGTGTGATTGGCAGGTTATCACGCCATTACTCTCGGTGGTGCAGTCCCAGCTCGGTGGCGACCAAGTGGCCTCTACAAAGCCCGTGAAGCCTTGATAGGTTTGGTACACGTCTTGGAGCCAGTACCCATTACTCAACTCAGCGTTGAGTTGGATTGAGTATGCACTTGGTATTGCCGTGTTCACACAATAGTAGCCGGCGAGGGCAGTTGTGTTTGGCCCGAGGTATACCAGGCCGGCTGGGTAGTCCTGGGACAGGGCTAGGCCAGTGGTTGGGTATTGTGGTGATTGTGGGCTCGTTTGATTAGTGGCTTGGGTTTGGTGCGTGTGGGTTACTAGGAATAGTACTCCAGCCCCAATTACGAGGGCCAGAGGCAGGATTACGAATATTACGAGGAGGACTAGGCCTATTGCCTTTAGGAGCTTCATTGTTGATCCCCAGTACTTGGCAGGCCCAAGCCTTAAATAAGTATTCCAGCCAAGGGCTGAGTGGGCAATCGTTAGATTTATCACTCGTTGGCCATTAGGTTCCTCACACGAGGGGAAAGGAGGGAAAAAGAGGGGATTTTGATTTTGAACGCCCCTGGCCTAGGCCAGGGGTGCTTACCAGCCGAGGTTTATCGGCGATGGCGTTGGGTATAGGTTGCCGGGCATCAACAGGTCGTTGAAGTACTGGGCGATTGGGTTATTCGGCGCCTGAGTATTATCGATGTACCATATCGTCTGCCCGCCAGGCGAGCCGCTGTAGGTCGTCACGTAAGTCCCCTCAATCGTCGTTGGGGCTCCCGCCTCCACTTGTACCGTCTGGTACGAGCCGTAGACGCCGTAGGTCTGCGACTGTTGGCCAAGCGATTGCCCGGCGTTCGCCATTGCTTGGCCAGCGCCGTAGAGCCACTGCCCAGCAGCCTCGAGCCCACCACCGAGGGCACTACCTAACGCGGAGGTAGTGAGGGTAGCGAGCCCGCCAACGCCCTTAATGATGTAGTAGTCGGCCAGGCCTAGGTAACTGAGTACTGGGTTGCTCTGCGTGTTCTGTATTATCCAATTACTATCATCCTGGGTTGCGCTTATAATATTATTAGTGAGTCCCTGGGACTGCGTGATGAGCCACTGGCCAGCATTGTAAGTATTAGCACCAACCAACTTCAATGTATCGCCACCACCATCGAGCACTGCCGCCGCGTAGAAGCCAGTGCCCTTTATCAAGTCGGGTATGAAGCCTCCAGCCCAATTGTAGAAGGGTACATTAACAGTACCTGGATTTGGCGGTGCACCACCGCCGCTGCCTCCACTACCGTAGGTGAAGTAGGCTGTGGGTGGTTGGGTTGGTATTGTGAGTGTTATGTTTTGCTTCACTATTTGTGTGAATGATTGGGTGTTGGTGCTTGTGCTGGTGCTCGTGCTTGTGCTTGTGCTGGTCCTGCTTGTCCAGCCGACTATCTTGGGCACGAGCTTGGCAGTGACCTGTAGGCCGAAGCCCGTGTAGTTGAAGACTGCCGTCACGGCTGGTATGAATATGGCGTGGCTCCATTGGTTGGGGTTGTTATGGCTTGCCTCAAAGCCACTTGTTGGTATTAGGAGGCTTGGGTTCACGCCACAGAGGCCGTTTTGGCACATGCCCCTTGGCGTTTGCCAGGTGAGTAGGTACTCCGTGAAGTACTGTATTATTGGGTAGTAGTAGTTGGTGATTGTCCTTGTTATGGTGTTGGTTATAGTGTTCGTGACTACGTAGGTGTTCACTGGCGTCTTGACTTGGTAATTCTGTTTTTGTGGCGTGGTGGTCACGTGATTATTTATTGCGTAGTACGTGACCTTGTAACCATTACTGGTTGGGTCCACATTATAGACCGTCTCCCCAGTTTGAGTATTGTACTTGGCGACAGAGACACTATTGGTTCCGGCATGGACGGTGATTGAGTAGCCACCGTATAGGCTCCTTATCATGATTGCCAAGCCTGGCTTGGCTACTATGCTAGTGCCAGCGTTAGTATTATCGCCATTAGTCCTATTGTCCTTCGGAGCCGTAGGTCGTGGGTTCAAATCCCACCGGGGCCGCCACGGTATTTTGCTTATTTTTATAAAAGCCATTTAAAAAGACCAAGGATCTTCAATGAATTAACCATAAGTAGTCGATTCATAAAGTACTATGGCTCTATGATTAACTTTTAGTATAATCATGTTAGCATTTAATCAGTACTGTCAATGTTCAGCACTGGAGATTAGAGTTATATTCTCTTAATAATCCTTCGGCTTCGTCTTTTAAGTCTGTTATCCATTCGGTTCTCAATGCCCTTAGATACTCACGGCTCGAAAACCCGGTTTCAATATTTCGATTCCTAATCCTGCAGAACTCCCTAACGCCCTCAATTATTTCCTCATGCCCAGATCTTGGACTATCCATGCCATTAATCGTCTTCCTCGGCGCTTCAGACCATGGATCGATACATCCATTTAGAGCGTACTAAAACCCTGGCTATGGTATCAATCCTGACACCAACCTTAACCGAGTCATTATTGGTAACACTCCTCCAGTGGCAAGTCTGTACAGTGTCTCGATACCGTCCAAAGTGCATTAATTAAAACGCAGAGTCCCATTGAGTCAATCACGGCCTTAAGACCTCAGTCACGGCTGCCTAATAGACTAGAGTCTAATATTCTGATTTAACGTAATCCTCCTCACCAGGTATTCTTATCTACCCTGAGCACTTAATTTCAGGTGAAAAGTACCTTATTTCTATTCAAATTTAATCAATACATTACCTACATAAATTTTGATTCGCATTTACTATTTTAACTATGGAAGTTATAGACCTTATAATTTTCGTAATTACATTCATGGTATTCTCATTAAGAGTGCCGCAATCCTTTAGATAAATATACATTCTCGATTCCTCATCGACCTTGAAAGACCTAATATTACTGGCCATAGCTACACAGCAGGGAGTCCTCGTCTCTTCATCCGCAATTATTATACTATCGCCATTAATAATACCAGGGTTTGAATTCAATACTAACGGGTGCTCACTTAGGCAATTACATAGTCTTGAACAATCCTCAACAAATATTAACCAACAATTCATACAGGTTAATTTTCAGGAAAGAAAGAGAAAAATGATTTTAATTTTATGGGTTAATTTTGATGCCGTTGTTTTGTTAGGTTATTATGTTTCCTTGTTCGTCTACTTTGGCTATTACCTTCCTCACGGTCTTTCCGTCTGGCGTCTTGAACAACGCCATCACAAAGCCCTTCCTACCCTTAGGCTGAACCTTCCAAACCTTCGTAGGCCTCAACCTCCTACCCTCAACCTCATATTCCTTCTTTGCCAGGTCCTCTAGTGTGACCATATTGGTCAATAAGTTCATTGATTCGGGAGTATTTAAAAACATCGCTTGGGAATGCAACGGACGAATATATCGGTCTCAATACGCTAAATCTCACATAATTTCTTTACTAATATCAAATTTTATGATAATTATGCCAAGTTGAGATTAAACAATATCAAGCAGGGAGGTATATTAATAATACGTGAGTTAATACGATTATTCATTTAAATATGTTATTATTCAAATTTATTCGCTTAAATAATTCCACGCCTCCTGCTTCATCAACTATTTCACCACCGCTTATAAGTGCTGTGCCTAATTCACTGGCTATCTTCTTAACGATATCTTTACTTAATGCTCCACCATCATCACTGAGCATCTCGACAATTACCAGCGCTGGCGGTATTTCAGCCATTTTTGAAAGTATTAGGGACAATTCAGTATGTCCAAATCTGCGTCCAATTCTACCCAAGAGGATTGGTACATGTCCTGGTGCGTAGAACTCCTCATAGAAGACCTTACGGGCATCCATTACCTTACCCTCACTAATCATCTTAATCACATCGGCAAGTCTCGTGATTGTTAATGCCCTATCCCTATCCCTAATGCCCGTTGTTGTCTTCACGTGGTTAACGTATATTGAGAATGCTGGGTCATCACCATAGCCAGGCCTCTTCACTAACCCGTTAAAGCCTATTTTGCGTAATACATCGCTCATAAAGTCAAGACCTAATTGCCTACCTATCGAGTCCTCAGTCACAAAGCATATCAAACCACCGGCATTTTTCCTCATCCAGGTAATTACTGATGGTGTTACGTGGTCAGCCCTTATCACTGCGTCGACCTCATTCTCCCTATTGTCAGAATCATGAATGAATATTATCCTACCCTGCCTAAGTAACTCTAATGCCTTCTCGATCATATGCTCCTTAAACCTAGAGTTTAAGTTAATAAATTTAACTTTAAATCTAGGTTTATGAAACTTAATGCATTAATATGCTTATCTGAGACCATATAATTAATGGTTAGGGCATTAATCCTGGCTGGCGGCTTTGGAAAGAGACTTCAACCATTAACACTAGACAGACCAAAACCACTCATTGAGGTTGGTGGTAAACCAATACTTCAGTGGCAAGTTGAGTGGCTTAGTAGGCAGGGCGTTAAAGATATAGTTCTTGCCGTTGGTTACCTAAGGACTAAGGTCTTCGAGGTAATGGGTGATGGCTCCAGGTTCAGTGTTAGGTTATTCTATAGTGTTGAGGAGGAGCCCCTTGGTACAGGTGGTGCCATTAAGAATGCCATGAAGTTCCTTGAGGATGAGGTATTTATAGTACTTAATGGCGATATAATAACGAACCTATCGATTAAGCCATTAATAGAGCAGTTGAATGGTAATGTCATCTCAACGATAGCCCTCGTCCCCATGAGGAGCCCCTATGGGATTGTCCATGTTGACCATGAGGCTTCATAACGGAGTTCAGGGAGAAGCCATTGCTTGATTACTTAATAAACGCGGGTGTCTACGCCTTCACCAAGGACATCTTTAAGTACCTGCCTGAAAAGGGTGATATTGAGGTCACGGCATTCCCAAAGCTGGCGAGTGAGAGGAGGATTAGGGGCGTTATCTATAGGGATGTTTATTGGAAGTCCGTTGACACTGTTAAGGATGTTGAGGAGGTTGAGAAGGTAATAAGTGAGGTTTACGCCTAAACAGCGGGTGTTTTTAGGGCCTTTAATACCCTGACCTCCTTAATAACTGTGTATGGGTATTGACCATTCTCATCCTTCTCATACTTCTTAACCATATCCCAAACAGTTAATAGACCGACGCCTACGGCGAAGACGGCCTCCATTGCGGAGCCCGTGTTCGACATGTTGCGTGTGTCCACGGTAATCTCAACGCCATCCTCAATAACCTTGACATCGGTGTTAACGTAGGTTATGTAGTTAAGGTGCACGAGGGTAATACCTCCCAAGTCTTCTTGGTGGCCATTATCGACGCTGCCTTAGCCACGGTCACCACATCGCCTTTCTCCACCCTACCCTGCCTAATCAATTCAATAGTGTCCTCCCTAAGCTTTATGAAGCCCTTGGCCGATGCTTCGCCGTAATACGTGGGCTCGGTGGTAACGTCAAACATGGTTACAACAGGCGCGCCACCCGCATTATCCTCAAAATCACCTAGTGATAGGCCTACCCTATCCTCAGACTTAACCTTACTAACGACCTTAATGTCGAACATGCCATCAACACGACTAAAGCCGCAGGTCTGTACCTGCTTACCCATGAAGTTTGTGACCCACTCAGGCGTGCACGTCCTACTGCACCCCTTTATTGTATTCCAGGCAGCGAGTAGGCCGGTGAATAGGCCGAATAGTGTGTCCATCTCAATGCCGGTCTGGGCCTTTGTCCTGGCAAGAACGGCCATCCTAATACCATCCTTCTCATAGCGTACCCTAGCCTCGATATAGGTGATGGGTACTGGGTGGAGTAATGGTACGTACTTCCATGCAGTCTTCGTGGCATTTATTGCCGCTACCTTAGCTATGGCCGCCGCATTACCAAGACCACTGACCCCGGTCTTCATTAACTCGTTCATTGTGTCCTCATCAACCCTCAGGAAACCCGTGGCGATGGCCTCCCTGTATACGGGCTCCTTACTCGTAATATCAATCATCCTAACAGACATAACAAGGCATTATTAAACCTACGCCTATTTAAGCTACCCTCCTCAATGCATTAATTATTAACCTATAAACATCATCAACAACAAGCCTCAACTCCCTATCAGCATTAATAACTGGGTAATTATACATGGACGCACGCCTCAGTAGGATCTCCCTAACCCTACTAAGGAATTCCTTATCGACCTCGAAAACCTCAAGCTCACGCCTACTACTCAACCTGCTCACCACGGTATCAACAGGCGCGTCGAGAATTATTGTTAGGTCAGATTTGGGTACGAACCTATGAAGCTCCATCAACCACTCCTGTGGTAACCCCATAGCCCCCTGATACGCCAGTGTTGATTCCATGTAACGCTCAGTAATGACCAGGTAACCCTTGTCAAGCATTGGCTTAATCTCTCCATAGTAATGCTGAACTCTATCTGCCGTGAAGAGAAGGGCGTATATCGATGAATGAACCACGTTTGTCCTTGGCTTGAGAAGCCAATCCCTTATTAACCTGCCAATGGGTGATTGACTGGCTCAGCCGTGGTATACACCCTATAACCATCATTTTCCAACTTCTTCCTTAGTGCAGTTATTACAGTTGATTTACCGACACCATCTATGCCTTCAATAGCTACAAACATAGGCGTCCCTAAACAATTATTAGAAGGAATCACTTAAATAATTCATCCTAAGCAAGTAATAGATCGGCTATATTTAATATACTCGGCATCATTTATAACACATCGGCGGCTAAAATTCTAGATTTATTGCAGCTGCAATTCAATTACATAAACATGACTGCACTGCATTAATTCCTTCGCATCACTCGTCATTGTTAGTATGGGTTTTATCATCGCCGGTGCAATGCCTCTGATGTCAATTTATTAAGGGGAGGGGCAATTGATCGGGAGAAATCTTTATTAATAGCTGTTAATATTACGTGGTAATGAAGTCGAGTATCAACGTGGCAATAGCTGGTGTTGGTAATACGGCGTCAGCTTCGTCCAAGGACTTAAGTACTGCGAGGTTGAACCCAATCCTGTGGGACTTATATTCCCACGTATTGGGCCTTACGAACCAAGGGATATAAGGATTGTCGCGGCCTTTGATGTTGATTCGCGTAAGGTTGGTAAGGACATCGGTGAGGCGATATTTACGGAACCAAACAATGCGATTAGAGTAATTGAGGTTGGTAAACTAGGTGTTACTGTAAGGGCTGGCCCTCTACTTGATGGCATCGCCGAACAATTAAAGAACGCCTTTATACCAATTATCGAGGGTTCCGTTGAGGATGTTGTTAGGGAATTGGAGAGCACCAATGCGCATGTTCTCATTAATTACTTACCAACAGGTGCTCAAAAGGCCAGTGAGGCCTACGCAGAGGCAGCGCTGAGAAGTAGGACTGCCTTCGTGAATGCCATGCCCTCAGTAATAGCAACATCGAAGGAATGGCAGGATAAATTCGAAAAAGCCAAACTACCACTTGCTGGTGATGATGTCCAGAACCAACTAGGAGCCACGGTACTTCACAAAACCATAATTAGGCTACTGGCCTTAAGGGGCGTTAAGATAGAGGCACGTACCAACTAAACGTTGGCGGCACACCAGACTTCCTAAACCTAATGTACAGGAAGGGACAGAAGGAGAAGACGAAGACCGAGGCCGTGAAAAAGATGGCTGAGGGTGAGGACTTCGACGCATACATATCGCCGGTAGCTACATAAGGTTCCTCGGCAGTAGGAAGATCGCACACATGTTCATCGAGGCCCGCGGATTCGCAAATGTACCAATCAGGATAAAAGTTGACCTGGAGTCTACGACCCATTCAACAACGCCGGCATGATGATTGACATAGTCAGGACAGTAAAGCTAGCACTAGATAGGGAAATTAGTGGGCCTCTCATCAGTCTATCAGCCTGGGCCTTTAAGAATCCACCAGTTCACGCGCCACCCGACGTGGCATACCAATGGCTCGTGGAATTCATCGAAGGCAAAAGAACTAGATAGAAAGTATAATCAATTCTCTCTCCATATTATAGCCTTAAGTATCTTACTTAATGATGAACGTATGTAACGATCTATCGTGGACTTCGAAAGACCAAGTTCTTTAGATAACTCATCCATACTTATTGATCGTGGTATGTTGAAAAAGCCTCGTTCAAAGGCATACCTAAGCACCCTATACTCACTTGCGTTTAAAAATACATCAAGTCTTGATGTATTTGCCGCAATTAAATCCTCAATTTTTAAAATCTTAAGATTTTTATTAGCGATTTTGCCATAATTAGTAACTTCCTTAAGAAATTGATCAATAGATTCACGATTAAAAGCTAAGAAACCCCAGCGCTCAACACCATTAGTATAGTACGCATAAACCTCAAGAAGCCCAAGCTCCTGAGCCAGAAAACGAGTAGATAAATCTATATTACCTTTAACAATAACCTTAACATACTTAGGATAACCCGGGTTTATACCTATAAAATATATTATATCAATACCATGTTTACGTAATGAATTAAAGACCTGCCTTAAGTCATCCTTACGATTAATCCTCAATGTGGCGACCTCGACGACCTCGCCCCTAGAATAATCAAAACCGGCCTGCGTAACCCTATAGACCCAATCAAAATCTGTAAGATTTGCCGTCCAATCAATTTCATGAACATAGCTCAAATCTAACAATATTAAATTATGATTGATATTTCTCATAACATTGATAACGCGTAATCCCTAATTATTAAGTTTTTCTTCCATTTTACATAATTAACATAATTTTTTTTATAATTATCATACAACATGTTGCATAGATGCTTTATAATCATAGCACATTTTAATTAAATTGTATGAGTTCGTGGGATGTGATAAAAAGGTTTGACGAGGCAAGGTTAACTTTAGTTCACTATAGATGGACTGTTTTATCTGCAATGGGTGATTTCTTAGATGCAGGAGCGATAGTCGCTGGTGCGGTATCCACGATATACTGGATCTCAACATTTCATTTAACGTCACTTTTACTAGGAATCATTGCTGCGTTCAGCCCTAACGCATTTGCAGCATTTGTTGGAGCAATAATAGCAGGGCCTCTTGGCGATAGATATGGTAGAAAAACAATCTACACGTACGACCTACTTGCCTACTTCGTAGGTGCATTAATAATGGCTGCAGCCGTTAATTATATAATGCTTTTAATAGGATATATAATTGTAGGTATTGCTGTTGGTCTCGATGTACCTACATCTTGGTCGTTAATAGCAGAATATGCACCAAAGTATAAAAGAGGGTTTTTAATGGCATTTACCAACGTCTTTTGGTATATAGGACCCATAGTCATGCTCCTATTAGGTATAGCCCTTGAGCCTTATGGAGCATTAACCTTTAGGGTTGTTTTTGGCGTGTTGGCTGCTGTCGCAATAATAACCTGGATCCTTAGAAGAGGCCTAGTTGAATCACCTAGGTGGAGTTTAGTAGCTGGCAAGACAAACATAGTTCAAGAAGCTTTAAAGCAGCTTGGCGAACAAACAACCACGCAAGCAAATATTCATCAGGACGCGCAGCCTCAACAATCTCAATATAAGTATAGGTGGAGCGACATCTTTAAATATAAGAAGGGTTTAGCATTCATAATACCAATTTATATATTCTGGGGTGTACCAGCGGGAACATTTGGATTCTTCCTGCCTTACTTCTTTAAGGATATTGGATTCACAACAACCGCAATGGCTTATGTAGGTCAGATACTGTGGTTTATAACCGCAATAATAGGTGTAGTAGCTGTTTATATGCCACTATCCGATAAACTAAATAGGAACGTGATGTACGCAGTAGCTGCCGCCATATGCGCCGTATCATTTGCGGTACCCATATTCCTACCATTTAGTATATTATGGGTCGCATTACTTAACGTAATAGGATTCGGATTTGGACATGGTATGTGGCTTTGGCCGCAGACAAGGGTTTGGTCGACTGAATTATTCCCAACTGAAATAAGGAACAGTGCCCAGGGCTTTGCATGGTCTTGGATGAGGTTTGCCCTAGGTGTATGGAGTCTAATAGTACCAACTTTAATAAATATAATTGGATATAAAGCCATCGCTGCGGTGGCTACGGCATTCTTTATACTAAATATAATAGTAGGCTATTTATATGGACCTAAGTCACAGGGCAAATCATTAGAAGAAGTTCTGAGAGATTTCTATGGAGGCAAAATTCCATAAATAGATTAATAAAGTAATTTAAAAATTATTCTTAAAAATTGATAAATTTAAATTTCAATTATTTATATCTAACATGTTGCAGTCATGATTTATAAGGTACTTTATATCTTAAATTAAATGTGAAAGTAAAGGCGGCAATACTTCAGGAATTCGGTAAGCCGTTGAAGATAGGTTATGTAGATATTCCGGAACCGGGTGACGATGAATCAGTACTTATTAAAATCATAGGTGCTGGTATGTGTAAAACAGACATAAGGTTGTGGAAAGGTGAGGAACCCAGAGAGGGATTTAGAGCACCCTTCGTTCTTGGTCACGAAAATGCAGGTATTGTAGAAGCTATTGGTAAAAGGGTTAAGGGAATAAGCCTGGCGATAAGGTCCTTGTTTATGCGATATGGGCTGATTTAAATTGTAAATATTGTCGCATTGATAAGTGTATGGCGTGTAAAGGTCATGCTATTCCAGGTCAGTCATATTATTATGGTGGATACGCTGAGTATTTATACGTACCTAATTACAGGTACTTAGTTAAGATAGATATTGACCCAATAGAAGCTGCGCCCTTGACTGATGCAGGTCTAACCTCATACTCGGCAGTGAAAAAGGCGCTGCCTTACCTAAAACCGGATTCTGTAGTTATTGTTTATGGTGTTGGTGGGCTGGCTTCGTATGCAATTCAGTTTCTTAAGCACTTAGTACCCTATGTAAAAATAGTAGCTGTCTCTAGGAGTGATAGTAGCTTAAGTGGCTATGGAGTTAGGGCTCATTATGCCGTACATCCCAGTGATGCTGGTAAAGTAATTAGAGATTTAAATCCGGATGGTGCAGCCGTAATGCTCGATTTCGTGGGTAATGAGGATTCTGCAAAAATGATACCTTTATTAGAACCAGGCGGTGCCGTAATACTCGTCGGCATGGAGGGTAAGTCTTATCCAATACCCGTGTTTGAAACTACGGTTTGGCAGTACGTAGTTATTGGTAGTAATTATGGCTCCATAAGTGAGATGGAGGAAATGGTTAAATTCGTGAAGGAACACGGAATAAGGTCTTACATAGAGAAGGTACCTCTTGAGGAAGATGCTGTTAATAATGCTTTAAATAGATTAGCGGAGGGTAAAATATTAGGCAGATTTGTGATAACGCCGTAGGTGACCAACATGGGTGTTAGACGATTTTGGCTTGCTAAGGTTGGAGATCATGGCGAAGTTCCCGGACCCGAGGTTTATTGGATGCAGTGGTTTGATAGGTGGGTTAGGCTTTCCTTCTATTCATTAATTATCGACACGGATGATGGATACGTATTAGTTGGTACGGGCCTTGTTAGGGATTTAACGCTTAGAAATAAGTTCCTTAGGGAGTGGGCTGGTAGTGATAGATGTCGCTTCACAGTTAGTGATAATGAGAGAATTGAGAATGTTCTTAAGAGGCTGAATTTAAAGCCAGATGATATTGCGCACGTGGTAATAACGCCTGTTCAGGATTACACTGTGGGCAATATAGACCTATTTAGGAAGGCGAGGATTTATTTCTCGAGGAGGGGTTGGTTCGAGGATGTGGTTAACCCAAGACCATCACCATTCCTCAATAGGGACATTTACCTGCCAGGTATGTTAGGGAGTATTTGTTCGAGGAGGCTTGGAATAGGATTGTCCTCTTAAATGATGAGGACGTTGTAGTCCCCAGCGTTAGAGTAAAGTGGACTGGGTGTCACCATAGGAGTTCCATGGCTATAATACTCGAGACTAAGGATGGCGTTGTCAGTTACACGGATGCCGCGTTCACCATGAGAAACATAACCGAGAATGTACCCATTGGAATAGCTGAAGACATTTATGAATGCCTTGACGCCTATGAATACCTGAAGAGAATTAGTAAATACATAATACCAGCCTACGACCCAGAAAACGTAAATAGATACAAACAATGGGTCATTTAATATTCAAAATCACTTAATCCTCACTAATTCAATCTTTCTATTAAGCTCAACCCCAAAGCCAGGTCTTCTACTAAGTCTAATTCTTCCATTCTCCGGAACCGGTTCATTAAGTAATAGTGGACTAAATTGTGGAATTATCTCTGTGGCGTCTGGAGATACAACGAGGTATTCAGCAAATGGGCTATTAACCCTGGTTATTATAAAGTGATAACCATATACACTTGAACCGTGTGGTATTACGTATGTGCCATACGCTTCAGCAAGAGCTGATATCTTTATCATTGGCGTTATACCACCGACCCAGGTTATGTCTGGTTGAATGACATTGACCTTACCAACCTCAAGAAGCATTCTAAAGCCGTGAAGTGTTGATTCATGCTCACCACTAGCTAGTAATGTTGGTGGTAATATCTGAGCAAGAGCACCGTACGACCAATAATCATCTGGTATAAATGGCTCCTCAATCCAGTAAAGACCATATGGCTTTAGTTCATTTACGAGCCTCATCGCATACGGTAGATCGAGACTCATCCAACAATCATACATAAGTAAAAAATCATCGCCAAGCTGCTCTCTCCACTCCTTAAATATCTTCACATTTTCCCTCAATCCCTCTATACCATCAGCAGGTCCATGCTTAAGTGGTAACTTACCACCTATGAAACCTTTCCTCTTTGCAATATCGGGTCGAGGACCTGTGGCATAAAACACTATTTCATCCCTGACAGGGCCACCAAGTAAGTCATAAACAGGTAACCCTCTAACCTTACCTGCCAAATCCCATAGCGCAAGATCAACCGCGGATATGGCATTCATAACGAGCCCTCTTCTTCCATAAAATATCGTTGCCTTAAACATCTGATCCCAAGTCTTTTCTATTTCACCAACATACTTACCAACAACAAACCTCTTCAGGTGATTCTCTACTATCCAAGCCGCTGGATAGCCGCCAGTGCTCACGCCAAAACCTACCTCACCCCTTGAATCCTCAACCTCAACAACGAGCGAACCAAGTACATTTAAGCCCCATGATGCTCTACTAGCTCTATACTCTGGGTATATTGATATTGGCGTTGCTATGTAACCGAGTATCCAGTGATTAGTTGATTGATCATGGTAATCAGCACCACCGCCTTTAACGACGTAAGCTCTAACATCCTTAATTCTAAAAGTTTCAACCTCACCATCACCCATGCCTACTCACCTGGTGTGAGCATTATCTTGACGTATTTCGTGTACGTCCCTGTTAACTCCTCAAAGGATTCTTGGCCATGCTCAAGAGGCCTAATATCAATCCAACCCTCACGCGGATCAAAAAGCCCCTGCTCTAATAAATTAACTGCCTTCCTGAAATCCTCATCTGTGTATGAGAAGGAACCCTTTATTTCAATCTCATTCCTAACTATTACATTACCTGGTATCCTAACTTCATTATCATGTAAACCAACGAAAATAATCCTACCACCCTACGTACCGCGTTTATTGCTAATCGTCTCGTAATTTCGGAACCAACAGCATCAATAACCACATCAACACCCTCAGGGTATAACTCCCTAATTTCCTTTAATGCCTCATCACCGCTCTTTTCGACAAGTATTGCGGCTCCAAACCTACGAGCCCACTCAAGCCTGTTTTTATTAATTTCAACAACCGTTAAGTCCCTAATACCGCCAGCTGATAGAAGCTTTATTGCGAAGGCACCAACAGGCCCAGCCCCAAGAACCAAGACTGAGTCACCAAGAGCTGCACCCGATAATCTGACAGCCTTAATGATGTCGCTACTGGCTCAGCTAATGCACCCCTAATGGGATCGGTTACTGGGTATAAATTGTCATATGGCGCTAATACGTACTCAGCATATGCACCTGGATAATCAATGCCTATTATCTTCCTCTCAACACATAGATTCTTAAGACCCATCTTACAATACCTACAATGACCGCAACCAACAATTGGATTCACGGAAAACAACTTACCAACCACATCCTTAGGAACGCCAGGGCCTACGTCCTCAACAACGCCCGTAAATTCATGCCCCATTATTAACGGTGGTTTACGCAATTCGTTTAATCCTAAGAAACCAGACACGTCAGAACCACATATACCAGTATACTTTACCTTAAGAAGAACCCAACCAGGACCTGGCCTAGGCTTTTCAACGTCTTTAATCTCCATCCGTCTAATTGCAGTCCAAACAAGCGCTCTCATTGTAATTAAAAATACGTGTTAGGTAAATAAGTACATATACGCACATGTTGCATAATCGAACTATTAACGTCTTTTATAAAATTACGTATCTTTATCATTCATAAGGGTAAATTAAATCACATCATTAATGCATAGAATGGTATATGCACATCCTTAAGTGGTCCCTTAACAACTATACCATCTTCGGCTGTATCTCAACCTCTAATATCGTTGGTTGCACCGCTTGCCACCTCATCTTCCTAATGAATAGGTACCTCTTGAAGTCGCCCTCAGTTGTTTGGGCTAGTCCCATCACAAATACGCCAGCTGCTAAAAACTCCTCAACCCCATACCTGGAGATCACCTTGGCCCCCGTCGGTATTTCCGTAGTTATTATTGTGGTTACGCCGACCTCCTTCTCAATGCCCATCACCAACGCCCTAATGTACTCCCTAAGTACTTGTACGTCCTTCTCGAGCGTGACCAACGGCGCTATTGGGTCGATAACAAGCCTCTGAGCGTTTAGGGTCTTTGAATAATCAGCTATTGTGTAGACCAGAGACTTAGCTATGGTGATTGGGTCCTTCTCCCTAATCTTCTCGATAATGTCCATCTCGGGTATTAGGATCTCCATATAACCATTTTCCCTGAGCGCCTCAAGGTCCCAACCAAACCTCCTAACACCATTCATTAATTGGTCATACGTCTCATCAACCGATACATAAATGCCAGGCTCACCATACTTATAAATACCATTTATTAGAAATGATAATGAGAGTAGGGTCTTACCTGTTCCTGTCTCACCACTTATTAAGTATGTCCTACCCCTAATTAACCCACCACCGAGTACCTCGTCAAGCCCAGGGATTCCCGTTGGCACCAAATCGTAGTATAATGACATCGAACAAATAACATAGTTTAAGTAATATAAAGATTGCGGACAAGCAACATTTTAAGTTAATCAAGGCGCTGGGGAACCGGCCTTACTTAAGCTCTATCACGTATTTACTGAATATGCTTCTAAACTTCTCCGTAGTTATTATAGGCCTGCCGTTAACCTCAATGGGTTCCCTAGCGGCGGCACCTTTAGGTAATTCGGCAACCTCTGGGCGTATCTCTCCTCGAACGTAGGTACGTTTGGATTAACCAGGAATATACCAATTGGTATCCTACCATCACTCTCGTAGGACTTAGCCAGTGCCTGGGCGGCCTTCTGCGGAAGCTCCTCAGGCTCTTAACCATTGGGTCCCAACCCTCCTCCTGCAGGTCATAAACCCTCTTGTTGTAGTAATCATACGTGTGTATGTTGTCATAAGTCACACAGGGCTGTAGGACATCAATGAACGCGGCGCCCTTATGGAGTATTGCCTTCTTTATCAACTCCTTTAGGTGCTGAACCCTCGCAGCGTAACCCCTGGCTATGAATGTATAACCAGCGGCAATGGCAAGGCCTATTGGGTTAACTGCATCCTGTATGTTAGGCTTAGGAAGCGCCTTGGGCTGCAGGTTCCTAGCCAATGTCGGGCTTGCCTGTCCCTTCGTTAAGCCGTAGACCGTGTTGTCATGCATTATGACGACCAGGTCCACATTCCTCCTACCCAGGGCCACGAAATGCGCAGCACCAATGCCCAGTAGGTCTCCATCACCCACATTAACAACCACCGTTAGGTCCGGGTTAGCGAGCTTAATGCCTTCGGCATATGGTAATGCCCTACCATGCAGCGTATGCACCCCCGTCACATTTATGAAGTGCGGCGTTTTACCCGAACAACCTATCCCGGAGACGACGACGGTCTTCTCAGGCTCAAGCTGTAAATCAGCAAAGGCCTGGTACATGGCCGAGAGTATTCCGTAATTACCACATCCAGGGCACCAATCAACCCAGACATTTGTCTTATAGTCATTTATCGTTAACTTTATCTTACGCTCCATAGCTCACCACCTCCCTCGTACTACCCCTCAATACGTTTTTCACGGCATTCACGAGCTCATGAACGTACATGGGCCTCCCCGTATACTTAACTATCGACTTATTGATCATGATGCCGGTATTCATAGCCACAAGCTTTGATGCCTGGGCCATGTAATTATGCTCCACGGCAATGAGGTTGTTAGCCCCAACCTCGTTGGCAAACTTCGTGAGTGAGTTTCTTGGGAATGGTATGAACATCCTAATGTGGTAGTAGCCAGCCCCTATCCCCTCCTCAGTCAACTCCTCAACAGCCTTAACAGCAACAC
Source organism: Vulcanisaeta sp. JCM 16159 (assembly GCF_001316265.1). Lineage (GTDB taxonomy): Archaea > Thermoproteota > Thermoprotei > Thermoproteales > Thermocladiaceae > Vulcanisaeta. Next base: position 24,159 of record NZ_BBDN01000009.1, on the reverse strand, counting down.
CCTTCACAAACCCCCAACCGACCAGCAATATGTCTGGTCTATCGGGGCCGAAGTATGAGTACCTCCTCTCCTCGGGTATCTCCCTATCTATTATGTCGAGCTTACTCATCCTCTTATTCATCATCCTAACCCTATTGATTGGGTCCTCATTGATATGTCCATACTCATCATGCTCATCGCCCGTGTACCACATCACGTAATCGCCTAGGAATGCCCTCGGCGATATGGGACTTGACAAGTCAAACCTCTTATACTCCTTGAGACCCCTCGGCGCTAGTACACCCCTGGTTATCCTCACGTTGTCCAGGTTTGGCATCGGTATTGTGGCTATCGTATTTGCCAGGAACTTATCAACAAGGTGTATGACAGGTACTTGATAGGTTTCTGCATAGTTAAATGCATCTATTGCATCGTAGAATGCCTCCTCATGATCACCACTGGCAAGCACTATCCTCGGGTACTCACCATGTGATGCGAATACTGACGATAATAGGTCACTCTGACCACCCCTGGTTGGTTGCCCGGTACTCGGTCCACCCCTCTGGTAATACGTAACTACCACTGGTACTTCATTATGGCCGGCCCAACCGAGCCCCTCAACCATTAGGTCGAAACCTGGGCCGCTGGTTGCCACTGAACTCCTCACGCCCGTTAATGCGGCGCCTATTGCCGCATTAATTGCGGCTAGCTCGTCCTCAGTCTGGAAAATAATTATTGAACCCTCACCACCCAATGTCTCGTATTCCTCGAGTGTGAAACTCTCATCAGCAGCGGGTGTAATTGGGTAATATGCCTGGAACCTAACCCCAGCCACGACCTTCGCCATCGCTATTGCATCATTACCACTAGCCACGAGGATGCTCCTAACGCCTATTTTCGGAGGGTCAAGCTTGAGTTCTGAACCAAACTGGCCCTTGACGAGGTCGATCACGATATTCGCCATGGCCCTATTATGCCTATAGACATCCTCCCTCGTGAACCTCCTCCTAAGGCTGTAATCAATGCTTTCCTGGCTAATATCGGTTATCGCCGCAACGGCACCAACGAGTATCGTACTTATGTACCTAGAGGCTTGTGAGGGAACTATACCCTCACGCTTCTGAATCTCCATGAGCAACTCCTTAAAGCTAAGGGCAACGACACGCACCTTCCTATTACCCTGTAGGTACTTAACCACGGACTTCACCGTACCATCAAGACCAAGCCCCTTAAACTGCTCGCTTAACCTATCCCTCAACTCCCTCTCCATACTCGGTATACTTGCGTAATTAACGGAATCATCATCACTGTTATAGATGAGGTATCCACCATCCCTAAGATCATTGAAGTGCGTGAAGACCGTCTCGGCATCCATGGCCGCCACAATATCGACAGGGTATGTAAGGTGCTTAGGTAGTTCCGTAGCCGATACCGTGGCATGAACATAACTATGCCTACCCTTGATATTCGAGAAATACTCCCTATCGGAGATAATGCCATAACCAGACCACGCAAAAGCCCATGAGAGAATCTCGGACGTAGTCTCCAAACCACCACCCTGAGGACCACCGATTATGTACCTCAACTCATTCATCCCACATCACCCACTGCACTCACCATATTTATCAAGGAGCACAGCAAGATCCGATATAAAAAGAGTCCTTTAATTACCAGTTAGAATACAATTGTTAATTATTAATTATTTTAAATTGACATAGATAATTTAAAAATTATTAGCAAGAATATCCATCATTCAATAGATACTATTCCCTAAATCAGGAATTAATATCAAATAATTAATGAAAATTCCATAAAATATTGAAAAATTTCTTAATAAAAGTTTAAACACTTCCTCACTTTGTAAGTAATTAATGAGCGAGAGTGAGGAGGAGTTCGTACCCCATGCCATCCACATGTGGTTTGGTTATTATAAGGACCGCATAGTCCCGAAGGAGGAGGGTGCCAGGTATAGTCATTTCTCGAAGGATGCCGAGAATCGGTTAAGGGAGGCATTATCAACGTATGGTTGGGTTTACTGCATAGACTGTAAGCACTCAATCTTTGACCTTGAGGAGGCTCTTGAGCACTTAAGGAAGGGTCACGTATTGACTAACAGGTTCATGCTTGACGAGGTCGCGCCCGAGGAAGTGCCGATGGTCAGTTAAGGATGGCTCGCGCATTTCATCGAAAATCAAAATTATCCCTGAAAAGACCTGCATGCATTATCTAGTTCCTGCTTTAGTGATTCATCGCCAAGAACCTTAGCCACATTATTCAATAGGCTACATATGTCCTTTGCTGCGGCATCCCTTGATGTATATACTCATGACACCTTCAGGATCGGCGCCATTATATTGGTATTGATGAAGCGCCAACGCTATCAGGGACTCCCTCTCGAGACCGAGTAGTTTACCCATGTCGCGAATCATGGAGATGGGCATGTAGGCTATTACCTTATCAATATTCTTAACACTACCGCGAAGCTCCTCCCTCCTCTCACCAGCTAATACTGCGAGCAACGATTTAAACGCTTGAAACGCCTTACCAGCGGCGTTCCTAGTATAACCCTCAACCAACAACCTCAATGCCAACCTAGCCTCGGCTGAAGCCTCAGCCTCCTGGCCTCGATGTACGCCCGTAAATCCTTCCAAGGCTTACTAAGTTGTTCGGGCAGCATGAACCTACATCTAGGGTAGTGCCATCCCTCAATAAAAGCCTTATCATTAATTCTAATCGTTAAATGACCCGTACTTTTGATGAATGCTTATTGAATGTACGTATTTAAATATAGTTAAATATAAATCTAAACATTGATGAGCATCAAATGCCATCAAACTATTTAGGTTATTACGATATTAATTAACTAAGTCGTAAACAGTTATTGATCGATATGGCTAAGCGCAATTCGGTATGGCCTCGGGTTGTGCTTGTGGTTACGATACTCGTTTACGTGCCTACGGCGTTATGGCATGGTACACATTTACGCACTTACCACCAATACCTGCAGCCGTGGTTACTGAAAATGGTACTGTATTATTTACGTACAACGACGTGGTCATGGGAAAGTATTACTTCCAGAAGTACGGACTCATGGATTACGGCTCAATACTTGGTATGGGTAGTTATTTCGGTATTGACTTCATGTCATACACGCTGAGGATCTATGAGGATACAGCGGCGCATTACCTGGGCTTTGATGCTGTGCCCCAGGATAATGCGAGTGCTATGGCAATAATAAAGCAGGAGCTAATGCCAATCAAGGTGGATCCAACTCCCAAGGGGGATGTCGTTGTGGTTAGCAACGACTTCGCCCAGGGATTCTACAATGCTGTGAAGTTTTATTCTTGGATACTTGGACCGGCATCTGAGCAATTTAGGTTAAAGCCCGACCTAATAACTAACGAGACCGTGATTAAGGACTTGGTTGCCTACTTCACGTGGAGCTTTATGATTGCATTGCAGGGCTATACCAATGGCTTCCCATATATGCCAGGCTTAATTGAACCTACAGCTAACGTGACCTATGCCTCCTGGATCACGTTATTCACAATAATGCTCGTTGTAATGCCCATGGCAGGCTACGTAGTACTTAAGCTCATGGATTACTGGAATGAACCAAGGCTAAACATACAATTACCACCGCCCAACGACGCGCAAAGACTTACTTTACTTGCTTTCTTACTTGCCGGAATAGCCCTTGGTATTCAGGGACTTCTTGGTGCCTATACAATGCATTTATACGTAGATACATCATTATATGGCATAAACCTAGTACCAATACTACCCTTCAATGTTAGTAGGGCTCTTCACTATACATTAGCTGTACTTTGGATAGCTGTGACATGGATAGCCTTCTCGTTCTTTGTATTTCCTTACTTCGGACTAAACATAACTAGAAGGCAGGTACTTACGGTATTGGTTATCGGCGTATTAGTCTCCGTCGGCACCTTACTTGGCATATGGACTAGCTATCTTCAGTTGATACCATCACCGTGGTGGTTCATAATAGGTGCTCAGGGTAGGGACGTGACGACGCAAGGTACATTATGGCTTATATTAATAACGGCAATGCTGGGTTACGTATCATATCTATGGAATAAGGCTTCTAAAACCGCGCCCGACGTGTTGAAACCATTTGCCAAGATATTATCAATAGCCATTGCAGGCACTGCGGCAGGTGCCTTCATAGGTGCCTTACCGATAATTCAACCATGGCCCGACTTTCAGGTTGATGAATACTTTAGGTGGATGACAATACATGCCTTTGTTGAGGGCTTTTGGCCTCCTATCGTGGTTACCGTTATTGTGGTGCTCCTGGTGGTGGCAGGTTTGATACCACCTAAATTGGGTGTTGTGGTTAGCGGTATGGATGCAACTCTAGAGATAATAACCGGCATGATTGGGACTGCCCATCACTATTACTTTAATGGATTGCCCACATTTTGGATGTATGTTGGTGCCGTAATGAGCACACTTGAGGCGATACCCCTGGGCTTTGTCATAATATATGTAATATTGCTTTGGCGTAGAGGAGAGGTTAAGACTGAGTTTCAGAAGACCCTATTAACGTACGCTCTCGTGGCGGGGATAGGCGGTGGGATCGGGGTTGTTGCCTTCGGTGCTGGCCTCATAAACCTACCATTACTTAATTACTATTTACATGATGCCCAAACTACTATGGCGCATGCTCACCTGGCCTTTCCATTGGCTTATGGCCTGCCTAGCATATTGATGTGGGTGGTTGCCTTCACACTATCTGGTGGCTTTGATGATAAGGATCTTAGGTACATGAGGTGGGCAGCCATTATCATAGGCATTGGCTTCTATCTCCAGGCATTATTATCATTAGTACCCCTTGGCGTGCTTCAACTCATTTATGAACTTAAATATGGCTATTGGTTTATAAAAACTATAATAACGCCAAGCGGTCACCCCGGCTTCTGGGAATTACCACTGGCTGATGAGTTCGTCTGGCTTAGGATGATTGGCGACCTAGTAGCGGCATTTGGCTTTGCCATAGTCATATTTGGAATGCTCTTTAGATTTAGGAGAGCCCTTGGTAAACCAGTACTTAAGGCCTTGGGTATAGCCAACGTTTAAAGGTATAGGCCTTAGTAATGAATTTAAAATTAATGGCAATTTTGCACGATTATTGTAAAAGTATTTCGATTAAATAAATAATAATTCCTCTATGAACAATGCAATAATTGATGATTAAAGTTAGGGTTAAACGCGTCTATGACCAACCAGATCCTGGTGATGGCATTAGGGTGCTGGTTGATAGGCTTTGGCCCAGGGGCTTAAGTCGTGAAAAGGCTAAGATAGATGTATGGCTAAGGGACTTGGCGCCAAGCGATGAGTTAAGGCGTTGGTTTAATCATGACCCTGCTAAATGGAATGAATTCAGGCTTAGGTATTGGAGCGAGCTTGATAAAAACATCAGTGGCTTAAACGCGTTATTAGGTATTATACGCGGTAACGGTAACGTAACCATACTTTATGCCGCTAGGGATAGGTTGCACAATAATGCCGTGGCCCTCGCTGAGTACTTAAGGGCTAGGTATGGATTTGATTACGAAATTATTTAGGCTTACCCTCATCAATGGTAATGCCAACCTCCTCAAAGTAATGCGTCACAATCTTCTTAAGAGTTTTCCTAAGCAATTCGCTGACTGTCGATATTGACAAGCCAAGCTGCTTAGCCAATTCCTTAAGGTTAACCTCCCTATCGAAATACCCCATCTTATACGCAAGAAGTAGGACCTCTAACTGCCTTTCCGTGGGGCTCGGCATGGGTAACTGCTCCATATCAAGAACCCTAACCTTAACACCACTGGATCTCAACTGCCTAATGCTCACCCTTAACCGTTTAATGCCTGGCGAAAGCACCGCATAAATAATAGAATCTTCATTACCCGGCTTACCACTCTCCACGAGAAGTCCAGCCTTGCTCAACGCCTTACAGGCGCTGCAACTTGGTGCCGAGATCCACAGTGTCTCTTCATCAATTACGTTAACCTTAAGCCCATTCCTTCTTAAATAATTAAGTAAGTTTCGATCCACGGGCTTACTTAACTTAACCAGGTGTGTTGATACCTCATCACCCACGTTAACCCTAACTATGCTAAAGTCCAGGCTAAGCGCCTTGAGTGCGTTCTGAACCTTGCAATCACTTCTATGAGCCTCAAGGAATACCCTCAAAACCACAATACTCCGATGCTCCAGGATTAATAAAGCAGTAGTGTCCGTTCCCTTAATTTGCCAGTTATTGGATCAACCTCAAGCTCGAGAACCTCAAGTGTTGTTACACCTATCAAAACTTTATCGATTATATCAGACACAAGCACGGGAACAACCTCACCCCTACCCTCAATTTCCACCCAGGCCCTGGACCTATCAACCTCAATAACACCAGCCCCAGTCTCAACCCTCGACTTCCCTATAATGCTTAAGCCAAGTTCATTAGCCAACAACCTAGGTATTACCGTTAAAGTAGCCCCAGTATCGACCAAAGCCTTAACCTCAACCACCCTACTGAGATCGACATTACCGATCCTCACGTTAATCCACACATGACCCATCAGTAGAAATTCTGTGCCCCCATTAATAACCTTAAGGTATTAATAGCAGGGACCCAACCACGGAACCTTATTACCATACCCCTTCTCGGCATAGTTCTTCATCCACTCATCCTCAAACTTCTTCGGAATCTTCGGCCTCTTAACAATATCGTAATAGTCATATGGCTTAATATCGATTACTGGGGTCCCAGTCCACGTATCAAGGCCCTTGAGCCATAGGCGCGGTGGTTCAATTTTTACGAGCTCAAGCACCGATATACCTATCGGGTTGGGTCGAATCGGATACCTCGTGGCGAAAATACCGACCTCCTTATCCGTACCTTTCAATTTAACCCTCAGCCTTACCTCCCTTTGCTCATTAAATACGTAGATCAGTATTACGTGCGAATACTCATCCAAACCGCGAAGCCCATCGACGTACTCATCATAAACACGAACAACACCAATAAAGTCATACCTAGTCTCATACCTACCTCTATCCGGCTCATCAGGCCTTGGAAAACCCACCTCCACATAACCAATGGGTTTGAATACAAACTCAACCATTGAATTAACTAAGCGTAAACGGAGATAAACCTTTGTGAAAGATGACCTCGGTTAATTATTAAGGCATATATTTCCCTAAACACTTAATATGGCGTGGAATCTATAGCACATCCCTGGAAGGACCTAAATAAATACGTAGAGGCTAGAATTAAGGAGCGCTTTACGAATTCGAACTAGCCGAGAAGTTCCTGGAAAACGGTCTTTATAGGAATGCGGCCGGTAAGGCTTTCAGGGTTGGAAGGCAACCCTGGCAGTCTTGGCCGCGAATTCCCGTAATGAGTTGGCAAGCGAGTTTAAGGGTGTTATTAAGCTCCGGGAGAGGATTAGGGTTGAGGCTGTTGATTTTATCATAGCCGTAATGCCTACGACACGTATGAAGAAGGTTGCCGCATTGTTAAGGTCTAAGTATGGCAATGACGTGGTACTGCTGACAGAGTTGGCGCTTGATATTCATAAATTTCAGTACAATGGATTGGATAGGGAGGCGTTCTCAGCCGTTATTTGGATCTAGACATGGTTAGGCAGGACATTACCGCGATAATTGAGGGAGGTAGGAAGGTAATATCCTCGGTAATTGGGCGCTCAACGCCCTGACGCATCATTGAAATTGACCTTACCCGCGCCATCACCCCTCCTAATACTCCTAATAAGCAGCTCCCCGCGTCTTGAGAGCCTGTAATAGACGTGATGCTTACGAACCTCATTACTAAGCTTAAAACGGGCAACACTCCTCTTCAGGGTCTTACCTCCCTGACCCTCTCGATTAGGCCCATTGCCTCAAGCTTATCCAGTATCTGCAGCACCTCCTCAAGTGGTATCCCGGTATTAATGGCTATTGACTTTCCATAATCCACATTGGCCCTCTTCAGGTGCATGAGTACGGCAATGTCCTTGCCCGTAAGCTCATCCATAGGCGCAGTAGCATTGCTTATGGACATGGTTATTAAATTACCTCAGTCAAAAATTGGAAAGGCACGTATGAAGCAGTTGGTATTTAAAGCGCTTACAATTATTAATACCCGTGGGTATACCCAAGGAAATCCTCGATGCCGCAGAGAGATTGGGTATTGATATTACGGATATAATTCTAAATCAATTATACCTAAAAGACCCATCAGAAAGCATTAGGTTAAGGCTTGAATTAGCCAGGAAGTACCTAGCCGAGGCCGGTGAGTACATCAATAAGGGTGATGCTGTTCAGGCCTCGGGGAAGGCTTACAAGGCCGCTGAGGAGGCTGTCAAGGCCCTTGCCGAAAGGTTTAATGTGCCGGAAAACCAGCAGGCCATTAAGGAAGGTAGTTGGTACACGCACCTACTGCTTAAGGCTTGCTCGAGGTTATCCAAGACCCTCGGCGATTGGGTATTGGATGGTTGGAACGTGGGCTATTCATTACACGTATGGGGTTTTCATGAGGCCAAGTTGACTATTGAGGATGTGGAGCCATTAATCGAGAGGGTTCATAGAATGGTTGAAGAAACCGCCAAGGTGTTGGGCCAGGCTAATCAATGACCTACGTTTGAACCCTAACCACTCATTGAAAACGGCGCTCATAACATCCCACATATCTAGTTTTTAAACTTTGGTCATAAATCATTAACTGTGTCGCTTGACTTAAATGAGATCTCGAAGGCCAGGGCTAAGGAGGTCGTCGTTGAGGTGGAATTGGCTGAGGAATTCCTAAAGAGGGGTCTCTACAGGAATGCCGCGGGTAAGGCGTTTCAAGCTTGGAAGGCGTACTTATCATACCTGGCGTCGGGTAGTAGGGACTTGTTGATTAATGTGTTTAAGGGTAGGAAGAGGTTGAGGAGCGGTAAGGTGGTGGATTATGTTGACCTTGTCATAGCCGTAATGCCCATGGCCCTCATGAAGGCTGTTGCTCAATCATTGGCTATACGGCATGGGGGAGGATGTAGCCTGTTACACGGAGCTGGCGATAGACCTGCATGAGTATCAATATAATGGGCCTGACCCATTGGGTGTGTTGAGTAGGTACGTTAATGATGAAATGGCGCGGGTGGATATTGAGAAGTTGATCAAGTATCTCAGGGAAAGAGCTAAGGCACAATAATTAGGACTGTACACCTCCCGTACACTCATAACGCAAATAACTTTGTAAGGTGACTAAATTATTGGTAATTTATTGCAATTACAGTCATTAATAGGGTCAGGGCCTTAATGATGCTCCCAGTACATTAAACCTGAGGCGCCCGTAGATATACATAGGCATCATTGATTATGCTGCGAACAGGCCTAATAAAATGATACCGTCATATGTTAATTGCATTGGTGCTAAGAGACCGCTAAAGCATCATGGTGATGCTAAAGCCTTCTTTCTCCCCTTTCTTAATAATAACTGGTAGTTAGGGAAGTGTATTACCAATAATGGAGTAATGTTTATAGGTAGGAATTTATAATGTAGTAACGTGGGTAATTGGGTTACAGTATCAACTAAGGTTAGGAGAGAGATTCTTGAGAAGGCTAGGAGGTATGGTATTAATGTTTCTGAGGTTTTACGTAAAGCTCTCGAGGAGGAAGTAATGCGTAGGGAAAATGAGGAACTAATTGGATTGCTTAAGGAGGCTTCCAAGGAGCTTAGGAAAATTAGCGAGATTTATGGAGATGATTTCGTCGTAAGAAGTATACGTGCAGACCGTGACTCAGGATGAGCCTCGTATTTGATGCAAGCGCCATTATCAGGCTGGTAGAGCTTAAACCAGATAAGGCAGTTAATGCCTTAAGGAATCAATACACCGTTGACTTAGCATATTATGAGATTGGTAATTACCTATGGAGAATTAGTAAGTTAACCGCTGTAAATGTAGAATTATTGCTTAAAGTATTTAATAATGTCATTAGATTCATGAATGTCGTACCAATAGGTCTAAATGGTGATGTCATTAACCTAGCTAGAAGAATGAACATAACCTATTATGATGCATCCTATGTTTATTTAACGATAAAACTTAATGCAAAGCTAGTAACCGAGGATAGGGAGTTAATAGCTAAGTTCCCTAATATAGCGATAAGCGTTGAAGAATTACAAGTATAGTCGTTAATAATGGCAATAATCATTAAAGAACCACTAAAACAATCGCTATTACTATTATTAATGCGCCAAGGAACTTGACAACGCTAAATTTCTCCCTACCCATGGCACTCGACATAAGCTGGGCTATTAATGGCATTGTGCCCGTCAGTATCACGGTAAGCCCAAGACCTATTAAATCCATTGAGAAGGCGAATAGGGCAACACCAAGGCCCAGGTCGAGTACGGCAATAATGGGCAGGTAACTACGTACCGTCCCTCTAATGGCCCCTGCAATGTTGTTTCCCATGAAATAATTAATCATAAGCAGTACAATACCTGCCGCCGCAACCCTCGTAAATGCTATGGAGATTGGGTTAAGCCCCGCGATATCGGCCACCTTAATCATTGACTGACCAGCAGCCCACGCGAGGGCTGCACCAAGGCCAAGAAATAGACCCTTAATCTCCCTCCTCGAGTTACCGCTACGGGATAGTAGGTAGACGCCGGGTATCAGTAGTATACTCGCAAGTAGTTTCGTGATGGTCAGTGGCTCTCCCAGGAACACTGCGAATAACACCGTCAGTGGTATGTAGGTGTAGGACACGGGAGCTGCGATTGAGACCCCTGAGTAATTGATTGAGAACAGGTATAGTGAGTCGCCAATGACTAGGGATAACAACCCGCTCAGAAAGCCCCATATAGCTCCGTAATTAAGCCCTAAAATTATTGCTGGGATCAGGAGTATTAGTGAGGCGTAGAACATCCTGAGGAAGTTTACGATCAACGGGTGCATTCTCTTCATGAAGTCTCCATACATTATCGATGCCCAGGCCCAGATAATGGCTGTTGATAGTGCGGGCAGGTCCTCAATAATCATAATGCCGGTGTAACTAGGTAATTGCGCTTTAAAGATTATTCCCTCTCAAGTCAGTCGGGCCCAAAGACTATGTTTATGTCCTTATCCGGCGACCTGAACGAGGCACAAGCCTGGTTAACTCACTCCTTATAGCATCAACACCAACCTTAACCACGAAGTTCCTAACCCCGCGAACACCAGACCTCCTATACATGTCAAGAAGTACTTGTACCGCGAGCTCCGCATCGCCTGGATCGACGGTGCCGATGACAAAGCCCAACGCGGTCGGTGAACCACCCATCGTTATTAATACCCTCGTCTTTGAACCGAATGGTTCAAGGCCTATATCCGCGATCCACGACATACCGCAATCGTGGGTACAACCGCTAATTCCAACCCTAACTGGCTCATTCAACTTACTTAGGTGAACATGTATTTTGCGGCCGAGCCCGGTGGTGTCTATTAGGCCTGGTGGGCATAATTCATTACCTAGGCATGCAACCGTTATCGGTCCCTCAGGATACATGGGCCCTGGATCCCTGACCTCATAATTGCTCAATTCCTCAATCCTATCAACCTCCTCGCGGATTGGTATGTATACGCTTTGATTATTGAACAGCAGTACATAGCCAAACCCATACCTATCAGCCACATTGGCCAGCTTAACCAATTCATCGGCGGTAGCCAGCCGGTTGGGTATGGAATCTTTACAATCCTTGATTTAATGAACCTGGGCGTTAAATCAGGCGGCTTGGGCAATTTGGGCTTTACCTCCCTGGCTATCGCCAATACCTCCTCCCTAACCTTATCAAGGCCACGCAACCTAACAACCCACTTAAACCCCCTCCTCTCGCCAGACCTCCTAAAGACCTCAGCAACGCCCACGCAGATTGGAAGTAAATCCTCAGCATCTACGTCAGTGAAGGCAAGTCTTGCACTAAATGCGTGCTCACCAATACCACCGCCCAGGTATATGTCGAATTTACCATTGGGTTTAGCCACAATACCGATATCCTGGGCCACGGGCACGGCGCACGCCCTCTCACAGGCCGATATTGAGATCTTGATCCTATGCGGAAGCAATGGCTGCTCATACTCGCTCCTATACCTAAAGTAATCACCTATGAATGTTGATAGAGCCTCAGCATTAATATGTGCGTACGGGCAGAATTGCGATGCGCATGGTATTGGGTTCCTAACCGAATTACCGCAGGAGTCCCTTGGATCAAGACCAACCTCCTTAAGCTTAGCCACAACTTCATCAAAAAGCCTGAAATCAACCTTGAAGATTTCTATATCACCCCTAGTACCGAGCATTGCCCTACCATCACCATAGGTCCTACTGATCTCGGCAATAACCCTCAATTGGTTCGAGAACCACTTACTTGGGTCACGACCAACACCCTGCCTAATCCTTATTGAGACCCAGGGATTATCACCACGATTCTTATAAATGCCCTCATGCCTCCTCGGATAAACCACCTTATAAACATCGGAATACCTGAACGAAGACACGGTAAAGCAGCGTCCATGCATTATTTAAGCCTTTATTATGTAGATAGGGGACAATACTTAAGCGGGTGGTGGTTTCGAGAAAGAGAAATATGCCTAAATGCCCTTTTCGCGTGGTGCGTACTCCTTAATCCTGGTTATATACTCGTCATCGAGTACGGACTTGCTACTAACTTGCAGTGGATTACCGAGTGAACCAAGAACTTTAATATACTCGAGAGCCCTATCCTAGTCTCGGGTAGGAAGGGCTCAGTTACGGAACCCATGGCAAGCATTGTACCGCCAGGCCCAAGTACTACATATGGGTTCAACGTCAATGCGTAGAGCAACTCCTTATCACTTAATGGGTATGGTTGTACTTTATGCGGAAATCCCATGTCATAGATGTAGCAGTAGGTGCATGAGTATGTGCATCCAATTCCCGTGTGTATCGTCATACCGCACGGTCTCGGATACCTCCTCGCATGTGGATCCTTCCTAGCCCTCTCGATTGATTCAGGGCTTAATTCATTCTCTAATTCATTCCTCAGTTTTTCCTTAAATTCCAGGTACTTAATTAAGTCCATTTACGGCGGATATTAATCATAATCTCTGTATTAAATCCTTACAGGTGCTCGGCAGCGATTCTGTACACTGGGTCGGAAATCCTGTAGTAATCATCCACCTTCTCAATAATGCCCAGGTTCACTAGGTTACTTAGTAATTCGGAGATCGTTGCGGCATTTATCTCTTTACCCTCATAATCCTCAAGCCTACGCTTGACCAATCTCCATGGCATCGGCTCCCTAGCCAGTGCTCTTAATATTACCGAGTACCTATTACTCCTGAGTGAGGTTGCCAAGTTCCGTAACTCGCTTAACGCAAGTTGAACGGTATCCTTCATAATCTCATCAAAGTCCGCAGAACTCCTCATTGCGTATGTATAGCCGAAATACGTTAACCAGCCAATAATCCCATCAAATGCTTCCACAGCCTTCTCAAGGACATCCCTAGGGCAATTAATGCCTAATTGGTTGAAACCACGCTCGAGAAAGTCCATTGACTCGTCCAGGCTTAACTTCCTCGTCTTAACCTCCATGTACGCCCTACCAAAGAGTGGTGCCTTAGGGTCGTGAAGCCCAGGAAAGTCGTAGAGGAGGCTGACCTGTGAACTTGAGAGGACGAGCATTATGTTCGTTAGGTTATCAAAGACGCAGGTAAACAACCTATCAAACCTAAGCCAATTAACCTTTCCTCAACTCCTGCGCTTCATCAATCGCAATTATCACTGGCTCGCCAATGTCATTTAACCTAATAAGCAAGTCAGTAATACCGTTGTATTAAGATAATATTAAGTGGTCGTAAATTGCGACCAGGAGGATCCCTATATCGTCTTACCAGGCGGGTTTCTTTTAACTTGAACCTATTGCTTTGTTGCCCTGAAGAATACCTAATCCTAACTATGTTCCCTCTGTTCTCTGATTGAGAATATTAATAGCCATAGGAAGAATAGGGCGGTTATTAGGAAGATGACCAAACCAGCCACGTCCCTATGAAGTGATAAGTTTATTGGCCTAATGAACCTTATGAATGCCATGAGCCTATCGTCACTATTAAACCAACTATTGCGGTTACCGCATCACTATTTAGCTTAATGCCCAACCCACGTAACCCTAACCTATACGTATCTAGCGTTTTCACGACCACGAGCAAATGACCATCACGGACAGCTTTAATTCCTTCCTTACAGCCTAAGAGCACTTAACGATCAATGTATGCCAGTCCTACTATAATACGCCACCTCCTTTTCCCAGCAATATCCCACTTCTGCCAATGTGTTTAATAGCGTACTCGTTATCAATAACTCATTCCCCGACCGACATAGCCATTAAATTAGCACTTACTAACCTCCATAGTGAGAAGCCATTATCCACAATTTAAGTATGGTTATGTAATCACCATCCCTTAATGAATTTTCCTTATAATTCAATTCATTAGTTAACAACGTACCAAAATCTTCCAGCTTACAATTAAATAACAATGAAGTTGACGTTAATAGAGTAACAGTAGGATGTGGCCGCTCCGGAGGAGTGATTTTTCATCGGGCCGTGGGCTCCACGGCTCTCGAATCCTCCCTCCATATTTCTAATAATCCATGCCTTAATTAACCTTACTCAACTCATTCTAATTTTAACATGAAGCGATGCCACATGCTTTATCAGAATTCCTTATAAATCATTAACCTGGACTATTCTTGATGATTGTACTAATTACTGGCGTTAGTTCATCGCCAGGATACAAAACAGCCATTAGCCTAGCTAATAGGTATGAGGTTGTCGGCACTTATAATGAGCATACCATTAACATACCTGGCATTACCATGGTTAAGGCTGACATAACGAGGGATTCAACCAGGTTAATTAATGATTATAGGCCTGACGTGGTTATTCACATGGCCGCGATAGGCAATGTTGATCAGTGCGAGGAACAATTGGAGCTTTGTTATAGGGTTAATGTAGTGGCAAGTAGGGAATTGCTCATGGCGGCCTATAGGGTTGGCACCGCCATTTATTACCTATCCACGGACTACGTATTCGATGGCGAGAGGGGCATGTACTCGGAGGATGATGCGCCAAGGCCCATTAATTACTACGGATTAACGAAACTCCTCGCGGAGGAAATCACGAGAGCCTTAGGCGGCTCCATAGTCAGGGTTGCTTGGATCTACGGCACCGGGCCTGGAAGGCCGAACTTCGGCAAGACCGTGGTTGAGAAGTTAATGAGGGGTGAGGCGGTCACTGCAATAACTGATCAATGGTCGTCACCCACATTGAATACGATAATTGGTGAGGCCTTTGCAAAGTTACTTGATGCTAAATTCAATGGTGTGATACACGTAGTTGGACCAAGATTAAGCAGATACGAATTCGCAAGAGCCATAGCTAGGCACTTTGGGTTTAGTGAGGAATTGATAAAGCCAATAAGACTCACTGACGTAAATTACAGGGCTAGAAGGCCCAAAGACAGTAGCCTAAACAATAGGAAAGCGGTTGAGTTGCTAGGAATACCGCTTAACGACATAGACTACGCATTATCAATATTCAAGAGAGAACTGGAGTCTGAAAAAAGCCGTAGCGAAGCCATAATCCATGAAGAAAAGCTTTAAATCGCAGTTAATGGCCTATTGACCCGCCGGGGTGGCCGAGCCAGGTCCAAGGCGCAGGTCCGCGGATTCCGCGGTGCGAAACTTGAGATCCTGTCCCCGCAAGGGGGCCCGGGTTCAAATCCCGGCCCCGGCACCACGTTCGTTGCTTCCACGTCGAGTTTACGCTTTGGTAATGGCATTAGTATTGCCGTGAATGTCTGTTTTTACGTAATTATTATGATAATTAATTATAGACCATTGATAAGCATGTTAATAATTGCTTAGTTAGTTCTCTTATTATTTCTAGTTCAATTTCTTGATTATACCATATATTGTTTATATTTCTACTCTAGCCATTGGCGATGTATGCCCCATTTCATTGAGGGTAGTGAGATTGGTAAGCTCTTAAGTAGGATAGTTAACACCACAATTAATCAAATACCACCACAAGCCAAGTTTAGTGATAGTGATATCATGGTAATTATGAAGTATAGGCCGTTGCTCGAGTCGATGACTGAGGATATCGTTAAGGGTTTCTATGACACGTTATTTTCCCACAGCCCCACAGCCGCTGTTTTTCAACCTGGCGAGAGGCCGCTGAGGGAAAAGACGCTCAGGGATTGGTGGATTAGGACTTTGAATGGGCCGTTTAATGAGGATTATTGGCTGTGGCAGGCCTACGTGGGCATTATTCATTATAGAAGGAATGTTACGCCGCCCATGTTCATGGGCATGTGGGCCTGGATAATAGACAACGTAATTAGGAAGGTACAGGTAAGCCCCGAACTAGTCTCGGCCTTGGTCAAGCTTGGTGCCACTCAGTCATCGCTTATGGTTGGTGGTTACTACGATATAGTGCAGTACGCGTTAAGTAGGGTCGATATTAGTGGTGATTTACTTAGGAACTTGGTTATTTCTATTATTGAGGAATTGGCATCCGGCATTAGGAAGTGAGTTAATTAAAAATCATCTTTAGGCCAGGTTATACTTACCGTTTTTAATGTAGCTATTGATGGAATTACGTGGTTGAGAAACTAATTTTTACTTGGCGGTTACACGGTTTGGTTACACAGAGGGTTTTTATCCAGGAAACCGGATCTACGCTTCGTGATTGGCATGAGTAGGACTTGGATTTGGATTGCGGTTGGTATCGCCATCGGCTTAGTGGTTAGTCTGGGTTTGGTTTATGCAATTATGCCTTATTACTACAATAATTACTACTATGGTAATTACCCCGGCGCCTTGCCTATAGGTCCTAGTGCGAGTAATTACTATGGTGGTTATACCTATAGTACATACTCAATAAGTAAGGTTATTAAGGAGGTTATGGAAGTACCGAGTTATGCCCATGTTTACCCTAGTAACAACACCATAGTATTTACCAGTAAGGATATTAATCTATTAGTTGTAGCGATGATGGGGGATGATGCGGAGAGGATGTTTAACGAAACACCACCATCATACGCTCATGGCGATGTCTTCGTTATCTACGGGCTCATAGACCCAACACTGGTTATACCGGCTGGGGCTGTCGTGCATGCAACCTTCGTTAACCTCGATGATGATATGTATCATAACTTCGTGATTACGACCGTGCCGCCCCCATATCCATACAATGTAATGCCGTATATAGCATGTACGGTGGTATGGGCCCACAAATGATGCTCTACATGAGGTGGTTACCACCAGCCAACTATAACGCTGGTTATGCCTATGGTTATGAATACACATTCACGATCACCGCACCAGGTACGTATTGGTACTTATGCACCTATCCAGGGCATGCGGAGGAGGGTATGTATGGGGAGGTAATTGCCGTGGGTAATGGCTTAAGCACGTCGGCATACCCCTATCCCACTGTTCAATATTCAGGTACGTACTATGGACCTGGTTGGATGGGCGGTATGATGGGGTGGTGGTAATGCCTTGTCCATGCATGTGGAATTGGTGGGGCTGGGGTTTTGGTCCGTGGTTCGGCTTTGGATTGCTTGGATGGATAATTGGTGCCCTAATCGCCATATTATTTTTAATATTCATAATACTCGTAATAGTTTGGATAATTAGGAATTTAGTGAGGACCTCATCAAGCAGTAATCATCAACGTGAAAGTCATGAGCATGGTTCATGCCATGGCTAAAACGTAAAGAGCATTACCTATTGCTCTTAAAATCCTTAAGTTTCACTATGTTCCTACCTTTAACCTTAATAACCTCGACTAAGCCCTTCTCCTCAAGCCTACGTACTATCCTCCAGGCCTGAACCTTTGACAAACCTAGGTCCTTCATTATTTGGTACTGAAAAACCTCACCCCCAGACTTAATTACGTACTCAAGGACCTCACGTTCAGCCTTAGGCAATAGCCTTAAGACCTTACTATAATAATCATTGGAATAGCCCGTCACGGAATCACCCTTCACCGCAGTCTCCTGCATCGCAGCGTAACTCAACCCTTGGGTATTCCCTGCTGATCTTATGAGGATTATTGGCGTAACTACTGTAATTATGCCCACAGTTAGTAACGCTAAAGGTAGGAATAATGGGTAGTACATCATCATTCCGCACATCATTCCCATGCAATGGTAATAAGCCATATAATTAATCATGACTAATGCACCATAGAATAAATATGCACTTACGCCTAATATGATTGCACCTATTATGATTAATACATTACGTAATGCGTTATGGTCTCCACCCATTATTGTTTATTTAATACCGTAATTAATAAATCCTTTTAGGCTATTCACTCCTCGATGACTGTATTCCTTAGGGTGCCTATTTTCTCGATTTCCGCCTCAACGAAGTCGCCATTTCTTAGGAACTTACCCTTTGGGAAGCCAACTCCTGATGGTGTTCCTGTGCTTATGTAGTCGCCGGGCTTGAGCGTAATGCCCTGGGATGCCCAGTGGATTAGTTCGGGTATTTTGAATATTAGGTTCTTCGTGTTGTCATCCTGCTCCACATTACCATTGACCCTGAGCACTAGCCTGAGGTTGTGTGGGTCCTGTACCTCGTCCCTAGTCACGATGTAGGGACCCACCGGCGTTGATGAGTCCATGCTCTTGCCGTATATCCAGTCCATCCCGTAGGGCTCCTTACTCGGAAATTGCCAATCACGCATTGACACGTCATTGAGTATTAAGTAGCCGAAGACGTAATCAAGCGCCCTATTAACGTCTATGTACTTACCCCTCCTACCAATGATTAGGGCTAACTCCACCTCCCAATCAACCTGTTTGGAGACCCTGGGCTTGAGTATTGGTTGATTATGGCCAATGAGTGCGTTGGGGAATTTTGGGAAGAAGTATGGCCTATCTAGTGGTTTTGCCTGGCTCTCCTCACCATGAGCCCTGTAATTAACGGCGACGCATAAAATCTTCTCGGGATTTGACACTGGCGGTAGCAGGTTATTGCGTTTGGATCCCTAAATAATGCCGTGTCGCCACTCCTCAATGCCTTATTCACTAAGTCCCTAACCATTGCTAGGGCAGGCTCATCACTACCTATGAGGGATTTCATGTCGTAGAGGAAGCTCGGCGCCTCTGTCGTTTCGTAAATGCTCATGTAGGCGCTTGGTAGGTCTAGGACCCCTTTTTCAGTATATACGCCAACCCTAACTGAGTTATTCCATGAGAAGGATAGGAGCTTCACGTCGAATGAATAGTTAATGGTAATTTAAATATCACTACTAACCTGTTTACTGTTCTCTCCATCCACCCTTTAGTAGGTATTCCTCAATCGCCATTGCCGCGTCAATGCCATTCTTCAGTGCCTTGCCTATTAGGCTTGGTCCCGTGGCCACATCACCAGCTGCGAAAACGCCCCTCCTCGTTGTCCTGTGCTTCTGATCGATGTCTATCGTACCATGTGAAGTTAACTTAATGCCGCAACAACCGTCCTTGAATGGCGGCGTTGGTATTTCACCAACAGCGGCTATCACCATGTCCATATCCATTGTGTACTCACTGCCCGGCACCGGCTCTGGCGCAGGCCTACCGCTCTTGTCAGGTTTGCCGAGTTTCATCTTGATCAATTTAACGGCCTCTACGTGGTCCTTGCCAAGTACTTCGGTTATGCCAACAAGCTCCACGAACTTTATGCCCCTCTTTATCAAACCTTGTATCTCCACCTTACCCGCGGGCGCCTCGTTTATAGTCCTCCTGTAGAGTACGTAAACCTCCTTCGCACCCTGTCTCTGTGCCTCTATGGCTGCGTCGACCGCCGTCAGCCCAGCACCAATGACAGCCACCTTCTCGCCCGTTGGGTAAATAATTGACTTAGGTAGGTAACCCAGCTCGCTCGTGTAGATCCTATATAGATAGTCAAGGGCTAGGTAAACACCCTTTAGATTCTCGCCGGGCACGCCGAGGTTTCTTGATTTCCAAGTTCCCGTGGCTATCAACACAGCATTATAATTATTGATTAAATTCTCAAGGTGAACCTTGCTTTCCGCGAAGTCATCTCCATCGACATGCTCCTCCTCATCGGCAATCACCTTAGTCTTCAGTATGAAGTTGACGCCTAGCTCAATCAGCTCCTTAACACCGGCCCTAACGTTCTTCTTGGGAACCCTGTAATCCGGAATTCCAAAGATCATTAATCCACCAGGCTCCGGCAACTTATCATAAACATCAACCTGAAAACCCCTGCATATTAAGTAACCAGCCGCACCAAGACCAGCTGGTCCAGCACCAATTATGGCAACCTTCTCACTACGTCTCTCAATCTTCTGACCTGGAGAACACTTAAGTGCGAACTTCACGGGTGACCTGGCATGAACCATTATATAAACCTTTCCTAATGCTTAATTCAAGCGTAATTTTACGATATATTAATTCTAAATAATTAATAATTATAAAGATTCTTATGTCAATAATAATGTGGATATTCTAAAGCATTAATCTTATAAAAGTATAATCTATAAATATATAAAATACAATAATATATCTATAGTTATATATTAATTTAAGAACGACCTACTCGCCATCCCGTAAATAAACAATGGGGCTATTCTTAGGAACCCTAAGTAATCTGATCATTGGCCCGCATTTGGCCCTGAATAGGAATAATACCCTTAGCTTTAGTTCGCTTTCTAGGTAAGCCTCGAAATTACCAACACCCTTAGATATTATCAGTTCGTGACTGCCTAATTCACGCCATAAGCCTCTATTATAAAATGGTGGGTACCTGTTGCCGGTGGAGACAACCTTTACTTTATCGCCTAGTAACCTCTTTACATAATCCGCCGTTACGTCAACCTCATAGGGCAGGCCCCTGGCGTATACAGTGACTCTGAGCCCCAGGTCTACCAACTTCCTAATTAACAACATATCCACTTGAAACTCTCCTGAATTATCAACTACGTAACCCACATCCTTAATACTACCCAACATCTTAGTTAGGTTCTCCCTCGATATGTTAAGCCAAACAGCCTCTTCCAGGAGTTTATTCACGAAGTCGTTAATATCGAAATGGTAATCTCTCATTGGAACATCCACGGAATTCGCAGCCGCGGCTATTTCAAAGTACCTACTTATATCATTACCTGCATCATTAATTATCCTACTTATTATCAGCGATGCAGTGTCTTCAAGCTCCTTCTTCTCATTAGCGTGAGGATCATCATTGTTTAGTATCTTCGTTATTAATTCAAAGGATTCTATGAAGAGTGGCGTTCTACCCCTCGGTATCAAGCTAGATATATGCATTGATATCTGGGTGTACGTATTAACATCATCAATTCCGAACTTCTTTATCTCCTGCATCCTGGACTCCAGAGCACAGAGTATGCACTCGGGGGTCTCTATATATAGCATTGAGACTCAGTAATTAGGGACTTATTAAGTAATCTGTCTAATAATTACTCTATATCTTCCTTCAGATCACGTATCAATACCGACATAGTTTTTAATCTCCCACTACCGCTGTTAGTTGAGACATGGGCATTGATGAGCTATTAAGGGAACTGAGGGAGGATAGGGTTCATGGGGCTTCCTGGTACTTCCTGAGGGGCATTGAGGTAATTAGGTCTGCGGTTGAACAGGGGCTCGGTCCTGATGACATTAGGGTATTGCTTAATGAATTAAGGAGTGTTAGGCTTGGAATGGCCTCTATCATAAACTTAACCGACATAGTTGACCATGCACTGGGTGTCGGTTTAGACCTCAATAATGTTATTGCTAAATTGAAGTATTGGCACGAAACATCGTCTAAGCACTTAATGACCCAACTGGATAGATTCCCCGTTATGTGCGGATCAAAGGTGATTACTATTAGTTACAGCTCAGCAGTTAATATGGCCTTATCGAGATGGAGCAAGTGCATTGATACGTTGTATATAATGGAGTCCAGGCCGGGCAATGAGATTCCCCAAGCCATTAAGGATTACTCGAAATATGTAAGTAATATAGTTCCGATTCCAGACTCTGCAATTGCGTACTTCATGAGGAATGTTAATTACGTGATCTCTGGGGCGGATGGACTGTATAGCGATGGTTACTTCATTAATAAGGTTGGCACAGAGACCTTATTCGTTATTGCACGTAGGTTTGATGTGAATACCATAGTCATCGCGGAGTCTTACAAGGCCGTGGTAGGCGGCATTGAGGAGGTTTATATGGTAGATTTCAGTATTGGCGGACTAAGTACGCAGGTCCCATTATTTGATAAGGTATCTCTTGATTTGATCAGTTACTTAATAACCGACCTCAAGATTGTTAAGAAACCGAAACCTGAGGATATTGAGAACTTAAGGGAGCTCTTTATTAATAATATTCTCAATCCAAGTGAATAAAAATGAGTGTCTTTCAATGCTTACGGTGTGATGAGTGCTGTTACTTTGACAATGAGGATAGAGGACCAATACTGTTTGAGGATGAGCTGGCCAGAATAAGGACCCTGGCTAGGGCTAGGGGCTTTGATATTAAGTACCGTGAATTAAACATTAATGGGGTTAAGGTATATAGGTGGTTGATAAGGGGCTATTGTCCATTCTATGATAGGGAGGGTAGGTCATGCACAATACATGCGGTGAAGCCCCTGGCCTGTAGGATGTATCCATTACTGTATAATCCGAATACTGGCGAGGTATTGATATCGAAGGAATGCAAATGGGTTAATGATGCTTTGGATTCCGGTGAGGACCTTGGGCTTGATAATTTCCCTGAGGAATCGAAGGCACTTGAGGAGGTGCTAGCACGGTTATATAAAGTCAGGATTAAGATTCATAGGTAGTAAATACTTATAATTGACTTGAGTTTATGAGTTCGTTGGATGAGTGAATTACCTGCAATTGAAGGTGGAAAACCAATTAGGTCCACACCTCTTCGTTTTAGACCTTGGATAACCGATGAAGATATCAAGCTCGTTGTTGACACTCTTAAAACAGGGCAGTTATCGGCCATTGGTGGTAAATGGAATACAATGCTTGAACAGGAATTAACAAAGTACTTAAGCGCTAAGTACGCTGTAACCGTCTCCAACGGCACAACCGCGCTTCACGTAGCACTCAAGGCGATTGGTGTTGGTCCAGGCGATGAGGTTATTACGACACCATTCACCTTCGCCGCATCAGCGACAACCATACTTCACTCAAACGCAATACCCATATTCGCAGATATTGATAAGGAAACGTTAAATATTGACCCGGCATTAATCGAGGACGCCATTACTGACAGGACTAAGGCGATAGTCGTTGTCCACTTGGCCGGTTATCCGGCGGAAATGGACGAGATAATGAAGATTGCGAGTGAAAGGGGGTTGTACGTTATTGAGGATACTGCCCAAGCCCTCGGAGCCATCTACAGAGGTAGGATGGTGGGTTCCATAGGTCATGTCGGCACATTGAGCTTTTACCCTACTAAAACAATAACCACCGGTGAAGGTGGCGCAGTGATTACAAATAATGAGGAGGTAGCCAATAGGGCTAGGTTATTAAGGAGCCATGGTGAGACCGGGAAGTATTACTATGAGTTGTTGGGTTATAATTATAGAATGACGGAGTTCCAGGCCGCGCTTGGTTATTCACAGTTAAGGAGGATTGAGGAGATAATTAGGCGTAAGGAGACATTTGCTAAGGCGCTTATGGAGGAGTTGCAGGATATTGAGAATGACCTTATTCAATTCCCGCGTCCAAAGCCATACATCAGGCACGCATGGCACTTATTCCAAATACTCCTGAACCTAGAGAGACTCAGGGTTAGTAGGGATAGGGTTGTTGAAGCATTAAGAGCTGAAGGTATCGAGGCGGCCACTGTTGCATATCCAATACCACTTCATAAAGAACCTATTATAATTAATATGGTGGGGCATGGTAGGGGCTGCCCATGGACTTGCCCATACTATGGAAGGAAGGCTGTGTATAAACCATTACGAAATGCTGAGTGGGCTGCTGAACGCGTATTAACGATTTTAATCGGCCCATTATATACCACGGAAGACGCCGTTGATACTGCAAAGGCTATAAAGAAAATACTTAATTACTACAAAAGGTAAAACCCGTTTTGTTTTTGGTTTTTGTTCTTTGTTGGGTTA
>NZ_BBDN01000008.1 GCF_001316265.1 Vulcanisaeta sp. JCM 16159 | reverse complement strand
AAAAACAAGGATTTATACTTAGAATTAATATTAGTTTAAGTCTTTGTAATATGTACGTCTACCATTACTCATTAAATGGCTTTACTAGGTCAAGGCTAACTGTAATACCTATTCGAATACGCGTATTTTACCAAATAATACATATTTATATTGATGCCTGATCATCCTAACGATGGTATTTAAATTCTTCAGTTCAGCGAAATCGGCAGAGAAGAGGTTTAGGAGATATGTTGGTAAACCTGTTGTTACTAATGATGGTAAAGTAATTGGTACCGTTATAAGTATAAAATTGAGTAGGAGTGATTTGAGACCGGTCTCTATAACTGTTAGGTTAGGTGATGGAAGTACCAGGGAGTTTAATGTTAATGATGTCAATGCAACATTCACAGCAGATAAGGTGGTGTTTCAGAAATTTAGTGATGAGTATTCAAGCCTCGTTAATATGTATAGGAACGAGGTAAATAGTATTAGGGAAAGACTTAGGGATATCATGGATAAACTAAACAAACTCAGCGACCTACTTCTTCAGGGTGGTATTAAGGAGGACTTGTATAGGGATATTAGGGAGAGACTTGAGAAGGAGAGGGTTAAGTGGATTAGGCAGTGTAATGATAAGATTGGCGCAATAAATGATACGCTCTCTGAGATTGATAGGAAGATCAGCGACGCGGAGAGAAGGAAGAGCGAGTTAATGATTAAGCAAGTGGTTGGTGATTTAGGAGATGATGAGAAAAATGAATTGGCAGGACTTGATGAGTTACTTAACCAGTTAAGGAAGGTTAGGTCCGAATTACTCTCCTTAAGAATGGAATTAGAAAAAGAATGCTATTAAAGGCATTTTAACCTTCATAGTGACTTATACTTAAACGATAGTGCTTTCTCGAATGGTACGAACTCATTTGTATCATCATCATAGTAACCAAGCACCGTATGTTCAGTATTTCTTCTACACCTTTCACAGTAAATGTATAATTTACTGCCTAGGTTCGTTAGATCATAACCCACGTTAAATACTGACTCGATACCGCATCTATCACACTTAATCAACCACCTGGTCATAACCTAAGAACCCTAGCTTAAACTCTGGAAAAATAAATCTTATGCAAAGTATAAACCTAGGTCTTTAATCTCCTCATCATGGAAAGCACGAGAGCCTTTGCTGGGTTTTTGCCCGTGACAGCTGTTAACTCAGCCCAATCCGGTGAGCCGTTTACCTCGAAGATCACATAGCCATCCCTACCCTCACCAATATCAACACCACCATAGACCAGGTCAAGGGCCTCCACGGACTTCACGGCCAACTCCATGACCGTCTTATCAACATTAATGCAGGGCTTACCGATGGCTCCCTGGGCAACGTTAGTTTTCCATTGACCCATTGGGGCAACCCTAATCATACAACCAAAGACCTCCCCATCAATTACCATAACCCTAATATCACGGTTAGGCTTCTCTATGTACTTCTGTAGGTATATTGGCTTCTTAAATGTGAGCAGTGTCCTCATTACTTGAAACGCTATATCTGCATCGCTAATTTTCACGGCGCCATAACCCCTTGATCCCTGCAGCGGTTTAATTACCACGTCCCTCATGCTCTTAGCCATCTCGTACGCGTACAGTATATCCTCAGTGCCTATTGTATCAGGCACAGGTAAGCCCTTGCTCTTCAGTATCACCGTTGTCTCAAGCTTATTCCTAGTCCTCAGTAGCCCATCTAATGGATTGATAACCACGGTACCACTCTCCTCAATTAACCTCATGGTTATCATCCTCCTGAATAATGTCTCAACGTCAATGAGAACCCCGAGACTTCTAAGGAAGACTCCATCAACCTTAAACGGCCTATCCCTGATCACCGTGAGAGGACCATCCTTATCGACCTTAACCGATATTCGTGAAATGGGCACATACATGGCATTTAGACCTGAATCCCTAGCATAGATTATTAAGTCCCTGCTTGGCCTGTCCGGTATTGGCGAATCGCCTATTATAACGACTGAATTGGGCATACACCGTGCCCAACCTAAATTAATTTATAAGTCTTATAGCGTAGAAACATGTACGTAACATTTTACTAATTTTTACTTAACCTAAACCGGAGGCGATGGAGGTGGTGGGGGTGGTGGAGGTTGGCGCCTTCTCATTCTACGTGGTGAGTACTTCCTCCTTATTTCATTAATCATTGTGAGAGCTAGGAAAGTAAGTACTAATGAAATCAATAGAAGTACTATCGATATTACTAACGAGAATGTGCCGGGGAGTAACGGCCCTATCATGCCGGCAAGGCCGACGTACGATTGGTAAATGACGTATATACCGATTACTGATACCAACGCTATTAAAATTAGGACTAGGCTTATCGTGATTATTGAGGGCAGCCCAAGAAACTCTCTCCTATTTAAGCTCGCCCTGGCCATGTATACCATGAAACCTCCAACTATAGCCATTATTGATGATGCAGCCGTAAGTCCAGTAACAGCATTCAATCCGGGAAATGTAAGTACTTGATCGTATTTCACTGCTATTGCCGATGGTAAGTCACCTGACAGGAAATTAACCGCTATCATGATCATGATCACTGAGAACAATGATGCTATCACCGATATGAACATGAACATTGAAGACCTCTCAATCAGCCTTTGTACATCATTTGAATACATAACCCAAGCACCCAAGTCACTGTAGATATATGTACTGTCTTATCCTAACCTTGCAGTTGGGGCATGTTAACGATCTCTCAATTAACTTAACCTTATGCCTACTATCCTCCCTAACCCACTCACCATCAACAACCATAACAGACCCACAACTTGGGCATTTATTAACGTAAGGATTCAAGCTGTAATACGGTATTGACGATAACATACCCCTAATGTCCCTTTGTGGGATCATTTAGATCGTATAACCAATAAGTAACTAATTAATAAATGTTTAAGAATAAATAGGACCAATAGGGCAGCGAAGCATTAAAATACTTATTAAAGTCCTCATGAAATAATGAGTAACGATTTAAAGTTACCTGAAATACCCGCTGAGTTAAGGCCTGTACTGGAGGTTGTTCATGAAGGTAATGCACCTCATATAAGGTGTAAGTACAGGGGCAAGGATGGTAAGGAGTGCGGAGCCTTATTCTTTAGTTTAAGTGACGCAGTAAGGCACTTGACAACGCATGATAGCAAATATAGGAGATTTTTGATTAACATTAACACGTAATACATTTAAATCCTAGTACCTCTACATAGGGAAACATGACTATGACAAGGCAAGTATCATTAAGTGAATTATTAAGCATTGTCAATAATGTAGAGAACTTCGAGGTTGTCGATTATCAGGGCGATTCAATAGTTATTGATGAGGTTAAGGGAATCGTTAAGATAAGGGATGAGGAGACAAAGAAGGAACTTAGTGAATTACGTAAGAGGAGCCCAAGGGGTAAGCCAACGCCTAAGCAAATATCAACAACGGTGGAGGCTGTTAGGAAGCTTGCTGAGAATAAGGTTAAGTTTAAGGTGGTCTTTGGACCCAAGGAGGTCATTATTAGGTTTGACCTTGATCACTACATTAGGCTTAGTGACAAGGATGTTAGGGTGATAGGGTTCTCAAGTAGGAATGAGGGCGTCTTAGGTTTGGTGGCAGACATTCTCGAGAAGTACGGACCACTCATTTTCCTTAAGAAGGTTAAATAATACTGTTGAATTTTGAGTTTTAGGCTATTAAATGCGTGGTGATTAATGGCTGTGCTACCTAAGTTTTTAATAATGAGGAAACATCCAATATTACCGCTTAGATTAAACAATGATGTGCTCTGCATTATACATAGGGATAATTATATTGACTTCATTACACCATGTAATGAAGCCGGTAACTACATAATGCTGATTCCCTATCAAGGCTCTTACATAGAGACCAAGCCAGTCGAACCCATTGTTTGGAGCAACCTATCAAGTATTGAAGTCTATGCACTACTAAGGGGCGAATTAGCGCTCTATGAGTTAAGTATTAGGGATGGCAAGGTGTCATACATAAGGTATCGCGTTAACGAGGAATTTCTCAGGGGTGTTAGTTTTCATGGAAACGCCTCGAACGAGTTATTAAGTGTTGTTGATGCTATACTGAGGAATTACATAAAGTCTAGTTTCATGATTTACACGGCTTACTTAAGACTCATTACAAATGGCAATGTTAAGTTCCTGGGTATAGGGAGTATATTAGGGGTAGGGTTAGGATATATAGTAATGATGGCTTAATAATAGTTAGGGAGAATAGTGGTGATGAGGCCAGAGTATCGTTAGTATCTACAATAGAGGGCATTGGCAATTTCACAAACGTCATAATGTCATTAATACGATCCTCAAGGGTCATAAATGAGACTAGGTTTGGTAGGATAGGGCACTCCATTAAGATGCTACTTGATGTCTTCATCCCTAATAATTTATTAGCTGCTGTTAAAAACGGTGTGTAATGCTCGGAGTGATAGGCCACGCATCCATTGATATAATAAGGAGGGGTTCATTGATTAGGAAATCACCTGGTGGTGCGCCAACGTACTGTTCATTTTACCTGAGTCAATTAGGTATTAACTTATTACCTATTACACTGGTTGGTAAGGACTTTAATGAATACCTAGTTGATTATAAAGAAAGGGGTATAATTACTGATAGAGTTAAGGTACTGAATAGTTGCAATAGCACATCATATGAGATAACTTATTACGATAATACAAGAAAACTAAGGTTATTACATAAATGCAGCGATTTCTCCAGGAATGATCTACACGATCTACCTGATACTGTTGTCGTAAACCCAATAGCTAGGGAAATCGACCTAGATACCCTTCAATATATAAAGGAGGGAGTTGAATTCGTGGGTGTTGATTTACAGGGGTTTACCAGGGTATTTGATGAACATAATTATGTGAGTTCAAGCATTAGCATTAAAGACGTCATAAAGATAATCGAGCATGCAGACGTAATTAAAGCAAGTATAGATGATGTACCCATGGATGGTTCAATACCATAGCTGATAAGTATCCAAATAAGGTTATCGTAATCACCATGGGCGCTGATGGGTCGATATTACTGCATAATGGCCATAAACTTCGTATCTCAGCAAATGGTATTGTTAGCGTTAGGGACCCCACAGGGGCGGGTGATGTAATGACCTGCGCATTAACGTACATGCTCAGTAGGGGTGAGGACCTTGAGTGGTCATTCATTTTCTCAAATGCCGCCGCAATCGCTAAGACAATGGGTGAGGGGCCTTATGGGGTCATAGGTAATGACATAATAAGTGATATCGCTAATAAGCTATTCTCGCGACTTATCAAGACCTGATTTACTGATTATGTCACCTACGTAGTCGATATCCGTTACCTGAACATAACTGAACCTACCAACTTCTAACGGTTACTAGCCCCTTATCATGTAATCTCCTGATAATCCTGGAAACGGTACTCTTAGGAAGCCCTAACTCCCTGGCTATCTCTGCCTGGTATGCATCGCCACCCCTGTTCAATAGGTATGATAGGACCCTCACTTCGTCTTCATTCACATTTATTGATTCACTATAATTCACAATGTCTCTCTTATTCCTACTTATAGTATCAAACTCCAGTTGGCTGATCGTAGTGGAGGATTCACTGGTTTTGGTGTTTTCTGACTCCTTATCTATTGGCTTCTTTGATTCCTTAAATATTTGGTATATGAATGATGATAAGATTACAAATTGAATGAGGGCCACGGAAACTATTAAGTAATAATTATTCGTTATTAATGCCATACAAGTCACTAAAGACAACGTGCTTATTTATAAATTAAACTAGTTCCTTGAATGAAAACATACAGATTGAGCTATATCTAAGCAATTCTAGGAACAAGATTTTTCTACGTCATTTATCATTTCATCTATTTTTGAGGCTATTAGGTTAGTATTCCAAGGCTTGGAAATTCACCGATCAAGTGAGCTACGCC
Source organism: Vulcanisaeta sp. JCM 16159 (assembly GCF_001316265.1). Classification (GTDB taxonomy): domain Archaea; phylum Thermoproteota; class Thermoprotei; order Thermoproteales; family Thermocladiaceae; genus Vulcanisaeta. The sequence continues at coordinate 137,649 of NZ_BBDN01000008.1, read as the reverse complement.
AAGGTCCTCATAAACTATTTGGGCACTAAACCCCTTATTGACTAGGGAATCAACTATGCACTTTAATGTCGTTATTGCCCTAATTAATACATCAACCTTCACTCTACCTAACTCGAGCTGACGGTGCTCAAGCTCCACAGTCACCCTAATAATGCCGACCTTAGTGTCATAAACCTTAAACATACTTGCTGATTCCTCGCTTAAATCAAGTATCCAATTCCTTGATACCAATTCATAGTTTATTTCAGACCTTAATAAGGGGTTATTGGAGTAGCTCAATAATTCGATTAGCAGTGTAACTAGCGAGTCAACGTAGGTACTCACAGCGTGTAGATCATCGTATAACTCAGCCTCTGGGCTTGGGTATAGCATTACGATGTTATTATCCTGGACATAATCTATGGTAAACTTAAAATGAGGCGTTAATATCGTGAGTAGGGATACCTCAATCTCATTCATAGGCTTTATTGATATGAACCTCAACTTGTACTTATTAATGGCCTTGTCGTACACGACCCTCGTCTCAATGGTCTTCCCAAATACTGAGTACCTATTCACATACGTAGTCATCAACACATCCTCAGACTCCGCGCTCCAGCTAATCATTAATATTGAATAAAGAGAAGTAATTTAAAAATGTATTAGCTTTCATCAATATCGTGGGTTTAATCAAGTATCGTGTAAAGAAAGTGCTAGGTCTATTTGATGAGTTGAGTCTCGATTTAATTATTATTGTGAATGAACCAAACCTTCAGTACTTTACAGGTATTGACAGCGGCTTAATGTTTATTATCAATAGGTCAATGGATGCGACATTAATAGTTCCAAGACTTGATTTTCAGAGAGTTCAGGAGCTAGTTAATGGGGAGATAACACTCATTGGCTACTCAACCATTGAGATACCGCAAAGAATACAAGGTGAGAGATTATTTGTGTCTAAGGGCCTTGGTGATTATCTGCTTAAGGAGGTTGGTCTTAAACCCAACAATATTGTTGGTATCGATAACCCAGACTCACCAGTGGCTAAGGAACTTAATTCCATTGGCGTTAAGATTGTGAGTATCAACGATTACATATTAAGGATAAGGGAGGTTAAGGATGACTATGAGATTAAGTTTATTGAGGAGGCTACACGAATAACCGAGGAAGCTCTCGATAACGTACTGAAGAATGGACTGGAGGTAGAAGGGAGAGGGACGTGGCTGCAATGCTGTACCAGGGAATGATAAGCAGGGGCGCTGAAGACGTGGCGTTTAGGCCTATTGTTGCCTCAGGACCAAATGGTGCGTATCCACATCATGTATTTACTGATAGGGTGATAAGGAGGGGTGAATTAGTGACTATAGACGTAGGTGCTCGATATAGCCTTTATTGCACAGACATGACTAGAACTGTTGCGGTGGGGCCGGTAAACGGCAAACTAAAGGATATGGCCGTAGCCGTGCTTGAGGCTTTTAGGAAGGCCTCTAGCTCCGTTAGACCGGGCGTTAAGGCTAAGGAGATAGATTTAATTGCGAGGAGTGTTCTTTCAGAGTACGGCTTTGACTCATACTACATACACAGTACTGGTCATGGCGTTGGTATTGAGGTTCACGAGAGACCGGCCATAGGTCCTTCTAATGATGAAGAACTGAAACCTTACGAAGTAGTAACCGTCGAGCCAGGGGTATATATTAAGGGTATTGGCGGTGTCAGGATCGAGGACACGATATTAATTACTGAAGCAGGCTCAAGGCCTATAAGCAAGTATCCTGTGGATTTATTCTAATGTAAATCAAAAGTTTTGGTCTGCACAGAAGTAATGTTTTAATCATTAGCTTAATAAGTGGGTTATCATTTATTGGTATTGATGATGCCTCGAGAGATTCCAAACCCATTAATTCTTAAGTTAATGGTTATTAAGGAGCTTCATAAACTAGGTGATATAAGCATTAATGAATTCCCCGAGTTTATATCCAAAATAACTCAACACCTAAACAATATGGGTCACTCAATAAATCTCGATGACGTGATTTACCTGCTCGATGTTATAAAGATCAGTAATGGTAGGGTATCGTTAAGTAATGAGGGCCTTCATTACCTACGGGCTATTGAAATACTTACTAATAATGTTACCGAAACTCCTTAATGCATCATGCATAGCCTTTATAACCAAAACCCTAAGGTGATTTAGGACCATGCTTATGTCAATACCTTGACAAGCACTGCTCAGCCTTTCAGTATCTACAAATACGAATACGTGTGGCGATCTTTTCCAAGCATCTGTCACGGATGCGGCTAATGGGGATATATCATTAATACTGACCAAGGTGTTTCCATGAATTATGTTAAGCCTTGCCTCCGGTTCAAATGTCCTAAATCCTATTATTACCAAGGACTCGAGATCGCCATCAGCTAAGTTTACTAAGCATTCAAGTGATGATTCATTAATACCTCTCCTTAACTCCTCATAGAATACCTGGAGTACTTTATCCTTAATCTCAACCTTACTTAGTAGGTATGGGAATACGTCATTTATTAATGCAAGTTCAATACCCTGCTTATTAATGATATTTATGAAGTCGAAGTCCCTTTTCCATAGCGCCTTAAATGTCGTACTTCTCGTTATCAATGGGTCTAGGTACTTGGATATACCACGTATCTTACTAATGAGGTACTGTCTATTTCTCATTAGAATAGACAATAAATAGTCATCTATCACGTACATGATGTCATAACCCTTTAAGTAGCCGATTGAGAAACGGTATAGCTGGCATAGGTAATTCCTAATATCGTCATTAAGCTCGTCGTAATGCCTTAATAATTCGTTTAATAAGTTCCTGGCCAATGTATTAAATAAAACAACCTTATGATGCAGGTATACCAACTTGTAAATGTTGAAGCGTGTAATTATGAAGCCCTCCAGGTTAGCCCTGGCCTTCTCGTCAAAAGCTAGTAAATAATCCCTACCGCTCTTAACAATTTTCATGTTATCAAGAATCCTTTCAACATCACTAATACTGATTACGGAGCCAATACTAGCCCCCGTTAGGTAGGAGTCCCTAAGTACATATTCAATCCTGTCAGCATCAAGATCTCCCGTTATTAAACCTCTCAGAATATTAAGTGGTCTTGATTCATCACTAAGAGACCTAAGGAATGCATCATCTTCATGGCCAATAACTTCTACGTATTGCGGTAGTATGTCCGCAATCTTACCTATTATGTCACCATGTAATAACGCCTTTATTATACGCAAGTCAATGTTCGGTATCGTCTCCTTAAGTACATGCCTAAACTCATCATTATTCGTGAGTATGAAGTAGGTTATTAACTCATGCTCCTTAAAGGGCCCCTTAAAGACCTTACCCAGCATTTCCTCGTTGATACTACTGCTACAATTCCTTATCAATGGGTCAATACCCTGACCAAGAACGCCCTCAAATACGTGGGAAAAGGGTAAATGACCTAGGTCATGCAGTAGTGCGGCTATTCTCATGTGCATTATTAAATCATCCTCGGTGTCAAGGCCCATAGACTTACCAAGGCTAATTAGTAGTTCCTTAACATCGCTAGACCTTAGCATTTTCTCGAGCATTAAAGTCACTATTTGAAGTGTACCTAGTGAATGCTCAAATCTGCTATGGTGCGCTGATGGATAAACCATGAATGTTAAGCCAAGTTGATGTATATATCGCAGCCTTTGCACATACCTGCAGGAATCAATAAACCTAGCCTCCTCATTAGTTAGCCTAATCCAACCAAGCGTTGGATCCGCAATAACCTTGGTATAGTTAAGTGTCATTTAAATCAAGGAACTAAAATATTAATTTTAATTTCTCCATCCAGGTTAGTTGAAATGGGCAAAAGTGATGCCGTAATAATTGGCGCAGGACCCAGTGGACTTTACCTAGCCCGTGAATTGAGTAAGGTTATGAACATAACGATTTTTGAGGAGGATAAAATGCTCGGTGTACCACCCCACTGCACAGGTCTTGTTAATATCAACTCACTGGAGACGCTCGGTATATCGCCTCCTATTGTAAGTACTTACCGATACATAAGGATAACGGACTTGGGCGGTAATAGCATAACTTTCGACTTCAGGAGGGGGGCCATAGCAATGCTTGACAGACCAGGTCTTGAGCATTACCTCGCCGATGAGTTGGGTAGTGCCACGTTATTGCTAGGTGAAAGGGTTATTGAGTTAGGTAATGGGGTTATTAGAACTAAATCGCGGGAGGAGACATTTAACTTGGCCGTGATTGCCGAGGGCGCCGGCCTAACATTGACGAGGAATGTTATTCCATGGAACCCAAACTATGTTTATGGTGTACAAACCGATACGAAGTCATTCGCAGAAAATAAGTTAATGCCAAGGAGCGATGATGAGATTGTGGTTATTTTTGATAGGAAATTGCTTGAGCACTACTTCGCCTGGATTGTACCGAAGGGTTCCCACGAGTTTAGGATTGGTTTAGCTGATGAAGCAAACGTATGGGCTAAATTCACCGAGCTACTAAAGGTTATCAATGCTGAGCACTTAAAGCCATTTGGAGGCAAGATCGTGATTGGCGGATCTCCAGATCATGTTGCTGCGGGTAATGTAGCAGTTATAGGCGATGCTGGGGGCTTTGTTAAGCCAATGACTGGGGGTGGGATAATAATGGGAATGCTAAGCGCAAGGCTGCTTGCCGATAGCATGATCAATGCCTTAAGGGAGAGACTCTCTATAAGTGATTCATTGGTTATTTATGATACTGTATTTAGGAGGTATGTCAGGGAGAGGATAAAAGCACTAAGCTCGGCGTCGTATATTCTACATATGATGATGAATAAGAGCTTAGGCGAAGTATTGCAATCAATGAGTGGAACGAGGATTGATGTTGAGGATTACGATAACCACATTGATGCGATATTAAAAGCCGCATTGAGAAGGCCTTGGTCGTTTATTAGGCGGTTTTCGCCGTTATTAATGAATTATCGTTAATCGAACCAAACTCGATTAACAGGTTAATTAAGGAAGTTATGAGGTAATCCTTACCTAGTCACCTTTATTATACCACTCATCTCCTCTATCAACTTGACGCCTTGCCCCTCCTGGAACCACTTAATTATTGGCTCAAGGTACTTAACAACCTCTTCAGCAACGGCATTCTTAAGGTCCAGTGGGTGTATCTTACCCTCGCTATATGCTTTAATCAATTCGTCAAATGTCCAAAACTCCAGCCTACCGCCACCGTATTGCTGCGGTCTCTCAATAATGAACGGCTTATCCCTACGTTCCCTGAACGAGAACAGGTGCGCTAACTCAATCACTGGGTTCGTCTGAGTCTCCTTAGGTGGCAATAAGCCTTAAGTATTTTTTTGGCGAATTGTCTCAGCGCTGTCATGTAGGAATATTGCCGTGTCTGGTAATGACTTACTCATCTTCATCTCACTCAACTCCTCCTTGGACTCCTTGCCCGTGATATTTAGCAGGTATTAGGCTGTGGAATAGGGCTATTGGCTTCACCTTCTCATTATTGAGTGTCAATGGGTAAAACCTAACCTTCAGTGCAACCTCCCTGGCGAGTACGTAGGCCTTCCTCTGGTCAATACCGCCATGCGCAATGTGGGACCCAATCACGAAGACGTCAGCCACCTGAAGCAACGGGTAAACGAGCCATGACATGGGTATTGACTCACCCATTTTCCTACCGAGTATCGTCAGGCTATGCCTAATATCGGCTAGGTTAGTCATCCTGGCTAGGTCGAGTATTAGGTACCAGTACTCATCATTATTGTGATACAGGTCACTTGCCATGTAGAACCTCACATTGTCAGGGTCGCCGCCGAGCAGCTCAACGACTTTCTTAAACGTCTCCACGTAGTACCTATTCGCGACCCTCCTAATTAGTTCAAGGTCGCCGCCAAGTTTATTATTGAGCCATGAGTGTATGTCGGCGAGTAGTATGGAAACCTCAATACCAGCCTCTGCAGGTCAACAACCTTTGATAGGCTTACAATGCCCGTGCCAATGTGTATGTAACCGCTTATCTCAAAGCCTATGTAATGCTTCAACTTAACCCCGGTCTCGAGGTACTGCCTTAATTCATCAACCGTGAGCACTTCCTCCGTTGGATACCTGGTTATTAATGACAATCTCTCCTCAATATCCATTGCTAATACCATAGAAATTAAGATAATTAAGCTTTATTGATATAGTATTTACGTGGTTAAGATAGTCGTTGACGAAATAAGGGCTTGGGGCCACGTTAATGTCAGGGCTAGGCATAGAACCACCATAGAGGTTACTAAAGATGATTACCTAACACCCAGGGGCGATTGCATAATCGGTATTAAAGCTAATAAGGGCTTATTGGACATAAGTCCCGAGCTCAAAGAAGTCATAAGGAAGGATGGGTCTATCGTAATAGCAATATTCGTGGTCGATGACTACTTTGATTACGTTATTGGCATGGGCTCATCACGGCTAACCCTAAGTAATGGCAGCAAGTTAATCATTAGAAGGAGTGGTTACGTTGATGATGCAACACTTATGATTAGGGCGAATAAGGCAGCCATTGACCTCGATAGAAGACTCATAGATAGATTAAAGAAGGAGAGTCCCCTGACAGTTTATATTATAGGTGTTGACCTTGGGCAGGATAGAACAGCTGAAGGCGATGGCACTTAGGAAATTGATCCATGTAACGTTATCCGTATTCCTAATCATCCCATTCATAGTTAATTTGGAGACCTATGGTATATCAACTACCTTGTACTTCACATTGATTGTCCTAGGCGTTTCCGTGATATACGTTATACAGGTTAAGAGACCGATAATCACGGTGGTCCTATTAGACGCACTAACAAGCGCTAGAAGATCGATACTGCAGCAAGTCATTAAATCGCCAATAGGCTCCGCAATACCAATAGATACCTTGGATGATGGACTAATGAGACTTGAGAAGACCGTAAAGGAATTACTTGAGAGTGTCGAGAGGGATTACGAGAGGAGGGGTGGTTACCTGGGCATTTTAATGGGTGCCATTGGGGTATTGATTAGTCAATTATTGACTGGTAATTACGTCATTTACGGAATAATATCGGTAATAGTCTACGACACTATGAGTGCAATTGGCGGTGTACTCCTTGGTAGGGTTAGGCTCCCCTTCAGTAATGCCACCATGGAAGGCGCATTGGTGGGCATGGCATCGCTGGCCATAGTACTATTCCTATTCACGAATCAATTGATCAATTCCCTAGCAATAACCGTGGTCGCCGCATTGGCGGAGGCTTATGGAATGGAGGATAACCTTGCAATACCGGTAACTACGTCTTTAATGGCCATGGCTCTTAGGTTACCCATAATCGCTTAATGACGCACACCACCAGCCTACGCCTACTCAAGACCCTACAGGGCTTGTCCTCATCCTGCTAAACCCTACTCCTCATGACCTCATTTCAAGGCTTATTAAAGGCCAGGTAATCAAGCGACCATCCAGGGCCCACTTACTAACGAATGCACCATACTTAATTTGCCCAGTTGTCTCCCTCATTAGTCCCTTGGTCTTATCAATCACATACCTAGTACCCAGGTTAAATTGACTGCGCTAACTAGGGTAAAGTGACCCTTAAGATACGTGAATTCCCTTCCTCAAAAATCGCCTTGATAGGTTATTAGCTCGCCAGAATACGGTGAAACCCAGGTTCCTCGCCATTAGGATCCAGCGGCCTCACTTCCACTCCACCGCCTCAGTAGCTCACGCGCTGCATTTATCCCGAGTTCCTCAGGGTTCGCCGATGAACCACTTAACTTAACAATAATCTTCCTCTCCCCATTCAAATCAGCCATACCAGCAATGAACTCCATACTATCCCTCTCATAAATCGCTATGCCGCCAACAGGTACGTGGCAGCCCCCACCAATAGCCCTTAGGAACGCCCTCTCAGCCAACGCCTCAGCTGGCCTTAGGATCGCTAGCCCTATTCAAGAGATCTATTAGGTCCGTGTCCTTTTCACGGGCAACTACCGCTATTATGCCCTGTCCAGGCGCTGGCGGTAATAGGTCAAGGGATATGCGGGTATACTTAATGTTAAGTTGGTCTATGTTATTCATTAACCTCGTAAGTCCGGCCTCCGCAATCACAATAGCATCATAATCACCTTTGATTAACTTATTAATTCGCGTATCGACATTACCCCTAATCACACTTATTGATAAGTCCCTCCTAACGTTAAGAAGAAATGCCCTGCGCCTAACACTTGACGTGCCCACTAGCCCCACTAGGCAATGCCGTCAGATCGCTTGGGTAATCACCTTTGACAACCAATACGTCATATGGCGGGTCCCTATGCGAGAAACCTGCAACTATAAGACCTGGGCTAATCTCACTGGGTAGGTCCTTGAGACTGTGTACGGCTATGTCAGCCTTATTCATCAGCAACGCCAGGTTAACCTCCTTCTCAAAAATCCCCTTTACGCCAATGCGTATAGTGTTTATCCTGAATAACATCACCTGTCGTCCTCACAACAATTATGTCAAACTGTACCTCAGGCTCAACTCTTCTTATCATATTCATCACGATCTCCGTCTGTATTAGCGATAATCTACTGCCCCTCGTTGCAATCCTAATTCTCATTACGTGATAATGCCGATAAACACAATTATTTAAACACTAATGACTGAGTAAAGTCCTGGTACTTCCTAAAAACGTCCTCACAAATTATGCTCGCACCATCCCAGAGGATGTGTAAAGCCTTATTTTCTCTATTGCCTCAACAGCAGGGCATGTTTTAATTATACCTCTAATTATTTCCTGGTCTCTATTATTACTAACCTTAAGCTTGTTTTGAATAATCTCATTAACGTAGCCGTCAGGTGCTGGTAACACGGGTATTACAACGTCGATACTCTTCTTAATGAAGTTAGGATCTAAGGCCCATGGGTTACTACTCTCAAATACAATAACTAAGTGCTTGGCCTTTGCTATATTTAGGAGCCTTGTTATATGGTTTAAATCCTCATTAATGGCCTTGTCAAGGTTTGGTACATGAATCACCGCATTATCAGTAATGGAGATACTTGGGTCTTTATAATTAATTATTTGCACACCTAGGTGCTTGGCTACATGATTTATCAACGCGGTCTTTCCCGACCTAGGCGGGCCTATTATTAGTATTGATGTTATGTACCTAAGCCCGAGGTTACTCATCATATCTCTCAATCTAATAGAGGAATCAATATAATCAATTAACTTGGATTTTACATTCATGTCTATTAAATCTACGGGATCTAACGTAATAACCACATTGCCGCTAACGCCCTTACCCTTTGCCTTGGTTTTTTCCTTCACTGCTTCCTTCTTTTCCGTAGGCACTTGCGGCTTAGGTGACTCGGCAGACTTCTCCTCCCTGGCGATGACCTCCTTCGGCTGTAAGAGATTGGCTGTTGCCCCAGTACCTTTACCCGTACCTAATTCACCGTCTACCTTGGCTAATTTTGTACCGCTTTCGGTACCCACAATTGATTGGCTAATTCCTTGACTATCCCTGCCTACATTATTACTGGGGGTACTTACGTTAATAGGCCTAGCAGTGTCACTTTGCTCAGTTTTACCCTCTTCAATGAACTTAGTCTGTATCTGCCTTGACTCAACGCCCTGAGGCACGCTGTAGTTTACGACCTCAATACCGTACTTCCTCAATCTATTTAGGGCATTACTATTGCCATTTATTATCAATGCGTATAGCTTAGTTTGCTTATTATGCTCAATTAACTTAGTTATTAGGTCCTTACTTACCTCATTGGGGATCAATACAAGTAATGATCTCTCATTGGTCCTAGTGAACCAGTTAATATCATCAGATAATTCGTTAAAATCACCCTTAATTATGAAACCCTTAGCCCTAATTACTCCAAACAGTACCTTGGCGATTATCTCTATCTTATCCTGAGGTAACGATGCATTTAATGCGACTATCCCGGTCTTGGTTAGGGTATTCGCCACCGTGTTAACGAGGTCGATGTCATCCTTAGGCAGTTTCTTTGCCCAATAACTATACTCAATAATCATCGACGCATCAGTCACCGGTATTATCATCGGTGGTTTCTTATTTGCACGTGGTATAGCCTGGGATCCGGCGCCAAGCCTTATTTGGGCGATATCAAGCACGTAGGTTCCAAGTCCAATAATAAGTGAACCAACAATGATTAAGGGTGTTATTGTGTAATTCCATGTACCGTCAATTAATGGTATGTAGAGTAGAGATGCTGTTATTAACTGTGGTAATATATTCATAATAGCTTGGTGCACCTCCGTGTTCATTGACCAATTCATGCTTAATCTTGGTAAGTATTTACCTATTAAGGTAGGTACCGCAATTATTATTACGAATACCAGGTAAAGCACCGCATCACTTAATTCCTTAAACACGGCAGACAAGTCCCCTGGAGATACAGACATAAGTTGTTCAATGCCCTGGACAAGGCTTAAATTCGTTACATGAAACATTGTTATGGGGGTCCATAAAATGCCTTGATACGCGGCGCCAATTACGTATAGTAATGATAATAGTGAAAAAAATAATAATGGACCTAATGCTATATCCCTTTACTGACGGTGCTATTGAAAGAGGTATTGATAACCAGTAAAATGGCGTGAAGAGTAGGGTCCATGATATTACGGCTATGTCATTAATGATGCCGGCCTCAGTTATTAAGTAGGTAAGCAGTAGTAATGGTATTAATAGTATTAACGAACGACTTAAGGTGGTTATAAATGCCAATATTACATACGTTATTATAATAGCCGTTACCACACCATACCTCTTAAAAGCCGATAACGCAGCTACCAGGATTAATAATATCATAAATATGTAAGGCGATATTATTGGGAAGACTAGGTACAACACCGTAGTCGTGATAATATCCATTAAAGTATAAAGTATACTCGTTAGTACGTTCTGTTTCACAAAATGAAGTTAAAAATACCTTTTATAAACCATTTTCTCAATATTAATTGAAAGAAAAGAAATAAAACCAGGAAAAAGCAAAAATGAAGGTTAGGTGCTATGTATTGACTTGATCACGTCAATCCATGGATTGTCTCGTATGAATTCAGGCAACGAATCATCACTAGGTTGCTTATCATTAGTACTAATGACATAATCCTGCCCCTTCTCAAAATTAGGAAGGCAACTATTATCTCTATTTTTCTTCTCTAATTCCTCAACCTTCTCAATAAGCTTACCTATTAATTCCTTAAGGGATTTCAACTCCTTAATTAATTCACCTTGATAAGTGTCTTCATATAAGAAATCATTCTTAGATTGAGGCACTGGTAATCCTGAAATAATTGAAAGACTTACGTTAAATATACCACCATAATTACTCAATACATATGGACTATCACTTACCTGAGGACTATTACTCATTTGCCTATCATTACCTACTTGGTTTAATGATTGATCTACGTTTTTCGTGAAAGCCCTGTATTTAGATATTGCCTTGTACACGGTGTTTACGGATATGCCAAGCTTCTGTGCTATTTCTTTAGGTTTCAATCCCTCATTAAAGTAAAGCTTAGCAGCTAATTCCTCGGTCTTCGTTAATTTACTCGACATACATTATTGGTTATTGACCTTAACTAAAAATCAGTTTATGTTCCTAAATTAATGAATTACTCATATAATACTTGATAATATACAATAAATACCATGATAAACAATATAAACACTCATTACTGCATGGACTGATGAGTATTAAAGCCACGATAGCAGTACATGGCGGCGCAGGAGGGCTCAGCTACTTTACCAATGAGGAACATAGACGAAGATATTTAAGCGGTTTATCAAATGCAGTAAATGCAGGACTAGAAGCGGCCAAAAAAAAGGTAATGCCTTGGATATGGTTGTCGAGGCAGTCACCGTCATGGAATTCGACGGATCCTACGACGCCGGCAGAGGCTCCGTGTTGAACCTATATGGTGAGGTTGAACAAGACGCCGGTGTAATGTGGGGTAAGGACCTAAGTGTTGGGGCTGTGGCATCTGTCAAGCACGTGATAAACACTATAAGACTCGCCAGGCTTGTCATGGAGAGGACCGACCACGTATTAATAACCGGAGACGGAGCTGAGGAATTGGCTAAGCAATTCGGTCTTTGGGTGCCATCAACGGAGTTAATTAACGAAATTAAAATTAATAGGTACAAATCCCTTATTAGGAACTTACGTTCGCGATACGAGAAGAACGCGGACCTCGCCAGGAAATTAGGCTTACTAGGTACGGTTGGCGCTGTTGCGATTGATAGGGACGGCAATCTAGCCGCTGCAACGTCCACGGGGGGTACAATACTTAAGTGGCCCGGCAGAGTAGGTGACTCACCATTAGCAGGTGCAGGTTACTGGGCTGAGAATAACGTATGTGCTGTATCGGCCACGGGCATTGGGGAGTTCATAATTAGAGCCATGGCGTCGTTTAGGGTGGCTACGTTAGTTAGGAGCGGCGTTAGAATTAATGATGCTGTTAGGCAGGTTGTTGATTACGTTACCAAGTTATTTGGTCCAGGTAATATTGGGTTGATTGCGATTGATAGCTCTGGTAATGTGGCGTCAGCGTTCAATACGGAGGTCATGGGTAGGGCATGGAGTAGGGAGGGCATGGGTAAGGTCATTGTAGCCCACTTACCAAGTGACCCATTTCCATGAGCCAGGCTTTATATGTCATAAAAAATTTCTTAATAAAGTCATTAAGTCTCTCTCCAATACTCCTCGCCCGCTCCTTTAATGCCCAGTAATCCCTGGACTTGTCATAAATCACCTTACCATTAACAATAACCATATCCACGTCCGAACCATCAGCCGAATAAACGATGTTCGATAATACATTATCATTTCTAATTGGTTGAAGTCTTGGGCTACTTAAATCAAGTAGTACTAAATCCGCCACACAACCATTGCTTATACAACCACCCCTAATACCTAGTAACCTATATCCATTAAGGGTTGCTGCCTTAAATGCATGCATGGCCTTTATACTTACATCCCAATATGAGTGCCTTTGAAGTAGTACTGCCATTTTCATTTCTCTAAACATATCAAGCGAGTTATTGCTGGCAGGCCCATCAGTACCTAACGTCACTATGACACCCGCGTCCATTAACTCCCTCATTGGGAAGTGACCCGCAGTGGCTAACTTCATGTTCGATGTCGGTGCATGAACCACACGTGCATTAGCTCTGGCTATGATACTCAACTCCCAGTTAGTGACCCAACCTAAATGAACGAGGTGGGACTTGTTGGATACTAGACCCAGTGAGTTTAAATATTCCACAGGAAACATACCGTACCTTTTCCTAACCTCGTAAACCTCATCCCTTGTTTCAGACACGTGTATCTGCATTGGCAAGTTAAGCTCATTGCTTAACTCCTTAATTCTCAGTAACGTGCCCTTACTCACTGCATAGATACTATGGACATTGATTATTGGCTTTATCAATTGCGAATAACCATATTTACTCATGAAATTCCTTAATTCATTCTCAACTAACGTAGGATTTACCAACGTATCTATGAATGTAGGACCTAGGGCAGCCCTTAACCCATATTTTAACACGACATCCGCTGTTGCATCTGGGTAGAGGTACATGTCTATGAACGCCGTTGTGCCATTCATGATCATTTCGATGATCGACAACTCACTACTAAGGGTAATAATATCCCTGGGCAACTCACGCTCCACACTCCACATCCTACCAAGCCACGTCATTAACTCGGCATCGTCATAGAAACCTCTCAACAGGGACATCGGCGTGTGCGTATGGGCATTAACAAGTCCAGGCATTGCTACATGGCCAGAACAATCAATCCTTTCGAACCCACCCCCATTTATGGTACCAATGTTTACTATTAATCCATCATCGATCGCTATATCCACATTATTGAGTATCCTTAATTCATCATTGACCCATGTTAATACAAAATCACAATTCCTAAGTAAATAGCCCATGCTAAGGTCATTAATCTCGCGCTATTACTCAACTAAAACCTTTGGTTCTAAATGCAAGGACCTAATTACGTAAATCCATGAGTATTGGTCCAACTTACGAACCTCGCCATCATCAATAACTATTCTCTCCCTAAATAACGGTGCATCAACAACGAATGTCTCCCCCTCACCACCCTCCAGTGCAGGATTGAAACCGTACTTTAACGCAGCGCCTATTAGCTCCTCAATATCACTAAGCGTTAATACCTTACCAAGTAACCTGGGGCTTATACATGGTGCTTATCGATGTTAATACGAACCTAAAACCATGGCTATATAAATCCCTTAAATAATTAACCTGGCTTTTTCTCCATAATGGTGAATAAACCCTTAAGTTTAGTTCGTGGGCGATGATATTAATCATCATCCTCTGATAATCGGATAATAAAGCCCCCGTCACTATGCCATTAATCCCAAATTCGCTCTTAACACTTTCAAAGGCATTTTTCAAGTCCTCAAGCTCGAGGTCTTTAACACCGCTAGTGTCGTGAATAACCTGGGGAATACCCAGGGCTTTTGCTTGGTATCTCGTCCACTCGACATTTGGGTAATGAAACATCCAAGAATCAACGCGGTAAGGCCTTAACGTGAGTAGGCAAGCAACATCGAAGCCCTTAAGCACGGCCCAGTGCAGGGCGTAGGTTGAGTCCTTACCACCCGAAAACAAGGAACAAACTCTCATTGCTAATGCATTTCAAAGATTGGTAATTTAAAACACTAATTGGGCCATACCACAATGGGATTATGAACAACCATTGAAGGCCAGTAAAGGCTTAGTATTCGTAACCCGTAAATAGTAATGTTTTTAATTCACTAACTAGCGCTCAAGCCGATGAGTGGCGAAGGAGAAGAGTGGCAGTTCCCCGAGGACTGGGAGTACTCTGGCGGTGTACCAGAAAGAATGTTAAGAATTAGGGCTAAGTGCCCATACTGCGGCCATGTATTTGAAGTCGAGATGGGTGAGTCCTGGTATAACATGGGTATTTCAATAACCTGTCCCAAATGCGGTAAGCAATTCTCAATAAGCATGTATGGCGAAGTCGTTGGTGAAGTTAAGAAGGGCGCGAAGAAGTGATGATTAAATTAGTAATGGTTTATCGATACCTTAGTAATGAGGAATATGGAATGCATTGAGGATCTGCTTAATGCAGTAATGACCTTTTACTCGGTGGCGGTTATTGAACATTACATGATTTTCTTACTAATAATTAGGGCAAGGAGTGTAAACGATGTGCATGACCAATTACTAAATGCGGTAAGGGACCACCTAGATAAGGAGGATAGAATGCTAGATAACATGTTAAGATTGAAGGATTGCGTGGATGGTAATACTTCACTCTTACTTAATGGTTTTATAAAAAAATGTGAAAGATGGCATCGCATTGGTTAATGATCCTGAGTTCATAAGTAATTATATTAATGATCCTGAAACGGCTATAAAAACCCTCATTAAGTACATGCTATATCATGAGGAACTATTATCGAGTATTATTAATGCACTGCGGGAGAACATTAGAAAATTTATGAACAACTTAGCTTAATTTTTATTAATTTAATCATAAAGTTGGGGCACTTATGATAAGAACTGTGGAGGTACTTGCGCCAGGTTCTTCTTTATTGCCTCAACACTTGCTAGGAACTTCTTTCTCTGCTCGTCATTAAGTTTCAGCTCTATTATCTTCTCAACACCATTCTTACCAAGTACAACGGGAACCTCCGCAAAAACATCCCTTACGCCATATTCGCCATCTAGATATACCGAGGCTTCAAATACCCTCTTCCTATCCTTCTTTATTGAGTCGACCATTAACGACAAACCAGCCGCTGGACCCCAATTGCTGCTGAAGCCCCTTAAGTTGGTTATTTCCGCACCAGCTTGTATTGTCTTCTTTACTATTTCGTCGTACTGCTCCTTGGTTATAAACTCAGTGAGTGGCTTGCCGTACACAAACGATGCCTCTGGCACTGGGTACATGTTCTCGCCGTGTTGCCCAAGGACGACTGGTATTATTGATTCAGGCGCTATACCAATTAATTGAGAGGCGTAATAGGCCATCCTGTTTGAGTCTAGCACACCGCTGAAGCCAATGACCCTATTCCTTGGGAAGCCCAGTTTCTTGTAGAGTACATAAACCATTGCATCAAGTGGGTTTGTGGTAATTATGACTATTGAATTCGGTGCGTACCTCCTGATCTGCTCAGCCACCGAGGCCACTATCTCTGCGTTCTTGGCTGCTAACTCCTCCCTAGTCATTCCAGGTTTTCTAGCGAGACCTGCAGTAACTATTACAATGTCACTACCCTCCATGTCCTTGTAGTCATTGCTGCCCTTGAACCTGACAGACTTACCGAGTATGGCAGCCGCATGGTTTAAGTCAACAGCCTCACCCTGAGGCAAATTCTTTATTACATCTATTAGTGTGATCTCGTTGTCTAGCTCGAAGAACATTAGGAAGGCAGCCGTTGTTGCGCCAACACGCCCGCTACCTATTATCGTGATCATCTAATTCACCCATTACTGGCATTAATGACGCATTTTTAACTTTAATCTATTCACAATGTATCATTGAAAATAGACATTATTGAAACGCCATTGTTTATTTGTGAAAATCAATGCCGAGTCACTTATTGACTACATTTTACATTTAACTATGGAAAATCCTGACGCCTTCCTTAACCTATTCATTACGGCCAACCCAATACCCCTATCCTCAATGCCCTCGGCAATGCCCAGATCCACATTCAACTTATCAAGGCTTCTTAATGAATCAAAGAGTGATGATGCTATTGTGTACGGATTCTCCCTATAACCTATTATTATTATTGGTAATTCATTGATCTCGGAGTACTTCATCAATTCATTTGCTGTTTCTTTAGTTATTAGTAATGCTATTTTCAATTTCTTATTTAAATAATCAATAATGGTATCGCGTAATAACATAATCAATGACCCATAATCCTCGCACTCAACAACTATTAATCGTGTATGTGGCGCGTAATGCCTATACTTTGTGCCTGGTGCCAAGGCGGCATCAGCCTCACCTAGACCCCTCGCAAATTCTGGAATCACTACATCGGTATTAAATAACGATCTTAATTCCTCAACAGTGAATGGACCTGGTCTTAGCAATACAGGTGGGTTTCTCGTCATGTCCACTATCGTAGATTCAACACCAAAGAATGTAGGTCCTGCATCGAGAAGCATCATTTCGATATCATTATCACCGGCGTAGTCTCAATTACGTGTTCGGCCAACGTAGGACTTGGTCTACCCGACTTATTAGCACTTGGCGCGGCTATAGGCGTTCCAGACGACCTAATTAACGCAAGTGCAACAGGATGTGCAGGTGACCTCACGGCGACTGTATTACGGCCACCAGTGATCTCCTTGGGCACATCGGGTGATTTAGGTAGAATTAACGTTAAGGGACCTGGCCAAGCCCTCCTAACCACTCGTAACACAATATCTGGGATATTGACGGCAACCCTGTAAAGTTCACTTAGATCTGCTATGTGAACAATGAGTGGGTTATCTGGCGGCCTTCCTTTGGCCTTGAAAATTCTTAAGCATGCATCACCATTAAAGGTATCAGCGCCTAAACCGTAAACAGTCTCCGTCGGAAACGCCACCAAATGCCCACGCTTAATATATTCGCTAGCCTCCCTAATTATGGTCTCATCAGGATTTAATGGATCTACTTTACGTACTTTAAGCACCATGCTTACCCATGCTTAACGCTTATAAACCCATCTATAATGATAACAATCTATCCACGGGTAATTATCACCAATAAGCTAGATAGGTTTATAAGTAAGCTTTCGTGACACTGTTGGTGATTAATAATGGCAGTGTCTAACGAAGAGATGACAAATGCAATGAGCAATGAGGAAGTTGAGGAACCAATATTCAAGACAAACCTACCTGGTGATAAGACTAAGGAGTTGATAGAGATCTTACGTAATGTCTACGACCCCGAAATACCAATAAATGTTTATGACCTAGGCCTTATTTATGAAGTAACGATGGACAATGATAAGGTTGTTCACGTAAAAATGACCCTAACAGCCGTGGGTTGCCCATTATCAGAGAACCTGGCATACCAGGTTGGCGCAGCAATACAGCAGGCATTACCTGATGCAAAGGATATAGAGATTGATGTTATATTTGACCCACCCTGGACTCCATTAAAGATGACGAAGTTAGGGCGTGAAATGTTTAAGGCAATTTATGGGTATGACATTGTTGAACAATGGTTAAAGACGCAGGGCGAACAAGGTAGCCAAACTAACGAGCAAGGAGTTAATGAAAACACTACTTAATATTTTCTGTCATAAATTTACCTAGACGCTTGTATTTTACATTATGAATAAAAGATTTAAAGGGTATCTCATAAAATAAAAAAATGTGCTATCATCAACGAATAGCGCCTCATCAAGGAGGACATTAACGGAACATGTACAAAAGAAGCTAAATGAAATCCTCGAATCAAGTGACTTAATAAAATTCGTTGCCCTAGTAACCATGGATGGATTTACAATAGACTCAAGGATGAAGGATGATATTAATGTTGACCCTAAATGGTTAGGCGCCTTAATAATATCCTCAATTAGGAACCTTGAGCTTAATTTAAAAAAAAGTATTGAACGAGGCAAACTTATCGGAATTAGTCATATCACTTGGACAGAACTTATTAATTGTGAAATCCATAGGTAAGTTGGCACTGATAATGATTGTCGATAAAACACTGGATATGAACGTTGTTATGTACGAGATTGAAGAGGGATTACGAGATTTAACGGTAGATTTAGGATTAGGATGAGGTGATTTATGAATTGTAACGTAACAAGTTGATGTTAATTATTATTTTGCGCCTCCTCAGTAGCCATGCTATTCAATGACTCAATTAAAGCGGCTGATGTTAGATTCTCAATTAATTGCTTCGATTTCTCATAGTAAGCATTAATTAATTGCAATAGTTTCTGCTTGACATAGTCTATTGGCTTTGTGTAGTATACATACGTATAGCCTCCATTCTTAGCCAGCACCGGCCTTCTGGCGATTAGGCCGAGCTGGACAAGCTTAACGAGGGACCTCTCTATTGTGCTTCTTGACTTATTCATTTCCTTGGCTATTTCAGCCACGGTTAGTGGCTCCTTAGCCTTATTCTGCAATAGGTAATAAATCTCAACCTCGGTTGGTGAGAGCCTAAGTATGCACCTTAGGATGTACTTGATGTCGACATCCTCAAGGATCTCTTCGGTACTCTTCTCCTTAATTGTTATGAGAGACACCACGTTAATCACCAACATCAGTGTCACAGAGTTTCTTTATAAACCTTTTCTACCAACATTTTTCACTTTAAGAACACATTAATTGTTATGTTATTTATATATAATTAAAACTTATATTTCTACAGTTATGCCTATATTCCTACTTTTCACTAAGCCGTATATGTATGATGCAGCGGCGAGATCCTCAACCGCAATACCCACCGACTTAAACAACGTAATGTCCATATCCCTGGACCTACCATTCCTTACCCCGCTTATTATCTCACCAATTTCAATTAAATTCTTTTCAGAAATTAATCCATTTTTCATAGGAATTATTACATCACCAGTCTCATTCATTACCGCGATGCGCGAATCAACAACAATTACCGAAGCCCTCCGTAAAACATCATCATCCAACTCCCTGGCATCAACCTCAGGCGCACCAATTGACACTAGGTGCATGCCTCGTGTAGCCATGACCCGTGAATGACTGGTTCCCTACTAGTCGTTGCCGTTATTACTACGTCGGCCTGCCTAATGGCGTCATGGCTTGAATCCGTGGCCACCGCATCAATGCCCCTACCCTGGGCTAATTTCGCTAATTCAACAACTTTCTCCCTCGTCCTCGAATATATGAGTATTCTCTTAATGGGGAAGGCCCTGGATAGTAGTAATACATGGTACCTAGCCTGTAACCCGGCGCCTATTATTGCCAGATTGTCCGTACTCCGTGCTAGGTACTTAATCGATACCGCAGTCGCGGCCGCGGTTCTCCACGCCGTTAATGCCGTGCCATCGATGACTGCCATTGGCTGTCCCGTAATATCATCCATAAGTACGACTATTCCCTGTGTCGTTGGTAAACCACGCACTTTATTACTCTCAATAACATTGACTATTTTCACGGAGAATCCAAGGTTACGTGCACCGCAGGGCATGACGCCCCACCAGTCATTATCAAGGTGAATAACCGTTCTTTGAGGCATCCTAACTTTACCAGAGCTGTAATCCCTAAAGGCTGTGGCTATGGCATTTATTAATCCCGTAACACCGTCAGTACTATCAAGCACTTCATCAACCTCCCTCCCGCTTACTATTGTTAGCTTCATATTATATTTGAACTATGATGAAAATTTAAGCATTATTATCTATAGGCATGAATAGAGAAATACCGCTTATGCATTTTGCGACAGATTTATTAATTCTAGCTATAAGTAAAATAATGGGTGAAATTATGGAGATTAAATGCATTAATTGTAGGTACTTTAGACTTCATGAGCTACACGACAATATTGGCATTTGCATGAACAAGGATAGTCCATACTACATGAGGTTAGTCATGACCGAGTGGCAATGCCCATTCTTCATGGAATTTAACGAGGAAGGTAATGAGGATGAGTTTTACTGGTGTGTTGATTGTAAAACGATGATACATAAATCCCTATTACCGCTCCATAAGGGGCATAAGTTAGTGAAAATACCGTACATAGATGAGGAATCACACCTAGAAACCTACGTAGCCGACTAGCACCATTCTAAGACCTTACTTTTTAAATCAAATATTTATGCAATATTTCCGTATAAAGCCTTCAATAGACCCTGCTATTACCTTAATATCCTTACCCCTGGGCGTATGCGGCATGCCCTCAACTCGTATTAGCTCAATAACATTACTAAGGAATTTAGCCTTCTCATAGTAATTTTCCACCTGCTTAATATTCACTAACTCGTCATTAGTACCGTGTATTAAGAGTATTGGTGGTAAATTAGGCCTTAGGTAATTTATTGGCGAGGTCTTTATTAGGAATTCCTCCGTGACTTGCCTACTATCGATCTTTGCCAACTCCTCATAAGTCCTCCGCCTAATACTGCCAGGCTCGCCCGCGAGCAGCCATCTAATCTGTGCTAATCTATCGGTCGGCCCTGATACAGATATTGCACAGGCAACATTACTAAGCGTTGACGCAGCAAGCAAGGCTATTGAACCACCCATTGAGTGCCCTGCAAGGATATACCTATTGTTCGCTCCCCGTAATAACTCACTAACCTTATTAAGGCCGTCCTCAAAATCCCTATAGGTTGGTGTTATTACCTCCAGGTTTAATGCCTTGAGCGGGCCCGTGAGCCAGTTTATCTTCTCGGGACTTGAACCAAAGCCGTGCAATGCCAACGCCTTCATTACTGAGACATATTAATTAATTGGTTATAAAGTTTTAGGACTTGAGGAGAGTTAACCTAATAAATTTACTATAAGATACCTACATCGATCATGGCAAAACCCAAAAAGACGAAAAGAACCCAAAGACGCAAAGGAAAGTATTTCTATTTATCATTAGCGTTAATAATATTTGCAGAGGCTGCTTTCGTAGCGTATTCTTTCCTACTTGGCATGATACACATCTCAGGACCAACCGAATACAATACTACTGTTATTACTGAAAACATGCTTTTAGAATTAATGAATCCATACAATAATTACGCTCCTATTTATTCAATAACAAATGTGAGTAATACGAAACCCATACTAATGTACATAACATTGAATTATCCACGCTTAATCGGCAGCTACTGCAATGTTTGGCCCGTGCTCTACAACGCCACGCATTACTATGGATACAACGTGATAATCGTAGTGTTTCCCTATCCCCCAACAACAGAGCCTGCATCAATATCAGAAATTCAGCAATTTGAGTATAACGTGAATCAGCTTTGTGATCTCAATCTCGGATCTACGAATTTTATCATTGCAACGGCATTTTGGGGCAATTACACATATGAATCGCAAACTATCCTCGGTTATGAAACATTGCTACTTCAGTTACTAAATAAGCTAGGTATCAATGAAAGCAATGTTTATCCCCCATTACTGATACTTATTAAGCCTCACGATAACGTGAGTGCCTCGGGAATAATATATGGCCCGCAGCTCTTAAATAATACGTACCTAAGTAATACATTATTTATGAAGAGTAATTAATCAGGCAGAAACCTCGTGCAATTAATCGGTTCCTCATTATTAAAGATCCTACTTATTGATCCTAAATCCCAGATCGCGCATAGGTATGTCCTTGTATACCTAGCCAGCTCTATTGCAGATCGAACCTTCCTCATTAGCCCACCCGTTACATCAATATGTCGTGCATCCCTCTCATTAATTACTGATTGCTCAGTTAATTCCCTAACCACATTGCCATTAGTATCAAGTATTCCAGGTACATCAGTCAGGAATATCGATGCGGAAGGCCTTAATTTCGCGCCTAGGTCAAGCATTAAATCATCACCGCTAATTATTGAGAAGCCTTCGTCGCTTACCACAACATCTCCATAAAGCATGGGTATTACACCTCTACTTATCAGCTCTATCATGTGCATTGGGCCTATCAGTAATTGTGGCTTACCGTCCTTGATAATGTAGATGGACCCTGTCCTTAAGGGATAAATAGGTAAGCGACAGAGGCTAATGTAAGCGTTACCTTCATACTTAGGTAATTAAGTACCGCGGACGTAAATGAAATACCCACTAACTGGTCATAGTCCCTGTACTTACTTAACCCATAGGCTAGGGCCAGGGGATGGGCGAAGCTACCGCCTCCGTGAATCAGTATAAACCTATCACCTGTCCTCAACCTTGCATTGAGCAGATTACCTAAACTCCTTACCCAGTCCTCCCTATAACTAAGTGGCCTTGATTTATCACTTATTGCGCTACCTCCGAGCTTTATTATGAATAGACGCATTACGTATCTCCTGTAATTAATACCGTAAGCCTAGCCTTATTAAGCATATAGGGTACACCGTTGATTTAATGCGTTAGTATTAAAACTAGAATTCTCTAGTCACCGTGAATCTCAGTATTTCCCTAAGATCATCGACAAATTCATTCTTACTCAATTCACTTAATGCTCTCTCAGATTTCTCCGCGAATTCCATAGCCATCTTCAACGCATTATCCCTAGCATTTGTCTTAGATATTATCTCCACAGCCCTTTTAACGTCATCGTTCGTGACAGTAACCCTACCAAGAATACTCAATAACTCCTCCCTATCCTTATCACTTAATTCCCTCAGGGCCATGACAACTACTGCATTACCTAACTTATGCTCCTTAATGTCCTTACCAATCTCCTTACCGAATTTCCTAACATCACCAAAAATATCTAATATATCATCTAGCACCTGGAAGGCGAGTCCTAGGTACGTGCCATAGTCAGACAGCGGTTTTATGCAATGCTGCGCGTTGGCAGACATCGCACCGAAGATCACGGCCGTCCTTATTAAGGCGGCTGTCTTTAGGCTTATCATCTTCACGTAGGTGTTATACAGGGCCTCCCAATCACTCAATAGCCTAGGCCCCAACCTATTCTCGGCGAAGTAGGGGTCTCTACGCCCTGCATACTCAAGCAATATATCGAGACGCTCACCCTCATCTATTGCGCGTATTGTACGTGCAGTCTCCCTCGCAAAGGCTATTGGGTCCCTGGTCTCGAGTATTGCCTCCTCAATGGCCTCCCTATACCATATGCCGATTAGTATGGCTGCGTTATCGCCGTACTTGGCCCTGACTGTTGGCTTATTTCTCCTTAGTAATGCCTCGTCAATAATGTCGTCATATATCAGGGAGTAATTATGTATTAGCTCTACAATTGCCGCGGCCGGCAGTGCAGACTTGTAATCACCGCCGCAGGCCCTTGCGGCCGTCAGCGTCATTAACGGCCTTAACCTCTTACCGCCAGTGGATACTTGGTAAATCACGGCATCCCTAAACTCCTCGCTAACTTCCCTACTTAGGTATTTGATTAATTGTTCGTCGATTTCGCGTCCATAGAGGCTATGAAGCTTCTCCAAAATGTCCATTGAATCCACGATTCATACTAAAGTAATTAAGTTATATCCTTATGATGCCCACGACATTTTTTAACTGTTGAATAGAAATTAGCTTATGATTGAAAACACATGTTAATTATTAACTATGGACAAAGCTTAATATTGCTTAGCTAATGATTAAGCGTGTATGAGCCAGGAAGTAGTCATTACGGGTTTCGTAAGGACACCGATTGGTAAATTCGGCGGCGCGTTTAAGAACGTGAAGACACCCTACCTAGCGGCCGAGACAATAAAGGCGTTGATTAAGAGGACGGGTATTGATGGTAAACTGATTGATGAGGTTGTCTTTGGATCAACACTCCAGGGTGGCATGGGACAGAACCTCAGTAGGTTTGCGGCATTACTTGCTGGATTACCGATAGAAGTCAGCGCATTTACCGTTAATAGGGTTTGCTCATCGGGAATGCAGGCGATTATCGAGGTCGTCAGGGCCCTTAAGGTTGGCGATATTAATATGGCAATTGCTGGCGGCGCCGAGTCAATGAGCACGCAACCACTCGCATTACCGCATGAGACTAGGTGGGGGATCAAGCACTTGATTGGTAAGGATTTGAAAATCATGGACTTGATGATTCATGATGGATTGATGGATCCTACTAACATGATGCTCATGGGTCAGGAAGCCGATAAGGTAGCCATGGAGCATGAAATAACCAGGGAGGAACTCGATAAGGTAGCGTATGAGAGCCATATGAGGGCTTTGAGGGCTACGGAGAATAAGTACTACCTCGAGCTTGAGCCCATCGATACCGTGGTAAATGGAGAGAGGGTTTACTTGGATAGGGATGAGGCATTAGGCCCGACACAAGCCTAGAGAAGTTGGCTAAGTTAAAACCAGCCTTCGGGCCAAATGGCCTACATACAGCTGGGAATTCATCGCAATTGTCTGACGGTGCTGCGGCGCTATTGTTAACCACTATGGATAAGGCTAAGGAGGTTGGTTTAAAGCCCATTGCAAGGATTGTTGGTTATGCATGGCATATGCTCGAGCCCTGGAGATTCCCAGAGGCGCCAATTTACGTGATCAGGAAACTATTGAGTAAGGTTGGCTGGAGTATTAATGATGTTGATGTTTTTGAGATTAATGAGCCTTTGCCGTAGTTAATGTCCTAATGAATAAGGAGTTGGGTATACCCTATGATAAGATGAACATATTCGGAGGCGCAATAGCCCTGGGCCATCCACTCGGCGCGAGCGGCGCCAGGATAGTTACAACGTTAATATCGGCATTAATGCATGTAGGTGGAAGGAGGGGGGTGGCTGCGTTGTGTCATGGTACCGGCGGCGCTACGGCTGTAGCCATTGAGATGCTTTAACTAAAAGCAAAAGACTTTTAAATGCAATAGTCCTTACCATCCATAGTATGGTTGATGCCCTGGAATAAAGGATTTCTCGGAACTGAAAATAATGATAAACCTACTCAAGAAGTATAGGGGCTATGCAACGACGCTTATAAGCCTATACATCAACGGTAATAGGCCAATACCTGATGTGGTGTCAATGCTTAGGCAGGAGTGGGCATTGGCGAGTAATATTAAGGATAAGACCACTAGGACTCATGTTCAGGACGCGCTCGAGAGGATTATAAATTCAATAAAGGGTATTTCAAAGGCCCCAGAGAATGGACTGGCCATATTCGCAGGCTTCCACATGATAAACCCAGGCAATTATGAGTGGGTTTTTCACGCAATAATACCACCAATACCAGTATCAACTTTCAAGTACATATGCGATACCTCATTTCACACGGAGATACTTGAGGGCATGGTTAAGAGCAGCGATACCTATGGCATAATAGTGATTGAGAGAGGTGAGGCCGTCATCGCATTGCTGAGAGGTAATTACTGGGAGATTGTCGATAAGGTAGAGTTCTTCGTACCAAATAAGCACGCTGCCGGCGGCCAGTCAGCCCTTAGGTACAAGAGACAGACAGAGCACCTAGCCGAGACATTCTATAAGTTAGTTGCCGAGAGAGCCAATAAGGTATTTACTGAAATACCAAGCCTAAAGGCATTGTTGTTGCTGGGCCTGGACCTACGAAGGAGGAGTTCCTTGAGGAGGGTGAGCTTGACCATAGGATTAGGGATAAGGTCATCGCCATCGTATCGGCATGTTGCGCGGACATTGGTGGTGTCCTTGAGGCTATTAGGAACGCTGAGGATAAGCTTAAGGAGACCGAGTACGTTAAGGCTAAGAAATTAATGGAGGAAATAATGTACCTAGCCGTTAAGAAACCCGAGTACCTAATCTATGGTAAGGATTCCGTGATGGATGCGGTCAAGAAGGGTATTGCTAAGGTGGTTATTGTTAGTGAGGATGTTGGCGAGGATGAGATAATGAATCTAACACTAACGCTTAAGGGAAGAAGAGACATTGAATTATTCGTAATGCCCAAGTCCGTTGAGGAAAACCTGACACTGACACAGACGTTCGGTGGTTACGTAGCCATTTTATCAACACCCTCATGGATTCTTGAGGCCTCTAATGAGGACCAGGATAGAAATAATTCATAGCATGCAAATTAATTACAAATATCTCTTAGCCTCCACCAGCAGGTGGTAGAAATACTATCTCATCGCCATTAGATAACTTCGTGCTTAAGCCATTTAGAAAATCTATCGATCTACCATTAACCAGGATCACGTATTGATCCTTAAGCTTACCATCATCATCCAATATGATCTTTGAGAAGTTGGGACTTACTGAATTATCAATGAATTGAATCAAATCCTTAACCGTCGCATTATCGGGTATGTTAAGCTCAGTCTTAAGTACCTTGGTTATGTCGTATAATGATGCCAAGAACTTAACCTGAACCTTCATCAAATCTTGGCAACAGGAATTAGTTTAAAAAGCTTAATATGGAAAAGCATTGATTATGCAACACCGCAATGTGGTAAAAACGTGACCTCATCACCATCTGATAACCTCGTATTAATACCATTAAGAAACTCCAGAGACCTGCCATTAATCAAAACCAGAAATTTATCCTTAATCCTATTATTACAGTCAAGGACCACCTTAGAAAAGCCTGGGTATATAACGTCATCAATCCTCCTTATCAAGTCAAGTAATGTTGCTCCATCAGACAATTCAATTTCAGCCCTTAACGTCTTAGTCATTTCATATAGTAAAGTCAAAAATTTGACTTTTACCTTCATCATTTTGCTATTAATGTCAATATATAAAAATCTTATTATTAAATCTTAATTTAATAACTCAGCCCTAGGTGATTATTATCCCTGTTGCTGAGCCGAGCACTTACCCAACGCCTTCAAGAGCGCCATTGCAACACCAAGACCCCTCTGCACGTCCTTATCTCCTAACGCCCTCCAAAGCCCCATTAAGCCACCTACGGGTTTAGCATTTGCTAGATCCACATTCTTTCCTAGACACCCACCCATATCTTGAATCAAGCCCTTCAACCTAAGTACGTCCTGGGTATCTAATCTATTCATTGCCTGTAAACTACCATCAACTAGGATAGATAGTAACCTAAATATTGCCGGGTCCTGGAAAAGGTACTGTATAACCTCCTCAAACCTATTGACAATTATCATTAATGCATCAATTACACCACTACGCTTAAGTTCGATCAATTGATCAAGTAAACCTCTAATCTCATCAATATTCTGGACAAGCACATTGAGAGCCTCTGCGATCTGCTCGTCCGGGCTCTTCTCAACCTGTGTTTGTTGTGCCTGCGCCATGGTCACCACCTCACATGGTTGTTGCTAACCAGGTTTTATAAAATAGATCCTTAATCAATCTACCCAATGGTGACGTTAATATACTGTAACAACTACCTGTCCATGCAGCCTTATTGCTACTTAAATCCAATTTTATATCGCAGTTAAACATCATACCAACATCACCATAATCCAAGGCGCATGTCATAGCGTTTATTTGAGCCGGGTCAACGGGTTGACCAAGCAACTCACCTGCAATAGCGCTAGCGCTGGCTAATGCCGTGAAGTGTACGGGAACGCCTGCCGTTGGAAGTCCTACGTACGGCATTGAGTGTTCACCGGGTAAATACACATCATCATACTTTAGGCTCCTACCTGTATAGACATTTATTGCCGTCCATTTTCCAGTTGGAGTCTCAGCAACCAATGGAGTGCCCTCGAAAGGCTTTGGTAACCTTGCTGGTGGTGTCACAATCAGTAGGTCATATTTATACTTCTCACCGTTAGACAATACAACGACCTTCTCCTTATCATCAATGGTGATTGGCGGTTTAACACCACCTACGCATTCCACACCCTTCTTAGCAGCGATCTCTTCGGATATTTTAACGGCTTCAGGGCCTAAAGGCTCTAGAGGCTTATTGAATGGATAGAGTAGTGTTATACTTGTTCTATCTCTAATACCCCTCTTCCTAAACAACGTATCTAATTGACAGGCAAATTCAAAGGGATAAACACCGCACCTATATATTGGCTCAGGCGCCACTAGGACAACCCTGCCACCAGTGAAGGATCTTAGTGCCTCCTTAAGTTTTAATGCACCATCAAGTGTATAGTTATGGTAACCAACGCCTAAATTGTATGAAACGAAGTCATTCTCAACCCCTAGGCTTGCCAGTAGGTAATCGTAATTGAACTTCCCCTGGTCAGTCTCTACGACTCTATTATCAGGGTCTATCTTAGTCACCTTAGCCTTAACGAACTTAACACCCCTCTTTTCAAGCAATGAGAACGGTAATTGTGCTTGCTTAGGCTCTATATCGCCTAGCGCTATATTAACGAGTAACGGTGGCAATAGATAATAATCCTTATCATCTATTAACATTATCTCTACATCAACCCTACCCCTCAACCTCTCTGCTAATCTCTTAGCAACAACGACACCACCAACACCGCCACCTAGGATAAGTATCTTTTTAGGCACGTGGCCCTACATGAATGCCACTATTTAAGCATTATTATTAATTACGCTATATGCATGCGAAAGAATAAAAAGTAATTAATTTATAAACTTTTATAAACTAATATATTTAAATAAATTAATATTTAGTACCACGATACGTAGTAACGGAATAATAAAGATTATTAATAATCAACATCATACTAATAATTAGTTATGTGATGATGGATCAACAATCTGATACTTAAAATGAGGAGGGAGGTGAAGGCTGATTATCCTTGTTAGAAGCGTTTTTAAGGGCCATGTAATTGTATTAAACCGGCTCATGAGCTTAAGGACCTTATTCACAATGTCGATTAGGAACCTTGGTGGTAGAAAGACGAGGGCTGTACTAACAATGCTCGCGATAATTTATAGTGTGGCGTTGATGATAACGCTTGAGACCATGACCTACGGCTTCAAGGTTGCAATAACCAGTGAGGTTGAGAACATACTACCCACGGACCTAATGGTTTATTCACAAAGTGTTTCAATACCCGAGGCCGTGGCTCAGGTCATTGCAAAGCTTCCTCACGTGTCTTACGTAGTCCCCGCGATTATAATAAGTACGGCACAGGTTAATGATCAGTCCGTCACCTTAATTGGGATACCCAGCCAGTACTTCTCATACTTCGAGGTACATATGGATAGTGGTTCATTACCCATGGGCGATGGCGAGGCAATAATACAAGATACCCTGGCCCAAAAGGATAACATAAGTATTGGCGATACGATCTATGTCCAGGTACTAACGGGTATTCAAGGAGGCTCTGAAATAATACCCTCAAGGTCACTGGAACATTCAGTAGCATACTTGGTGGTTTCCTTGGTTTTCAGCTGAACATGATTGTGACGCCAATAGGCACGTTACAAAATGACCTAGATGATGAGTGCTTTGTTAATGCAATATTCATAAAGTTGTCGCAGGAGAATCCGGAATACCTTAATCAATTGGCTACGGCATTGAGTGAGTACTTCCCTAATGCAGATGTTTATGAACAGAAGTCTGTCCTTGGTTCAATCTCTAATGCGTTGTCCATGGTCAACCTATTCTTCGTGATAATAATAGCGCTAAGCCTAATAGTCACTGGGCTTAGTGTCGCGAATACCGCCATCATGAATGTTAGGGAGAGGACTAGGGAGATTGGAATTCTAAAGGCGTTAGGCGCATCTAATAACCAGGTAATACTAATATTCCTCCTTGAAATACTCATAATGAGCATAATAGGCTCGGTAATAGGCATAGTACTCGGCATAGCAGGTGCCTACCTGGCCAGGTACATAATGATTAGGCTGAACCTGCCAATAATAATACCCGTGATATTACTACCAACGCTATACATATACTCACTAATAATAGCCATAGCCACATCGGTAATTGCATCAATACCGTCGTTAGTATCAATAACGAAGATCAGACCTATGGAGGTACTAAGGATTGAGTAAATTAAGCTTAGGAAATTAGATCAAGGCCCTCAGTAATCCTGAAATCAACCCTATACCTGGCACCTAGGCTCTCTGATTCAAGTAATTGACCAAAGAGTCTCTGCGGTGTTGCGTCCGTGACCCTCACCCTCACGAATGCGCCAATGTCGGCCTTCCTCACTGCAATCGGTTTGTAATTGTATGAACGAACAACGTAATTCTCACCCTTAAAGTCGACCTCACTCACGATACCCCACATCTCCCTGCCAATGAACATCCTATTCCTCTCTAGGGCGACCTTGTTAAACGCATCAGTGGCGATTTTACTCCTCTCCTTCTTAACCTGCTCAGGCACCTGCTCCATATACGCAGCCTCGGTAAATGGCCTACGGCTATACCTAGCCAGGTTAACCTTATCAATACCCAACTCCTCAATTAGCTTCACACTCGCCCAGAAGTCCTCATCAGTCTCCCCAGGGAAGCCCACAATAATGTCCGTGGCAATGGTCGCGTCAGGAAAGACCCTCCTAATCCTCATGATGATGTCCCTAAATAGGTCGACTGTGTACTTCCTCCTCATTAGCATTAGTACCCTATCACTACCACTCTGCACTGGGACGTGGAAGAACCTATAAACACGCCAATCGGACTTCACAACATCAAGGAGCCTATCAATTATTCGGCTTAACTCAAGGGGCTCCATCATCCCTAGCCTAATCATGAATCTACCACCAACCTTTCTCAGAATATTCTCAAGTAAGTCCACAAGGTCATAACCTCTGTCACGCCCATAAGCGCTAATCTCCTGCCCCGTCAGGTAAATCTCCCGTGCGCCCTTACTAACGGCATTGGCAATGGCATTGATTATATCGTCTATGTCGTAACTCTTCACCCTACCAAAACCCATCCTACCAATCTTCGTAACGCAGAAACTACAATTACCTAGGCAACCAACCTGTATCGGTACTACATACCTATGCCCATGAAGCTCGGGGTAGTAATTGGGCAGGTACTTTGCCGGTCTATCATCATAGATATAAATATCCGCATTACCATTCATAGCCTCATCTATAAGCTCAGCCCCATGTGATGTGACAAGCACGGCATTAGGAGCCGCGTCCTTTATGGATGCTGGTCTAACCCTGGTTAAGCACCCAATAACGATTAACCTCTTATCCTGATACTCCTTGCTCAACTTCCTCAGAAGCTTAAGCTCATTCCTCTCGGCCTCTTCTCTAACGGCGCATGTATTCACGATTACTACGTCAGCAGACCCCACATCCTCCGTGTACTCCCAGCCAATGACCTAAGCCTAGTAATCACTATGTCACTATCCGCCTTATTCAGCCAACAACCAAATGTTATCACGGCAAACCTACCGCCCATACCTCATTAGTAACGGGCAACATTAACGCCCTTAAAAACCCAGGCGCGCATAATCACAACTCTGGCACCTTTTTCGTTAAAAACAGGCAGTGTTTTTAAATGGGTAATTCATTGAGTACTAGGAATATGATGATAACGGCATTAATAGTACATGCAATACTTACGATGATTGGGGTAGATCCGCAGACCCCATTCACTGTGACAGGAATCACTTGGTACTATGGATCCTACACAGAGCCCGTGGGTAATTATACTCATGTATACACAGGCGTTAATGTAAATAGCACCTTAGTGATTAGCATAAATGACGAATCATCAATACCAATCAATGCATCCTACACCCTAAGCATTGGAAGTTACTCAATCCAGGGCCTATGGGAATTACAGCCAGGGAATAACTCATTTAATATAACAGTACCGGCGTTACCCGAGAATAACTATAACGCAAATCTAATAATATCCACGGTAAGTTATACCATTAAATATTACTTCACGGTGTCCTCAGTGGTACCTGGAATAATCATAAATACAACAACAACGAAACTCTATAGTGGCATGCTCAAGTAGTTACGTTTGAGATAATGAATAGCACACCCATACCAATAAGCTCAGCATTAATAACCGTGACCGGAATAAACGCTGCAGTTGGTAATGGCGTAATTACCGTAAAGCCCTCAGCAAGCGTAGGCATAACCATAACCCCAGGCCCGTACTCGCTGGGTACATCAACAATAACATTCAAAATCACATATACCGATGCTGGAGGCTATACCTGGAACGAGACAGAGACAGAGACTTTCACGGTAGTATCAACACCAGTTTACCTAAATCTAGTCATGCAGAGCACTGTTAATTATGGCAATTACATGCCCATAACAATAAATGCAACAACGCCCGTGGGGCTGCAGAACCAGAAATTAAGTATCTACGTTGATAATAATTACATAACATCATTAATGACCAATAACTATGGGATCGCGCAGTACTTACTACAAGCTAATTATAGTCCTGGCTCCCATGTATTAACAGTAGCGTTTACTAACACCACGTATTTTCAGGAGCCGTCATTAATTATACCTTCATTGTGCAGCCAGGCACCGTGTATATAATAGCCAATGTGAATAGTACCAATGTGACATACGGTAGTGCAGTTAGTATTTACGTAAAGTTATCACCATCAATTTCAGGTGGAACACTAACCATAAGTTACCTAATCAATGGGACAACAACCATGGGGACAATAGGTAGTTATACCCCAGTAAACGGCACGGCACAGGTGACTTGGATTCCGCCGCAGGCAGGAACATATTTAATAACTATTTACTACATAAACTCGCCCAATTACCTACCAAGCTCCACAAACCTAACAATAATTGTTAATAAAGCTCCCTGTT
This sequence comes from Vulcanisaeta sp. JCM 16159, assembly GCF_001316265.1. Taxonomy (GTDB): domain Archaea; phylum Thermoproteota; class Thermoprotei; order Thermoproteales; family Thermocladiaceae; genus Vulcanisaeta. Next base: position 104,364 of record NZ_BBDN01000008.1, on the reverse strand, counting down.
CATTATCAATAATAATTAACGGAACACCAGAGGTATTGCACGAAATATTCATTTTAAGTCAAATGAAGCCGGTAATCATAAACGCTCAATTAAACGTATTAGTAATAAGTAATACCTCATCAATAATTGGAACAATGTACATAAATGCAACTGGATTTGGTACATATACCTTCATACCGAAACTACCTGGTAATTATTCAATAACAGTATCCTGGCCTGGAAACATTAATTACCAGGGATGCCGCGCAACTTATGCACTAAATGTGATGAAGGCACCATTAACTCTTTACGTTAATGGAAGTAGTAACTTAATTGCAGCAGGTGGCTATGAAACATTTAGTATAAATATCACGACGAACATACCAATTAACTATGTTGGTGGAAACTTAACAATAGTAATTAGAAGTGGAAACAAAACTGTAAATACCTATGAAGTGCCAATTAATGGATACTATATGAAAAGTTCAATACAATTCTCTAAACCTGGCCTTTATGAAGTGTTTGTACAATACCCTGGCAATAATTACGTCATGCAGAGTATCTACGGTCCGTATTACGTAACGGTAATACCAGGCCTTCTGGGGATACCTTGGTACACATTACTTGCCTACTTAATATCAATGGCCCTTGGAGTATCAATGGGCATAATAATTAATCGTAAACTCCATCGAGCGTAGCAATGAGACCCGGTAGCTCAGCCACGCTTCTAATCACGAACTTTGTCGGAAAATCCCTAGCCCATGTGGACACTCCTATATTTACTGTACCTAGCCCATTAACCAGCAGGATATCCCTTGGATGGTCAGTCACATAGGCAGCATCGCCGGGTGGCAATTTGAGGATACCGAGCGCCTCTTAACTAAGTCAAGCTTATCATGACCGGGGCCTAAATCACCCAGTGACACGCACCCCTCTATGAATTCCGTGAAACCGTAATACCTTAACTCATGCATCATGCGCGGGCACTCCAATTCCCTACCGGTGGCTATGATTAATCTCTTATTCATATTACGCAGAGTCTCCAGCGAACCTAGAACGCCTGGGAACACCTCACCATATTCTCCCCTCTCTATGTACAATGTCCAGCATTCATGCCAGAACCAGAAATTCCTCGATAAATCACCAAGTATCTCACTTAATGATGGATCTCTATAATAAACATTGAGCAGGTAATTAATATCGCCACTCACGTTCTTGCCATACCTCGCCGCGCACTCCCTTAATATACCTAGGAATTTAGGTAACGTATTTACCAAGGTCATGTCGAGATCCAGAATTACGGCTTTGATAACCATAGTGTAGGGAATATGTTTTCTTCTTAACTCATTAATAAACCATTTTACTACATTTGATGAAGAGTAAAACACTTATTAAGAAAATCGCAACTTAACTATACAGTGAACAAGCCAAGGTTTAGAATCGAAATAATCCTTGAACAAGATGGGAAGGTACTAATGGATGATCTAACGGCGAGACTTCTTGAGATCCTTGAGAGAAAGGGTTCTTTACTATCCGTGGTTAAGGACCTTGGATTGCCATATTCAAGGGCTTGGGAATTGATTAATAAGTTGGAAAGTGGGTTGGACATTAAGATCGTTAATTCAAGGAGGGGCTATAAAGGAGGCATGTCATTAACTACGGAAGGCAGGGAATTGCTGAGTACGTATAGGTCAATAGTGAGTAGGTACGTGTGGAGCCCCGACGGCACCGTGTGCGACACAGTCTACGCCGGGAGCGATGATTGCATAGTTAGGGACATAATTAATGAAATGAGGAATGAGGGTTACTGCATTGATGCCTATTGGGTTGGCTCAATGGGTGGGTTAAACATGGTCATTAATGGCTTGGCCGACATAGCCGGTATTCACCTAATCGATCCAACAAGCGGTGAGTACAACATACCCTACATGAACTCATTGGGTGCCTGGGATAATGCCGTCTTAATAAGGGGCTACATGAGATTACTAGGCATTGTGCATAGACCGTACCTAAGCATTAGCGATTTAACGGACATACTAGGGCTAAGGATGGTTAATAGGAATCCAGGTTCAGGCACGAGACTGGCAACGGAACTCCTACTAAATGGAATAGCTAGGCATATTGGGTATAGCGTGGATGAGTTGAGGAGGATTGTGAGGGGTTACGATGATGTTGTTAAGACGCACGTGGAGGTTACGGAGAAGGTTGCCAGGGGACTTGCCGACTATGGCGTAGCCATTGCCGGGCAGGCACTTACAATGGGGCTTGCTATTAAGCCCATAGCCCTCGAGGAATTCGACATAGTGGTCTCTAAGGCGAGTATCAATAAGCCGGCGGTTAGGGAGTTCATGCGCAGGATAAGCAGGGCCGGGCCTAGGCCCGGTTATATAATGCTTAGGAACACCGGTGAGGTTTACTCAAGGTAATCATAATCGCTGCCGCCAACGTATACATTATGCAACACTCTGTAAAGGGCATCAAGACCCTCACCAGTCTTTGCGCTTATTGGTATTGGCTTAGGAATGGTGCCAATAGCCGTCAATATATCCGACAACCTAACACTCAAGTCAGCCTCCAACTTATTGGCCTGACTGGACATTAATGCCTCCCTGAGCAGGTCAGTCTCCTCACCCCACTCAAGTATTTCATCAACCACAGACCTATCGAGCAAGTCAATCTTATTTAATACGTTTACCTGGGGCATGTTAAACCTAAACTGTGTTGATAATGCCAGAAGCATTGATGACACATAACCACTAGGGGTCTGCGCCTGTGTTGCATCTATTACGAAGACTACGGCTGACCTATCCATGCTTAATCTATTGATTAATACCGAGCCAACACTCCTAAAGGCGAATAGCTCCATCTGGCCCGGCGTGTCTATGAGGACGTAGTTCGCGCCAATATCCATTATTTGGCTCTTAATCTCCTGAGCCCTAACAGCCAGCATGTCTATTGCGGCTATTATCGACCCATTGGGGCCAAGCTTATACTTCCTCATTAACTCCCTGGCCGAAACCACGTCCCTAATGTCTATATCCGGTATGTAGGGGACATACTCCACGGCCGGGTCTAAATTAACAATGGCCACATCATACTGATTATTCTCAAGCCACTCAGCAAATGTATTAACAAGCGTTGTTTTTCCTGATCCAGCAGTACCCACTATAAATACTGTGAACATCCAACTACGTAAGTAAAAACCTCAATAAAAAAACTTCCGAACCGCATTAAACACTCATGTATAACGTAGCCGTTAAAGCCCTAGCCGCGGCATCGCCAAGCAGCATGTACCTAACGCTATCCTTTAAACCCACGTAGTTGGCAACCACGGTCACTAATGCACCGCTTATTAATGACCCAATTAACGTACCAACACCATAGAATAGGTTGTACAGGCTAACCGCCGTTCTTCTATCTTCGGAATTATCATATACGAAGGATATATAGGCAACATTAGAGACGGAGTTTGTGAATCCCGCCACCGTGTTTGCTAGGTAAATCACATAAACATTATTGGCTAAGGCATACGATAATGGAAACGTCACAAGCAAGAACCTCCCCAGAAACATTACCAACTTCCTATTCCTATCAAACCACCTACCCACAAATCTCTGCAGGACTAGGGTTGACACACCACTAATCACATTAACAATAGCCAACTGCTCAACATTCATATTAAGCAGATAAACCTGAGCTAATGGGAAGAGAGGCCATGCAAAGCTCCATACAATGGCAAATAGAGTATTGATGAGGAGGAACCTTGTTAATTTCCTATTACTCCTAAGCATTGATAACGGCTCGGTAATTACCTGATCGCTGGGATCTGCCGATTCAATGCTCCACGCATTAATTGCGTTGATGAAAATAAGCGATGCCGTGGTCATGAATACATAGTGCATTACCACATAATTACTACCGACTATGACGCCCGTAATTAATGTAGCCAATAAACTGCCTATGGAACCATAAAACGCAAAGTTAGCCAATACCCAACCCCTACTACCTCTACTCAGTCTCTCCATTATTAATGCCCACGCGAACGAATTCGCACCACCAATACCGGCTATCAGACGTAAGTTATTAAGTACATTGTGGGATTCCCATAGGCTATGAATGCCATTATGAACCATAAAACGGCAAGCAACAGCGTTGAAAACTTCAGCAACTGCTCAACCTGCCTAACCCTCCTCAATGGCAATTGGACTACGCCACTGAAGAACGATGATGCTGATGAAACAATACTGATACCAACGTTGGGCACGCCTATTACGGTGGCTAGGAAACTCATGAAGGGGGATGCAAGTCCATTAGCGAGGTTCTGAATGAGTATGTAATTTTTCAATTTCTTATGATCCATATATTAACTAATCATTGAATGAATTAAATTGCTTAAAAACCATATCCAGATTCAGCCCGGGTTCTATCAATCACTAGGTCATCCTGGTCCAGTACTCATCACCGCAGATACTCCATAAATACAATAAAAATAAGACTTACCCACTAAGGACCTTTAATCATTAGGTATGCTAAATCACCCATGAATAGTACCAACACAAAAAGTACTATTACGAATGTTACGACAAAACTCACCGAAGCATAAAGTGAGTATAGGGTCAATACCCAACAGCCACAGAGACATCGAGTATAAGGCAATAAGCAAAAGCCAACTCCGTAATGATTGAGGATTGATTGTGGTGGACCGGCCGGGATTTGAACCCGGGATTTCGGGCGCCTATGCGTCTCCCGCGCGCCAAGCGGCATCCTTCCAGGCTAGACTACCGGCCCAGGAAGAAACGTAAATCAGCAAATTTAAGCTTTTAGTCTCGTGGGTCTATTGCCGATTCTATGCAATGCGGTGGTACGTAGTCCACGAGCCTTATCCTATCTGTCGCAATCAATACCTGGTAACCATCCTTTCTTAGGCAGTCTGCGTTTATCCTCAGTATTACCACATCGTCACCATGCCTAATGGCCACCTCGTATGCATCCCTCGGGTCCAGTACCAAGTGCACGTACTTCCTATTCATAGGCTTTATCCCCTCACGCATTATCTGCGTTAAGGCGCTCCTCGTGGTTCCGTGATATAGGGTCTTCACTTCATTATCAATCTCATACTTTATATTGACATTGAGTGACTTATCATGCCCATACCTAGCCCTAATCATCCCATCCCTAACCTCAAATCTACCCTTTGGGTCTAGCAATGCCACGGCCATTACATGCTCCCTCGTTAACCATAAGTAGGACTTGAAACCCCACTTGGTCCTTATTGAGTTACTAATTCGTCAATACCTACCCAGCCTTCGTTATCCATTAATAAGTTAATCACCTTAGGGTTGTGCCGAAGCAGGTAAGTCATTAGGTGACTTAGTTTGCTCCTTAAATAACCATCTATGACTAACTTAGCTGGTGAACCGCAATGGATGGAATTTTCAGTGTATGCACCGCATATAGTGCACCTGTAGATTGCCCTCATACATCACTAAGCCATAAAATAATGCTTCAAATCTTTATATTCCCTTGTCCTGTCATCAGAGGCAAATCATGAATAAGTAGCATTATCAGTCATAAATACCTAACACCGCTTGGATCAAGCCTACCCAGGAATTGCAATTCCTCATCCGTCACAGGTTCAAGCATACTTAATGGTTCCCTAACTCTTGGCTTAAAGGCCATGTTATTTATTACTTCATCAATATTAACGCCAGAAAACAAACCAGTCAGCACCAATTCTCCTGAAACATGATCAAATTCAAGCATTGCCTTTGGCGTGCATATTGTTAAGTGCGGGCCCTGCTTCGTGGGGCCAGGAGCCGTGATGAAGTCAACCCTCTCAACAAGCGTCCTCCTCGAGTGTTCCCTAAGCCACATCACTATCCTACGGGCCCTCCTATAAAGGTAAGCCGCGGCTGCACCGCCTGGTAGTCGAACCCTGGGCTTTTCATAATTACCGATTACGGATAAGTTCATGTTACCACGGCGATCAACCTGGGCCGCCGAGAAGAACATTACGTCTAGCTGCCCTCGCCTGGCGAGATCAAATGCGTCTAGGCTTATTACAAAGCCCCTACCATTAATTAGCGAGTATGGGTCCCCCGACGATGGCGTTATTATGAAATCCTCGGGTTCATAAATCTCGGCCACATTTATAAACCAAGTATTTACACCCCAATGCCTAGCCAATGCTACTGCCAATACCGCCGGGACTGAGGCCAAGCCCGTATAGGCAATGTCACCATCCCTTAACTGCCTCGCCATGCACTTAATGACGTTATCCATGTCAGCCATGGGTAAACACCTCAAGCACCTTCTCAATACTAAGCCCAGCCTTAACGCTGTCGAAGTACTTCTTGATAATTTCGTAATCAGCCTTATAGTAGCCGTACATCGACGTTGGCCATGCACCCCTTGGCGAATGCACAACCGCGGTCACCATAAAGCCAGGTATTGTTAATCGCTCTGGGTGATCCCTAAAGTAATCCTCACTGACTATCTCCTCAGCCGTAACTATAGCCTTCCTGGCGGCTTGGATCTTAAGTAAATCCTCGTATTTAGGGCCATAAATCTCAACATCACCTCTCTCATCAGCCTTGTGGACATGCACCAGAGCCACGTCAGGCCTTATCGCCTTGACCACGACTAACTCCTGATCATTAAATGGATCCTTAGTCACCTTCCAAATGCCCCTCTTGACGTTCAACGGGACTAAATCACTGTCCAACGCTATTGCTGATGGCATGAAGGGAAGTCCGTAAGCCCCTGCACGGAGTCCCGCCATTACACCCTCACAAACATCCTCTACGAACTCCACCTCGCCGCCCTCCACCATTCTCCTAAAGCCTGGCGCAATGCCGAAGTGCTCGAAGGTGACCATCGCAGCCCTAATCCTCTTAACCCTACCTGAAATCGTTAGCAGATCAAAGGCGAGCCCAGGCTCCCTATCCACTAATGCCAAGTCCCTCTTGTTTGACTTGACTATGGCTATAGCCATCGACATGGGGTTACGGTGAAAGGACATGCCTCCAATCGCTATTTCATCACCATCATTTATCAAATCTAAGGCTTCGTTAATGCTCATTAACTTGTTCCTAGCCATTCGCAATCACAGTACTAATCTGCTTAAGCGGAGGTATTAAGTTTTATGATATGAATGCCTTAGGTGCAATTAATACCTCGTCACCATCATTAAGGCCGGTAAGCAAGCCCCTCAGCCAATGTATGTCCCTACCATTCACAATCACTACGTAATTCTCATTAAGCTCATTACCCCTAAGCAGTATTTTTGGTATTTCCGGATTTAATTCACCAAGCCTTATTATTAAATCCTTAACCGTGGATCCATCCGGTACCTGCACAGTTATGTTTATAGCGTTGGCAAGCTCATGCAAATTAGCCGATAGTATTACCCTCACCCTCATAATTATCAGATACAAACAGAGTCAACAAATGCCCTTGCCAATTCCCTAGCGCGATCTATCGAATTCGTCTCCTCAACACATGCGTTCTCCTCATCCTTCATGTAAACAATGTATTTACCACCAACCTCGTAAATTATGCTTCTACCAAAGCAGTTCTCCTCAAGCAACGTCTGATAAGCCTCAATAGGTTCTTTATCAGATAAACCATCAATAATACTCCTCACCTTATCATTATTACACTCCATTAAGCACGTAGGAATTATAGTCCTTAATAAATATAACGTTAATACTTAATTAAGCTAGCACATGCTAAGTTACCGGATGGGAAGAGAATACCCGAGATACCCCTTGGTGGGTGTTGGCGCCGTAGTTATTAGGGATGGTAAGATCCTCCTAATAAGGAGAGGTGCGGAGCAATAGGGGTAAGTGGTCGGTACCAGGCGGCATGGTTGAACCAGGCGAAGACCCAGACCGTGCCGTACTTAGGGAATTGCGGGAGGAGACGGGCATTATTGGTAGGTCAATAGGGCTCTTTGGCGTTTACCAATACATAGAACGAGATAAGGAGGGCAGGGTTAAGTACCACTTCTTACTGCTCGATTATTTAGTGGAACCCATTGGCGGTGAACCTAGGGCATCGAGTGATGCCACGGAATTAAAATTTATTGATTTAAGGGGAGCATTAAACCTCGACCTAACAGACACCGCCAGGCAATTGATAATGGACCTAGTGGATTCGGGACCCAGACCGTGTGGCGGCGGCCTAATTAAGTACGTTAATAAAGTATCTCAAAATCGCTAAACTCATTCCGGGGCTCCTCATACTCCACCTCAACATCCTCAACCACGGCCCCCGGTGGCCCCTGCTTGGTAATACTTATCAACTGCTCGATGGCGTCGTCCGGGCCCTCCGCCACTATCTCCACAGTGAAGCCGTCGGTAGATTCCTGACAAAGCCCTTAATGCCCAGCCTCTTGGCATTCCTCCTCACAAATGCCCTGAAGCCAACTCCCTGGACTAGGCCTTTAACAAGTATGTGGACTCTCTTCATCTTATGGTCCGAATAACGCTTTAAATGGGTCTTTAAAGGGTATCTAACGTGTTAATTACCGACGTTAATAAAGTGATTAAGGCGTTGCCTGGGATTGTGCTTTTCATAAGTCTATTGTTCCTCATTGGTATCAATACCGCGCATGTTCTGATCATGGTTGCGCTCTTTGTGTTGTTTTATGAGTTATTTAGGAAGTATCCGTTAAGGATAATTGGTTTATAGTACCGTTGGTTTCGGAGGTCATCCTTGCATTATCTGTGGCGTTTATAATTAGTAATGCCTATATCTACGATGCACTGGCCGTATTCGTCGGAATCACTGTACTAGTTCTGTCATTGAGGGTTTCTGACTTTAGGGCAATTATTACGTTAGCTCTGTTGTATATCCTATACCTATTTTACATGGGTTATGTTAATCCAGCGCCTCCTGAGCTTTACTTACTGGTTAATTCGCTCCTCATATTTATGTCCTCATTAGTAATCACAATTAGAAACTCGATCATAATGTATAGGATTGACTTCCCAGAGGATTTGATTGATAGGGTAATAACATACTTAGGCGTATTATTGATAGTACCGGCGGCAGTATTTCTCTTCGTATTTAATCAACCTACGTGTATATGACACTGGTACCATCTATAGTGTCGGCAACACCAATGATGAGAAGACTCCCGGGCTATATCTCTGCAACCCTATTAATACTGACACTTGTTTATGGCGTTTACCCAACAATTAGGATTTATTGGTTGGGTGTCACTGCCTTAGTACTTATCTTCACAATAATGTACTTGAGACCAACCAGGTTAAGGTTTGTTAAGGGGTTAAGACCACCAATATCGTGGTTAGGCGCCTGGTTGGGCGGTAAGTACCTAGTTGATGATGTGGTTGCCACGGGCGGTTTCAGCTACGTGCTTAGGGGCAGGGACGAGTTGGGTAGGGTTTACGCCATCAAAGTTCTTAAGGACCGGGACTCCCGAGGTAATCCGTTAGCTAACGACCCAAGGTGCTCTCGTCATTCAAGAAGGAGATGAGCGAGTACCTACTCATTGAAAGCCCACACATTGTTAGGGTGTTTGAGGTTCACATACCACCTGACGAGAAGCTTCCGTACAAGTCACTGGAGGATTACTTGAGCGAGCCGCCTTACGTGGTTATGGAGTTCATGGAGGGAGGATCACTGAGGGATTTAATGAGGGAGAAGGGACCACTAGAACTCAATGAGTTCTTGAGGCTGGCGTACTCGATAACGCTTGCGTTGTCCGAGCTCCATAAGGCGAATATAATACACCTAGACCTTAAGCCTGAGAACATATTGTTTAAGGATAGGGAGAGAAGGATCGTGAAGATCGGCGACTTGGGCGCGGCTAAGATAATGGTTGGTGGTAAGTCCTACGTATCGCAATTCTCAATAGCCTACGCAGCCCCCGAGGTTAGTAAGGGCGTTGCTGATGTTAGGTCAGACATTTACTCACTTTCCTGCATTTTTTTTATGAAATGCTGACTGGTATGAACCCGCACATGCATAGATTAAGTAGTGGCCAGGCAGTAGTACCTCCGCTCAATAATTATAGGCCTGACATACCGCCTGAAATAGTCATGTTAGTGATGAGAGGCCTTGAGTTAAACCCATCGTTAAGACCCTCAAGCACAGGTGAGGTATTGGCCGTTCTTAAGAAATACCTAAATAACGCATAGATTGCCTAGTCATTGCTTTTCCTCGGTTATTATCGATAACTTAATTACTGTGTAATAGCCAAGCCTAATGACAACATCACCACTAAACCTATACTCACTCACCTTCTTAAATGTGTCACCATCAAGTACGTACGTGCCATTTGTACTATTTAAGTCCTTAATTAACAATTCATTTCCAACCATGGTTATTACCGCGTGTTTCCTCGATACCGTTGGATCCGGTATTATCACCATATTCTCAGGACTCCTACCAAGGGTTATCTCCCTAATTATTGATAGGTCAAAGACGACCTTAAAGTCCTTCATGAAGTCCCTGGGGCTCTCAATAAACGTTAACTCAAGCTTACTAGGGCTTCTTCGCATCGTTTCTGTATTCGGTAACTCCATCCTCCTAGTCTCTTCGGTATGCTCCATTACGCATTAACATGAACTCGAAACACCTTATAAGAGTTACTATCATTCGATCATTCATTTAACCTTAGGATTTAGTCGTTGACCCCTGCATGCCCTGCGTAGTCGATGGAGCCGAAGTTTGAGTCTGCGTTTGCGCGGACTTGCTGGCTGATGGTGCTGTTACTGATTCCCTGCGTATTGGCGCCCTAGATAACGCAGCCTTCTTCTTCCTCTCATCCTCAGACCTAACCTTTAGTATCCCCAGGTAAATGGCACAATTTATGCAGTAGGTCTTGGTTACGTAGTACCTAGGGACGATGGCGCCCTGCTTCTCAAGCTCCCTAGCCAAGTCACCAGGCACTGGTGAGTATGGTACAGTAACCCTAACGGCCTTGGACCTAGGCACTAGCTTACCGCAATTGTCGCAATAAACCATTGGTTCCTTGCCCTTATCCCCCTTGTGTCTTCCTCGATTTTTCCTCTTCTTCGGCATATCTTGGTCCATTGCATTAGGCGCTTAAAAAAACATACCCCCTCCGTAACCACGTACTGATTAAGGAAACTTGCTTGCCTCATAAGGTTTTTAATCATGAATTAATGATTACATAGGGGCTTAATGAAGGAGGCGACACTATACAAGGCGTTGCCGGACGGTAGGGTCGAGTGCACAGCATGCGCAAGGAGGTGTAGGCTTTCTGATGGGCAATATGGATTTTGCGGTGTTAGGTGGAATTTAGGTGGCAAGCTTTACCTAATGGTTTATGGCAAGATCTCGGCAATAGCGTGGATCCAATCGAGAAGAAGCCACTTTATCACTTCAATCCAGGCTCCATGGTCTTGTCCTTCTCAACGTACGGCTGCAGCTGGGCATGCCAATACTGCCAGAACTTCGACATAAGCCAGAGGAGAGTCCTCGAGGGGTTCGAGGTAACCCCGGAGAAGATTGTTGAACTGGCTGAGACTTACGGAACCCAGGGAATCACATATACGTATAATGAACCATCGATATTTGCAGAATTTGCGTATGACGTTGGAATCCTAGCTAGAAAGAGGGGGTTATTCAACACATTCGTTACTAACGGGTATATGACTGACGAGGCTATTGACTACATATCTAAGTTCCTCGATGCGGCTACCGTGGACTTTAAGGGTAATGCCGAGCCCAAGTTCCTAAGGAAGTTCTCATTAGTCCCAGACCCAGAGCCAATATTCCAGGCACTCCTTGAGATGAAGAAGAAGGGAATATTCATCGAGGTTACCGACCTCGTGGTCCCGGAAATAGGCGATAACCTTGAGTACGCCCGTAAGCTGGCTAGGTGGGTAGTGGATAACCTGGGGCCCGAGACGCCTATGCATTTCCTTAGGTTTCACCCTGATTATAAGGTTGATTACCTACCACCAACGCCAATAGAAACCCTTGAGAAGCACGCCCAAGTGGCTAAGGAGGAGGGGCTTAAGTATGTTTACATTGGTAATGTTCCAGGGCATAAACTCGAAAACACCTACTGCCCGAACTGTGGTAGGGTTGTTATTAGGAGGAGGGGCTTCGACATATTGGAGGTTAACTTAACGGAGGATGGCAAGTGTAAGTTCTGTGGCGCCAAAATAAACATTGACGGTAAGGTGTGGCCAACCTGGAGGTTAAGTGATAGGTTTGCTACGTACCCATTGAATTATTGTCTAAGTACGTTAGGATAACCAGGGAACAGATTGAAGAAGCCAGAAGGAGGATGCACGTTAAGACCCAGGGATGAACTAATTCATCGCTTTAATTCTAATATTAGTGATGCAGAGGACCCTGCCTGATATATTAATGGTGTTTCCATTAACCAGCATTGTTATGCCCGTAGTCTCGTCAGTTAGGTGCAATTGATTCGCAGGGAGTACCATGTTTATGGTACCAATACTAACGTAGATTCTAATCACGTATTCCCTATCATCCTTATCAATAAGTGTTAATACAAAAGATGATGAGTTATCACTCACTTTATGTTCCTTCCACCCTAACAACCAATATTCATCATACTTAGTATTGATGCTCCTCAACAATGAGGTAAACTCGAATTCATCAAAACATCTACCCACTATTATGTTTAACTTCCTTAAAAATCTCCTCAAATTCCTGGTGTATCCCTTAGCCAACTCTACGACCATTTCATCTCATTAATGGACATTGCTTAAAAATATGTCTATAAAAATAATAATTCAATACGGGAAAATACCGTAATGATGACTTAATGATTACCACAAATAATGTACAAATAACTTAAATGACCAATAATAAGTTGATAAAAATATACGTTATTTATCCACGACCCTAACCCTAACCTTAACACCATTAAGCAGTGGCGTACCTGCGTATTTGCCCTTAACACGACCCGTGATTGCGTTTATAGGCTTGCCATCAAGGTCAATAAGGCTACTTTTATAAATTAACGCCACACCAGGAGGCACATTACTGTCCTTAACGGCCCTAACCCTGATGTTGCCAAACTCATTCTCTAGGATAACAATACCCTCATAATCATGGGTATAAACCACGGGCTCCAAATCACCGTAAACCTCGCGGAATTGCGTATTAGTGTAAAGCGGGTGCGAGGTAAAGACTAGGTGAACCTCATTGTTACTTAATTCGCTAGGCTCTACGGGATTAGGCAATGGGAGTGCATCGGGCTCGTTTGCGGGTAAATACCTCGGCTTTACCTTAACGATTTTCCTCTCCCTAAGCTCCTCTAAAGTAGCGCCAGTAGCCTTATGGCCTTATCCACGGCTTCCCAGGGATCCTCAAGGAGCAGTGGATGAGAGACCTCAAGCTCCTTAGCTAACCTACGTATTAAGTCAACCTCCGTTATACCCTTAGGGGATTTAATTGGTTCGTTGTAAACCAGGTAATCATGCCAATAACTATAAATCACGTCATACTTCTCGAGAAATGTCGGCGCTGGGATAACGACATTAGCAAGCTTAGCCGTTTCAGACCAATACGGGTCATGAACAATTAAGGTAACCCTACCCTCGCGGGCAGCCTCAATCAGCTTGTCACCACCTGGTAGGGTAACCACGGGGTTCTCATTCCAGACATACACAAGATCAACCTCACCCCGCTCAATATAATCCCCAAAGTCAGCCATGTATAACCCTGGATGACCTAGCCATGTGAAGACCCCTAAGGTAATCAAAGTCTATTCCCCAACCCAGGGAGTTCGAGTAGTAATAACCCCTCTCAAGACCGACCAGGGCTGGGATCAGCGAGATCATGCCTATGGCATCACCACCATTTAAGGAACGACCGAGAGCAAAGCCAATCAGTGTTAATGGCTTATAATCATGGTAAAACTCAGCAAGCCACCTAATGCCATCAACAGACACACCACTAACCCTTGACAAGTAATCAAGCGAAAACCTCCCAACGTAGTCTGCCAACTCCTCGAAGTGCCTGACCTTACCCTCGACAAGGCCCTCCTCAATCAGCACCTTAATAATGCCTATGGCTAGAAACACGTCAGTGCCAGGTCTAACTATAACCGCCTTATCCGACTTCCTGGCCGTGTCGCTAAGCCTAACATCAATAGCCACCTTAAACTTCTTAATAAATAAGGCCCATATGTGCGGCGCTGACACACTAGCTGGGAACGCCCAGAACACGGCAGCTTTGTATTTAATGAAATCCTCCGGCAAAGCGCCCATACTAGTGCCGTAATGCGCCTTAATGGCTGCATGACCCTCAGCGGAGCATATCGACCTATCAGTCTGTGAAGCCCCAATCACATTAAATAACCTGTCTGGAAAATACCACGTGAGTAATCCCTGATTTCCATCGTAGTCTGTACGTAGTATCCTTGCTGGATTCCTCTTTATGGCCTCTCTGAGTAATTTTGCCACGTATTTAATGGCATCATCGATACTAACCTCCTTACCGTCTATATAGGCTGAAGTAACCCTATTCCTCTCATTCCTGATTAGGTCGGCCCTACCCCTAGCACATGTGAGGCCGTTAATTGGGAATATATTAAGTGGCTTGTAGTTCTCGTCAAATATGCATGTGTCGTAGCAATCCCTCGTGCATGCAATTACCATATTAATCATGTGATCAGTCACGTACTAATTATAAACTGATTCCCAGCGCTAAGTGAGGATTAGCCATGAATAAGGCATTCGATGTTGCTGTGATTGGTGCAGGTTCCACGGGAGCGACGACGGCGTATTACCTCGCTAAGGAGGGCTTTAGGGTTTTGGTGATTGATAAGCGTGGGGTTGCCCAGGGAATGACGGCTTATTCCCTAGGCTCATTAGGAGTTATTACGCCAATGAGGATGTGGCTCGAATGTCGCATTACAGTCATAGCTTTTTCATGAACTTTGAGAGGGAATTTGGCGTTAACGTATTTACGAAGACGGGCCTCCTGGTTATTAGTAATGATGAGACCGGCATGAGGAGAACCTTTGATATGCTACGTAGTATTGGCGCTAATGTTCGATTATTAAGTGGTGATGAGGTACGTGAAGCACTTAACGCCAGCACTACGTGGGGTGAGGTTGGCGTTTACGAGGAGGATGCCGGCTATGTTGATACGGGCCTATACACAAACACCGTAATGAATAGGGCTAGGGAGTTGGGTGTTGAGTTTGTGATTGATGAGCCCAAGTCGAATTTAAGGGTAATGAGGTAGCTGGCGTGAGGCTCATTAATAGTGGTGAGGTTGTGAGGACTAATCACTACATTATTGCAACCAACGTTTGGACTCAAAAACTACTACCGCAACTAAACCTGCCGATCAAGAACATCATTGAGAGGGTGATTAGGGTCGAAATAGGCAGGTCACTGCCTAACGTGTTTGATTACGTGAACAACTTCTACATAAGGCCCGAGGGCTCTCGCTACGGTTTAATGGGCCTACTGTACCCACCAGAGGATGCCTGGCCTGACCCGGACAACTTCAATCCATTGGCTGAACCTGAGTTTGATTATGCCGTTAACGTGATGGAGAATGCCGCCAAGAGAATGCCGTGGTTCATAAACGCCAAGTACCTGGGTGGCTGGAGGGGTTTATACGACGTCACCCCTGACTGGATGCCTATAATTGATGAGCCGGTTAAGGACTTAATAGTGGTTGTTGGCTTGAGTGGTCATGGCTTTAAGTTGGCGCCGGCCTTCGCCCTAATGGTCACGGAATTAATAAAGTATGGGAAAGTGAGGACATTCAAAGACATATTAAGACTGAGCAGGTTTAAGGAGGGAAGGTTAATACAGGGAACTGTGCAGGAGAGGGCTGCATTTTAATGAGGCTATGGATACACTCTTTGTCCTCCCACGTATGTTTCTAATATCTTTATGTTTCTTAGCTCCTTATCGCTTATGCCTAGTGGGTCTTTATCAATTATTATGAAGTCGGCGGGGTAACCTGGCTCGAGCTTCCAAGCCATTCTCCTCACGGAGTAGATATGCAGAGCCGTATGTGTAGTAATGAAGTGCGTCTGCCACGCCTACCCTCTCATTCTCCGTGTACTTACACAGCTCTATACCCTCATAGCAACCCCTGGTAACCGCCGCATACACCGTCTCCCATGGGTTTAGTGGCTCGACTGGTGCGTCCGTGCTGAAGCCGAGCATTACGCCATTATCAATCAACGTCTTGAATGGGTACACGTACCTAGCCCTATCAGCACCAACCCTATCCATAACCCACCAATCACTAATTACGAAGTGAGGCTGAACAGCCAATACGATACCAAGCTCCCTAATCCTCCTCACTAGGTCCTCCCTGAGGACTGAGACGTGTTTAATCCTGTGCCTAAGTACTTGGGCATCGCCTAGCTTACCGTAAATATCGAGTATTACCTCAACCATCCTATCCCCAATACCATGAATAGCAAGTTGAAGACCAGCCTCACTACTCCTCCTAGCAATACTCATCAACTCGTCAAAACTGTAATTCGGCCTGCCGGAATTACCTGGATCATCGTTGTACGGTCTCGACAACCAGGCGGTCCTAGCTCCAAGCGAACCGTCGGCGATAACCTTAATACCATTAATCCTCAGGTACTGAGAGCCGAAGCCTAGACCAACAAGCTTAACGAGCTGCCTCAGTGACTCGATGATGTCAATCCCATGGTCGAATGGATTTAGGTAAGCCCTAACCCTAACCGGTAAATTACCGAGTTCCCTCTCAATCATTATCAGTGATTGTAGGCTTTTTAGGTCTACGGATACGAAGCCCACGGTAGTGACACCAAGCGATGCTGCGTATTTCATGGAGTTCATCATGAACTCCCTATAATCATCAAGTGTGTACGAGTCCCTCACCAACTCCTCAACCTTATTCAACGCCTGCTCAATAATTACGCCCGTGGCATTACCCCTCTCATCCCTAATCACATCCCTATCCACCGCATTTAAGAGACCGGTTAACTCCATAGCCCTTGTGTTAAGCACGGCGGCGTGGCCACAGACCCTAACTAACATGACGGGTCTATCGCTGACCACCTCATCGATGTCGAGCCTACTAGGCCAACGCCTCTCCCTAAACAATTCCTGATCCCAACCCCTACCCATCACCCACCTGGTCTTAACACTCTTCACATACTCCCTAAGCCTACTCTTCAACTCCTCAATACTATCAATACCCCTTAAATCCAGCGTCGCCAGGTTAATGCCTATCGAGTCCAAGTGCGCATGGGCATCGATAAATCCCGGCATCACAACACGGCCCTTTAAGTCCACTTCCTCAAGCCCGAGGCATCCGCAATCCTCAAAGCCCTTGTTTCATCACCGACATAGGCAACCCTATCACCAATAACGACCATGGCCTCAGCCCTAACCAGAGGCTTGAATGATGGATAAACCAACCCATTAAACAAGACAAAACCATTAACCATTGCCTAGAGTTATTAAAGCGCCTATGTAAGCGTTACTGGTGAAAGTCAACGGGCACCTTAACCAGCGATGCTATCTTCGAGGCCGTAGTCAAGTTAGCCCGAGCCCTAATAATCTCATTACCACATATGAAGTTAACCATGTAGTATCTGCCGTGCCTAACCATGACGATCCTATCAACCCTCAACTCCCTATGGTATAACTCCGAGAATGAGAGAATGATCGCAATGACTATAATGCTAATTAAGAAGTTAAATGCTATCAAAAGGAGGGATAGGACAATCAATAACACCGTAGTTGAGGTACATAACTTAACTAATACGCTGTATTCATAAACCGTGATACAACGTCCATATATCACTCAGGGAAACACTGCCCACTAGGAATTAACGGGCATTATAATTTTATAAATTTACATAATCATCAGCAGTATTAACCAAGGTACGTTGGCGGACACCCCTGGGCTAATTGACCACCGGCCCAGGTCTCATTGAGCTCAACACCAGGCGTTGGGACCGCATAGGTTTGGCCGTTATAATTCACATAGCTAATGCCGGGAACGACATTATAATAGACGTACTGACCGATCTGGCTTGGTTGGGCCATACATAGTAATATTCGGGGGCTGTTGTTCCGGACTGCTGTAAATTAGTCATCTGGCCCATACTTGAAAGAACATTAATGAGCCACTGAGCCTATGTCGGTAATCCGCCTGTCTCAACTATGGTCTCGACAACCACGCCACCCTCAACGGCGGAGGCTAACGTAGATATGACTTCAAGTATTGGTACATTAAATACATTGGCTATGTATTCCGCCTCTAATGGAACATTAACTTCTAAAGTACCGTTGGGGAAGTAGAAGTCGTAATTACCTTGATTATTTATCGTACACCCTGAATATACAGGCGTTGGTAGCTCAAGCCGTAGTAACTTAGGAACTGAAATATGGCTGATACTGGGCCGTTACCGGTATCAAGACCTGTTACGGCTTGTCCCTGCATATTAAGCCCTATGACATAATAGAAATACTGATTCGTAGGTGCATATTCAAGGCATTCTGCGGCAGTTGCATCATAGTCAACGCAATACCAGTATTGGTATTGGGCCATACCATAAGCGCCAGGCGCGCCTATATAGTAAATGCCAGGTCCCTTAATATTGACTCCAAACTCGCCAGGAGACGTACCTGGTACATATAAATAAAACGATGATGAGCTATATGTGGAACCAACCGCGTAGGCTATTACCTGCCCACTGCTTGTCTCTAACTCCTCAGCGTATAGGGAGAATGGTTCTGAGGATGATGATTGTATATTAAGTCCCAGATTAACAGTACCTCCACTTAATGCGCTAACCACACTTTGACTCCATGAGACCCATAGCAGTGGTATTGTCCCGTTATAACCCGTGCAGTTTGTCAGAGCTAAAAATCCACTGGCTGTTAATGTAGTGCCGGGTGCGTAATATGGCGCTTGTCCTATGCAGTCGTATAATTGGCCGGGTTGGTCCGTGTTATTCGTTAATACGAGCGTAGGCCCTCTAATTGCCGGCCCAACAGCCTTAGTCGATTCATGGGTATGTTGGGTGGCGCTGATGTGTTTATCTCAACATTGACTGTTATTAAGTAGGACTCATTGCCGATGTATAACGATGCAGGTGCGTACGGTACCGTGAATGCCTTGATGTAGACCCCACGCGGTGTTTGGTACGTAACAAAGACCAGCAATGCCGTGTACAACCCAGGCTGTAGCGAGTGCCAGGTGCTCCTCAACATCCAGGAGACCCACCTACCCACTGCGTAGCAATGCCAGGGGAGTCCATGGGTATGATTACTCTGGAGCCTCGAATAACCCAACGGGGATTATGTGGTAGGGCGTTAGGGCGAATACGGTGACCGAGGCATTACTCAGCGGTGAGCCGCCTACGGATTCAATACTTATTACCACCCTTGAGTAATTAATTCCGTTGGCCCCAACCCTATAGATGGCGTAATCCTCAGTAACACCCTTAACCGGCGAGTAGGTCCAGGACCTATAAAGCGTGGGTTGCTGCCCTAGGCTTACCAGTACGATTACTATTAATGAAAGGGCCAGGGTGAGCATTACGAGTGTTACGACTTTGACCCAAGCCATAACCATCACTCCCATTATTCCCACTAGGATTTTTTTTACTCGGGTGTTCTTAAGAGGTGAATCGAGAGGCCGAGGGATGACCCATTCATACATGATGGAGAATTTATATATTGGGTGGCGATATGATTTATTTGATGATTAGCGTTGAGGAGTTGATTAGGAAATTGATGGATAAGGGAGTCGATGTTACTGAGTTACTGCTTGATGCTTTAAGCATGAGGGATCCTGAGGAAAGTATGAGGGAAAGAATAGCATTGCCGAGAAATACTTGAGTGAGGCCAGGGAATACGTTGGTAAAGGTGATGCTGTTCAAGCCAGTGAGAAGCTCTACAAGGCTGCTGAGGAGTGCGTTAAGGCGTTGGCCGAGAAGTATAGAACGCCCGAGTACCAGGAGTTCATGAGGGAGGGTAGGTGGCACACGTACCTACTCGGCATGGCCAGTAAGACCCTGGCGAAAGAACTCGGTTATTGGGTACTTGATGGCTGGAACGCCGCATACGACCTACACGTATGGGGATTCCATGAGAGAAAGTACACGATTGAGTACGTGAAGGTGAGTATGACGAAGATAGAGGAGATGGTTAGGGAGGCTAGGAAGGTTATCTCGTAAGGACCGAGGATGTGATGGCGTGGTGGACCGGCCGGGATTTGAACCCGGGATCTCCCGCGTGCAAGGCGGGCATCCTTCCAGGCTAGACTACCGGCCCAAGGAAAAGCCGAGAACCAAGAAATTTAAGCTTTTGCCTGTGCTTGGCTTAGTTCTTTCTCGTAGACTATGAACCTGCCGTAGTAATTCTCGAAATCGCCATTCTCCGTAGCTAATACCTCGGTTTTGGTGGGCGTTGTTGGTGGCCCCACGGAGAATTCACCAAGGCCTATACCCCTGCCAATGTACACTTCGTCTATCATAGTCATTACGAAATCCTCGGTGGCTCTCGTACACATCCAATGCCTCTTTGTCGTGCAGAAATAACCATTGGTTCTCCTTAACGCATTTCTAATTACTTCCCGCATCGCTTCTCCACGGACTGTGCCTACCTGGCTCGGCCTTGCTATGCCCGTGAATAGAGTCATTACTTCGTGGAATCCCAGGGACCTTGCCAGGCGTTGGCTTGGTTCATTCCAGTCAGCGATCATTAACATTGCATACTTGATACCGCTTCTCACGGCCTCGCCGAGTACGTACTCAGTTAATGCCTTACCAATACCCATCCTCCTGTAATTAGGGTGTACTCGAATTCCCTCCAGCCATGCAGTACTCATTTCCCTGATTAATACCATGTTAATCACGCCAACTACCCTATCCTTAATGACCGCCACGTATGCCGTGCCCTCGCTAATCCACTCATTGATTGCCCTAGGTACGTAATCACCCCATTGAAACGTATTCCTCGTGAATTTCACTACTTGCCCCACGTCACTAGGTATTGCCTTTCTTATCGTTAATTCATTCATTACAGCCGTAAATACCGAACTTCTATTTTTACCTTTCCCATTGCCCTCGCAATAAAGCACTTAAACATGTGTATGTGTTGCTTCCCGTGGGCTCATTAACACTGAGTTTTAGTGATGGTACTTTGATCGTGGAGGGCCCTGCCACGGTAACGGTGATGAGCGGGCAATGTGAGGTGCTAGGTTGTCCCGTAAGTGGTTCATTGAATGTCGAGAGATTTAGGGCGCTACCCATATTTGCCAGGGGTTCATGCACGTTATCCGTTAATGGTGGCTCTGTTAGGTATGTTGATGGTAATACGATACCAAGCGATTGGGATGGAATTAACCTCGAGGGTATCGCCTTAATAATCGGTGACATTGATTCTGGTAAGACCACGTTAACAACGTACCTATTGAATAGGCACGTAGCCAAGGGCTTAAGTACGTGCGTCGTGGACGCTGATGTTGGTCAGTCATCAATAGGGCCTCCAGGTGTCATTGGGCTTTCCTGTGTTGGATTACCAACACCGACACTCGAAGATCTGCACATGATGAGCGGGTTCTTTATTGGTTGTAACAGCCCATGCAATGCGTTGGTAGGTTTATCAGTGGGGTTAGTGCAATGGTCAGGGAGGCCTTTAGTAGGACTCCTGGCCTCGTGCTAATCGACATGCCTGGCTGGGTTGGGGATGGAGGTATTGAGTT
This sequence comes from Vulcanisaeta sp. JCM 16159, assembly GCF_001316265.1. GTDB lineage: Archaea > Thermoproteota > Thermoprotei > Thermoproteales > Thermocladiaceae > Vulcanisaeta. Next base: position 82,680 of record NZ_BBDN01000008.1, on the reverse strand, counting down.
GATTAGAAACGTGGTTGATGCCGTCGGTGCGGACTACGTCGTGTCCATAGGCATTAACTTACACCTGCGATCAGGCGTTAAGGTGATTAATATCTCTAGGTCAAAGTACGTGAGGCCTAGGACTCCTGACGAGAGGAGATTTCTGAGGAATCAGGCCTTACGTAGGTACTTAAGTGGTGAGTTAATTAGTGTCAATATAGGGTTGGACAAGCTCATTGGAAACTCGGCGATTGAGTGTGTGATTAATAATTGTGGTCATTACGTAATCGATAATGTGGCTGAAGTCACTAGGCATGGTGGCGTGGTTAAGGTGCCTTCTAGGCTATTTAGCAATATATTCATTGGCTTAATGCGTAGGGGCTTCCTGGCAGGTTTTGGCGTGGTTAAGGAATTTAACCTTAAGGAGGGTATAGCCAATGCCCTTGTCACCACTGATTATTTTGAGGAGGCAGTCATGGGTAGGCTACGTGTTGACCCGGAGAAGCTTGAGGAGATTGAACCATTTCCACTACTTTAATAGCCTGAGACGTAGATTGCGGTGACGATGTTTAGGTTACTGCCCGTCCACCCAGTACGTATTATGGTGTTCGTCCTTTCGAATACGACCGCGGTATTATTATTACGTAACTCATTCACTGGGTCAATACCTAACTTAATGGCCTCATCAATTAGGTGACCATCAGTGACACAGCCCGCCGCATCCATGTTTCCGTCAATTCCGTCAGTCGCCATGGAAATCATGGAGACCCCATCAACGCCCCTCACCGACAATGCGAAGCCCATGCACATTTCCGTTGTCCTACCACCTCTACCATTACCCACTACCGTAACTGTCGGCTCACCACCAGATAGGATCAAACCGCGCCGAATTGGGACACCCCTAAACCTGGCCTCTAGGGCTATACTCGCCAAGTACCTACCAACCTCCCTGGCCTCCCCATCCATCCTGGACGTGAGTATTAGGGACTCCATACCAAGCGACTTGGCATAATTCGCTAAGTCCGTGAGCACGTCCATATTACTCGCAATAACGTAATTCCACGTATTAACCAACTCCTTAGGCGTCTCCTCAACCATGCCCTTCAAACCCTGCTCAAGAACCTCCCTAACGGTACTGGGTACTTTATCCCAAAGACCCCTATTCCTCAGTATGGTTATGGCGTCCCTATACGTGGTTGGGTCAGGGACGGTTGGTCCGCTGGCGACTGTTGCCGGGTCATCACCAGGTACATCGCTTACTATTAACGTTATTACCCTACCACCCCTCTTAATCACCTCCTTGGCTAGTCTCCCTCCCTTCGTCATTGATAGGTGCTTTCTCACGGTGTTTATCTCATGAATAGTAGCCCCACTCCTCAGTAGTAGGTTATTTACCTCTTTAATGTCTTCAAGGCTCAGACCCTTTATGGGCACTTCGACCAGGCTGAACCACCACCACTTATTAGGAATAGTACATAATCACCACTCCCAACGTTACTTAGCAGGTCAAGTATCTTCAACCCAGCATTAATGCTTGCCTCCGTTGGTAATGGGTGTGTTGATTCGAGAATCCTTATCTTCCGTAGATTACCCGGCGTTCCTCTGGGCACCACGGCGATCCCATCTATTATCCTATCGTAGGCCACATCTTCAATTGCCTTGGCCATCCCTATTGAGCCCTTACCAATGGCTATAACGTAGAAATCATCAACTTCATGCCCCATGATCCTTACCCTACTATTACCAACACTTATGACCTTTGAAGTCCTAAGGTATAAGTCCGAGGATTTGAGGATTAGCCTAGTAAATCACTCAGTAAATCACCACCGAATACGGGAAATACCACATGAATTATTAATGGCAATTGATTTTTAAGGGTTAGGTAGGCACCATAACCGTATGATTGACACCGATGGATTAAGGGCAAGGTTGAGGGAGCTTGAGGAGGTTAAGGATGTGGTTATTGAGACTGGGGTTAAGGTGAATAGGCTTTCTAAGTCCGTAATATACTCATTGATTAGGGATGATATTGAGACAGCACGTAAATACATAAGGGAGATGCAGGATCTCGTTAATAAACTCAGGGAATTAATCGCCAAGTACCAATGTATTATAATAACGCAGTAATCAGCCTCCAGGAGTACGTTGAGGCCATGACAATGTGGTTCTTCATGACTGAGAACAGAATACCAAGCCCGGGCGAGCTAGGTGTCGATGCCGAGCCTACATAAACGGCATTGCCGACTTCACAGGCGAGCTCAGTAGAAAGGCTACCGAGGAGATGATTAGGAATAACCTAGACTTCGCGTTAAAGGCTAAGAGGGTGATGGAGGAGCTTTACCTGGATTTACTCAGTCTAGAGCCCAGGGATTACGAGATGAGGAAGAAGGTTGATTACGTGTCCTCCAACATTAACTGGCTTAATGAAAAGATATTCTACAAGACATTAAATATTAAGGTGGTTCAGGAACAATCATCGAAAAGTTCTAACGTAAATAATTCGCTGAGTAAGACTTAAAAACTTTCTAAATTTTTCGATCTCGTGACCTCTCTTCACCGGAAATATAGGAAATGAACAAAGTTCTACAGTAAATACAAGTGTAAAGCTGAGAAGGGCACTGACGTTTTGGGACCTGCTCTTCCTATCAATATCGGGTATGGTTGGTAGTGGCTGGTTGTTCGCAGCCTTAGCGGGTGCTGCCTATGCTGGCCCGGCATCATTAATATCCTGGCTCCTAGCTGGGGTATTCTTCATATTCATAGGCCTATCATATGCTGAGCTAGGTTCAATATTCCCATTCAGTGGCTCGCTTGTTCGTATTGACCACTACGTACACGGCTCAATCTCTAACTACCTGCTTGGTTGGGCGTACTTAATTGGTTCAGCCACCACGATATCCATGGAGGCCGAGGCAATAATAATGTACACAAATAAGTACTTACCGCTCTTTAGTACCGAGTCCGGCTACTTGACGCCGCTGGGTATTTTGACGGCAGCGGCATTAATAGGTGTTTTTACAGCAATACAGGTAATTGGCGTTAACATATTCGGTAAGGTTAACACGGCAATAACCATTTGGAAGTTCATAATACCCACGGCCACGGTAATACTCCTAATAACCCTATACCTACACCCAGGTAATTTCACGGCATATGGAGGATTCGCACCGCTGGGTTGGGCGGCTGTCTTTACGGCATTAATCCCCAGCGGCATTATCTGGGCCTATGAGGGATTTAGACAGGCCCTTGAGTATGCTGGTGAGGCCAGGAATCCAGGGCGTGACGTACCAATGGCCCTGGTTTTATCGATAATACTCGTGGCAATACTATACATGGCATTGGAGACTGCGTTTGTAGGAGGGATCGACTGGGGCAAGATATACCTGCCTAATAGTAAGGGTCAGTACGTAACTCCAATAAAGCCCGGTGATTGGAGCGACTTAATAAACTCCAATTGGGCAGGCTCACCATTCTACTCAGAGCTATACGCGAGCGGCATCATAGTCCTAGTGCTGTGGGCCACGATACTACTGATTGATGCGTGGATCTCACCCGCGGGCACCATGGGCGTGTACATCGGCACGACAGCAAGGAGTCTCTACGGACTTTCAAGGCAGGGCTATTACCCAAGCATATTCGGTAATTTACATGAAAGATTCCAGACCCCGTGGTTCTCATTCATAATTACTTACTTAATAGCCGTATTATTCCTACTGCCATTCCCAACCTGGTATCAAATAGTCAGTATATCAACAACGGCAACAATAATCAACTACCTGGCTGGTGGCCCAGCATTAGTCATATTAAGGAGGACTGCACCAAATGTTGATAGGCCGTATAAGGCCCCGATGCCATTACTGATTGGGCTGCTGAGCTTCGTAATGTCCTCAATGCTCGTTTATTGGACTGGCTGGCCTTACCTGGCTATATATTTGTGATAACGGCCTTTGGCTTACCATTACTAATCTTAGGTTATAGAAAGGCCATTGGTATGGGCTATGGTGAGGCCGTGGCTTTCTCAGTGATTTTCTGGACTGCGTTAATTATGGTGATTTATTACGGATTCGTGGTCAACGCACTACCGTTTTACGGGTATTGGTCTGCGTTCGCATTAATATTGATTGGGGGTGTTACGTATCTATACTATAGGTCGAGGGATGATTACGTTAGTAAGGAGGTTAAGGCGAGTATCTGGTTCATTGGCTACATGATTGTGTTTGGTGTTCTATCTACATGGGCTCGCTGGGAATGGGCTACATTCAATATCCATGGGACTACCTAATTGCGTTGGCCGTATCAATGGTATTCTTCATAGTATCGGTGAGACAGGGATTTGAAACCAAGGAAATAAGGCAGGTTAAGGAGGGTAACTTACCTATTGAGTAGTCATGCGGTAACGCAACGCTTAGGGTTTAAATCAAAACAATGAATACCTATTGTTGAATTCCTTATGTGCGAGGATGAGGCGTTAAGGGATGTAATACCCAGTGAGGCTTTGTTTATGTTTAGGAAACCCATAGGTAAGGACGTTAGCGCTGCTTGCGACTTCCTAATGAGGCATTATAGAGATGAGTACTGGCCTAGGAGAGCTGGCGTAATGCCCCCATTGAGGAGGGTAAGGAGTAGCCATGTGATTAAGTTACCAAGCCCCAAGGCATAACGATGGCTGTAAGCAACGCAGTTACCATAAGAAGAAGTGCGGAGGATTTCATCGATGAGCCGATAAGCATTGATGACTTAGCAACAATACTGTTCTTAGGGCTGGGTATTACGGGCTGGACCCAGGCCTATGGGCTTGATAAGTACCCACTTCGTGCATACCCATCCGCGGGCGCCTTACAGCCCATTGAGGCTTACCCAGTGATTAATAACGTGACGGGGCTAAGGGAAGGGCTTTATCACTATGACCCATTCAACCACGCATTAGAAATCATTAAGTTGGGTAGGTTTAATTCATTAATGGTTGACCTAGCCCTTGGACAGGACCACGTTAGTAGGGCGTCAGCGGTTGTCATACTCACGGCATTCTACTCACGAACACGCTGGAAATATTGGAAGAGGGCTTTGAGATACGTCCTTATTGACGCTGGCGCTGTCATGGAGAATATGTATATTGCGGCCACTGGGTTGGAGCTTGGTGTTAGGGCCGTGGGTGCCTTTTATGATGAGGAGTTGTGCGGATTCCTTGGTATTGACTGTATTGAGGAGTTTCCCGTACTTCTAATGCTTATTGGTAAGGAGGCACGTGGTTTTTAATCAAGGGGGTGAATTATTCAATGCTCATATCGAGCCTATTATGCTCCTTATCTTCTCAATCTTCCTTTCCAACTCACCGCATTTCTCATTAACGATCTTACTCACTTCATCTTCCGTGTATAATCTTTCAATCCTTAAATTAGAGAAATTAAGCCTATTTGCCTTTTGATCGTATGAAACCACGACGCTTATCCTCACGAGAGCCAGCTTATCGATGTTCCTCTTAATCATCTCGTCATACACGGTCTTATTCAACTCCGCTATGTCCCTAAGTATAACGTCCTCGGGAATAATCTTCGAAAAAGCCGCGAATGCAGCGCGCCTTAGCTTATCCGCGAACCTAGCCGCTATTATGATGCCTGTCCTTAACTCAACGGTTAATGGTCCATGGAATATGAATCCACTGTATAGTTTTTCATATTCTGCGGCTCGTTCCTTATCTCGTTCTACGTCCTCACTTGGTTTCCAAGACATATTACACTATTTAATTGGGCTTCATTTAAAACTTATTTTCCAATGCTGGGTTAAATACTTAAGTAGGGGATAAGCTCTATTTATTTTGATCTGAATTGGGCGGGTTACGTAGAGTTGTGCTTGATGTTGATATACCAAGTAGTGTCTCTACCGTGGAACTCGCAGATAGGTTGGGCAGGGTTAGTGGTGTTAAGGCTGTTAATGTCACCGTGACTGACACAGACGTCGAAGTTCTCGGCCTAGTTATCGTTATTGAGGGTGATAACATAAATTATGACGATGTTAAGAGGGTTATTGAGGACTTGGGCGGTGCAATTAGGAGTATTGACCAGGTGATTGTTGGCGAGTACATACTTGAACTTAATCCTCAGTTACTTAAGGAGAGGTGAGTATGGTAAGTATTGACGGTAGGTACCTGGTGCTCGGTTTCCTGGATAGTGTCTTGACGACGCTCGTGTTAGGCGAGACCACGCGAAGTACTGTTAAATTAGTGATTATAGTTACGACGATAAATCTAGTAACGGCGTTCATGGCTGAGTATATCGAGGAAAGGAGCTCATTAAGCCATATCGAGAGAACGCTATTGATGAGGAGGGGTTCATTATTGAGGACTAGCCTACATAGGAGGGCCATATACGATGCATTAATTAAGGGCTTGGTATTTGGCGCCGTGTCGCTGCTGGGCGCCTCAGTTACGAATTATACGATGTACCTGGTTAGGGTGTTTTGGATACCCGTGATTCCGGTGATCATTCTTGGGGTTTTTGGTACATTAATGAGTAGGTACTTTAGGGGTAATGCCGTACTGTGGCTTACCCTCTATGTAATACTTGGTATTGTAATGTCGTTTATAGGGACCATTGTTTAATAATGGGCGGTAATTCAATGATAATAATATTCATGATGACAAGTTAGTTGGTTTGCCCTCCTTCAATATCTTATTTCCAAGCTCAGGATTCACCTTAACCAGTTGATCCTTAACCCTGTCCAGGAATGCCTTATCCTCCTCCTTATTCCTGAGTTCGTCAGGTAGTAATATCGGTATTTCATCCTTTATTGGGTACCAGCGACCGCACTTGGGGCAGTACAATATGCCCTCGACGACCTCCCTCTTGATGCATTCATCGCAGGGCAGCTCCTGCGGGTTTGGGTAATTCTTTATGAAGACATTCTTAAGGGCGCAATACTCCTCACAAAACGGTCTCTTATTCCACTCATACTTTCGTTCAGGGTACTCCTTCTCCCTGAGCACTATTAATGTTAGTGGGAATGTCTTGTCGTATGGGCATGCCAATACATCCATTAACCTGTACTTCACGAGAAAGCCCTGTTAATACCCTTTAATTACTTTTACCTTTAGTGAATTTTGAGCGCCTCAGTACTTCCTCTCCTCGGGTTTCCATCTAGTTATGCGGACGGGCACGTAACTAAGCCTTGGACCATCAGTCGTGTAGAAGTACAGGGTATGCTTCAACCAATTGGCATCGTCCCTCTTCGGATAATCAAGCCTGTAGTGGGCACCTCTTGACTCAGTCCTCGTTAATGCACCAACTATTATTAGCTCAGCCTGCTCAAGTAGGAAGTCAAGCTCAAGCACATCCCTAAGATTCGTGTTATAGTACCTGCCCTTATCCTCAATCCTAACATTTGGGAACCTCTCCCTCAATCTCTTTATTGTTGAATAGGCCTCCTCAAGCCCGCTCTTATCCCTGAATACGTATACGTAGGTGTCCATTGTCCTATTCATCTCCTCCCTAATGGCATATGGGTTCTCGGCACCAACCTCCTTATGCAGTAACTTATTGAATATCCTACTCTCCTCATTGGCTACCTTCGTCGCTATGTCACCGCCATAATCAAGCATTGAGTCAGGGGCGGACATTGCATACCTAGCCGCGGCAGCGCCTGTTAACCTACCCCATACGAGGCACTCACTCAATGAGTTGCTACCTAGTCTGTTGGCTCCGTGAACACTGACGTTAGCGGCTTCACCAGCAGCCCACAGGTTTGGTACCTTGGTTTTGTCCTCATCAAGCATTACTTGGCCATATAAATCAACGTGTACGCCGCCCATCATGTAATGCATCGCTGGTCTGACGGGTATTGGCTCATCGACTGGGTCAATACCCAGCGTCTTAATCACTATCTCCCTAATCATAGGCAATCTCTTGTTTATTTTCTCCTCACCAAGGTGCCTCAAGTCCAGTAATACGTAACAGAGCCCAGACTCCTCATCCACAAAGCCCCTACCCTGTAGGCACTCAGTAACTATTGACCTGCTAACTATATCCCTGGGTGCGAGCTCCATTCTACTTGGCGCGTAGTTCTTCATGAATCTCTCACCCTCCTTGTTAATTAGGTAGCCGCCCTCACCCCTGGCGCCTTCCGTTATTAAAATGCCATTAGGTACTAGGCTGTTGGGTGGAATTGTGGAAACTCCATGTCCTTAAGCGGTATACCTGCTCTATAGGCCAGTGAGTAGCCATCGCCTGTTGATGACCAAGCCATCGTCGTGAACTTGTAAACCCTGCCATTACCACCAGTTGCGATTATACCTGCCTTGGCGAGAATTACCTTGAACTCTCCAGTCCTTAGGTCTATGGCGGTGACACCCTTAAATACTCCGTGATCCATTAGTAATGACGTGACAAAGTGTTCATGGAGCATTTCTACATTATCAAACCTAAGCACGTTGTCGTATAGCGTACTCATCAGGAAGAAACCACTCTTATCCTGGGCAAACGTGGTTCTAGGGATGGACATGCCACCAAATGGCCTTTGAAGAATCCTGCCCTTCTCGTCCCTAGACCAAGGAACGCCTAGGTGATCCATGAATATGATCTCTTTCGGAGCCTCCTGAACTAGTAATTCAACTGCATCCTGGTCGGCCAGGAAGTCGCTGCCCTTGACAGTATCGTACGCGTGCAAATCAAGGCTATCACCTGTCTCCTTTGGATAAAGGACTGCGCTTGCACCGCCCTCGGCACTAACAGAGTGACTTCTCATGGCATGGACCTTTGATAAGACTGCGATCCTTATTTTGCCCTGGGAAACCCTGGCTGCTTCAAATGCAGCCCTTAAACCAGCCAAGCCGGAACCTATTATCACTAAATCGTACTTAAGTACCTCAACCATACTCTAGTTCGTTTTACATAGGTGATTTATATTTTCTTCCCCTATTGAGGTTACTGACTTGGGATAAGCATTATTAATACCCTCCCCAGTATGGCTTGCTTGAATGTCGTTTTTAAATGAAGAGGAGTTGGAGAGTAAGATTAAGGAGTTGAACAATGAGATCCTTAGGATTAGGAGCGAGGTTGAGAACAAGGAGAGAGAGAGGGAGAGCCTTCGTAGCGAGTTAAATAAGGTTAGGGAGGAGTTAAGTAGTGTGATTGGTCAGCTCAATAGTAAGAGGGCCGAGTTAAAGAACGTTAAGGATGAAATGGCTAGGTTGAGGAAGAGTAGGGACGATATAGTGAGTACATTAAAGCAGCTTAAGGAAAGGAGGCTTGAGCTATTCCAGAAAATTAAGGAGTTAGTAGGTAGGGTAAAGAAATACAGGGAGTTATTGAAGATCATAAATGACCTAGTTGGTGGTAAGCCTGTTGATAAGGAGAAATTGAAAGAATTAATAGATAAGCTTGAGTTTGAGCATGAGATCTCGCCCACAGACCCCGAAAAGGAGTGGGAGTTCTTTAGGACTATACAGCAGTTAGAGAAGGAGTTGAATGCGGCTGAAATCCTCTCGAGAATTAGGGAATACATAAGCCGTGATTCTCAGGAAATTGAGAAGATGCGTAAGGAAAGGATGGAACTAGGCCAGCAAATGAGAAATCTCTATAGTAATGTCCTTGCTAATATCAAGACTCAGATACAAGAACTTAAGAAAAGGAGGGAGTCCATTGTTAATGAATTAATTCAATTAAAGGGCAAGAGGGATTCACTTAAAGCTCGGCGGGATGAGTTGAAGAGGGCTATATTAAGTAAGTCGGCTGAGATTAAGGAGTTGAGGACTCGTTTAAGGGAATTAAACGATGAATTAAACAAGTACCAGCTATTGCTGGCCGCCGCGCGTAAATCAAAGAACCTGGCCATGAAGAAACAAGAGGAGATGAGGATTAAGGAGGAAATGAGAAAGAGAGCCGAGGAGGGACTTCAGAAATTAATGAAGGGCGAGAGAGTATCACTGAATGATTTATTAGGGCTGGGGCTAGAGGAGGATAATGAGAAGTGAGCCATGTCTAAGCTCGTAAGAAGGTTAATAGTGCTATACGTTGATAGGGATAACGACGTAGGCGAGAGACTTGGTGTTCCTACGCCAATAATTGGTAGAAATAACGTGCTTAAGGTGCTACGGAATACATACTCAGGTACCCAGATGACTCCGATGCCAATGCCATGTTCGGCGCTATTCAGCTCTATGACACTTTAATCTCAACGTTTGGACCAGAAAATGTTGAGATAGCAGTAGTTACAGGAACCAGTTCAGAGGATGTTACGGCCGATATGAAGATACTTAATGAAGTTGATAGGATACTCCAGGTGTTTGATGCTGACGGTTTCATAGTGGTCTCTGATGGCCCATCTGACGAGATAGTCGTTCCCCTAATACAATCAAGAAGGCCCGTGGTCTCCGTCAGAAGGATAGTCGTTAAGCAGACAAGGGGTTTTGAGGAATTTGCCGTGTTAGCCAGGTACTATATTGGTAAGTTATTTAGTGAGCCAAGGTATAGAAGGTACGCGCTTGGTGTGCCTGGAGCGCTTCTGCTGATTTATGGAGTCTTTTATAGCGTGTGGCCCTACATACCTTCAATAGTTAGGACTATGATCATAGCAAGCATAACGATATTGCTTGGCGTTTCATTTATAATTTATGGCTTTAACTTTCATGAAATATACTCCGATTCCTTAGAATGTATGAAGCCACATTCTTCATATCCGCTCTCTCTATATTCTTCGTAATAATATACTCATTATCTACCTACTACATGCTGCACCAGACCATACCGCTTTGGGGTCCATTGAATGTATTTGATTTAATGGGACTCGTGATCGGCGCTATATTCACGGTTAATGCAATCGAGGTTTATATAAAATTCAGGGTAAGGCCGTTTGGTAGGATAGCCGCTGATGTGCTCTTAACAATATTCCTGTTACTGGTAGCGAGTGATCTAGCTGGTTATATGCTTGGTAAGGTAGGTACGTATGCCCTACTTACTGATTTGGCGATTTATACCGTGGTAGGGTTAATAACATTGATAACACTAGGCATTCTGAGGAATAAATATGGTAAGGCTAAGGTGGAGGCAAGCCAGGATCTAAAGGCATTGGCATACGGTGAATTAGAGGCACTAAGCGATTTATCCGGCGGCTCTCTTGATCTTATTGATGATACTAAGGATTTAGTAATAGAGTATAGGGGTGATCTTAACTCATTAAGTAGCGTCATTTGTAGGGCATCATTGATCAAACGTATATGGATTATTAATGACGCAGTCGAGAAACCCCTGGTTAAACTTGATAGATCAAGGTATAGAGTTCTAAGAAGAGGTAGAAGAGGTGATGCCGTTATTATTGATTTACGTATCGCAAGACTTCTCGTTAATTTAGCGAGAACTAATGAGAATAAGATCTTCCTCGATCCATTTGTTGGTTCGGGTGTGATAGCGCAGGAGGCCCTTATGATTGGTGCCCATGTAATCGGGATAGATATTGATTTGAGGTACGTGAAATCATTAGTTGGTAATGCGTACGTAGATACTGTGAACTCGGATTCCTTATTAAGTCCCATTAAGGATGAATCAATACATGCTATAGCCACCGACCCACCATATAATAAGTTATCAATAAGTGAGGTAGACCTTGACTCGCTATATAGAAAATTTGCCGAGGAAGCCTTTAGGATTTTAAGAAGTGGCGGTTATGTGGCTTTTTCACACCCCACTTATGTTGATTCCCTTGATTGGTTTCTAAGCACTGGCCTTGAATTAGTAATCAACGGTTTGCAGTATGTCCATGGTGGATTAACACGGCTGATATACGTCTTTAGGAAGCCCTAATCAATACCGAGTGATTTCCTTAAGTTCTTAGCTGCGGCAATGGGATCGGGGGCTTGCGTTATGGCCCTCCCAACAATTACCACATCAATGTTGGTATCCCTTATTTTAGGCGCCACCTTCTCATCAATACCACCAGCTATTGCTACGGCTAGACCATAATCACCCTTAATACTCACAGCCTCGCTTAGCAATCCCTCAATGGTTAAGCCCCTACTTCTCTGCACATCGATACCTAGGTGAAGACCCACGTAATCAGGCCTTAACCCCGCATTGAGTAATTCCTTGACCCTAGTAATGGGATCCCTAACACTTATCATATCAACTAATGATTTACCGCCAAGTCTCCTTACCTCATTTATGAACTCACTAATTGTCTCATTAGCCGCGGCGCCCAGGACACTCACTATATTAGCACCTGCATTAATGGCCAGCTCAGCCTCAAGGGCACCAACATCCATAGTCTTTAGGTCGGCCATGATCTCGGCATTAGGACAGGCAACCCTCAACGCACTGATGATGAAAATACCGGCCGTCTTTATTAATGGCGTTCCCGCCTCAACGATATCCACAGCCCCAGCATTGCATAGTCTACGTGCCAGACGAACCGCCAAACTGGGCTCTATAAGGTCTAGCGCAACCTGTAGCTTCAATCAGACTCACCAACTCCTAAATATTATCTTGACCGGAATACCCATCTTTAACTCAACGAGAATAGGCACATCGGCCTTATCGCCAAGCTTATTAATGATTACCTCAAGTACGTCCCTAACTCTGGCGAGCGCCATTAGCCTATCTGCCATGGCCTTTCTACTCTCATCAAGTGCCTCATACTCATCAATTGGCCTTGGGTCGAAGATTATTTTTAACCCAGTAAGCTCTATCGCCGTTGACAATGACAACTGCTGGCCCTTTCCCACTATCTCCTCTATCATTTGCAGTAGTGCCATGTACTTATCAGCCTTAACCTTTAAGTCGCCCATCATGCCCTCGATCTCCTTAATCCTCTTCTCAAGATTACTTATTTGATTATTCACGTAATTAAGTAGTTCCTTGACTCCGTTGAAGGTCATTAATTCGAGATCGGGCGCACTTGACATATTCATGATATATTGCCAAGATACTTTAAAAAAAATATCGCTTGCGAAAAAAAATAAATGCAGGTTAACTTAACCACCAGGGTCTTGTCCAAAGGAATTCCTCAATAATACTTCTTTCCTCTGGGCCGAAGATCTCCAAATCATTGAAGGTCTTTAATTTTACATACTGAGCATCATTTAGGGAACTCCTTAGGTGTCTTAATGATGCCATAGATGCTATATGCCTAATCGCATCGGTAATGTCTGAAAATTTTCTTCTTCTAATCACAAACCAACGTGAACCTCTTATGAATGGACCAATAACGCTCGGTTCATTGATGTACTTCTTAAGAAATCCCTCGGCAGCATCCGAGTTCACGGGAGGCCCCCTATGTATTTCGTATGGGGGAAGCTCCAGTTCATTTAAGGAGATCATTAAAAGTATTACTGATCTATCATCACTCCAAGCCATCGATCTAATAACCTTAAAATCAAGCTTCCTAAGGTTTTTTTGTTAATGATACCATTAACTTCCTGATTTCACCCCATACAATGTCTGGCGATGTGTTACCTGGATAGGGCATTCTCACAACCACGGTTGGTAACACCCAAACGGCTTTGCCACTTTATGTATCTTCATGAAGAACTCTTTCCGTGGATTCCTAAGGAACTCCCGCGATGCTGCTATAGCCATAGACAGCACATCCCTACTTATCGATGCCGCTGCATTGCGGTTTGGGTCAACTGGGTCTATTATTATGACCGGTGACTTAAACTTCCTTACAGCATCCCTCTCATTGTATGTACCTGTCATGTCTATAAACACATGCTTTATTGGCCAATTACTAATGGCCTTTATTACATTAATAAACGAACCATAGTGTATTACCAGTAACTCGCTCACATAACCGCTGAACCCCTGAACCTTAATCTCGGCGCCATAAATACCCACCGACTTAAAGAAGGCCTTAAGTAGTCTCACATCGGTATTTCTTTGGCCAAGCTTACTTTTTATGAATTCAGTATGTAATGGCGTCCTGTCGGCTGCGGTTAATGGTTTCTCACCAGGTTTATGCGTATGCATGGTACCACGTCGATCTCGAAATCATCAATTAAAAATTGAATGTAAGGATGCTGCGCATACTTAATGTTCCAGTTAATGTTATTCTCAACGGCTATGCCTATCAAATCATTGATTATACTACCATCCTTAATCATATTAAAATAATCCCTGGATAAAACAATAAAGATATCGATATCCCTATCCCCCGGTAACCACGTGTCCTTAGCCACAGAACCCTGTATTGTTACATCGAAATTCCTATAATTACGCTTTAATAATTCGCTCGTTAATAATTTAAGTATATCATTTGCTACATTCATTACTTTAACCTTCTCCTCGGGGCTTGGTGTAACGATTTTCGTAGCCTCCAATATGACTTCCTCAATATTCACGGTATAAATTATACTATGAAATGCATTATAAACTCACTCCTATCACCTACCTATTAATGACTGCATTAAGCCTATTCTTAATTTTAAGAAGTAGATCCTTAATTCTATCGAGGAAGTCCTCATCAGCAATAAAGCCACGTAACTCCTCGATTATTTCATCAGCACCCATATCGAGCGGGTTTAAACCGAGGCCTGCCAAGTAAGCAAGTACCTCAAGAGCTAAGTCCTCACTTAAGCCCTCCTCATTAATAACGTCCACCATAAACTTACCAACAACGTATAACTTAAGTGTATTAACGTCAGTATTAAGTACGTGGGCTAAACCTTCATAATCGCCTCTACGGAATTCCTCAATAAATGCGTTAAAGCTGCCGTACCTATCCCTAATTACGTTATCGAAGTACCTACTAACTGCCTTAACGTATTTCGAGTATATCCTAACGGCATCATCAATTTCCTCAACACTGTCTATGGCGCCTCTATAGGACATTACGGCGCCCTCTGTCGTTAGCTCATCAATTAAGCCTCATTTATTAACTCGAGGAATTTATCACCAGCCTCCTCGTAAGTCCTCCAATCACCCTCTTCAATAGCCTTACATAGTAGGTAGAAGGCTGAACATAGATCGCCCTTTATCTTCACGGCACTCCAATACTCTTCGCTCAGACCCTGGACATTACTTAAGGCGTTCCTGCAAATATCGTAATACTGCATGGCCCTTGCTATATCGCCATGGGTAAAATAATAATTGGCCAGGACCTCTGATGAGTCCATCATGCTCAATACCTCGTTGGCCCTTGCCTCCTCAATACCAACAGCCTCCCTGAAATTAATCACAGACGACGCATATAATTTGGATGCATCCTCAATCATGCCCTTCTCGCATCGTGATTGCCCTCATCATGGAGCTCGATGCCTTAACCCTAAGGTCCTCGGCCTTGGCTATCTTAGACATGGCTCCATGAACCGCGCCTTACTAATGTTACCAATACCTTCATAAACGGCTGCAGCCACGCTGAACCTGGTAATTGCCCTGTCGTAGGCAGCTATTGAGTATAGCGCTATTCCAAGGGCCTCATTCACCCTAGCACCTAATTCGTCCTTTATGTCGATGCCTATATTCTCATCGACAGCGATAATGCCTGGCTCTAGATCCATGCTAATTAATAATTGTACCAGGTCTGGAACCCTGTCTAGGTCTATGAACCTAATAACTTTAGTAACACCATTCTTAATACTTTCCTCATCCAAGTCCTTAATAAATGAGTAATCGCTTATGGATAGCGTGCACTCGTTATTACAGGATGCCAGGTCATGAAATGCACTATTTCTAATTAAGTCCTTGGGTACAGTACCTTCAGCAATTGCATGAATATTGATGCCACGGAGTTTGTTACGCATTCACGATCCCAATGACAAGCATCCGGTATATTACCCACATTAAGCACCTTCAAATGTCGGGACCCACCCTAATTAATTTTATTAATCCTAAGCTAAATAATGGCACAATAAAGATTAAAAGATCCAAGAGGGTAGGTACTATATATGAAAAGTTATGATGTGATAATACTAGCTGGCGGATTAGCAACAAGGCTCAGGCCCCTTAGTTATTCACGCCCTAAACCTCTATTGCCTGTGCTTGATAAGGAGATCATCGATTGGATCATGGAGTCAATAACGAAGATACCACTAAATAGAATATTCATATCAATAAGGTACATGGGTGACTTAATAAAGGAGCACATGGAAAGGGTATGGAGTGAGTTTAAGGATAGGCTGATATTTGTGATGGAAAACAAGCCATTAGGTGATGCTGGCCCAATTTCCTTAATTAATGAGAAATATGAGCTTTCAGACACGTTCCTCGTGGTTTACGGAGACATACTCAGCGATATTGATGCAAGGGCCCTTGTAAACTTCCACGAAAAGATGGGCGGGACTGCCACAATAACACTCACAAGAGTTGATGATGTGTCTAGGTATGGAGTCGCCCAACTAGATGAGACAGGCAAGATAATAAACTTCATAGAAAAACCCAAGCAATACGTTGGTTCCAACTTAATAAATGCGGGTTTTTATGTTTTCACGAAAGAGATTACTAGGTTAATACCAAAGAATCCGGAGGGTCAGGTTAAGCTTGCTGTTGATGTTGTTCCAAGGTTACTAAGGATTGGGAAGGTCTATGGGTTTATACATAGTGGTCTTTGGTTTGATATCGGCACACCAGAGGATTATATGAAGGCAAACTTCAGCATCCTAGTTAGTAGGTGTAAGGATGACAATGATTGTGTAAGTACCGACTTACCACAATCAGTTACAATACAGCCCCCAGTCTACTTAGGCCTAACGTCACTATCGGGAGTAATACGGAGATTGGTCCGAACGTTATAATACATAGGAATACCAAGATTGGAAGTACTGCTAAGATAGTTAATTCACTCATCTTTGAGGGGTCCTCATTGTGTGATGGCGTTTACGTATCGGGAAGTATCATTGGGAGTAATACGTACATTGGTAAATGGACTAGGGTTGAGGATGGGTCTGTGATTGGTGATGGCGTTTACATAAAGGACTCAGTGTTCATAGCAAAGAACACGAAGATAGGCCCGTATAGAGAAATAATGGAGTCAATATATAAGGAAGGCGAGATCATCCTATAAACTAAAATTTAAATACCCATAGGTGCATTTAGGCCGAATGTCCCAGGAAGTTAGGCAAATAGTGAGGATTGGCGATACTGATTTAGATGGATTTAAGCCCGTTGCTTACGCCTTAACCAGGATAAGAGGTATTGGAATACCAACGGCATACGCAATATGCAGGTATTTGGGGATAAACCCATCAATTAGGTTAGGTCAACTTGACGATGAGACTATTAGGAAGCTTGATTGGGCCGTGAGGAATTTGCACCAGTTTGCACCTGGTTGGTTCGTAAATAGGCCCAAGGATCCAGAAACGGGGCGAAACATCCATCTACTGGGTGCAGACCTAGTGTTAGCAGCAAAAAGGGATATTGATTTAATGAAAAAACTAAGGAGTTGGAAGGGCATCAGACATAATCTGGGACTTAAGGTTAGGGGCCAGAGGACCAGGACAACGGGTAGGTTAGGCTTAACGGTTGGTGTGGCAAAGGGTAAGACAGCAGCTGGAGGAGGGGGAGGCGGTAGCAAATAAGATGCAATATGATTATGTCATAATATATTAATCTTTAATAACTAATTATAGATGCTTTGATAAATACTCAGTTGCATTATTCACTGTGTATTCTTTTGTATTCAATTCTAATCTATATAATAGTGTACGTATTAAGTTATCATTATTTCTTTGTATATGATACTTCTACTAGGCATGTTTTACACTTGAAGAGAAAGAAATTTAAAAGGACAGACAGTGATTACCATGATCGAGTATGAGTATCGTGAAGTCATTGATTAAACTTGAATTTAGGGAGTTAAGGAGTAGTGATATGAAAATGGTTATTGATTTATATAATTCACTAAGTAGCGATAGCATTTATTATAGGTTCAGGGGTTTCTTTAAGGATTTTGAGAAGTACGTAAAGTCGGTCTTTTCTGATTCACGTAATATAGTCTATGGAGCCTTCCTGGGTAATGAATTGGTTGGCGTCTTAGAAGCTGTTTACATAAGTGATGGTTGTTATGAAATGGCTATTGTGGTTAAAGACGGCTATCAGGGTAGGGGTATTGGTACTAAGCTCGTTGCCTACGCAATCAATGACCTGAAGAGAAGAGGTATTAAGACCTTGATTGCGTACACCACCCCTGATAATTATAGGATTCTAGCCATATCCAGGAAGTTCCATGGAACCATAAAATGCATGCATGATGAATGCACCACAGTCTTTAATCTACAGAGCATGAATATAAATGCTGATCAATTCTTAAATTAAAGACCGTTTAATTACATTACCGTGGAGAAGGTAATATTATTACTCACTGAGGCATCCCTTGAGACAGTACCCAAGGAGTTACTGAGTAATCCAGTGATAATAAGGGACGCGAGAAGAAGAGGGGTAAATCCAAGGTACTTAATCCTTGATAGGGCGAGACATCATAGGTTAATGATTAACCTACCCAACGCTGAAAAGCGTGGAAGGCCGGATATACTTCATCAAGTACTCCTTCTAATTCAAGGTAGCTTACTTACACGTAATAACTTAATTAAGACCTACATACACACAATAAATGGCTTGGTGATTGATGTTGACCCTGAAATACGCCCACCACGTAATTACAATAACTTCATTGGATTAATGAGTCAATTATTTGAATTGGGTAGGGTGCCACCCACTGGTAGGCCATTGATGAGGTTCGTGAACGGAATTAACTATGTATTAAATACCGAATTACCTGACCGTAAAATACTCCTTGATGATGCGAGGGGTAAAGAGATAGGGTTGAAGAACTTTGTTAATTATGTGAAGAACTTTAAAAGACCTTTAATAATGATAGGCACATTTCCTAAGGGTTCATTTGAAGAACGTACTTACGAATTAGCCGATGATATTTTAAAAATTGGGAAGTACGTCATGGATTCATCATCAATATTGTGTAGGTTATTAACGGCACTTGAGATCGAAATGGGACTCATCACCTGAAAAATAAGTAAACATTTATAATTTCATCCCTTTAATAATCGAGAATAAGTGTTAGGTTATGTGTGGTATTATTGGCATTACGTCGTTGCCAAATAACCTTAGGGAACCCATTGGTAAGGTAGTTAGAAGATGCCTTGAGAAACTTGAGTATAGGGGTTATGACTCAGTCGGCATTGCGGTCATTAAGGGTAATTATATAGAGGTTAGGAAAGGTAAGGGTAAGATTGCCGAGGTTAGTGTGAGGTTAAACTTCGACGAGGTTAACGGCACGAGCGCCATTGGCCATACCAGGTGGGCTACCCATGGAAAGCCGAGCGACGAGAATGCGCACCCGCACACGGACTGCTCAGGTAATGTCGCTGTTGTTCATAATGGCATAATCTCGAATTTCCTGGAGCTTAAGGAGGAATTGATTAGAGAGGGTCACGTATTTAAGAGTGAGACGGATACCGAGGTCGTTGCCCATTTAATTGAGGAGTATTTAAGGCTTGGTTACAAACCCTTCGACGCATTTAAGGCTGCATTATCGAGACTAAAGGGTGCCTATGCATTTGTCGTTATAATAGCCCAGGAACCCAATAGGCTTTACTTCGCCAGAAATACCTCACCATTAGTCATCGGTATTGGTAACGGCGCTAATTTCATTGCCAGTGATATACCGGCCTTTCTGGAGTTCACGAATACCGTGATAGTACTTAGGGATGGCGAGTATGGGTATATTGAGCCAGGCAAGGTCTATATTGAAAAAGATGGCGTTCCTATTAATGTTGAGGAGAGGGTTAGGCTCATTAGTTGGACACCTGAGATGGCGAGTAAGGAGGGTTATCCGCACTTCATGCTTAAGGAGATTCATGAACAACCCTTCGCCATAAGTTCAACACTGGCAGGAATTAATGAGGGGGAATTCGACAATGTAATAAACCTTCTTCTAAATTCGAGAAAGGTACTGATAATCGGCGCCGGCACGTCATATCACGCAGGCCTTGTTAGCGATTACCTACTCACGTCAATGCTCGGTCTCGATACACATACAATCATATCCTCTGAGTATAAGAAGTACGTTAATGCTATCAATGATAATGACACTGTAATAGCTATCAGCCAGTCAGGCGAGACTATAGATACCTTGGTTGCCGTGAGGGCGTTTAAAGAGAGGGGTGCTAAGGTCGTTGCCGTATCGAATGTCATCGATAGTGCAATACCTAGGGAGTCGAACTACGTGCTTTACACGAGGGCGGGTCCCGAAATTGGCGTTGCCGCCACTAAGACCTTCACCACACAATTGGTTATTCTTACAATACTTGCCTTAAGGCTGGTATTGCCATGGGTAAGCTGGGCCAAGGTGAGTATAGGAATCTCATGGACTCCCTCAATAAGGTACCGGGAATCCTTCAAAACGTTATAACTAGGACCGAGGGCAGGATTAAGGCGTTGAGTGAGTATATGAAGAGCAGAAACAATGCGTATTACCTGGGTAGGGGTATTGGCGTCCCACTAAGTATGGAGGGAGCCCTAAAGCTGAAGGAGATAGCGTATATACATGCTGAGGCATACCCAGCAGGTGAGAGTAAGCATGGGCCAATAGCGCTTGTTGAGGAGGGTTATCCTGTCGTATTCTCAATACTTGATGATGATAATGTGGATGCACTACTCGGCAATATTATGGAAATGAAGGCTAGGGACGCGTACACCATAGGTTTTGTCCCTGAGAAATACGTTGGTAAGTTTAGGGAATTACTGAACGTGACGTTTGAGCTGCCTAACATCGACTATAGGATTGCGCCAATAATATACGTAGTGCCGATGCAATTACTCGCTTACTACACAGCAGTTGCACGTGGTTACGACCCAGATAAACCGAGGAATTTGGCGAAGACGGTGACCGTGGAATGAACAGCGTATTGAATTACAGGGAGGTTCTCGGAGTAGTACTTAGTGGTGGTAGAGGCACTAACATGGAGCCATTAACGCCCTATCTCGATAAGCCACTCATTAGGTTACTAGGTAAACCGCTCATTTATTATCCAACGAGTAACCTGGTTCACCTGGGTTTAAGGACCATTTACATTATTTCTAGGAACCCAACTAAGGTGGGTAACGAGGTTGGTCGATACTTCAATAATGTTTCGATAGAAAATGTTGGACAGAGAGGTGATGATATCGATAGTGCATTAAAAATGATTAATGAAATTTCTGGTAAGGGCACGACAATAATATCATTTGGTGACGTTATACTGCCCCGGGAAGCCTATGAACTAGCATTGAATAGCCACGTGAACTCAGGCAAGTCAGTAACCATATTAATGACCCCATTATCAGACTTGCAGGGTTACTTTGAGGTTCAGGTGAACGACGTAGTAGCGATAAACAAGGTGAACGAGCATAAATCAGGCTATGCATGGACTGGGATATTAATTGCTGAAAGGGAGTTCCTAGCCTCATTACAGGAATTTAACGGAAGTATAAACAACACCTTAAGGCGGTTCAGGGGTAATATCAACGTAGCCCTTTGGAGCGGATGGTTTGTTGACGTTAGTTATCCCTGGGACTTACTAAGCGCCATAAAGTACTTGATGAGCGATTTAAGGGAGGCTAGGATCAGCAAGGATGCTGATGTCTCGTCTAGGGCTGTCATAGAAGGGCCTGTGATAGTCGATGAAGGCGCCAGGATAGATCACGGCGCAATAATTAGGGGGCCCGTGTACATCGGTAGGAATGCGTACGTCGGTAATAATGCATTGATTAGGAACAACACATCACTTGAGGAGGAGTCGGTGATAGGTGCTGATGCTGAAATAACGGAGTCACTCATTGGGTATAGGGCTACCGTGGGTAGGGGCTCATTCATAGGTAGTTCAATAATCGGTGATGAAAGCACCATAGAACCTGGCGTTGTAACACTAAATGTATTACCAAGTGGTGTCGAGGTATCGCACCTATCACCAGTCATTGTTAAGGGTAAGCAAATAGCCAAGTTGGGCGCCGTTGTGGGACCCAAGGCCAGGGTTGGCGCTAATTCCGTGGTTTATCCAGGATCGATAATAAGCCATAATAAGTATGTTCCACCATTATCAGTATTAAGGCAATGAACAAAAATGTACGTAGCGATATTCACATCTAGGCAGGACTATACCCTAGAGCTAGGAACGGGTATTTACTTAAGGCCTAGGTGTGACTATGCATTATGGTTCTGGAACACGTATGAATTAATTAATAGGGAGATGGAGTATTGCAGTGATTATGAATTAATGATTAGGTACCTGGATACTTATAGAAGGTTACGGTGGGAAAAAAAGCGTTAAGACGATTGCGAATTTGAAGAGCGATCTCACGAAGATAAGGGCTGAGCTGAGAAGGGGATGCTTTGATGAATTGATATGCCTAGCGAATAGGATATATGAGTATAATAGGGCGGTGAATATGTTGTATGGTTATTATAGCGGATTCATGAATTAAGCCCCGAGGATCTCTCCAAATTATCCATAGCCCTTAACAGGTATAATATGCCCTTAATGAGCCTTAGAGTGTTTAATGAGTTAATACGTTCATCAAATGATGAACTGAAATACTTAACCTTTCTATCATTGTTAAATCCAGTAATGTGGCCATCGCATATAACTATGGATACGAAGATCATACCATATCTAAATTGGATTCTCATATATATTAATGGCCACTTCGTGATCCTTATAATAAGCTTAAATCGCGCATATGCAATCAGTGACTTGAATATTAATATTAATGGCGGTAGAGTGGCTCTTGGTAATGACTATGAAATTAAGTCAATAATGTCGACACACATAGTGACTAGAATCGAGTCCCTAGATGGCCATGGGTTATTATTCATAGGTAATTGGAGCGATGAAGCCGTTGATTTAAACCTTGATTTTAGGCCAAGGGAGGGTTCCATCAAGGCTTATCACTTGATGTAAATCTTTCCCAATTAATACCAACGATCGTACCTCCACATGATTACGTATCGATTAAATACAGCGTATGAGAATGGGATTACTAAGTAAGTTTGAGGTAATTACGCCATCCTAGGTGCTAGGTAAAACTGAATGGATCCTATTGCAAAATCTATCGTTAGTTTTAATGGCTTATTATTATCAAACTCTATTGTTACAGTCTCACTTATCTGCTTCATCGGCCTTATGAAATCCAGGAGTAGTTCAACGGAGTATACGGCATCATGAGAGCCCTGCACTGAGTATTCGTAAAATACCTCATCACCGCTGGAGTAGGTTGTTTCAATTGACTTACCACCCTCACCCTCAGCCAATATGGAGAAGGAATCCTCCTTTGCAAAAAGCTTCACGGAATCGGAAACCTCACTGGCTGAACTTAATAGGTCAACAAATACGTCCATACCCATCCTAATTCTGACGGGGTACTCAAGCTTAGGCTCAGGAACTTCCTCCTCGGCTATGTTAATTATTGGAAGCCCAAACCTCCTGTAGAAGCCGCCCTCCCTACCCTTCTTTGTGTATATGGTTATGAAGAACCTATTCTTAGCAGTATCAACGCCCAGCTCAACCTTCTCCTTAGCCTTAACCCTCTTCAAAATCTTCTTAACAAGGTCAAAGCTTATCCCAACCTTCAACTCCTTCGTCACTGTATACTCCTCGAGACTTGAACCAGGTATGTTCAGGATTACCAGGGAAACCTTGCTTGGGTCTATGGACTTCATCTTAATACCCTCAGAATCAATAATGAAGTTAGACTCCTGAAGTAGGTTAGCTAATGCGGTGAACACGTACCTAAACTCCTTACCCTTTGGGAACATTATCCTATAATACTCCTCACTCTCAACAACACCGCCTGCACCACCCTCCTCAGCACCCTCCTCACCTTCACTAACCTCCTCTATTTCCTCCGTAGTTTCTTCCGTCTCAACACCCTCAACCCCCTCTTCCTCACTCTCCTCACGTTCCTCCCTCTCAGACTCCTCATTCTCAACCATAATTAAATTGGTATTAATGTAATTGTATTTAAAAGGCTTTTATCGCCTAAATTAAGGTAATTTTAGCTCAGGCATTGATGGAAAGGAATTACTATCTCTCTAGGTTCTATCTGTATAAATGCCGTATTTGATGATTGGTATTGATGACACGGATTGGGAGGGTGGTGGATGCACCACGTATGTCATGTACTCATTCGTTAAATACCTAATTAAGGATGGACTAATTAATAACATTGTTGGGTTGCCGCGATTGACCAGGTTAAATCCATATGTGCCATTTAAGACCAGAGGAAATGCATCCCTATCAATAATAATCAATGCCAAATCTGAGAATGATGCTACGGATTATGTTGAGCTAATGAATTCACTGATTGACCAAATGGTTAAGAGAGTTGGTAAGACAAGCCCTGGAATCGCATACGTAATAAGCGATTCAATAAATGTTGATGAACGATTAGCATGGTTTTATAGGAAGAGCGTTAGGGACGTGGTCACGCTGGACCTCGCGCAAAGAGTAGCTAATAAGATAAATGCCAGACTCATGGGTGGTAGGGGCGTCATTGGAGCGCTGGCCTCTCTGGGCTTTGTACCAATCGACGCCACCTATGAATTCATAGCATATAGGCTTGAGGACGAAGAGAGACCGATTATTGACCTAGTGACGTGAAGATTTGGGACCGTGTAACGAACCCCTTTACATTCCTAAATATATATGAGGACCAAGTACTTATTGAACCTCACGGCCCTGACCCAGTCCTCTTTGGCATTAGGGTGATTCACCCCATCATGTACTTGCCATGGGTAATTACCTCGCTAATAAGTATAATGCCGTTGGATGGATAATATACATAACTAACCAGGGAACTGATGAACATAGGTCACACGTAAATGAACCTATCCCATATAGGAATATTGACCTTATGGGTATTATTACGGACATTATGTTTAATGAGAGAGGGCATACCCAGGCTATTTTGGATGAGAAACAAAGGGTAATGGCATATAGGCACTTGGGTATTTCCAGGGAGTTAGCAGATTGTATTGGATGTTTAGTACAGGCGTGGGGTGGTGTTAAGCCTAATGGTAATTCCAGCTTATATATCGAAGGAATGAGGGTTCTCCATGATAGACATATTGAAGTGAAGAATCCTAGATGCCCGGTTTGTGGTGGCCCAATGGAATCCGCAGGCAGGTCAGGCTTACTAAGATGCAAAAGGTGTGGTTTTCAGGATAAACTACCTAGAATACTAATGCCAAGGAATAGGTGGTTTCTGGCAAGCCCCAGAGCCAGTGAGTACAGGCATTTAATGAAGCCCAGTGAGAGGGTTGGTCTTGAGGGTCTTGCACTCTATATGCCTAAACCATTTCTATGGGTTTATTGATTACTATAGAGAAAGGTTTTTAATGCATTTAATTACGGCACTCAAGAAGCCTATGAATGTTGAGAATGTCATTGAATCAAGGATAATTAACTCCCTTAGAATTGACTTGAATGTAGGTATTAATTATGAAGTCAAGTTACGGCGATTAAACAGGTTAATTAGGCTACGGAAGCTAATGAACCTTGGACTTTAAAGTTGACAATAAATAGTTCAAGAAGGTTGGTAGTTCATTCTCATGAACCCACAGCATTACTGGTAGGTTAAGTCCTTCATTGTACTTATGTCTAATGCCAATGGGATACTCAACGACCTTCATTGCGGGGATATCATTCTCCGAATCACCCATATACATTACTGGTCCCTTTATACCATGAGCTCCCGAAGTCTCGCCACAGCATAGCCCTTATCAACCTGAATCCCTGGATATATGTCTATGAATGGATGACCTCTATACCTGATTACCTTAAATCCTAATTCATTCGCAAACCTAATAATTTGTTCAAGGGCTTCCACGTTAATGGCACCCTTAGTTCTCCAATCAATTCCTAATCCACCAATTAAATCACCAACACGCTTAATCTCTAAATAAACACCCCTTAACTCATCGACTTTATTGATAACATTCATTAGAGATTCAAATCTACCTTGCCATCTAGGTAAATCCTCATGAATATAATAATTGCCATCAATCCTCACCTCAAGACCGTTCGTGCAAGACCACGCCCTAGCAAACCCCGTCCTCGGTATTAGAAAGTCACAGTCCTTTGTGCTTATCACGGCTATTGGTATGTACTTACTTATTTCACTTAGTTTTTCATAAATAGGCTCAGGGGGTCTACTCAATTGCCTGGCAACGTTTATTGGCGCTATTGTTCCATCATAGTCAGTAAACAATGCCGAGACATTCCTAAATAGGTTAATTGTATCATTAAGCATTATCGAATTCACGTAATATAATTAATTTAATAAGATTTATTTTTCTTCACAAATTCCAAGGCATTGAATGTATCTTAATAAGTACGAGGAGGCCATGCTTCGTGGTGATTATGGAGATGCCATTGCAAGGGCAATGCAGGTCATAGTTAGGGTTGGTGATGTATTAAAGGCTGATAGACTAATTGAGATAGAAACTGCGCATATTGCCGGTGTCTCCTACCTAACAATAGGTGATCCAGGCCTTGAGTACCTAGAGGATTTGACCAGGTCTAACGCTAAATTTCACGTATTTACGACGGTAAACCCTGTGGGTATTGATATAGCCAATGATTGGGGTATAGAAAAGGAGTTCATTGATAAGCAGTGGAAAATAATAAATGCACTAAGGAGTATGGGCGCTAGTTTATGGCTGACATGCACCCCATATGAATATCTACGTATTAGATCAAGGACTTACCACGCGTGGGCGGAATCGAATGCCGTCGCTTATATAAACGCGGTCCATGATGCATGGACCGAGAAACTACCGGGACCCTTCGTAGTCCTATCGGCGTTGGTTGGTAGGGTTCCAAGGTATGGACTTTACACGCTTAAGGGTAGGGTACCAACGCACGTGGTTAAGGTTAATGGAAAACAGCCAATTAATGACCCATTAATTGCGGGACTTCTGGGTAAGAAAATAGCTGAGGAAATCGGTGATGGAAGGCCATACCTAATGGCCAGGTTTAATAGTAATGCTGTGATTAAACAGTTACTGGCTAGTTATGCCACGTACTCACCCCACGCATTCATGGTAATCGATGAACTCACACCAAATCATAAGGAGTACTTCACTATGATGGATAAACCCGAGAAAATAGACATAGATATCAGCGATATTGTCAAGAATGCAGGAATTAAAAACCATGATTTTGATGCAGTATTCCTTGGATGCCCTCACTATGGCATTGATGAGGTAATGTCGGTAGTTAATTACGTAAGAAACAAAGGAACGAAGAAGGCCAAGAAGCCTGTTTATATAGCTACGACATCCTTCGTAATTAATACATTAAGCCAGGGCATAATTAAGATGCTTGAGGATTCCAATATACACCTGGTATTAACTACATGTCCTGTTGTGTCACCTTTCCTCAAGAGCGTTGGTGCTAATACCGTGGCTACGGAATCCGTTAAGCAAATGTATTACCTACCTAAGATGGTTGGTATTAATTATATAAGTTGTAATGGCATTGAGTGCTTAGATATTGCATTTGATGAGTAGGGGGTGATGGATATAAAGTATGTGTCCTTTGATATAGATGGAGTCCTGGTTAATTCAGAGAATAGATTAAAGTTATGCCTTAAGTCCAACAATGAAGTTGATTGGGATTGCTTTCTCGATTGCAGAAAATTGTTCATGGACAGCCCTAAAACAAGGAACATAAACCTCCTCAAGTTATTAAGGAATAGGGGTTTTGGCATAATAATAGTGACGGGTAGGAGGGAATCAATGAGAAAGTGCACAATAGATCAATTAAGGAGCTTTGGCGTAAATGAATTTGAGGATTTATTCATGAGACCGATGATAATACCGAACCGGACCCGATTTATAAGTCTGGGATGATCAAGAACCTATTGAGGAGGTACGAAATACTTGTGCATTTTGATGATAATGCCGATACCGTATCAACCCTGGTGAACAATGGTATTGATGCTGTAGTAATATCCTAAGTGATTAACCATGAAAAGAATAGGCATATTAAGCGTTAGGGGTGCAATGCCTTATTACGAGGAATTACCATTTAATGTACGTATTAATGAACCAGGCATTATTAAGGACCTCGACTTGCTAATACTACCTCCAGGAACCCTGGTGGAGTCCCAGGTACTACAACGTTATGACTGGATTGAGAGAGAAGTTTGGGAGTATGTTGAGAGGGGTGGTTTTGTCTTGGGTATTTGCTCGGGTACTCAATTGTTGTCGAGAGCCGTGAATCTGAACGTCAGGGGATTACCCGGGTACTCCAAAGGGCTTGGTGTCCTGGACATAGTCTTTGAGCCGTTAATCGTTACAGGGCCTGTGAGGGTTAAGATAATTAATGAGACTTGGGCAACTAGGGGTCTCGTAGGTAGCGAATTAGTGGGTTGGCAGGCCCATACCTATGGCAAGATGAGTATACTATCAAATAATGTCCAGGTTGTTGGAGTATCACATGTACTAAGGCATAATTATAGGAATGTAAGGATTGATGTACCCACATTGATCATATCCCGTAAGTATAACGTGTTTGGCACCATGGTTCACGGAATACTTGGGTCAGGGTCTCCTATAATTAGGAATATATTTCGTGAAATTGGGGTTTACGATAACAAGGAAATTATGAATTACTATAGGGATTACCATGAAAAAGAGTGGATAGGCAAAGGGAGTGTTGTTAATCCTAGAATGAGTACTAAGATAATTACTGTCGCATCGACCTTAACCAGTGAGGGCAAGACCTTAATAACGAGCGCATTGGCATTCTGTCTCAATAAGGCTGGTTATTACGTGGGCATCGCCAAATTGGCTGGCGATATAAGGGACCTACATCCCGGACTTTACATTCTTGATAGACCATTTAAGCCCTGGATGAGTATAAAGCTAAGATGGGGAGGTAGATCACTTGGTTGGGTTAATCTGAGGGATGTGTTAAATACTGTTGAGAGTCTTGGACTGGATGCTTTAATTGTTGAGGGTGTTATGGGGCTTTTAACGGGTTCGTCTAGGAAGTATAAACGTGGTTTTTCATCAACACTTGACTTCATAAGATGGGTAAATACGGACGTTGTATTAATAGCATCAGCGAACCTTGATGGTATTGAGGGTTCATTATTTAGGTTGAAGATGTATATTGATTTGTTAATTAGGTATGGTAGGAAACCTATTATGGTTATCCTCAATAATGCGTATGATGGGGTACATGAGAATAGGGTAATAAGGAAATTTAGTAAGTACGTTAATAAGTTGGGTGTCTCGTTCGTAGTAATTAAATCAGTGAGCACGTTTTCAAAGCCTGAGGAACTAATAGACCTTGAGGACTATAAAGAGGCTGCAATTAAGGTCGCGGATACTTTATGTAGTGTGATTATTAATGAGCTAGGTAAATCACGGTTACTATAGATAAATAGTCATTAATCCAGTGAATAATTATATCAGGCACCACATTTCTTGTGGATACAAATATAATGCTTGAAATGATTCCATAGATAAATATGTAACTAAGGGTGTAAATCAGTGATACTGGGTCGCTAAGGCCGTAAACCGCTAGGTAAATGGGCACATGCGCTATCGTGAAGTATAGGGCATCTATAGTTACCGCGGGTAATGAAGTGATTATGTTGATGGATCCCATCTTCGGTAATAACCTACTAAGCATAAAGCCTCTAAATATGAACTCTTCGCTAACGGCTATTGGAAACAACATGTAAGTCGCTAGGAGAAGACTTATCATTGGAACCCTAGGAATAAATAAGGTAAGGGGAATTAAACCGCTGATTAAAAACCAAACAAGTGCTAAAACAATGATAATCGGTACTGTCAACTTACCGAATAATGGTCTCCAGGATAGACCTAGCTCATTAAGTAATTCATGAATTCTTTGTCGATTAAGTACTAGAAGTATTGCAACAATTATATATAGGTATGGGGCTAGGTCTCCGAGGAGGTATATTAATAGAATACTCACCGGATTACTCATGGCATTACTCAGCGTCTGCGCTATTGATGACCCAATGTTGTAATAAGTATTAGTTAATATATATGGTTCATAGGTAATGAACACAGGGACCACTATTGTGACTAAGAGTATTGTTGGCCAAATGATATCACCCAAGTACCTACCCATTGTCTGCCTGCTTAATACGACCTACTTAATAATTCTACTCACATATAAATGAAACCATAGTACCTAAGGTAGGGGAGCAACGAATTAATAAGTCAGTTATTATAGCTATATCTTGCTGGAAAATGAAGAGTAAAGAGTATAGGGAAGAAGAGGAGGAAGAGGAATTTGAAGAGGAGGAATTTGAGGAACGCGAGGAGGAAGAAGAAGAGGAAATAACAATAAAGGCTGAGACACCTCAGAACACACCGCCATCTATAGTGCTGACCGTGACCTACGATGGGAAGGTTGGTAAAGCCCTTGTTAAACTTTACGATCCAGTCAATGATAGAATTTACTTCTGGTACGATAACACTGGGCATAGGCCCTACCTACTAACTAACGTGAGGCCGGAAGAAATAATTACTAAGTTTACGAAGGTCATATTACATCCAGGGTTCAGCCACGTTGAAGCTATCGAGAAGTATGACCCATTGAGCGATAAGAAGATTATACTTACTAAGATTGATGCTAAGGATCCGTTGAGCATTGGAGGTAGGTCTGACTCAATAAGGGAGTTACTTCCAAAGACCTGGGAGTCAAGAATAAGGTACCACTTGTGCTACATATATGATAACGAGATCATACCTGGCATGTTCTATAGGGTTGAGGATGGAAAACTAGTGCAGGTGCCCATTGAGGTGCCTGTCGAGATCGAGGGATTCATAAATAAGTTGTACGCAAACGATAGGGAATTCCTTGAGGAGGCGAGGAGGTGGATACCGCTGTTCCAGGCCCCTGTACCAAACCTTAAGAGGCTATCCCTCGACATAGAGGTATTCACACCACAGGAGAATAGGGTGCCGAACCCCAGGGAGCTAATTATGAAATCATAGCCATAGGCCTTGCAGGTAGTGATGGACTAAAGAAGATCCTGGTCCTAAGGAGACCGGACATGGAGTTAAAGCCCGAGGACCTTGAGGACCTCATGTACGATGACGTCGAGGTGGAGTTCTTCGATAGCGAGTATGAAATGTTGAAAGAATTATTCTCAATAATCTTGCAATACCCAATACTGATTACATTTAACGGTGATAATTTCGACTTACCTTACATCTACCACAGGCCCTTAAGCTTGGTTTTAAGAAGGAGGAGATACCGATAATTCTGAGGAGGAACGAGGCATCCATAGCCCTCGGAATACATATCGACTTGTACAAGTTCTTCAATATCAGGGCTATCGAGGTATACGCCTTTGGTGGTAAGTATAGGGGCATGGATAGGACACTGGACACCATAGCCCACGCGGTAATAGGCATGTCTAAGCTGAGTAGGGATAAGCCCGTGTCGCAAATGAGCTACGTTGAGTTAATTAATTATAACTTTAGGGACGCCTTTCTGGGGCTTTATCTGACGACGTATGATAACAACCTAGTGCTGAGGCTAATAATATTGATGTCCAGGATTTCCAAGACACCGCCAGATGACTTAGTCAGGAGTCAAATATCGGCATGGATTAGGAACATGCTGTACTACGAGCATAGGAGGAGGGGTTGGTTAATACCTGAGAAGGAGGATATAGTTAAGGCTAAGGGTGACGTAGCGACTAGGGCTATTATTAAGGGTAAGAAGTACGCAGGTGCCATAGTCCTGGAACCAATGCCCGGCATATTCCCGAACGTCTACGTACTTGACTTCGCAAGTATGTACCCATCAGTGATAAAGCGTTGGAACATATCCTATGAAACCGTTAAATGCCCAAACGAGAAGGAACAAGGCAATAAGCCAATACCAGAACTACCCCATTGGGTGTGTAATGATAGAAAGGGACTGACTGCATTAATCGTTGGCTTACTCAGGGACCTAAGGGCCTATGTATATAAGAAATTAGCGAAATCTGCACAAAGTGAATTATTGAAGAGTTATTATAATGTCGTACAGAGCGCCCTCAAGGTCTTCATCAACGCATCATACGGCGTGTTAGGAGCCGAGGTTTTTCAGCTATATTGCCCACCTGCCGCTGAGTTAACGACCGCCCTAGCTAGGTACGTGTTATCAAAAACCGTATTAAAGGCACTTGAGCTTGGGTTAGTACCCATTTATGGGGACACTGATAGCCTATTCATTTGGAACCCTGACGAGAACAAGCTTAAGGAATTAATTGAATGGGTGGATAAGGAATTCGGCATTGAGATTGAGCTGGACAAGGTCTATAAATTAGTCGCCATGAGCGGAAGAAAAAAAAGAACTATGTCGGCATACTACAAAATGGTGAACTGGACATAAAGGGATTAGTTGGTAAAAAGAGGAACACACCTGACTTCGCTAAGGAGGCATTCAATGAGGTTATTAGCCTTCTCTCTGATATTCAGGGCCTTGAGGATGTCGGTAAGGTCGTTGAGGAGGTTAGGGATAAAGTCAGGGATTATTACAGGAAACTACAGAGAAAGGAGATACCACTTAACAAGTTGGCGATAAGAACCGCACTCACTAAGTCTCTTGAATCATACACAAAGAACACACCACAACATGTAAAGGCAGCGCTTCAATTAAAGAGCCTAGCTATAATGTAAGGCCTGGTGACATAATAATTTACGTAAAGACCACGGGTAAGGATGGAGTTAAGCCAATACAGTTGGCTAGGATTGATGAAATCGACCCAAATAAGTACATTGAGTACCTAAGGACATCGCTTGAGCAGGTCCTTGATGCCTTTGGGATAGAGTTTGAGAGTATAATGGGCTCATCAATAATAGATAATTACTCATGAAATGCCGTCAACCTACTCCTCAAGGAATTCCTCACCTTCTTCCTCACCCTCAGGTGTCAGTGATGACAGTATATTATTCACCACCTGGTTTATGACGTCATCATTTATGTAGGGCATTATAACGACGAACCTGTCGGCCTCCATGTCCTCACCCATCCACCTATTGCTGTATATTATCTCGTAGGTCGGTATCTCAACCTCAGCCTTATTACCGACCCTCTTAACACCGTACTTCTCAACCCTCCTATAGAGTTCCTTACTTAATGGTAAATCAAGACTTACCGTTTGAGACACTTTAAGTACTATGAAGTCTGACTCGTCTGGGTTCCATTGATCCAGTAGCTTTTTCACGTAGTTCTTCACGGTGTCTATTAAGCTCGACTTAACAATCTCCTTATTGGCTATGTTCTCATTCTCTACGTAAATAACCACATTCTCGCTCTCCTCAGCCATACCCACAATTATTGGCTTGAGGATCAATTATAAAAGCTTTAGCTTTTCCCTGTTATCGATAATCATTAATTAAGAAAACCAAGAAATGAACTAATGAAATCAACAAATCATTTCATTATAAGTCAAGTAGAGCTCAGAGATCTAACTGCCATGATTATCCTCTCCACAGCCGTAACATTTGTTAATAATGCGAGTAGTAAGAGACCATATAGTACCACTGCATCCATGCTCGTGACTATGAATATCAAAAGAATAAGTAGTATGAGAATTAGCCTTTCCTCCCTCTCAAGTAAGCCAATACCCATCATCTTAATACCAAGTGCCTCAGCCCTAGCTCTTGCGTAGCTTGTCATTAATGAACCCAGTATTGCGAATAATAATGACAGTATACTCAGTAGACCCCTATTGCTAATTATCCAGAGATCAATTAATGCTATAAAATCAACATACCTATCCAGTGTGGAATCCAGAAAAGCGCCAAGCCTGGAGGTCCTTCCCCAATACCTGGCAACTAAGCGTCAAGCATATCAAATGCGCTTGTAATTATCAATAGTATGAACGTTAATACGTAGGCCCAGTAATAATGCAACCACATTAAGTAGGGTGTTGGCAATGCGATAACTAATGAAGCTATCGTTAGTGCATTGGGGTTTCTAGGCATAACTCTCGCAAGGCCTTTTTCGAGAACTCTCCTACCCATCCTTTCTATCCTGTCCTTAAGCCTTCCCAGAACCACAGTCAACACCGCAATTAAAAACCTCCTTAAGAATTACGGATATGAAGTCCCTAGCCCTTAACCAAAGCTCCATGGTTTCCGGCTCAACCTATACATTTTAGATCCATCACTCATGAACGTCTCCACTAAACCATCTCTCTCCATCTTGTAAAGCACTACGTAAACACCAACATTCGTTATATTAATGTTAAAGCGCTCTCTAACCTCCCTAGCTATTTCATAACCATACATGGGTCTCTCCATTAATAACTTGACCACATAAATCCA
Source organism: Vulcanisaeta sp. JCM 16159 (assembly GCF_001316265.1). Lineage (GTDB taxonomy): Archaea > Thermoproteota > Thermoprotei > Thermoproteales > Thermocladiaceae > Vulcanisaeta. The sequence goes on along the minus strand of NZ_BBDN01000008.1, from coordinate 48,417 downwards.
CAGATTTTCCTTGGTTAATTTAGCCATAAGCCTATTGAGCGCCTTCTGGCTCATGAGATTCTCAGGGATAATCATTGATTAATAACTTTAAATGCTAATCTAGGTCGTCAATGTTCATATTACATAAGCCAATAGAGAAAGATTTAATAACCCATCACTTACATAGTCTCGATGTCACTAAGGGGAACTACATTCCTAGAAAGTGTCCTACAAACACTAAAGAGAGCTATAGAGCTAGGCGGATATCCAGAGGAGGTCTATGAAATCCTAAGTAGGCCCCAGAGAATAATAACCGTTAACATACCCGTTAGGATGGATAATGGAAAGATACAGGTATTCACGGGTTACAGGGTACAGCACAACAACGCCTTAGGACCGTATAAGGGCGGTATAAGGTTCCACCCAGAGGTAACGCTTGAGGAAGACATAGCACTGGCCACGGTAATGACCTTCAAGAACTCATTAAATGGCCTACCATATGGTGGAGGCAAAGGCGCAATTGCAGTTGATCCTAAGAAATTAAGCAAGAAGGAACTTGAGGAACTAAGCAGGGGCTATGCAAGGGCATTGGCGCCCTTCATAGGTCCTGAAGTTGATATACCAGCACCCGATGTTGGTACTGACCCGCAGATAATGGCCTGGATGGTTGATGAGTACAGCAAAATATCAGGTCACAACGTACCTGGCGTATTCACAGCAAAGCCAGTGATACTATGGGGCAACCCAGTTAGGGAGTACTCCACTGGCTTTGGCGTGGCAGTCTGGGCTAGGGAGGCTGCTAAGAAGTTATGGGGTGGAATTGAGGGTAAGACCGTGGCAATTCAAGGATTTGGTAATGTGGGTTACTGGGGAGCCTATTGGCTGGAGAAGATGGGCGCTAAGGTAGTTGCCGTAACAGACAGCAAAGGCGGTGTCTATAACCCGAACGGTCTCAAGCTAGCGGATGTTAAGGCAGTTAAGGATAAGACAGGTACAGTAATGAACTACGATGCCTCAGGAACGAGGAAAATAACCAACGATGAAGTGCTTGAACTACCGGTTGATATACTCGTACCCGCCGCACTGGAGAACGTTATACACAGGGGCAATGCAAATAACATAAAGGCCAAACTAATAGTTGAGGGCGCAAATGGACCAACGACTGCTGATGCCGAGAAAACACTGCACTCGAAGGGTGTCTGGATATTGCCCGACCTAGCAGCTAATGCTGGCGGTGTCGTGATGTCATACCTAGAGTGGGTTGAGAACCTGCAGTGGTACTTCTGGGATGAGGAGGAGACGAGGAATAGGCTAGAGAGGATATTGCTTGACACATTCAATAGGGTAATGAATAGGTGGAGTAAGCTGGGTACGAGCCAGGTAACGATAAGGGAAGCGGCATACGTAGAGGCTGTGGACAGGATATACAACGCAATGAAGGTTAGGGGCTGGATCTAATGAATAAATTTGAATAAGAATAAATATAAAAACATAATTTTTCATATTTTAGTATATTAATTTTAATTGAAATAGAGAAGTTATTTTAAGTAAACATACTATACTTGACTTAAAATTCACATTATTTTAAGTATTGTAATGAGAATCGAGAATAGCGTAGTCATAGATAAGGTGAGTAAGGATCTAATTATTCTAAGATACAACGACACATCAACTAAGTACTTTGAGGCTTTATGGGAAATACCGGAGGGGGTCACATATAATGCGTATTTACTGATTGATGGCGATACTACGGTACTTTTCGATACCTGGAAGAAGGGCTTAGAGAGTGAGTTTCTTAATACCTTAAATTCCGTAATCGATATACGTGACTTGGACTACGTCGTTATTCATCACATGGAACCAGACCACAGCGGTTCAATAAAGACTTTGTATGAAAGAAACCCAGGTATTACCTTCATCGGTCACCCAATGACCAGTAAATTAATGAGAAATCTCTATGGAATAAGTCCTAAATTCAGGGCTGTTAAGGATAACGAGACGTTAAGCACAAAGAATTACCAGTTGGCATTTATCCACGCACCATGGCTTCACTGGCCCGAGACCATGTTCACGTACATACCCCAAATAAAGGCCTTGATAACCTGTGATGTCTTTGGTGCGTACACGATACCTAAGTCAGTGTTTATTGATGAATTAAGCGATGAGTACATATCATCAATGAGAAAGTACTTTGCGAACATAATTGGTTTTTACAAGGATAACGTCATTAAAAACCTCGATAAAGTACTAGCAGTGACTGAAGGCAATATCGAAATTATCGCGCCCGCCCACGGCGCAGTGATCAAGGGAAACCTCGTAAATAAAGCCATTAACCTATATAGGGAATTCACGTTGAAAACACCAGTTAATAGGAAGATAGTAATTGCGTATTCCTCAATGTATGGCTTCGTCGATGGTATAATGAGTCATGTGGCTCACGTACTTAGTGATTGGGGATTTAACGTTAGTATTTATAAGTTTACGGATAAGGAAAGAGCAAGTATTGGTGACTTAATTGGAGAGGCAAATAACGCACTTGGTATAGTCCTTGGGGTGTCCACATACGATACCGAGCCATTCCCACTGATGGACTACATAATCAACCTATTGATAAAGAAGTTAAAGGGTGGAAAGCCAGTACTACTAATAACGGATTATGGATGGGGTGATGTGGTGCTTAGGCATGTAAAAACAAGGCTTGAGAAGGCGGACTTCACGGTAATAGATGCGATAAGTGTAAATGGTATACCAACAAAGGAGGACCTAGATAAAATAGATATAGCATTACAAAGCCTTAAACAGGCACTTACCCAATGAGGCAATCAACCCTATAACCAGGACAAAAAAAACTTAAATTCTAACAAGGCAACATTGGCTTGCCGCCGTAGCTCAGCCCGGTAGAGCGGCGGGCTGTTAACCCGTAGGTCCCGGGTTCAAATCCCGCGGCGGCGCCAGAAGCGCGTTCAATCCCTCCTAACCATGCAATATAAACACGAGGCATTATGCTATGAAATTTATAAAAATCAATGCTTTTCGTTATTAGGAAGTTTATGATTATTAATTGAGGTTATTGTTAACGATTACTTACCATTTATGCGGTTCTGCTTCGCCTGTGGCTATGGTCTTTAGTCTTTCTATTCCGTTTATCTTCCTTATTATTTCAGCCACTGATTTTGGTACGAGATCTTCCCACTCAGGATCACCTTTAAGCATTAATTCCCTAATCCTCGTGGAGTTGTACTTCTGCCTGTCATAGAGTGGTTGTTGCCTTACCTCAATGCCTGCCTCCCTGAGTAACATGGCCACGAATGGATTACCCGTGTAAGCCACTTGGAATGGTGGTACGTATGACCTTAAATACCCAAACCACGCAGCGTTATTCTCGATATTGGGTATTGGCACTATTATCACCCTCGACAAATCCACGCCACCTTCTCTCAAAGCCTCCCTCAACATCCAAATCCTCTCCCCAACCGTGAATGTCCTTAATTATGTAATTGAACTGTGCGGAACCAATCACTACCACCAACTCATCAACCTCATTGAGTATATCCCTCACCGCCCAAACATGGCCCCAATGTGGTGGTTGGAACCTGCCGATGAAGAGACCTCTGGTCATTGAATTCACATGTTAATTAAATTTAGTGGTATTAAGCCTTTTATTGTTAATAATGGCGCCCTTAGTTTTATAGTTATCTATTAAGAACTCGACAGTTGACTAACACCTTAAACCTAATTAAACTATATACTAGGATAGTATTTAAATAAGTGACTGTAGGGTTAAGGACGTATGAGCGAGGAAGTTAAGGAGGTTAAGATTGAGACAAGTGGTAAAGTTATTCAAAGCCCATGTGGCCTATAATTCACGGTCTTGAGGATGTTCTCGTAAAGACTACTACCATAAGTGATATTGATGGTAAAAACGGTATCCTTTGGTACAGGGGTTATAGGATCGATGACCTAGCTAAGTACTCAACCTTCGAGGAAGTTGCATACCTAATACTATATGGCAAGTTACCCAATAAGAAGGAGCTTGATGACTTCAAGGCATTACTAGCATCATACAGGGACCTGCCCAATGAAGTTTATTCAGTAGTAACAACCCTGGGTAAAGCCAAGGCTCACCCAATGCTTGCCCTAGAGGCCGGCGTGGCTGCCCTAGGGGCATTTGATGAGAACCCAAGTGATTATAGCAAAGAGGCCAACCTCAAGAGGGCTGTTAAGTTAACGTCAGCCCTACCAATAATGATAGCTGCACACTACAGGGCCAGTAGGGGCCTAGACCTTGTTAAGCCCAGGAAGGATTTGAGCCACGCCGCCAACTTCCTCTACATGATGTTTGGGAAGGAGCCTGATGAAACATCAACAAAGGCAATAGACCTATACCTAGTCCTCCACATTGACCATGAGGTACCAGCATCAACATTCGCGACGTTAGTCGCAATATCAACATGGACAGACCTATACTCGGCGATAGCGGCTGGCATTGCCACACTGAAGGGCCCACTCCATGGTGGCGCGAATGAGGCCGCAATGAAGCAGTACCTGGAGATTGGGAAGCCCGAGAACGCCAGGCCATATGTGGAGAAACTGCTTGCCGAGGGTAAGAGGTTAATGGGCGTTGGCCATAGAGTGTACAAGGCCTATGACCCGAGGGCTAGGATATACAAGGAACTCGTCAAGCAATTAAGTGAGGCTAAGGGTAATATGACGTGGTATAGGATCGCCGAGGAGGTGGAGAAGGTGGTCCTCGAGAAGTTGGCCCCCAAGAAGCTTTATCCAAACATTGATTTCTGGAGTGGCATAGCAATGTACTTGCTTGGAATACCCTATGAGTATTACACGCCAATATTCGCAATGTCAAGGGTCGTTGGATGGTCCGCCCACGCCATAGAGTACCTAGACCAACACAGACTGTTTAGGCCTAGGGCATGCTATACAGGTCCTCATGACGTGCCCTATGTACCCATTGATAAGAGACAATAATGAATACTTCACCAGTAAAAAGTGTTAAAAAGATATACTTTATTGTTTTTGATCTCGATGCGAAGTGCTGAATTATTAGCGGAATTGAAAAAGATGCATACCGAGCTAAAGGGTTTGGCCGCCAGGGCGGTGGTTAATTACATAATGACCGAGGTTCATGAAATTAATTCAATAAGTGACGAGGAACTTAATAATGTACTACGTAACGCTCTAAGCCTAATAGAGATTGAAGATAACGATATTCACAGGGTAAAGGAGATAATTAAGAAGATGATTGACGCATGAGTCTCGTCTATTTAATTAAATGGAGGGAGTGCCTTAATTATGTTGTCAGGGATGGAAACGTAAGCATACTCAACCTAAGTGAGGAGGGGGCCCTCGTAATGGCTAATGACGATACCGACTTCATGAACCATGCCCTTGACAGTGGATGCACAGCATATGCCAGATACTATAGGTTTAGAGTGATTAAATCAGGCAATTTAGACGAGGTAATAAAAATCATTAAACCTCTTGACTTGTGGATTGAAAATAAGACACTAAATATGGTCATTAATCCACTAAGACTTAGCATAATCGACATTGCCAGAGTCCTCGATGAATTAAACTTTGAGTTGGAGTTGATAAGCGAGGACGATGTTGAATATACGAAATAGTGGTAAAAGGAAACTTCTTATGCCCGCAATTTAATGAAAAACACCCATAATGAGCATTACAAGCTTCATGGGTAAGGAAACCACGCCCGACCTAGAATACCTAGTAGACCCAATGCCTACTGAGGCTCTCCGACTCATTAACCTTAGGAAAAGTACACATGTAATGCTTATTTACGGAGACATGACAGCATCATATGAAGGTAGGGCTAAGTCGCAGCTCGAGGAATTAATGCCGAGGCTTGTCGTATCGAAGCCCGACGGTACCTTCATGATTCATGAAGCTAGTAAAGAGAGACCTCGTTTATGGAACCCACCACCATCAACATTGTATGCCTCAATAAACCTGGGCGTGTTGACGCTCAGGAGTGTTAGGGCTAGCCCGAGGGAGGTCGTTATTGTGGAGATACCTGTTATTAGATTTATTGGTGCCGTGAGACTTGGTGTTACGTTGAATTATAGGGTTTTTGGTACGGAGGAAGATATGGTTAATGCCATCGTCAATAATCCAAGTATTGTTGAAGAGGGGTTGCAGGTAATCGCCAGAGAGTACCACACAATTGTCGGTGACATAGACATACTTGGTAAAGATTCTAAGGGTAACCTAGTTGTCATTGAGTGCAAGCGCTCGCAAGCAGGTCCGGAGGCTGTTAATCAGCTTAAGCGTTATGTCGAACACCTGAGCCAGAAGGAGGACAGGAACGTTAGGGGTATCTTGGTTGCTCCGTCTATTTCCTCCGCGGCTTATCATTACTTAAGATCGTACGGCCTTGAGTTTAGGCGTGTTGAACCTAAGGGCATGCTTTAGTTATATGGCATGGCTAATAACAGTATTATGAGTACCATGGCGAGGATCACCGACATTATATACCAGCGTAATGAGAGGAGAACCAAGTCCTTGAATTCTCTATCTTTTCCGTAATTAATTAACAATAGTATAAAAAGCAGTCCATCAGCTGAGGGTATTGCCATTATTAACGATAGTATTATCGTTCCTGCCATTAATGATATTGCCGCATCGCCAGATACTGCGTTTGTGGCGATCCCATTAGTAACCCACTGGGCTGCCGTGTTCCAGATGCCGTAAAGTGGTATTAACGATGGACCTAGGTTTATCATGTAATTCGTTAATTCATAAGAAAATACCGCTATTGGAGATATTGATGTAAGGTTATTTTTCTCCGACTGCATCTGGTTTATTTCTTGATTAACGGCTGCAGCGAATTGCTGGCTAGGCTTTATGGCGTAGCCAAAGAAGTAGGCTGCTAAGAAGAGCAGCAGCAATATTAGGTATAAGTATATTCTAAATCTCCCTAGTTTACCTATTATGGATACTCTTATCCTCTCCTCTTGTGTTAGCATTTATTGTTCACTAATCGTGGGCTTTAAAAATGATTACTCTCTCACACACTATTACATCATGACCTAAGTACTATGTGCTCAACGCCATCCTTATAAGTCCTGATAACCACGCCTTGTCTCTCAAGGTTCCTAAGGGCCAGGTCTATGTACGTGACCTTAACCTTGAGGACCTCTTCACCGTACCAATCAATCATCCTATTAATTATTTCATTCAACGTCCACTCCCTCTTACCGGCCTTAGACTCCTCAGTCAGCACCCTCCTTATGAAGTTCGTCATGTCCTCAGTGACGTTCCATGGATAAACAAACCAAACCCAATCCCTAACCTCAATTGCCCAGTAATCAGGCTTGAACTTGGCAACGGTTGATATCCACTGGAGGCTGCGGTCCTCACTTCCACGTTCTTATTATTACGCTCTATGTATTCCTTAGCCAATTGTATTGAGTCCCCCGTATCCACTATGTCATCAATCACAAGAACCTTCTTACCGCTTAAGTCAACGGAAAGTGGGTACTTAATGTATGCCTTCTCAGCAACCTGGGCCGTTGATGGCCAATGGACAACCTGAAGGCTAATTAGATCAGATATGCCTAGATAATCGCAAACAAGCCTTGCAGGTGCATAGCCACCCCTAGCTATTGCAACTACAATATCGGGTAACCACCCTGAATCTTTTATTTTCATTGATAGTACCCTAGCCCATTCAGTTATTTCATCCCAACTGACTAACTTTATTGGTACCTTAACCACGTTTTTTTGTTAATTCTCATGGTTGATTTATAAATTTCATGTCCCACACCCAATATTATGAATCATTAATAATACTTTTATTTAAACCCTGAAACCATTAACTAAGATTATGCAATTCAGGTACTATTTATTGCTTATAATTGCGGTGATGGCAATATCCTGGGCCTCAATATTAACACTACTATCTGGCGCTCAACCAATAGCAGTAGCTTCTGGAGAACTGCTATAGCCGCGGCAGTATTATCGCCATTATTAATTATTGAAAAAAAAGAAGAAATAATACCTACGCACCATTAAGAAATGAGACAATATTAATGGTAGTTAGCGGTATTGCACTAGCTACGCACTTCATGACCTGGATTGAGAGCCTATACCTAACCAACGTGGCCGCAAGTACTACACTGGTATCCACATACCCGATATTCACGTTAGCAATGGGTAAATTAATTGGCGAAAAAGTTGGTAAACGCTCGATACTCGGTACCCTAGTGGCCTTCCTTGGTATTGTATTGATCACAGTACCCGAGTTTTACGTAAGTATGAAGGCATTAATTGGCGATTTACTTGCACTAGTCGGTTCAATGTCTGGCGCCGTGTATTTCCTAGTGGGTAGGTTCATTAGGGTTAAGGTATCCTTAGCTATGTACACAGTGCCAGTCTACAGTGTTTCAGCCCTAACAACGCTATTCGTTGGATTAATACTGCATTCAAGGTTTTGGCCATATCCACTATACACCTGGCTTTACATATTAATGATCGTACTTGGCCCAATGTTACTTGGTCATACATTGCTAAATTATTCCCTTAGGTATTCGAGGGCCATAACCATAACCACATCAACATTGGGTGAACCAATCGTTGCCTCATTACTTGCATACATAATATTTCACCAAGTCCCTCGGGCATTGACCGTTGTTGGCATCGTCATGACATTACTTGGTATTTACATGGTTATTTCCGAGGAGACTAGGATGCAGAATGACTTAAGTGAGGATTAGGTAAATTAATTAGTTCTTAACTTAACTGTTTGGGGATTTTGTGGATTGTATTATAATAGTTGATTCACGGGAGTATGAAACGGCTGAGGAGGTCGTTAAGTGGATTAAGAGATTAGGTTGTAGTGTTGTTCCTCGTAAACTGGATATTGGCGATTACGTACTGCCTAACAATGTTGGTATTGAACGTAAGAGGGCTATGGACTTCATATCATCAATAGTTGATGGCAGACTCTTTGAACAAAGCAAGGAATTATTAAGCGCGTTTGATAAGGCCTACGTAATTGTTGAGGGTGACTTATGGAGAGCCTTGAATAGGAGGGATGTACATAAGCACTCTGTACTCGGTGCATTAAGCACGTTGGTTAATATAGGCGTTAAGGTGTTATATACGCCTGATGAGGAGGGTACGGCCTATGTAATGAAGTCACTGGCGGAGAAGATGGGAAGTAAAGGTATTAAGGCCTTGCCAGTTAAGAGGGGCGAGACGATTAGGGATGCCCAGGTTCAATTTTTATCATCATTACCTGGCATAGGTCCGAAGAGGGCGGAGGCATTATTGAGAACGTTTGGAACTCCACTCGATGCATTGAACAACCTGGGACAATGGACTAGAAGGGTTGATAATATTAACGAGGGCATAGTTAGCCTTGTCAGGAAAATATTGACTACCAGATATGGTGATGAGGAAAACAATGCTGTAATCCCGATAGATGAGGCTATTAAAGAAACTGGTGATAATAAGAATTACGATAGTAGAGATAGCAAAAACAGTGAAGATAATATTAATAGTAGGCGTAATATAATGGATTTCCTCGGTGATAAATAATGGTAATTACCTGCCCATACTGCGGCATGAATAATTGGACAATGGTGCAATTCCTAAGTAAGAGAGGCAGTGAGAATTTTATCGTGGTTTGTCGCTGTAATAATTGCGGTAAAATTTTCTATCTATATAAGACGAAATTCGCAACATTAACCTATAAATTAGAAGAAATAGGACTTTAATAAATGGCGTAATTTCTTACGTGTAGAAAGAGGAAAAATCCTTAAATACTTATTTTGAGAAAAACCATCAATGCCAGAATTACCACTGGCACCAATAGATAGAATTTTCCATAAAGCTGGTGCTGAAAGAGTAGGTGAAGATGCAATACAAGCATTGAGAGATATCCTTGAATATATTGCGTTTGATATAGCAACAAAGAGTATAGAATTAGCGAGACATGCTGGAAGAAAGACCGTTACTGCTGATGATGTTAAGACAGCAATTAGAATACTTAGGTGTATACCTGCACCCACATCATAATGAAATTAAAATATTTCTCTTTTTAAATTTATTAATTATTCGCTGGATCTATCCGCATAATTAACGATATATTTCCTCGGCTTAAGAACACTCACAATATAGTTAAATGCCTTATTTGGCATGCTATGGTCGCCGCATGTATATACATCAACCGTGGCAAACCTATAGACGGGCCATGTATGTATCGCTATGTGGCTCTCTACAACTAGGGCAAGTACGCTGACACCCTCTTTATCGCCATTTATGAACTTCCAGGACTTAACCTCAACCAGGTGTACATTGGCTATTTCGGCGGCCTTTATTACTAATGACCGTAAGAACTTCTCATCACTTAAAATGTTTGGGTCGACCCGTATAGGTTACCATATATGTGCTTACCGATCACCCCATTTAACCTTTCATATCCCAGTTGGGATGTTGTGGACATGGCTTTGAGTTCTAAGAACCCCGTATAGGGCATGCCTTTAAATCCTTTTCCTTTAAAAGAACAGGAAGTATCGGAATGACAGTACCTTATGTACCAACACCACGTGATGTTGCCATAGAAATGCTTAGGTTAGCGAATGTAAGGCCTGGGGAGGTTGTTGTTGACCCTGGTGCTGGTGAGTGCAATATCGTAGTGTTAGCAGCCACGATATTTAATGCCATTGGTATAGGTATTGAAATTAACCCAGCACTTGTTAGGTCATGTATTGAGACCTTCGAGAAGTTGGGGTTGAAAGGCAGAGCGTATGTCGTATGGGGCGACTTGTTTGATTTTAATTACTCAATAGCTGACGTAATAACGTTGTACTTGGGTAGTGATGCTAATGAGAAAATACGACTGAAATTAAGTAAGGAGCTAAGACGCGGCTCTCGCGTGGTTAGTCACGACTTTGAGGTACCTGGTTGGCGGCCTATAAAATCCATTGTTGTTAATGGTCCATTTAGAACGCACAGAATTTATTTATATATCATCTAGAGATTTTCATGCCCGTGAATTATAACAATGACTTAACTGAGGTACTAGACGAGTACTTATTGCCGCTTAAAGGAATTGAAGAAGTACTGAGCAGAGTGGGTAAAGACGCTAAAGTCCTGGTTGAGACCCCCCTCGGATTTAAAAACGTTGGATTAGAGGCTGTGCGATATTTAAGTAATAAGGGATATAGGGCACACTTAAGTGGGCAGAATGTTTGGGGTGCTTGTGATTTCTCGGTGTTGAGTGATTATCAATACATAATTCATCTAGGGCATGCTTTGCCATCTAATATATTCCGAATAATAAGCAAGAACCTCAGAGTAAGGAGGGGTGGGTCTGGCGATATTATTACTATTGAAATCGAAGGAGGCCCCATCGTATTGTTTTCAGCTATCTATTATAAACCTAGGCCTGAGTTATTAAATAGGGTTAGGGAAATTGTGGATGATTTCGTTAAGCCAGGCACCGACGTTCTCGTAACCTATGCGTTACCATATAAGTTATACGCATATAAAATTGCTGAGACTCTTGGCTTGTCAGTAGCGCCAAGCCCCATAACTGGTTGTTTTATTCCCTTTCCAATACGAGGAACAGTACTGTTTGTGGGCTCTGGTTACTTTTACCCATTGACATTTAAGTTATTAAAGCCGCAAGCAACTGTTTACCTGCTTGATGTGTTTAGAGGGTCTGTTGAAAATGTTGACCAGGTATACCGTAGGTACTTGGCCCTTAAGGTTAAGGCGCTTCAGGGATTTAGTAATGCGAGGCTCGTGGGCATCGTCGTTTCGAGGAAGCCTGGCCAATATAGACCTGAGCTGGTTGAATTGCTAATCAATAGGTTGAGGGGTTTGGGTAAGGAATTCGTGGTTATTGATCTGAACGAGGTCTCGCCTGACTACATTAATAACCTGCCTGTGGACGTGGTGGTAAATACTGCATGTCCAAGGATTGGTATTGATGATTTAGATAGATTTGCAAAACCTGTTATTAATGCTGGTGATGCCCTTAAGGTGAATACTCTTGATTTAAGTAATTTATTGGTGTGGTAATACGTGGACTTATTCCTCATAGGAAAGAAAGGTTTTTATAGAAGTGCTTTACGGAGACGCCGATGAGCAGCGGTACACAGGCATATCTAGCACAGATCGGCGGTGTGCCAGTACTGGTATTGAAGGAAGGTACCCAGAGGGCCTTTGGTAAGGAGGCAATGAGGATAAACATAATGGTTGCCAAGGCGGTTGCTGAGGTTATGAAGTCAACGCTTGGCCCTAAGGGTATGGATAAGATGCTCATTGATAGCCTTGGTGACATAACAATCACGAATGATGGAGCAACGATACTAGATGAGATGGACGTGCAACATCCAATTGGCAAGCTACTTGTTGAGATCTCTAAGACGCAGGATGATGAGGTCGGTGATGGAACAACAACCGCAGTAATACTGGCCGGTGCATTGCTTGAGGAAGCCGAGAAGCTACTTGATAAGAACATACACCCAACAGTCGTTGTTTCGGGATTCAAGAAGGCGCTTGATGTTGCCACGGAGCACCTAAGGAAGATCGCAATCCCGGTAAAGAGGGATGATGTTACAACGCTTAAGAAGGTTGCGTCTACGGCAATGCACGGCAAGATAAGTGAGACCGTCAAGGACTACTTCGCAGAGCTTGCGGTTAAGGCAATGCTACAGGTTGCTGAGGAAAGAAACGGGAAGTGGGTAGCCGACCTGGATAATGTACAGATTGTTAAGAAGCACGGTGGTGCCCTTGAGGACACTCAATTAGTTTATGGCATAGTCGTTGACAAGGAGGTTGTCCACGCAGCAATGCCCAAGAGGATTGTTAATGCTAAGATTGCCCTACTCGATGCACCACTCGAGGTTGAGAAGCCAGAGATTGACGCCGAAATTAGGATCAACGATCCCAACCAGATAAGGGCGTTCCTCGAGGAGGAGGAGAACATACTAAAGTCCTACGTCGACAAGTTCAAGGCTCTTGGAGTGAATGCGGTCTTCACAACAAAGGGTATTGACGACATGGCCCAGTACTACCTGGCTAAGGCAGGTATCCTAGCCGTTAGGAGGGTTAAGAGAAGCGACATTGAGAAGCTCGTTAGGGCAACTGGCGGTAGGCTAGTGACTAATATTGAGGACATGACGGAGGCTGACCTCGGCTTCGCAGGCCTTATTGAAGAGAGAAGAATTGGAGATGAGAAGATGGTGTTTGTCGAGCAATGCAAGAACCCGAAGGCAGTAAGTATATTAATTAGGGGTGGCTTCGAGAGACTTGTTGATGAGGCCGAGAGGAACCTAACAGATGCACTTAGCGTTGTCTCTGATGTAATCGAGGAGCCCTACGTATTACCTGGTGGCGGCGCACCCGAAATGGAGGTCGCCAAGGTAGTTAGACAGTTCGCGGCTAAGGTTGGCGGTAGGGAACAGTATGCTGTAGAGGCCTTTGCAAATGCTGTGGAGGTGATACCAAAGACACTCGCTGAGAATGCGGCCTTGACGCTGTCGATGTATTGACGGAGCTAAGGCACATACATGAGAGTAAGGAGGATGGTTGGAAGTACGGTATCAACGCCTTCACGGGCAAGGTAGCTGACATGTGGGCTATTGACGTAATAGAACCACTAACCGTTAAGTTGCAGGCTTTAAAGGCTGCCGTTGAGGCTGCAACGATGGTGTTGAGGATTGATGAGATAATCGCCGCCAGCAAGATTGAGAGTGAGAAGAAGGAGGAGAAGAAGGAAGGCGAGGAGGGCAAGGGCGAGGGTTCAAGCTCATTTGACTAATATTAAAAGCCCTATACTTAGTAAAATACTTAAAATAATAATCATAAAAAAACATATACCTATTAATACCAATACCAAATTCTTTCTTAATTACCCTCAGAAGGACATAGAGGGATATTGCAATTAACACCTGGATTGAAATAACAAATAGGATATTCCAACTAATTCCAAGAAATTGTAGGGACTTGGCTACCGCAGGTATCGCGAACAAAAGAACATAGTAACTAAGCGCTATTGTCCTTAATCCCCTATTTAATGCGCTAATTGTTATTTTATCACTTGAATACTTGAGGGCAATTATATACCTAGCAAGGCCTAGTTCATTAATTGAAAGGCTGCCCTGTAACTCCCTGGATAATATGGAAGTAAGTACATCATCATGAACCTCATATAAAGCCCTTAGTAGGTAAATCCACTTACGCGAATCATTAATACCGAGGACATTCATCATCATCGATCCACCGCCACTTAATAGCTCTCCTACGAAATTATCCCGGGCATTCATGGAATTCAATAATTCATCATTAAGCCTACTCCTAAACCTAAGAAATATTCTCCTAATGACAAGTGTTGTTGATGTTACGAATAGAGGTATGATTAATGAGAGGTAGGGATTCACGAGCGTAGAAAAAAATGAACAGGGCTATGGGGCCTATCGATATTATGCCAACAATTATTGTTAAGGACTTATCAAGTGAATCAATTATTTCCTGGGCCCTAGCCCTGGCATTACTCAGTAGATACTCATTTAGGCTCATTTTCACCACCAACATCGTTTAATAATCTATTTAATTGAATGGAATACTCAATATAGCCGTTGTTGACGCGGTTTAACCTCATTAATGCATTGATTATTGCATCTATTTTTTTGCTGCTCAGGATTGAAAAACTGAGGGTAGATAATGGACTTAACCCGGCGCATTGAACCATCCCTCTCCATTATTACTAATACGAATCTATCCAGGTCTATTAACTCATTCAATGAAAATGTCCTTAACCTGCTCATTAATGAGCCGACGTTATCCGCATGCGTGGTACCTAATACCTGGAGACCTGCATTAACGCCGTGGATCAAGCTTCGAAGTGATCCCTCTCCCTTAATTCGCCGATTATTAACACGCCATAACCCCTATGTAGCGACTTAAGTACCTCTTCGGTCTTACCAATTATTGACTTAACCTTAACGCTTGGTGTCGGTAGTTCCAGGGATTCATCAGTCTCATCAATGTATATCCTCCTCAGATTCAGGGGTAGCGCCATATCTAGTGCATTTAATAGCGTTGTTTTACCGCTTGATGGCGGACCCATAATAAGCATACTAAAACCATCACGTAGCGCAGCAATCAATCTACTCGCCTCCTTTATACTTATTGAACCTATGTTAATCAAGTCATTAATTGTAAATGGCTTCTTATGAAGCCTAACGTGCACCGACAAACCCTCAACGAGAGGCCATCTATCCACCGAGATCCTGAGTTTCTTGCCACTAATGGCGATAGAGAATTTACCGCTGGGATTATCTACGGAAACCCTAATACCGCTAATATTGGCGATCTTAAGGAACTGCCCTGCAACTAGTTGTGGATTGGCATTCATGACCTTACACATTCCACGTTCACTATGATTGACGTATATGGAGTCCTGAGTTATGAATATATCCTCAACATTCTGATCTAGTATAATTGGTGCTAAATCGCCTAAACCAAGGCTAGCGAGTATTATTAGTGACCTGAGTGCATGGTCATTAATAAACATGGATAGAAATTTATCCCTTGATAATAATAGTGATGATAGGGAATAGTCATGGTTGGGAACAACTCTCTTCGTTAATTCAACTAGGTAATTTAAATAATCATTATTAATCCTATGAAGCTCAAGTAGGCAGTCACCATTATTATTTACGTATTTAAGGGATGATATTGTAAATGTGCCGCCTATTGGTTGGGCATTATCAATTACTAACGAGAAATCATTCATGGTAATGATAGACCCCTCCTTGAATAATTCCACCCTTAAATTAGACCTAGCACCCTCCTTAATGAACAGATTAAGGAGCCTATTAATGAAGCCCTGTCCATCAAACCTACGCGCAATATTTAGTATATCTACTAAATTTGTTAATTTGCAAGCACTTAATGTCTCGAGCGCGTCGATATCGACCATGCCCTCGATCAGCATGGCTGAAAGACTTCTTGCGAAATTACACCTGCTAATTAACGGGCATCTTATACAGTTCAGGATTTGATGAGCGATTATCAACTTAGTTAACAACGGTTTTTTTATTAGCATGTATATTCAGTGGAGATACGTAATTTAACATGATTTCTTCACCAAGAATAAAAAGTATGGACAATCAATTAGTTTGGCATAACTTACGTACATAATCCCTCAGCGTGTATTGACTAACCTGGGTTACTTTAGCCACGTCCTCTATCCTTAATTTGTAATTAAATCTCTTGCCCACGCAGTAAATGATTGCGGCAGCCAGGATTGGCGGACTCCTTGATTGTATTACGGACTTTCGCAACGAGTTGAGAAACCTCTCGGCTTCAGGATAGAGGGTAACCCAGGAATCATTAAATAATTTAACAAGTCCTGACCTGATGAGGGATAATATTCTATCCCTCAAACTATACCTAAGCCCGACAGCGGCCAGAGAGCCCCTTATCGCCTCAAAGGTCAGTTTATGACCCTTAACCTACATGCGCTTATTACCTGCTTAGTGCTTATGGGTAGGTTATGTGACAATATTACGTATAATACCGCCGCAATCGCCGCCTCGTAGTAGGTTGCTGATGAACTATCCTTGCTTATTATTTTTCTAAAAATGAGCTTGGCTTCCTCGATGTACTCATTACCGATTCCAAAGGACCTAGCTATGAAAAGCATACAGTCATAGGCCCTATACATTGAGTAGCTCTCACGCCTTATCCTGAACAATTCATTTATGGCCCTCAACCTTTTATAGACACTCAACTTTGTCTCATTACCTCCTCTTACACTTCTCTCTACGGATTTCCATATTGGAGTTAGATCAATCTCTTCACCGTCTATTAATGGTGATGATTGTGTATACGTATCATAAACGTATACAGAACCAATTACAGTACCGCAATTCATACATATGTATTGTCCATCTCTTTCGACTATTCTTGAACTTCCGCAGTAAGGGCATTGCATGGCATCTGTGATTTCATTCTCATTATTAATAAGTCCAGTGCTTATATGCCAAATAGCTCAGGGTTATTAAACTCCAGTGGAGTGTGAGAGTTTACTGAAACTTTTGGTCTACCTTAACACCTTCAAACCAATGTAGACCTTCTCGCCGACCTTAACATCATTTTTAAAATTATTAACATCCATTAACAAGCCCCCTATCGATATCTTAACATTATTTCCACCCACGTAATACACGACTCCACTCATGTAGACATCCCAATTCGAGGCATAGTTTGGGTCTTTCTCATTACTAATACTAACTTTAACGTTATCTCCCTGCTTAATATCAACATCAACGGCATTCCTTGGGTACTCAAGGGCCAGGGATACGCCAGACTCGCTACTCATTTCAAGCCTTACAATGCCCCTGTAATCCGTACCCTTAACATCCATTACCTTGAAATCACCACTTAACTGCATTGGTCTACGGTAAGGAAAAATACTAAAAAAAAGCTTATCTTATGTAATCCTGATTAATTATGTCATTACTCGCTGACGCAGCCAGGAGGTTTAATGCGGAATTACTGAACATGGTCAATAAGGAGGTTAGGGTAACCACGGACACGGGCACGACTTACCAGGGATTACTCGTGGGTATAGATAGCTCGTTAAACATAATGCTCGTGGACGCAGTCAATAATAAGAATGAGAGGTTCTCTCGAGTACTGATAATGAGCCACGCCATAGTGGACGTAGTCCTTGTTCAGGAATTCGTGGATCTCAGGGAATTCGCCAGGTACATAGACAAGTACTTCCCTGGCATGGTTAAGTATGTTGAGGAAGCAAACATAGTGCAGGTTGGTAATGTCAAGGTGACCACGGCTGGTGTCGAGGGCTCAGGACCATTGGCCAAGCGCGTTAAGGAGTTGTTTGATGAGTTCATGTCTAAGCGAAAAACCTAAATTATTAACTATGTAAAAATCCTGAGGATAGGTATATTTTTAGAATAAATCCTGTTTTGTGGTTATTCCGAATGTCCTTTGAAATATTAGAAAAAGATTTAGCTGGAAGAATTGGCAGACTAAGACTAGGTCAGGTATTATTGAGACTCCAGCATTATTTCCCGTAATAAATCCGGTAAAGCAGATTATATCATTAAGCGACATCTTGGATATAGGCTTTAATCAAGTAATAACTAATGCCTACCTACTTAAGAGACATTATGGCGACCTTGTCAGGGAGGTTGGTGTGCATAAGCTGCTTAATTGGGATAAACCCATCATGACAGACTCAGGCGCATATCAACTGCTCATGTACGGTAAAGTCGAAGTATCCCCAGACGAGATTCTCAAGTATGAGATTGACATAGGCACAGACATTGGCGTGATACTTGACATACCGACAGTGGGGTAGGCCTAAAGAAGCCGTAGTGCTTGAGGTTGAGGAAACCTTGAGAAGGGCCAGGGCAGCCCTCGTGAAGGCTAAGGTATGGGATCCCGAACACAGGATGCTAATTGTGGGTCCAGTGCAGGGCGGTGATAAACTCGACATACTTGGTTACTCGGCCACGAAGATGGGCGAGTTGAACTTCGATATTTACGCCATCGGTAGCCCAACAACGCTCCTTGAGGAGTATGACTTCTCAACGATAGTGAGGATGATAGCCACAGTAAAGGCTAGGTTACCACCAGGCAAGCCTGTGCATCTCTTTGGGGCTGGACATCCATTAATACTACCCTTTGCCGTAGCCATGGGTGTTGACTTCTTCGATTCTGCCAGTTATGTTCTCTATGCTCGTGATGATAGGATAATCCTTAGGGACAGGACTGTGAGACTTAATGAGATTAAGGTTGATAGAATACCCTGCAACTGCCCCGTGTGTAGGAAGTACAGTGTTAAGGAGTTAATGAGTACGAATAAGGCTGAGCGTGAGAGGTTGTTAGCAATTCACAACCTATACGTGCTTTGGGAGGAGATTCAGGAGATTAAGGCTAGGATTAAGGAGGGAACCCTTTGGGAGTACTTAGAGGAAAAAGCTGGCGGTGATGCCAGGGTTAAGTCAGCATTACTGGCCTTAAGGAAGGGGTTAAGGGCTTTGCTTAAGGTAATCCCGGATGAATCAGGGCGTGTGAGGGCACTGCACATAACATCCTTGGAATCACTACATAGGCCCGAAATCATTAGGCATGTTGAGAGACTTCTCAATAATTATGAGCCGCCCCAGGGATGTATAGTCGTGGTATTGCCAGGTGAGCTTCTTGATAGACCATACATAAGAGACCCATTAATATACTGGCTAATAGATCAATTAATAAGTAATGACTTATTAAGTAAAGTTCACATTATAATAAATAATCCATCCTGGGTCCAATACCGTATGAGATAAGTGAGATTTACCCGTTGTCGCAGCATGAGTATCCTGAACCTACTCCGAATTACCTGCGTCTACACGCTCACCATTTGCTGCGTAAATACTTAATTAAATTACGGAGTAAGGGATTTAACGGAATTATGGTAATTACGAAGGATTATCACGAAAAAAATAATCAATGAATTAATGGGTCTGGGCTTTAAAGGCTTAGTAATCCTTAAGGCTAGGTCAAGGCAGGAACTATACTCATTAATACCTTGGATCGTTAAGGAAATAAGTGGTATTCAATGCAGTAATCAGATGTAATGGGGAGGTCCCTCCCTACGTTTCATACTTTCCTGCAACTCCTTAACTTCTTTATCAATAATCTCGGCTAACTCCCTTAATCTACTAACATCAACCTCGACGCCTGTTAATTCCTTTAGGAACTGAATGGCGATGATAGCCGCATTAGGGTCTGCACGGAATGGTTCGGCATACGGCAATATGGAGATTGCAGGTATGCCTAACCTCTCGAATTCATTCATTAACAACGCCAATGGCCCAACCATTGCGTAGTTAAGCTCCATAAGTTTAACCTTACCCAGAGAATATCTACTCCTGTACTCGGTTGTTACAGCGATTCTTAGCTGGTCCAAATCCTCACCTCTTAATCTATTATCAAGCCCACCAAAGAGTATGGCCTCCTTAAAACCATTAATGTACACCCAGCGAGCAATTGTTTTAACGACATCGTGTGCGTATTTGGTCATGAAATCGCCATCCCAGTGAATTATGGAAATAGTAAAACCAGTTTCCGGGCAATAATAAATCTCGCCAGGCGTTGAGAGCATGTTCGCACTAATTATGTAAGCACTCAACGGTGGTTCCCTGGGCATTACTACGAACCCAACCCTACGGCAATTAAGAGCATTGGACAGGTGCTGAACAACTAAGTACCCAACCATGCCTATGCCTGCAAATCCCGTTAGGAAATACATGGGCTTTAGTATTGGCTCCACCATGTTAATCCTTACATTGTTCACGGCATTAGCAAAACCTGAACTGGTTATTAAAAGTGTTAGCATTACGTACATAACGTAAGATTTTAAAGGGGGTTAAGAATACGACTGGACAATGGGGCGTGTAAGGCCAAGGTACATAAAGAGCCTTGCCAGGAGGTTGCTTGAGGTTTACCCAGACAGGTTTAGTGATGATTTTGAGATGAATAAGAAGGTGGTTACTGAGTTGGCAGACATACCTAGTAAGGCTGTCCGTAATAAGGTGGCTGGTGAGATAACGAGGATGATCAAGAGAATGAAGGCCGCGCCGAGGAGAGACCTGAGGTTGAGTTGGAAGAGCAATAAAGGTTTATTAAGGCTATTTTATTCTTTATGTTGTATGTCGTGGTTCGAGGACATAGATAACTGGTTCAAGAGGATTCAGAGGTATTTTGAGGAGCTTGAGCGTGAGATGGAGGAGGAGATGGAGAGAATGATGAGAGGAGTTACGCCAGAAGAAGAAGAGGGAAAGCGTGGCGGTAAGGTAAGACCTAGGTATTATTATTATGGATTTGAGATATCCATAGGCCTGATGGGAAACCGAGAATTAAGGAGTTCGGCAATGTTAGGCCAAAGGGGGAGAGGCCAGTCATTGAGGAGGATATTGAGCCGTTAACCGATGTTATTGAGGAGGAGGACTCAGTAAAGGTTATAATGGACATGCCAGGTGTTGATAAGGATAAGATAAGTATTAGGGTTTCCGAGGATGGTAAGAAATTAATTATAAGTGCCAGGAACACTGATAGGAAGTATTACAAGGAAGTTGAACTACCAGCTGAGGTTGACCCTAGCCAGTCAAAAGCCACGTATAGGAACGGAGTATTAACCGTAGAGTTGAAGAAAAAGAGTTCAGGAAAGAGAGGATTTGAGATTAAGGTCGAATAATTCTCTATTAAATCATTAAATCCCAAGGAACAATTTAACATGCTTCAAATAAGACAGTTTAAATATTTTAATACTTAATTTATCAAGGCAGTTTAATTTGACATTATTTCTCATCTGCACGTTCAATCTATAGAAATACTTGATTATTATCCTTTCCAGCAGCTAGGTAATTATTACCTTTATCAATTATTGCTTACCTAGTCATACACAATTAAATACATTCACCTCATCCTTTGGTATTGGTTCCATGCGCATTGTTGATGTTTCGTTGGTTAGGCCTACGTATGCGTGTATTATGCCCACCGGCTCCATTTTGCGCCACCATGTTGAGACCGTAGAAGTAGTAATCCCCTTTCGAGACAATTGATGGGCCATTAATGATTCAGGAAACCATGATGCCATAGCCGTAGGGGACTGTTTACTGCCAGTTACGTAATTGGCATTGTATGTGGTGTTTACGTAGGACTCAACGTCATCGCTGGTTTTGTGGTGATGATTATTATGGACTATGCATGCATTAGGAATTCTTGTACGTGCTGTAGTAGACTATGGAGGTTATTGAGACATTAACCGATTTATCAAGCACATGGATGACAAAGCTAAAGCCAGGCAGGTACTTAGGATGGAATGAGCCCTAGTAATACCCAGGGAGGGTGGTACCGTTTATGTAGGTTATCATGACAACATGCATGAGGATGTAATCGTCAAGAATTACTACATGATCGCTTAGGTGCAATGAGGCCCACGTAATAACCCCACCAATAAAAAGCCTTAACCAAAGTCACAACTAATCACCTTACTGGCTTTCTACGTGCCATGTATGGCCATTAATTATTCTCCCTCATGTTTTTAAATTCGGTTAAGGCTCGTTTTAGGAACTAGAACGTAAGAATAGTCGGTAAGATAAGACCTAGCCTAATAGGCCACGGAGGATTCAGTGATAGTAATTTACTTTAAGCTTAAAACTTAAATTTCTAGGTTACGTTGTGCAGTTTGGTAACGATGGTGACCAATCAGGAAATGCCAAAAGGAAGTGGGTTATAGGCTCTGCATGGCCATACATCTATGCGGTACCTCACCTGGGCAATCTGATTGGTTCCGTATTGTCAGCCGACGTCTTTGCCAGATACCTTAGGCTCAGGGGAGATGACGTTGTTTTTGTATCTGGTTCTGATGAGCATGGCACACCTATCGAGGTCGAGGCACTGCAGTTAGGCGTGAAGCCTAGGGAATTGACAGATAGAATGCATGAAATCGTGAAAAAGCTATTCGAATTGTGGGAGATTAGTTTCGATAATTATACGAGGACAGAGTCACCAGTGCATAAGGAATTCGTTAAGGAATTCTTCATGAAGCTCTACAACAATGGATACATAATTACTAGGGAAGACGAAGTACCTACTGCCCAAAGGACAAGATCTACTTACCAGACAGGTTCATAATAGGTACTTGCCCATACTGCGGGTATGATAAGGCTCGCGGTGATCAATGCGAGAATTGCGGTAGGCTCCTTGAGCCAAGGCTATTGATAAACCCGAGGTGCGCAATATGTGGTTCTAAACCAACTTGGGTCAGAACAAAGCATTGGTACCTGGACTTAACGAAGCTTGAGGACAGGGTTAGGAAGTACGTGGAGGAGAATACCGCACTGCCCGAGAACGCTAAGCAAATGAGCCTTGGGATGCTTAAGGAGGGATTAAGCCAAGGGCCATAACAAGGGATAATAAGTGGGGTATTGAGGCCCCATTCCCTGGCGCCGATGATAAGACAATATATGTATGGTTTGAGGCCGTGCTCGGCTACATATCTGCGACGATCGAGTACTTCAGGAACAGGGGTAATGAGGATAGGTGGAAGAAGTTCTGGTTCGACCCAAGTACACGGGCCGTATTCTTTGTGGGTAAGGATAACATTCCATTCCACGTAATATTACTACCCGCAATGCTCATAGCCTCTGGGGACCCATACGTAATGCCCTACACCACAGCATCAACCGAGTACCTACTATTCGAGGGTAAGAAATTCTCCAAGAGCCAAAGGATTGGTATTTGGATTGATGAGGCATTGGCGTTAATGCCCGTTGACTACTGGAGATTTGTCCTGGTTTACCAGAGACCTGAGGGGAGGGATACGAGTTTTACGTGGCATCAAGTCCTTGAGATCATAAACTCAATACTAAACGATGTAATTGGTAACTTCATACATAGGGTGCTCACATTCATAAATACGAGGTTTAATGGGGAGGTTCCTAGTGGGGCGCTTAAGGACATTGACGTTAAGTATAAGGATGAGGCCCTAAACCACTTCAGGAGTGCTGAGGAGCATTATGAGAGGATTGAGCTTAGGGATGCGTTGATGGAGATTGTGGAGATTGCGAGGGTCGGTAATAGGTACCTAAACGAGAGACAGCCCTGGGAGTTAATAAAGAGTAATAGGGATGAGGCAGGCGCGGTCATGCTCAATGCCCTGCACATGGTTAAGGCCCTATCAATAGGTCTATGGCCTGTAATGCCCAAGTCAATGGAGGACCTATGGTCAATGGCGGGCTTCAGTAAATTAACCTGGGCGGATGCCTACGAATCGCCGAGGCCAGGTACTAGAGTTAGTAATGTGAGGCCTCTCTTCAGGAAGATTAGTTATGATGAGTTTAAGGCAATGATGAGGAAGTTAGACGAGATTAGAGATGCTAAAGACAGGAATAAGTACCCATGGGAACAGGTATACCTGCCCAGTCAGTGATAATATGTGGGGAATACCTTGGGGTTTTTATGGTAATAAAAATAAAATCGCGGGACTCGTTAGTAATTGATGGCCGTATTAACGAGGGATGAAATACTAAGGCTTGTTAGGGGTGGGGTCCTATCAATCGAGCCCTTCAGCGAGGATGTCGTTAGGGAGAATGGGCTTGACCTCAGGGTCGGCACTGAGTACGCGATATACGCCTTCGACGGGCAGGTAATAGACCCATGCGAGCTAGAGAGCGCAAGGCACTTATTCAGCATTGTGGAGGCTAAGGATGGCAGGATAGTCATACCACCAAGGAGCTTCGCCCTATTAACGACGATGGAGTACGTGAAGTTCCCAAGGGACGTGGTTGGCTTCTGCAACCTACGCTCAACCCTCGCCAGGTACGGCTTAAGCGTACCACCAACAATAATCGACGCGGGCTTTGAGGGTAACGTGACAATAGAGGTAATAAACAATAGTGGTAATTACATGGTCCTTAGGCCCGGCATGAGGTTCCTACACGTGGTCTTAGTGAAAACAATTGGTGAGGCGAAGTACCTGGGCAGGTACCTGGGTCAGAGGGGGGTCACGCCACCAAAGGGTATGAAGGGCGAATGCTGATTCATTGCGTATACTTAACGACTTCCATGCCGAGAACGCCGGCTATGGTCTCCAACTCTTCAACCACATTGCCAGGTATTATGACGTGGTGATTATACGGCGCCAGCTAAGGATGACCAAGGAGTTAATACCCAGGTCAAGTATGGCCTGCGTCCTACACATTTTATCACTCAGTAACCCTGACTCAATAACCCTGGCGTTAAAGATGCCCATCCTCCTAAAATCGCTCGATACCGAGACCCCAGTCACCTCATTAAACAGCAACCTGCCAGTTAAGCCATAGTTAAATCCAGACTCAAAGTGGGTTACAACCCTGGCATCTCCGACCATGTTAAGGGCTATTGTGCAATGAGCCATTGTGACCTTACTGCCTCAATATGGTTAGTATTTGCGATCCAACCACTATAACCAGTTAACTCCCTAGCAATGACCATAGAGAACAAAGCCCTTAGGTCAGCCTCGCATGCTGCTATCAATCCCTCCTCATTAAGCCTAGCCAACGCTAAACATGGTGTGACCCTATGCTTAATTAGGTATGGGAAGCAGTTAATGGCAAGGGCGTCATACTTACCATAAAGACCACGCATGGCAGCGTATATCCTACCAACGTCCCTAAGCCTCTCATCACTAACCTCAAACTTAACCCTACCTTTAATGTAATTGATGAACTCTGCGGTCAATTTCTCATCAGCATTATTAATCATATCCTCAAGGCTCTCCATGGGTATAGCATCAACCTTTGCCTCAAACCTATCCTCAAAGGTCCTGGCCACACTATCCTTAGCCCTAACACCGAGCAGGGCAACCCTAATACTGAGTATGGAGGCTATAGCTCTGGCGATCTTAAGCGCATGGTCGATGTGGCTCAGATCCTCAAGGTGAAGTATCCCTGAGTCAACCCCAACCTCACTAAGTAGGGCTTTTGCATCAAGGGCTGAGGCAAGGCTATTAAGGCCTGGATGGGAAACAAGAAGCAACCTACGTAAGCCATAATCCTCCGCGAACTCCCTAACCAGGCGACTAACACCGCCAGATAGTATCAAGGCAACGACGAACGCATCGCCGATGCTTAATCCCCTCAACTCGTCAGTGTTAGATATGGTTTTATCAATGCCCTTAATTACGGGAATTCTATCCCTATGCAGTGGTGAGACAAAGCCTAAGACAACTATCCTCCTCATATACCTAGTAATTCTCAAGAGCCTTCATAAACAGTTCTGGGTCAATATTGCCGCCAGTCACCATTACCACGACCTTCTTACCCATTAACTGACTCCTTAATTTCATTGCAGCGGCCAGGGCAGCCGCACCCGCAGGTTCGGCGACCTGCCCAGCATTAAGGGCTAATTCCTTAATAGCCCTAAGCATCTCATCATCACTAACGAGAATAACGTCATCAATCCTACCCCTCAATATACTAAAGGGCAGTTCATAAGCCCTAGCCGTGGCCAAGCCCTCGGCGATTGTCCTAGCATAGCCCGTGGAAACTAACCTACCCTCCTTAAGCGATAAGTAAACACTCGGCGCGCCCTCGGCCTGAACGCCTACGACCTTGATTGATGGATTGATGGATTTATATACAACGACGGCGCTCGAAGCCCCTGAGCCACCACCTATTGGGTTTATCACCACATCAACATCGGGTAAGTCCTCAATAACCTCCAGGTGCATCGTACCAACTCCTGGGTAGAGCAGCGGCTCGTTGGTGCTATGCACGAATAATAGGCCTTCCCTATCTGCCATTTTCATCGCGTAGTCCAGGGCCTCGTCAAATACCTTACCATGAAATACTATCTCGGCACCCCAAGTCCTTTAATGCCTCAACCTTAACCCTAGACACGCCCTCGGGCATCACTATCACGACCCTAGCACCGATTAACTTACCAGCATATGCAATGGATTGTGCGTGATTGCCCGTGGACGCAGCAATTAACCCCTTTCTTTGTGCCTCATCCCTCCTAATCATCGCAAAGTACACGCCACCCCTAACCTTAAACGCCCTAGTTGGTTGAAGATTTTCAAGCTTTAGATAAACATCAAAACCAAGTAACCTGGATAATTGACGTGAGTAAACAAGTGGGGTTCTCACCAGGTATTTACTGATTACCTGCCTGGCCCTATAAACGTCAGCCAATGTAAACATCAGTAATTACTCAAGCACTAAAGGCTTAATTTTTTCCTCGGCTATTAATGTTAAGGAGGGGTTTGGGCTATGCATGAATTATTTAACATGTAAGCATGAAACGACGTTATCAAAAGGATGGAAGGCTTAGGATTAAGGGAGGATTATGAGTACGGCTTACGTAATCCATCATTAAGAACCGTTAAGTTAACCAAGGCATGGCGAGCCAAACTGCCTTACCTAAAGCTCACGGGCCTTATAGGAAACATACCTATTAAGAACGTGGTGGACCGGCCGGGATTTGAACCCGGGATCTCCCGCGTGCGAGGCGGGCATCCTTCCAGGCTAGACTACCGGCCCAAGGAAAAAGCCGAGAACCAAGAAATTTAAGCTTTTAGCCTGGATTGGCGTAATAATGACTATTTATTTTTGGTCAGGTTATTAATTCACGCGTACTTCACATTATGGGGAGTACTTCCTGCTTAATTCATCAACTATGCGTATTACCTCCTCGTAGGGTGGTTCAATGCCTGGGTTATCGCTGACCCACTTATAGACTATTACGCCCTTTGGATCGAGTATGAATACTGCCCTCTTAGCAACGCCCTTAAGTCCGAGTATGTTCTCGCGGATGACCCCATACTTCGTAATCATCTCCTTATTGAAGTCGCTCAATAATGTGAAGTTCGGCCTATTCGCTCTTTAAACGCCTTGAGTGTGAATGGTGTGTCCACGCTTATTGCTATGACTTCAGCATTTGCCTTATTTAGTAATGCCATCCTATCCCTAAAGGTGCACAACTCCTTTGTGCATACCGGCGAGAAGGCCGCTGGAAAGGTCAGTATGGCTACGAACCTCTTACCGAGAAATTCGGACAACCTCCTTGGTTTCAACTCCGTATCCAAGAGCTCAAAGTCCGGAGCCCTTTCTCCAACCTCAACCGTGATGGTCGGATAACCATGGTGTCCCCCTCTTAAATAATTAGGGCTATAATTCATAAATTAGTAATAAGCGTTGAGGTTGCTACAAAGTTAAGAATAATTAAGAATAAATTAGGGTATGGAGATTAGTAATAAATTTGTAAGGGATTCTGAATAAGCATTATTTAACGGACCAATTGCGTACTCACCAATGTCAAGTAACGCTAAGGGTAAGAGGTCAAGTAATATGGGCATTAGTAGTAGGAGGAGGTTCCTAACCATGTTACTAACCGCCGGTGCTGCCGCAATGCTCGCAAGTGCGATACCCAATGCGATAACCAATAATGGTCAGGGTGTTGAAAGCGCCGCCAATAATTCCGCAATTTCCTCCATAATTAATGAGTCCAGGGCAAATCAATTAATCACTAATGGATCCACGGTCAACATAACCGTACCAACCGCATCACACATATCGGCCATTAAGACCTTCCCAATAAACAAGACATAACAGACGAACGTCAGCGCAGTTACGGTAAGCAATGCCACAAACAACACGGGTAGCACCGGTAATGTTACCAACGTAAGTTTAACACCACTGGATGACTGGTATATCGTACAGATAGGGCCCACACCCCAGGTAAATATTGGTAGTTACATGCTGGTAATCGATGGGCTCGTGAATAATCCATTAAATCTAACATACTCTGAACTGACGAGTATGCCAACCACGACAATCATAGACACACTACAATGCGTCTCAGTCCCATACTTCCTAAAGGCGGTGGTTAAGTGGACTGGAGTACCCCTTAAGTACGTGTTGAATGCTGCGGGTGTTCAATCAGGTGCGACTAAGGTAATACTCTATGGAGCTGACGGGTATACAAGCGATTTACCGTTGTGGAAGGCGATGGAGGATGACACATTAATCGCGTTTATGGCTGACGGACAACCATTACTGACGACCCACGGTTACCCCGTTAGGTTAGTCGTGCCTAGATGGTGGGGCTATAAATACGTTAAGTGGTTGGTTAAGATCACGGTGACTAACGAGAATTACCTGGGCTATTGGGAGTCGAGGGGCTACCCAGACGTTGCTAGAAAGAACGGTGATTAACAATGCAGTCCCTGCGTATTAGTGATTTACGTATAAACAAGACCATCCTGATATACCCCGGCATCCTAACGATGACCTTAGCGATGTATCTCAAGTCATGGCTCATTGCGGTGCCTGGTATCGTGATGGCGGTTTACCCAGCCCTTGATATTGATATTGCAAACTCGATCTACTTACCGAGTTTTCAAAGGAAGACCGCATGGGTATTACTTGCGCTGTCCATTGCCGAGGCAATTACGGGATTTGGTGCCGGGCCCACGATTTCGTCCATAGTGTACTCCCTAACGTTCGGCGCCTTAACGAGGGGATTATCCCTTCAATTGCACATACTATTAATCGCACCACTATCGCTCTTCTTCATATTGCATATACCAGCGGCATCGGTCTTGCGTTGATAAGGAGGAGGATTACCTGGAGACCGCTTTATACCTATGTCATACCCTCAATGCTCATAGTGCTCTTCCTAATCACCATGTACCTCTATAGCCTGTTAGTGATTATTTAATTAAGCACAGCGTCAACACTACCCCGTACCCCACCTAGGTTAATACATAGGTTTTTAACCCATTGATTTAATGGTATGTTAATGAGTAATGACAAGCAGTCTGTGCAGGCAGGGCAGGCTATTAATCAGGAAATGCTCGTGACTGGGATACTAGCGTCCGTTAAACCATTAATACAGGTGGTGCTGGCGGACCTTGTTAACGACCCAAACCTCAGAAAGATAGTGATATCGTCGATGCTCTCGGTAATTAATGACAGGGAGTTCAGATCGTCACTTAAGGCATTAATAATCGAGATCCTGCGCGATGAGAATGTTAGGCGCGAACTCCGCGACTTCCTGAGGGATGTCGGTAACCCACTGCGTCTTTTACTGCCTCCGTGAAATTAGGATTAATTTGGGATTTTGTTATTTTTACTGGTGTGCCGGGATTCATTTATTTTGGCAATACATTAACAGTGATCAATGAGTTCGCAGGTAGACCCAATACAGATAGCCCGATTACCCGAGAACCAGCGTGAGCAACAAATAAGGTCAATACTACAAATGCTATTCACACTCAAGGAGGACCAGGCATTCCAGGCACTTAGGAGCGTCATCGAGACACTTGCCCGGAGAGCGAGTGACGAGGAATACATAAATTGGTGCAAAACAACCATGAAAATACTTGCTTCATTCCCTGACGACGTTGTTAAGGCAGGACTAGCATTAAGGACTAAGGCAGTCTCTAGCCTAAGTAGGGACCTGCAGAATAGGGACCAGGCAATCGTGGGTAGGGTGTTGCAACTGCTTGATGAGGGGTCACGGCAGAAGTTAATGAGGAACATGAAGTGAGTGCCTCCGGCTTCGTCAAAAGAATTAAATTTACCTTCCTTATCCTTAAACCCGCGGTAAGATGCCCTCAGTGATTTATTGGTGCGATGACTTAAACGTGCCGGTGCTCAGTAAGGACTTGGGAGCCAAGCGATGCTCATCATTGAGTGTTGCCAGGATTACGAAGCCCGGCGATGTTAGACCTGCCTTTCCTGCCGATGTTGAGATTACTAGGAGGGCTGTGATTAATGAGTTCGGGAGTGGGGAGTTGGCTAAGTTGTTAATACCAGATGACGAGGTCATCCTCCTCAATAAAATACCTGGCTACGCAGACCAAGCTGATGAGGTCATCGTGAGGGTAGAGTGATTGGTCATAGGTTTTATGATATAGAGAGGAGAATGTGGAGGTTTAGGCCCTTGTACGAAGGCGTCACCGAGATGATCAATAGGGGCCTTGGTTACTGGGCCGTAATTAAATTAGACAAGCTTCCCGAGAGATACGATGTTCATAGGGAGTCGATCATTAGGGTAATTTACCCAGCGAGAGGTACGTGCACGTCGCGGTATCCACAGAGGACGGTAAATACCACGGCATCGCTAAGTCGATGAGAGGTGGTAGGCTCAGGATAATCAAGAGCTGGTTGGCAAAGGGGCCACTGCCAAGTCCCAAGCCTAGCACGTTGAAGGATTTCATCGAATTGAACAGAGATTACATAGAGCGTAAGGCCGAGAAAGCCGTGGAATTCCTAAGGAGGGTCTTCAGCGAGTATAAGAAGCCAATCGTGGTCTCGTACTCAGGCGGCAAAGACTCCCTAGTAACCCTCGACCTGGTGGCTAGGACCGGGGTTAAATTCTACGTATTATTTAATGATACGGGTCTCGAGCCATCAGAGTCCTATGACAATGTTAGGGAGGTTGCGAAGCTCTATAATGCCGAGTTAATCATAGCCTCAGCAGGGGATAAGTATTGGAAGGCAATTATGGAGTTTGGGCCACCAGCCAGGGACTACCGCTGGTGCTGTAAGGTCATTAAGCTTGGGCCGATAACCGATGAGATGCTGCGTAGGTTTCCAGGGGGCTTTATCAGCATTGTTGGTCAGAGGGCCTTTGAGTCGTTCCAAAGGGCTAGGTTGCCTAGGGTCTCGGTTAGTAAGTGGGTTACTAAGGATATTGTTGTTGCTCCAATACAGGATTGGACGGCGCTCGAGGTTTGGGGCTATATATTAATGAGGAACCTGCCCTATAACAAGGCTTATGAGTATGGATTTGATAGGCTCGGCTGCGTTATATGTCCAGCCAATGAGTTAGCGGAACTTGAGGTTGTGCGTGAGAGGTATCCAGGAATTTACACGAGACTTCATGAGGTGCTCAGGGAGTTCTCGAAGAGTCAGGGACTACCAAGGGAGTTTGCTGATTACGGTCTTTGGCGTTGGAGGAGGGGCTTGCCTGGCGATATTCGTGGTCGGGTTAGGGTGAGTTTCAGGGTTGAGTACCCTGTCAAGTTTAATGGTGATGTTAATTCGTTGATTATCAATGTTGATAAGCCCATTAACCTGGTTACTTTCACGGAGTTCCTGAAGATGCTTGGTTCTGTGGAGGGCGTTAATGGTTCATACGTAGTAAGGGGAAAGTTCGGGGAGGCTGAGGTTAGGGTTGAGCAGGGTAGTAACAGGGTAGTGGTCTCCTCAGGCAATGAGGAATTGAGGGTGCACATAGCGGGTTTTGCTGCCAGGGCGTCAATATGCGGTGAGTGCAACCTGTGCATTAATTGGTGCCCAACAAAGGCGTTGAGGCGTGTTGGTCCAGGTCCATCATTCATAGTTGATGAGAGTAGGTGCATAAATTGCCTGCTCTGCTCGAAGGCATGCCCATCGGCTCAGTACTTGGTTTATCGCCGCCCTGAGATTCACGGCGCCTGAGTTTATTGCCTTATTAATTATTTAGTGAGTGTTTTTATTGATGGATAGGGAGGAGGCCGTTAAGGCGATTTACCACTTAATTGATTGGTTGGTTAACCCAAGTGAGGAGTTTAGTACGGTACTTCAGTACTTGGATGAGTTGTGTATGGAGTTCAGGACCTGCGTTAAGGTTGATGAGCCGACGAGGGTGTCGGTCATGAAGGCGATTATAGAGGTTGTGATGGAGTTGCTTAGTAGGTGCAATAAAAATTAATCCCGGCAATACTCACTTAATCAATGGGTTGGTTAGAGGAGCTTAGGGGTAGGATAGAAATAACACGGAGAAGGACGTACCTCGACAATGCTGGGGCTGGTCCATTAACGAAGGATGCCGCTGAGGCGATTATGAATTTCGTTAATCTATGGCAGGAGGAGGGCGAGCCGTGGGAATTGGCCCTTGACCATATCGTGGAGGCCAAGAGGGTCTTTGCGCAGTTGATTAATGCTCCATCGTGGCAGAGTATTGCTGCCGTGCCGAGCGCCACGTATGGGTTAAATGCGTTATTATCGGCTATGGAGTTTAGGCCCGGTAGTAACGTGGTCATTAGCCCACTCAATTTCCCAACAGGCGTCTTCTCATTCCATGCCCTCAAGTCCCGTGGCCTAATTAAGGAGGTTAGGATCGCGAGGCCTATTAATGGTACGTACCTGGAGGAGTATGAGAAGCTCATTGATGATAACACCGCAGTGGTCTTTGTTGATTATGTTTCCTGGATAACGGGATATAGGGAGAGGATTAGGGAGATTGCGAGATTGCGCATGCAAGAGGTGCCGTTTTAATAAGTGATGCATTTCATGCGGTTGGTGTCCTACCAATTGATGTAACTAGGGATGGTGTTGATGCCCTAATTACAGGTTCATATAAATGGTTGCTCGGCCCTCATGGTGCTGGTTTCATCTATGTTAGTGATGAGTTATTAAATAGCTTAAGCCATCGTTGTCGGGTTGGATGGGGATTGATGATAACCAAGTGAGTAGGAGGTTGAGGGGTGAGAAGTTGTTTGAGAGACCGATAGATATAAGCATGTACATGCCTACCAAGGATGCTGCAAGGCTTGAGTGGGGTACGTGGCCGATAATAGCGTTTGAGGGGACCCTGGCATCCATGAGGTTACTGCTTAGGTATGAGGTGCCTCATAGATTTGAGGAACATACTAATAGGTTAATTAGGCATTTGGCGGATTCATTAGGGGATTTGGGGTTGAAAGTGACGACACCACTCGATGGCCATGCAGCGATACTAACCTTCGAGTACTCAGATCCCTACGGTCTTGCTGAGTTCCTCGGTAGGAATGGTATTGTGGTCTCCCCAAGGCCTGGCACTATCAGAGTGTCACCGCATGGTTATAATACCGTTGATGAGATTGAGAAGTTTATTGAGGCCCTGAGAGTGTATATTAGGGCTAGGGCTTGATCAGTGATTTCTTCCTTAGTAACCACCAATCCCTCCCATTACTTATTGCTTCTTCGAGTGGGTCCTTAATGCCCAGCTCATTAAATGCCCTCTTCCTGGCAAGGCACCCGCTGCATTGGCCGCATGGCGCGTCGTAATTATTGTGGCAGGACCACGTGTATTCAAAGGGCACGCCCAACTTGAGACCTAGCTAACGACTTCGGTCTTGCTCAGCTTTGAGAGTGGCGCTATGACCCTGAGCCCCCTGGCCCTGCCTATGTAGGTACCTATTGTTAGTGCCCTCGAGATTAACCTCCTGAACTCTCTCGAGGTGTCTGGGAAGTGTTTCGTGTCATCGGCATTATGGCCTGCGACTATTGTGTCTATCCCAAGTACCTCGGCGTAGTATGCGGCGATGGCGTATATTATTGCGTTTCTTGCGGGTATAGTACTTGGGTGAGCACTCCTTAGGTGGCTTGGTCTTTCATTATCATTGCTCCACAGTTCATCAACCTCCCTCATGAATGGTAGATCAACCTCAATCAGTTCCGTATTTGTTAGCCTGGCAAGTTCCCTGGCCGTCTCCTTCTCACGTTCTCCCCTGCCTGGTAGTTTATTGATATGGCGATCACGTCGTAACCACGTGACTTGAGTAGGTATAGTGCCACGGCTGAGTCAATACCTCCTGATAGCAGGAGTATGGCTCTTTTCTTCATTCATGAATGAATATGCAACAATCATTAATAAGTAGTTTGTTATTATTTCATTGAGGTTATGCATTAAAATCAGGGCGTTGTATCATTAGGTGAATATGGTTAAGGATAGTGTTGGTGAGGCCATAATTCATTATGCGCTTAATGTTAAGTTTGAGGACCTGGATCAGCAAGTCATTAATGAGGTTAAGCGTAGAGTCCTCGATGGCCTTGGCGTTGCCCTGGCAGCCTTCATGGCGGAGCCCGTTAAGATAGCGAGGAGTATTGCTAAGAATCACCGGTCAAATGTTGAGGCCACGGTATGGGGCACGCTTGATATGTCATCGATTGAGTGGGCTGTATTTACTAATGCGCTAATGGTTAGGTACCTCGACTATAACGATACGTACCTAAGCAAGGAGCCGCTCCACCCAAGCGATATGATCCCTGCACTATTCGCGGCTGCCGAGTATAGGGGATTGAGTGGTAGGGATTTGATAACGGCCATAGCAACTTCGTATGAGATAGGCGTTAGGCTTTGCGATGCGGGTAGTCTTAGGCTCCACGGTTGGGATCACGTCAATTACATAGGAATTGCGGTTACGGCAGGCCTCGCGAAGCTCATGGGCCTTAGTGAGAGTGAGGCCTTGAATGCGTTATCGATAGCCACGGTACCGCATGCGGCCATGAGGCAGTCAAGGGTTGGTGAGCTTAGTCACTGGAAGGCGGCGGCAACCGCCAATTCCTCGAGGAATGCCGTGTTCGCGGTGTTACTGGCTAGGGAGGGATCACGGGGCCGGACGCACCGTTGAAGGGTGAGATGGGTTTCATAAGGCAGTTACTGGCTGGGGAATTCAATGATAAGTTAATACTTGACCTGAGCTCAATACCGAGCCCCAAGAGGATACTAGACACGTACATAAAGCCATACCCAGTGGAGTACCATGCGCAGTCGGCCGTTGATGCGGCTAGGATGATTAGGCAGGAGTATGGAAAGGCCATTGAGCCTGACGATGTTGAGGCTATAACGATAGACACATTCAAGACTGCCTACGACATAATAGTTAAGGACCCGAGAAGTGGGATCCAAAGACTAAGGAGACTGCGGACCACAGCCTAATGTGGGTGACGGCGGTAGCGCTGCTATACGGTACCGTGGAGCTCTACCACTACAAACCCGAGAACATACGTGACCCCAGGGTGCTTTCATTAATAAGGAAAATGAAGGTTAATGTAGATCCGGAACTAGATAAGTTATATCCGTCGGCGATACCCAATAGGATAACCGTGAAGTTCAGGGACGGCAGAGAACTAACAGCCCGTGTAGATCACCCAAGGGGCCACCCAAAGAACCCAATGAGTGATGAGGAGGTTGAGGATAAGTTCAGGAAGTTAACTGATGGTTTATTAACATCGGGCCAAGCAAACATCGTGATAAATCTCGTGAAGAACCTAGAGAATTTAAAGGATGTTAAACAAATACTTAAGGCTATAGTCATATAAGTGTAATAATAACGGCCCGTGAGACTATTTTAATTCTTAAATCATGAAGATTTTCATATGAGTAATGTTCTATTAATATTGCAATACCTTGCCATATAGTGTAGTTGGGTTAATTCATTTTATGGGCATTATTTATTTATAAACAGGATTATGCAAAATTAAAATTATAATTGTCTTCTGTGTTTAGTGTGGCGGAATCATTGATAGGGTATGCCTAATAATTAAGGTTATGCCTTGTGATGCTTAGTGCAATAGTGTGGTTTTGCGGGTCAGGGTATTGTTAATGATTAATAACCTTATGTATAGTATAGAATGCATAAAGTTTAAATTGGTTTCCGTCTCCTAGGTTCTAGATCATGGGTACTAACGATATTGTTAAGTTTGAGGCCTTATCGCCGGCTGAGTTCTTTAGGCGCAATCGAGAGATAGCGGGATTTAGTAACTCAACTAGGGCTGTTTATCAAACGATTAGGGAGCTTGTCGAGAATAGTCTTGACGCGACTGAGACGTTTAAGATACTGCCGAGCATAAAAATATACATTGACTATGCTGATCAATCAAGGAGTTGGGTCAGTATTTACGTTGAGGATAACGGCATTGGAATACCTGGGGATGAGATACCAAACGTCTTTGGCAGGGTATTCTACAGCAGTAAGTATAGGATTAAGCAGCACAGGGGTATCTTCGGGCTTGGCGCCAAGATGGTTGTGCTATATGCCCAATCGACCACGAATACGCCAATACTCGTTAGGAGTGCACCATTGAAGAGTGATGTTATTTATGAGTATCAATTGATGATTGATATTACGAAGAACGAGCCCGTGATAGTCTCACAGAGAACGCTGGAGAATAAGTATGGGTGGCATGGCACGGCGATTAAGGTGGTTCTTGAGGGTGACTGGTCAAAGGCTAAGCGGAGGGTTGAGGAGTACCTGAGGAGGACCGCCATGGTCGCGCCGTATGCCGAGTTTGTACTCAGGGGCCCAGATGAGGATGACGCCATTAAAATACCCAGGGTAACCACGAAAATGCCTGATCCACCGGAGGAGGGTCTTCCGCATCCCAAGAGTGTTGATGTGGAGTTGATAAAGCAATTAATACAGAGGGACCCAAATACGCCACTGCTTGAGTTCCTTGTTGAGAACTTCGATGGTGTTGGTGAGACGATTGCTAAGACATTCCTTGACTTTGTTGGATTACCGCCCGACATGCCCGTGGGTAAGCTTGTGAATGATGAATTGGTTAATTTCGTAACAAAGATGAGGGAGTTTAATGGGTGGAGGAGGCCCAGGGCTGATTGGCTTTCACCGATTGGTGAGGACATACTTGCCGAGGGTGTCAAGTTCGTGCTTAGACCGAGGTTGTATTTACAGTCACTAGGAAGCCGAGTTCGTACATGGGTAATCCATTCATTGTCGAGGCAGCGTTGGCTTGGGGTGGGGCTATCGAGCCCAGTGATAAACCGATTATCTATAGGTTTGCTAATAAGGTTCCGTTGATATACGATGAGGGCAATGATGTTGTTAGGAAGATTGTTGATGAGATCGATTGGACTCAATACAAGGTTAAGTTCCCGGCCCCCCTAGCCATAGTAGTCCACATATGCTCTACGAAGATACCATATGCAAGTGCGGGTAAGGAGGCGATTGCCGAGGTACCCGAGATAGAAAACGAGGTAAGGAACGCGGTTAGGGAGGTCGCCAGGAAGTTAAGGCTCTACATAACGAGGAAGGAAAAGGAGCAGGAATTACTAATGAAGTATGCAATATTCAGCATGTATGCCGAGGAGATCGCCAGCGCCCTCTCCTACGTGAGTAAGGCGGACTTCGATGAACTAAGGAGTAGCATTAACGCATTAATAAGGGAGAGATTAAAGATTAGAAGTCTCGAGGAATTATTGACAAATACTATTAATAATGCCGAGAACGGGAATAATGAGGGCAAGAGTGATCAGGATCACGAGCCATCATCATGAGCCCTCAGACGCACCAGCAACATCACTAGGCTACATTGAATAGTGAGTTTATATGATTATCTCTATAATGACCTATTATAAATGATTATTGAATTTATGGCTGCATTCATTATTCGGTTCCTTATGAATGGTCATGCTTAATTCATGGAGAATCTTAATGATGGTCTCATCACCTGAACCCACCCTAAATAGGTGTGTTTTATCCCTCCTCTTATCGCTGTTTCCAAAGCCTGGAATTCCAGGGAACCTACCAAGTAATGCCTTGGCGACATCCTCCTCCGCATAGGGCAGTATCATGACGGCTACCTCATCACATACTCCATGCAAGTAATCAACATGCCAAAACCTATTAACAACCTTACTAAGATGCCTAACTATGCGTGCCGAGCATGCATTACCGCATGAACCCACGTACGCGTAAAACCCATCGACTATTGCGAACTTCCTACCCCTGGTAGTTACATAGCCACCCCTACACCTGAATAGGACTACATAGCTGTGCTCCTTCACCATACATAGGTCACATTAATAACGGCGTTCTCCGGTATCTTGCCATTAATCATCGTACCCGCACTTGCCGGTGGGTAATACTCAGCAACATAGCATGTAAAGCCGAGGGTGAGTGCATATGTTGAGTTTGGTAGTACTGGGATGATTAATTGTCCGTACTGACCAGCCTCATAGGCATATGTTGAGCTCTCGTACGTATACACCGCGGTCATGGGAATCGAGGGCATTGCCTGGGCCATGACATACACGTAATACGATACCGAACCCTCAATGACCTGGGGATTCGACAACCTATACGTTATTATTAGGTAACCAGGTCCCTTAGTTTCGAAATAAAGTTCCTTAGTTGATTGTAGAGTGTAGCCATTACAGCCTGTTACTGATAATGTGGCGTTCATGGCCAGGTTACTCACAATAACCTCCCTATGGCCTAGTGAGCCCTGGTACTGAATCGAGCTTTCATTTGCCATGCACTCATTCAGCTTCTGAAGGAGTGCGGTATACTTAATGAGTAGGTTCGTGTAATTGCTCATCAACTCCTCATACTCAGCCGAGTTAACGTAAGAACCGCCCACTGCGGTATTACTCCTGACCATGTATAGCGAGTGTATTGAGTACACAAGCGCTATTGCGAGTACCAGCGTTAGGATTGCTACGCTTAACGCCTTTATACTTGGCACTCGTAGTCTTTACTGTGGGGTAAAATAAAAGTTAATTTGCCGTGTCGTGGAGATAGGCTTTTATAATTTCATAGGACTTGAAATTATGATTGGCGTGTCGTTACCTAATTACTGCAATGAGCCGGAGATCCTCGTTAGGATACCCAACGAGCAGACCAACCAGAGTGGGGTATACCACCGGAGAAGAGGCCCATGGATCTATACCTTAAGTACGGCTTTGTGGTGATCGATAAGCCAAGGGGGCCGACGAGTCACGAGGTGGCTGCCTGGGTTAAGAAAATGCTTAATCTCGATAAGGCTGGTCACTCAGGGACTCTCGACCCAAGGGTCTCGGGCGTATTGCCCATAGCGCTTGGTGAGTCAACAAAGGCAATGCCCGCAATAAACACACTTGATAAGGAGTACATAATGGTCATGAAGCTTCACGGTGATGTTGATGACGAGAAGTTGAAGGCCGTGCTCAGGGAATTCACCGGCGCCATTTATCAGAGACCGCCATTAAGGAGTGCTGTTAAGAGACAGTTGAGGATTAAGCACGTTTATGAACTTGAGCTTCTCGAGAGGATGGTAAATACGCATTGATTAAGATGAACGTGGAATCCGGGACCTACGCTAGGAAACTCGCCTACGACATCGGCGAAGTACTGGGAGTCGGCGCTAACATGAGGGAGCTAAGGAGAACCAGGGTTGGTTGTTTCACGGAGAAGGAGGCAGTTACACTTCAGGACCTTAAGGATGCGTACACACTCTATAGGGATTATAGTGTTGAGGACTTGCTCAGGACCTACGTGAAGCCCGTTGAGTACATGGTTAGGCACCTACCAAGGTCTGGATTAGGGACTCAGCGGTCGATGCTGTATGCCATGGCGCCGCGTTGGCGGTTCCAGGCATTGTTAAGTTAACGAACAATATTAACAAGGGATCGCTTGTGGCAATAATGACGCTTAAGAATGAATTGGTCGCCCTTGGTTATGCGGAGATGACTAGTGATGAGATAATGAGGGCACAGCGAGGAATCGCTGTTAAGACGACCAGGGTGGTCATGAAGAAGGGCACGTACCCACCAATGTGGAAGCGAAGGAATACCGGGGGAAAGGCTGAGGAGAAGCCACAAGGTTCTGAGGGTAAGTCACAGCAATAGCTTTATTACTTCTTTCATAATTAATGCGCTGATTGATGAGAGTTGAGGGTCAACTGACCTGGTGAGGAACAGCGGATCACCTGACTCTTCCTTTCGACATCCGTAATTTAAACAGGAATACACAATTATGGAGATTAGGCGATTAAGTGATTGATGAAACCGAGATATACCTAGACGAATGCCCCGCATCACCACTGGGCCACATACTGGTCCTACGGAGTAGTATGGAGGGTGGTAACGAACCTCCATACCTAAGCATGGATTCGATAAATGACGTAACCATACACCTAACCCACGCGTGTAATCTCAAATGTAGGCATTGCTATTTATCGGCAGGTAAGCCATTAAGTGGGGAGTTGAATGTTGATGATTGGCTTCACATACTCGATAAACTAAGGGATTTGGAGGTTAAGTACGTGTATTTATTGGGTGGTGAACCGACGTTACTGATTAAGAGGGGTTTATTGAGGATAATAAGTCATGCGAAGGATCTCGGCCTCTACGTATCGATGAGCACCAATGGTACATTGATTAATAGGGAAAACGCGCTTCAACTTAAGAGGGCTGGTCTTGACCAGGTCCAAGTAAGCCTTGATGGTCCAAATCCCGCGGTTAATGACGTGATTAGGGGTTTTGGTAGCTTTAATAAGGCTATCAGGGCTATTAATGTATTTAGGGAGGTTGGTATTGCCGTGTCGTTGTCATACACGGTAATTCCTGATAATGCCTATTACGTAATCGACATGGTTAAGCTAACGGAGAGGTTGAGGGTACCCGTGCTCACCTTTATACGTGCTCAGGAATTTGGTAGGGCTCGAGAGAACGGTTTATCACTTAGCGATGAATTGGCGAGGATGGTGATTAAGGATTTAATGCGCATTAGGACCAACGTCAAGCTGGTCCTAAATGGCTTTAGGTTTAGTCTCAGCGATTTATATGAGGTATATAGAAAGTCAAGGGAGAGACTTAATGCCCTTAAAATCATTAATTACTCAACATGCCCTGCAGGCAGGAGTAGGTTCGTAATAGACTCAGACGGTAATGTCTATGGGTGTGAGCTATTAATGAGTAAGGAGTTCTACGAGGGCAATGCGTTGAGGGATGACCTTAGGGCTATTTGGAGGGATGGCTTTAGGTCCTTTAGGGGTAGGAGATATGCGGAAATAAGGCCATGCAGCACTTGCCCAATGGCTGACCTATGCAACGCAAGTTGTCCTGCCCGGGCATTTACGGCATTCGGCTCCGTGAATTCGCCTGATCCTTACTGCCCCATCATTAAGGAACTGATTAATAAATCCAGGTAATGATTTACTCCTAATTAAGGAAATGATTGTTGATATATTCAGGGAGTTGAATAGGGATGTACTTAGCCTAATCAAGAGGGCCTACATGGCGGATCCCATTAGGTATGCCTACCTGTTCTACGACATTACTTACTACCCGGAGTTCACCGAGGCGTACCTAAACGTGGTCGGTAATGAGATAATTGGTTACATACTAATATTCAGGGGATTGTCATACACGGCGATTCACGTAATCGGTAATGCGCCCATTAACATACTTGATAAGGCTTCATTAAGTAATCACCTAGTGATCTATGCAGAGACCGAGCCCAAGTACGTAAATAGCCTGGTCAATAAACTATCCAGTAGGGGCGTGATATCACTATCCAGGGGCCTAACAATGGTTTGCCAGGGAAACACATTCAGGGAGTTCATAATCAACGGTAATGCCATAGTCCGCAAATTATCAATTAACGACATTGACGAATTCCTTGGGATAAAGAACATACAGGGGGCACGTATAAGCAGGGCTGAGGCGTTAATTAGATTATCATCACCTCACTGGCATTACTACGGCTTATTCATCAATAATGAGTTAGTGGCTATTGCAGGCACGTACCTAAAGCTGCCGGAGGTTTGGATCATCGGTGACGTATTCACGACACCCAACTACAGGAGCAGGGGCTTTGCGAAAGCCGCGGTCTCCGCGGTAACTAAGGATGCAATTAATGCTGGCGCTATGGCAATGCTATATGTAGATGAGAATAATATATCCGCCCTGAAGCTTTATAAGGGGCTTGGTTATTACGCGGTACAGGAGTTCATCATAATAATGTCTAACTTAGCTATAATATAAATACACTATATACTTTATACTTTTATTTAGTATAAACCCTGATTAATAAGCTGAAAAAGTATGGATCCTGAGGTTAAGACTTATCTAATGCTGCTTTTAGTGTCTCTAGTCTTAATGATAGGCGGGGGTGCCTTTGCATCCTATGTTAATTCTGACTTTGGTTTTGTCCACGTATATCAAATATCAATATATGGTGATCATGGGGCAGTAATAAGCGCCATGCTTTACGTACCTAGTACCGCATCACCAAAACATCCCGCCCCAGCTGTTTTAGCTGTTAATGGATGGAATAATCAAAAGGAGTTCATGCAGAATGTAGCCATTGAATTGGCGAGAAGAGGATACGTGGTGTTAATAATGGATCCTTACGGACACGGGCTCTCCGGTGGTACCATAGGGCTTTTAATTGCCTATGGACCTTACGGCACAGTAAGCGCGTTGAAATACCTGGCATCTCTGCCGATGGTTAATGCCAGTGATATTGGGCTTGTTGGCCACTCCATGGGTGGTTTAGCCATAACCGAGGCTGCCCTGGCTCTTCCAAGTGATTATAGGTCCATGTTTTTCATGGAATCAACGCCATTTTGGTACGGCTTCTACAGCCCATCACTGGTTAGTCATCTTAAGAACGTGGCCATAGCCTTTGGGCTATACGAGGAGTTAGGGCCACTAATGATGCATGAACCGACGGGTTTTGACGCGCCTAGGTCGCCGTTATTAATGCAGTTCTTCAATACCTCACAACCGGTGGTGCCGAACGTGATATATGGATCTATAAGTGATGGAACTGCAAGAATATTGTATCAACCTCCAATAACCCATGCTCAGGCAACTGATGATCCAACGGAGATAGCCGAAGTAATACAGTGGTTCTATCAAACCCTTGGCGCCCCTATTTACATACCGCCATCCAACCAAATATGGCAGTGGAAGGTAGTTGGTACAGGAATAGCATTATTCGGCGCATTCATCTTCCTATTCGCCGCGGGATCCTACTGCTTAGGGCAGGTGTCTTTAGGTCCCTGGTAAAGCCAGTGCCTGACTATAGGGGATTCACGGGGATTGGTTGGTGGATAAATGCTGTGATAGTAACGGCATTAGGTCCAGCGCTATACATATGGACAAACCTATTCGTTTGGAGCCACTTAACGTCATTTGTGAGTATAGTATTTCCCCAGGTACAGAGTGATGTATACATGTTTTGGGCATTGGTGGTTGGCGGTATAACAATAGTACTCCTCATATTAGATCACTTTGTTTTCCTGAGGAAAAAGGGTGCAACTGCGGTTAATTATGGGCTTTCATGGGGCGATAGAAAAAACGACCATAATAAACATAATCAAGGCTTTCGCCTTCGCAGCAATAGTACTATCAGTCCTATACGTAATACTGGCCTTCGTGTTTTACACATTCAATGTGGACTTTAGGTTATGGATCTGGGCCCTGGAACCCATGACCTTTAGAAGGTTTGTGTACTTCTGGGCGTACCTACTACCATTTTCAGTCCTCCTTGTGCCACTGGCCGTATTGTTTAGCGGATTTATGAGACCAAGAAATGGGAAAGTAGGTATTGGGGCTGAAATGGCCATAAATTCCGTAGTACTAACCCTGGGCATAATAATTTGGCTGGCCATTGTCTATGGCGAAATATTTGCTGGGCACGCACCTAACTTAAGTGTACTTCCAATATACATGATACCCTTCGTAATACTATGGCCATTAATTGCTTCGTTAGTGACGTTCTACTTTAGAAAGACAGGAAACGCCTATGTTGGCGCGTTCCTAGTGACCATGTTCATTGTATGGTATGTAGTCGCCTTTGACTCATTCTAACACCAGGTACCAACCATCAAAATAAAAATTCGAGCTTACTTTTCCTTAATTAAATTCCTCACGGTGAAATTTTACAAGATGAATTCCAATTCCTGGTGCGGGGGGTGGGATTCGAACCCACGCAGGCCTTCGCCAGCGGATCTTGAGTCCACAAATCCGTAACTTAATGATCGGGAATTAATACGATTATTCGTAACAGATGTTATTTGTGAGTCAGGTAGTTTGGTGGTGGTTAGGTAAGTTTAGGCGCATAAATCGTATGCCCGTAACATGCCCACCCTAATACTTTTCCTCATCTGTTATAATGACCTTCACCTTCCTACCTATTAACTCATCCTCCTGAATCCCATGACCCCTTATCACGCGTTTAGGTATTCTAATGAAGTAGTAAAGCGTTTTCCCACCACTCCTGCCCACTTGAAGCCTTGTACTAAATGTTAGTTTCTTACCCACCTCAATGTATAGGCTTATAATTAGTTTCTTATTACCCATGATTTCGTCGGGGAGTATTACCTTAGGGATAGTAATCCTAAGGTATCTACCATCATGATAAACCCTGGCGTAATACTCCAGCTAAAGTCATATGGGCTTGGATACCTCACTGAATTATGGAATTCGAAGCCATCAAGGGATGGTAGGTAAGCTATTACTTTATACTTCCCCTCCTTGCCCCAGGTCTCGAGACAAGGTACTCAATACTACTGGGATTACGGGCCTGCACCCACCCAATTTCCTCACAAACCCTCCTAATCCAACTCCTCAATTCCTCAAAATCGCCACTAGAAATACTCCTAGTAGGGCATTGGTACAAATCCCCACCAACCAACTCCTGTGAGCCCTCCTGGATCCTCTGCCCTGTGATGTAAAACCACATACAAGTAATAACTCAACAATTAGGTGTTTAAAATACTTACA
Source organism: Vulcanisaeta sp. JCM 16159 (assembly GCF_001316265.1). Taxonomy (GTDB): domain Archaea; phylum Thermoproteota; class Thermoprotei; order Thermoproteales; family Thermocladiaceae; genus Vulcanisaeta. The sequence goes on along the minus strand of NZ_BBDN01000008.1, from coordinate 3,615 downwards.
CTTCACTCGCGCCCAGCTAATTAGGCCCCAGTGTAACTGAGCGTTCAGGTGTTGAGGAATGGAACTGCAATTGTTGAGATACCCATGAGGGTGAGGATTTGGAAGCGTGGGAGGCAGCACCTAGCCGTGGTTAGGGATGAAGTCGTGGTTGAGGAGCTAATGAAGTACGTGGGGGTGAGGGTTAGGTTGGTCATTAATCATGGGGGTATTGAGCTTCCAATAGAGGCTAAGCCCATTATTGAGAGGGAGGGTAATAGGACGTATATCCTATTCACATTACCAAGGAGGCTGAACATCCTTTGGCAGGGAATCACCGAGGCGAGGGCAAAGGTGATTATTGAGAAGCGAGGGATGGGTGAGGCGTGATGGTGAATAGAAAGATGAAAATAGTGAAGGCCTACGGATATTCGAACAACAAGATCGTCGAATTAATCAACGTTGAGGATTTCAAGGCCTGGTTAAAAAGATATGCTTGCCGCATAAACGCTGGGGTTTTCTCGATTGGAGCCATTAGGCTACTTATCGAGTATGCGGTCATCGTCATGAAATTGAGGGAGGAAGAGGCGCTGCAGGTCATTGACGCATTGTATTACAAATTGCTCGTTCCACTCCATAAGGAGGGATTGATTGAGCTCGCGAGTGCTTCTGGCTTTCAATTACCCACAAATGTTTGGGATGCTGTTGTGAACATCGATAGGGATGTTGTGAGGTGTTCTAAATGAGCAGTGGGCAATGCCCACCTGGCTTCGTATGGAGTGAGAAGTTGAACAAATGCATGAAGTCGTGGGACGATATACCCGAAAAGAAGACTAGCCTCGCTGAAGTCCTCGGCCTTCCCGAGGGCAATAATAATCAATCTAATAAGGAAGTTAAGCCTGAGGCTAAAAACGAAGCAAAAGCTGAATCAAAACCCGAGACAAAACTAGAGGTTAAGTCTGAGGAGTTCATAGCAATTGGTAAGGTCGATGGCGTTGAGGTCAAGGTCAAGGTTAATGACCCCAACTACGTTTGCTATGGCGATCGCTGTGGTTGGGTTCATTATAGTGAGATAAATGACATCATGAACACATTGAATGTTCCAAGGCCAATAGCTGAGGGAATCGCAAAAGCCGTTACAAGGTATCTGCTTCGTTCTAATAACCTATTCAGGGAGTGCGTGTCGAAAGCTTACATTTACAATAAGAAGACTGGCGAATATGAGGAGGATTGTGTGAAGGAGGTCTATGTCGAAATAAGAGGCGAGCACAAGGTCGAGGTGTTTCTAGTGAGGTATGGGGAGGAGCGTGAGGTTCATGAGCCAATCGCAGTCCTACCTAGGCGAATCATTGAATATCATGACCTATTCATGGACAACACGTACTATTTATTTACTGATGACGCTGGTCGACTGCACGTCGTCATTGATAAGAATGAGATCGTGAATGAGTTGAGGAACGCGGGATTTATAATCGAGAGGTTGAGTTATGAGGTTCAGGTTGCGATTGAAAATTTAACAATCAGGGATTCTGGCTACCTAATGCCTGGTATTACCGAGGAGGGCATCATTGACCCAACGCAGAGGCTTGCGGAGTTGCTTGGCTTGAGTAATCTCAAGACTTTGACGCTTGACCTCAATGACTACGGCATTGAGTCCTTAGCAGCAATTCATGACTTTGTAATGAGTCACTACCCTGGCGATAATAAGTGGCGTGCACTCGCGAATGTCGCGTTGGTTCTCGGTAAGGTCGTGAGCCCAGTCGTGAGGAAGCGAAACAGGACATTTATCGACTCGCTCATATGGAACTACGGACGTGGAGGGGAGGGTAAGACAACGCTTGTTGAGTATGTTCTAGCTCCACTCCTGGGCATTACCGATGAATACAACGCGAATTACTTCGTGATCATCAAGGGCAGTGTCCGTAGCTATCAGCAGTTCCGTAACCTGATTAGCCTCAACAGGCTGCCGTTGATCCTTGACGAGCAGACCGAGAGGGCATTAGCCAACAATGCCGAATTGATCATTGAAGCCACAGTTGGCTCGGGCATAATTGGCGTCCACGCTGCCAAGTACGGGCTTGGCATTGGTGCAAAGTTCATGAGTTCGAGAGGGGTTGTCGTCTTCACTAACGTGCCGTTCAGCAGGTTCTTAAAGAAAGTCCAGGAGCTTGCGAGTGAGTTCGCATACGTCAGGCGTGTCGTGGTGATTAATTGGGTTCATGAGCTGCCGAACTTCACAACCGATGAACTTCATAAGTTGTATGAGTCAATTAAGCCGATCTATGGTGCAATAAATAGGGTTTGGATGAAGTACAGGGATGAGTTGATTAAGGCGAGGGACATCTTTGAGTTGTCGAAGAAGTTACTCCTTGCCCTGGGTAGAGAATATGCAGTGGATAATGAGGAGTTGGTGAGGGTCATTGAGGACTACATCAAGGCGCTTGACCTCGTGATGCAGGAATTCGAAGGCGAAAAGCCCAATTGCTAAGAAACGATGCCGAGGAGTTCAGGGATGCGGCGTATGATTTCGCGAGGAAACTGGCATCCAGGTCAGGTCCTGGATGGATGTCGTGGATGCCCTAATCAATAACCCGTCATCGGGCATCGAGCTTCATAGGGCAAAGTACTCAGACGAGGTCACGGCAATACAGGAGAGGACGCTTAAACTCCTCGGTGTTGGGCCTAACGAGGACTTCACCACAAGCCCAAGGTACCCAATTCAGTGGCTAGGGCGCTCCAGGATGGTAGGGTCAAGGTTTACGTGAAGCCGTATGCCCTGGGCATAGTCCCAGGAGGAAGGAGGAAATGGATGAATAAGGAGGGCATACCCTATAAGGGCAGTAGGTACTACGTCCTTGACTTGGACGAATTCCTCAAGGTCTTTTATGAAGCCAGCGAGGAACCCGCGAAAGAGGATGAGGAGCAGAATGGTAGTGCTTAAACTTTGACAAGTGTAGCACGGCTTTCTACCATTCTACCAATTCTACCAAACTCCCACTTATTACTTTACCTCTACCCCCACGTGGGGTGTCGAATTGAGGATACGAAGACTCTGAGTACTAGAGTGTGTGGGAAGCCTGGTAGAATTGGTAGAATGGTAGAATACCGTGACTGGGTTGTAGAAGTTTTAATGGTTTCTTTACAAAGTTTAAGGCACGGCAGGTTATTTGCCCTCATCCTAGAGCCAAGGCCTGGCCAGGCCTGGGCAGTACCGGCATCCCTAACGGCCACGAATAAAGTCAGGATCACGACAGACTTCATCAAGAAGGCAGGCATTGACTCGCTGAAGAATTTATTTTGAACACTTGACAGCGAACTTAGTTTAACTATCGTAATCAATTAGGGTTGAAATTAGCCAATGCTCATTTTAGCTTTTAATGCATGATTAGCCCTAATTAGCAAGCCCTTGGGCTTGCTAATTAGTGATTAGTACTGGCAATCCTCAAGTGATGAGAGCTGGCCCCTGATTCATGATTGCGTCCCCAACCGGGATTCCTAAAACACAAGCTATTTAACTAGTGCACGAAAAGTAAGGCCGATGGAAAAATGGAATCCACGCCAACGTGGTTAAAGGCCCTCGCAATAATGGGCATAGTGGCAATAGCCCTCTTGGCTGTGGTGGTCGTGAGCCCGCATGTG
>NZ_BBDN01000007.1 GCF_001316265.1 Vulcanisaeta sp. JCM 16159 | reverse complement strand
CGCACACCTATTCGACCTAGCAGTAACTGCGGCACTAATTGCCGCGGCTGGCTTCCTCTATAATACATTCACGGCGCTGTATGGTGCCGTTGTTGAGGCAATAATATACTACATGGTAGTCGGCATCGCGGCAGTAATACTTGCGACGCTTAGGTACTCATCATTTAATATAAGCGGTAAATCTAGGGCGGTTCTAATAGTATTCGGCGTATTAATGGCTGGAGTAATGGCATATTTAACCTATGAATTCCTAGCTACCCGCAGATCTGGGGCGGTAACCCACTCGCCTATGGTGTTGAGCTTGGCGCCGTGGTGTTGGGGATTGCCGTGTATTTGATATCACGTTATGTTAATATGAGGAGGTTTGGTATTGACATATCCGTGGCCTATGCCGAAATACCGCCTGAATGATTATTAAAAATTGAATGTTAATTATCAATTATCAGATAATTAATAAAACTTTAATATAAGGAGAAATACGAAATAGTTGTATGGCGAGTACAACCGTTTGGTTGGTCGTTGGTTTAATAATAGGTCTTGTAATTGGTGTGGCAATTGGTTATGCGGTTATGCCACCTAAGGTTGTTACTAAGTACATTAATGCAACTACTACAAATGTGACCACCCCAGTCACTACTACGACTGCCACGACATCAACCGCGCCCTTCGCAGTCGGCGCCGCCGGCACCCTGAAGTTCGCGTTTACAGATATTCTCAACGTCATGCAGAGCCTTTACCCAGGCATAACCATAGCCCCAGCCATGTTCAAGGGTAGTGGTGAGGTTGCCCATACGGAGGCAACTACTCAACAGTTCAGTGTTGTGGCTTCTGCGGACACCACAACGATACCCTCCGTATTATTCCCCAACTACACCAATTATGAGATAGCCTTTGGAATTACGCAAATGGTCATAATAGTCAACCTAAACACCACGGCTGGTCAGGAAGTCTATCAACTATGGCAGCAGGCCCAGTCATACCCACCAATGTCCGCTCAATATAACGAGACTTGGCAGAAAATTTGGCAGATAATAGCCCTTAACTCAAGCACCGTTGTTGGCGTTTCAAACCCATTCACAGACCCCTCCGGCTACCAGGCGCAATGCGTCGTTAAGCTGGCTGGCTTGGCATTCTTTAACAATGCCTCATACCTATACGACGCAATATATGGAAATCCAAGTAAGTACATGATGAGGAATACAGAGATAGACCTACTAACACTAATGGCCTCTGGGCAGGTGGACTTCATACTCTCGGCCTATGAGAGCAATGCGATACCGCAGACGCAGACGTACCATAATACAGTATTCATAACGCTACCGCCATTCATAAACCTCGGCAACCTAAGCTATGTCGATTACTACCACCAAGTCAGTGTTACCTGGACTGAGAATGGCGTCACAAAGACCTTCGCATGCAATCCAGTTGTTTACACGATAACGATACCATTCCAAGCACCGAATAAACAAGCAGCTGAATACTTCCTACTACTGCTCTATAGCCCGATTGGTCAGAAGATACTTGAGGAGAATGGTATTGTACCCATAATACCCGGTATTGTATATGGTAATTACAGCGCTGTGCCTAATGCAATTAAACCCTTTGTTGCGCAGTTAAGCCAGTACCCACAGTATGCATCCATATTCCCAAGCCAGGGTTAAGGGAGTTAGTAGCATGAATTCATTAAAAATGAACATACCCATTATCCTAATTCTATTAATCTCCATACTCATCTTCTCAATCCTCATAATATACCCACTAGCCTGCTCATAGTCCTGGGCTTCCCAATGATACCAAAGGCCCTCTCCGTGGTTAGCTTCCTACAGGCAATTGAGGTGACCGTGGTCATGTCGACATTATCGGCAATAATAGCGATAATTATGGGGACGCCAATAGCCTACGTAATGGCTAGGTACGACTTTCACCTAAAGAGTGTCGTGGATGCCGTGATCGATATACCAATAATGATACCCCACATAATCGTTGGGATAATGGTCGTGCTAGCCTTCGCATCCTACTACGGTCTTGGCCCGTTCCTAAAGGCTCACGGCATTAACTTCATAAACACACTTTGGGGCGCCACGACTGCGGTCGCCTTTCTCTCATCGACATACTACATTAGGGTTGTTGAGGCATCGATTAGGATGATAAATCCTGAAATGGAGGCTGTTGCAAGGACCTAGGGCTAGCCCATTAAGGGTCTTCACGTCAATAATACTCCCCAGGATTTGGAGGTCAATGGCGACAGGCGCCATATTATCGTGGGCCAGGTCAGTCTCGGAAGCTGGTGCCCTATTCATTGTTGCTTATTACGTGTTGTTTGGTAAGAACCTTGTTTACCCAGCCTCGGTATACATCTACGAGAGCTATGTGGGTATTGGCTTGGTTAATGCTGTGGAGTTTTCGGCAGCGCTTGTCGCGGTCATGCTCGTGATATTCATAATCTATAGGGTCCTGGTTAGCTTGGGTGGTGGTAATGCCTGGTATGGTTGAATTAAGGAGCGTAGTTGTGCGGCTTAGGTACTTCACCCTAGGTCCAATAAGCACGGTTTTTGAACATGAGACGTACAACGTAATTCTTGGACCCACTGGATCAGGTAAAAGTACGTTACTTAAGACGATAGCGGGTATTTATAAGGTTAGTGAGGGCAGTGTGGTAATCGATGGCATTGACGTGTCTAGGGAATCACCAGAGACTCGTAACGTGTCCTATGTACCTCAGGGTTATGCAATTTTTGACCACATGACTGTTTACGAGAATATTGAGTATGGGCTTAAGTTCAAGGGCATTCCCAAGCCAGAGAGACGTAGGCTCATTATGGAGATTGCCAAGGACCTGGGTATTGATTACCTACTTAGTAGGAGGGCCGTTAACCTAAGCGGTGGTGAGCAGCAGAGGGTTGCGTTGGCTAGGGCCCTCGTTATTAAGCCAAAGGTCTTATTGCTGGATGAGCCTCTCTCAATGCTTGATAGGGAGACCAGGGATAAGATAATACTAATGCTCAGGGAGTTACCCAAGAGATATGGTATTACCGTGATTCACGTAACTCATGATTGGGACGAGGCGTACTCATTGGCTGATAGGGTGTACATTATGAATGAGGGCAAGGTAATAGAGGAGGGAGACCCTGAGCAGGTATTTAATAGGCCGAGTAATGTGTTCACGGCTAGGTTCCTTGGTTTTCAAAATGTCATTAGGGGCGTTGCAGAGAATGGTTTTGTAAGGCTTAATGGAGAGGTAGGGCTAAGTATTGATGGGAATATTAATGGTGAAGTTTATGTTTGCATTAGGCCTGAGTGGATCAAGGTTATTGTAGATAATGATGTTGATACTAAGGAGCAAAACGTGTTTGAGGGTATTGTTAATGAAGTGATTAGAATTAGGCTTGGTTATCAATTACTAATTTCAGTAGGTAGTGACCTAGTGATTACCGCACTGTCTGTAAAGGCCCTTAAACCTGGCGATAAGGTCCTGCTCGTAATACCTAGGGAAAATATTCATGTTATTAAGGGCTAAGTTCATTAATGATATTATACTCAAGTGAATTCTTATCTTATAATTTCTATACTTGTCAGTTGCCGAATTTATCTTCAGAAATTAATATAAATCCTCAATTTTTACATTAACCTGATGAGTGAGGAATCAAGTAAATGGTTTAAGGTGGCGATTGAGGCATCAAGGAGGTATGGAGGAAAGATAATGGTATTACCCAAGGTACCAGTTAGGAAATTAGGTGATTTCTCTATATGGTATACGCCCGGCGTCGCTGCGGTTTCTAAGGAAATAAATGCAGACGCTGACAAATCCTTTGAGTATACATGGAGGTGGAATGCAATTGCGATACTGACGGACGGCAGTAGAGTTCTTGGGCTTGGCAATGTTGGTCCTGAGGCAGCAATGCCCGTCATGGAAGGCAAGTCACTCCTCTTCAAGTACCTTGGTGGTGTCGATGCCGTACCATTACCCATTAGGGCGAGGACTCAGGATGACATTGTCAGTGTTGCAAAGGCTATAGAACCCGCCTTCGGTGGTATAAACCTTGAGGATATTGAGTCACCTAAGTGCTTCTACGTACTTGATAAATTAAGGGAGGAACTAAAGATAGCCATCTGGCATGATGACCAACAGGGAACAGCCGGCGCAATACTAGCCGCTTAATAAACGCCTTTAAGATTGTTGGTAAGAAGCTTGAGGACTCAACAATAGTATTTATTGGCGCCGGTGCCTCAAACATAGCGGCGGCGAGAATCTTGATTAAGTACGGGGTTAAGCCGGGCAATATAATTCTCGTTGATAGTAAGGGAATACTGCACCCGGAGAGGGATGACATGGATAAGCTAATGCTCACCAATCCATGGAAGTACGAACTTGCGATAAAGACCAACGCCGAGAGAAGAAAGGGTGGTATTAAGGAGGCGCTCGTCGGCGTTGACGCAGTCGTCGCCGCCTCAGTACAGGGTCCAGGCGTGATTAAGAAGGAGTGGATTAGGGCAATGAATAAGGACCCGATAGTCTTTGCCCTGGCGAATCCAATACCGGAGATTTGGCCCTGGGAAGCTAAGGAGGCCGGTGCTAGGGTTGTGGCTACTGGCAGGAGTGACTTCCCCAACCAAGTCAATAATTCCCTGGTGTTCCCAGGAGTTTTTAGGGGCGCATTGGATGCTAGGGTTAGAACAATAACTGATGAGATGATTATTGCCGCCGCGCAGGAGATCGCGAATTTTGTCGGTGATAGATTAAGCGAGGATAAGATATTGCCAACAATGGAGGAGTGGGACTTCTACCGAGGGTTGCCGCTGCCGTTGCTGTAAAGGCCGCAGAACAGGGTGTTTCCAGGAGGTCTTTGACTTGGAAGGATGAGTACAATAGGGCCAAGGAGATCATAGCAAGCACCAGATTAATGATAGAGACTTTGTATGGCAAGGGACTAATAAAGAACTTATTAGAAGACCTAGCCTGAATCTGTGTCAATCTCTAATCTGTTCAAGTAATGAAATAACCTGCCAGAAAATAACCCTACTAAAAAGTGGCATGTTTGGGTCTGCCAATGCCTCCTCGAGTATGCTGATGACCGTTGAAGCCTTAAGGCCTGCTCATGCCAGAGTCCATTAAAACCCTAACGGCTTCGCTGGCAGCCCTCCTGATATTTCTGGGTATGCCCATGTCCTGGACAACCCTGGTTAGGTAGTATAGGGCCTGCTTTATTCTTTCATCTGTTTCATCCTTACTTAATCCGGGAGTTTGCTTGCTTGACATATTTCATCACCAAGAAGACCTCTTTGTTGTCAGACGTTGGTAACTGATATAAAAGCATTTTTCTTTGCTTAATTCATTAGCTAATTAACGGCGTTCATATTTTTTTCAGGGTTTAAAGGTGCATGAATTATTTACGTATATATGTCCATCATGGTGATTAATTAGTCTTTAGATAGGTGCGTGAGAAAGATAATTATGTAAAGTAGTTATGTGCGATATGAACATTTTTATAACAAGCGAATGTTTTTTTAAATAGGTTCAGTAATAGTTCATTGATGTCGATAACCGAGGAGATAGACCAGACTGACATTGAAATTCTAAAGATGTTGCAGGATGATTGCAGGGTAACACTCGATGAAATGGCTAATAAATTGAAGATTTCGAAATCAACTGTTTATTACAGAATTAAGAAACTCGAGAGACTTGGCATAATACTCGGCTGCCATGCCAAGCTAAGCCCCGAGAAGATGGGTAAGGATTACGTGGCGGTGATACTCGTTAAGGCTAAATACGGCCCTGGCTACCACGAGAAGGTTGGTCAGAAGTTGGCAAGCATTGGTGGTGTGACGACGGTTTACTACATATTTGGTGAGTGGGACTTCGTGCTTCAGGTTAGGGCCAGTGGTAAGGATGAGATCCTTAGGATACTTGAGCAGATAATGAATATGGAGGAGGTTGAGAGGACCTCGACACTTATAGTAGCCAAGGTAATTAAGGAGGACCCAAGATTACCTATATAAGTACCTTTGCGTTTGCCTACCAAGGCTGATGGTTAAACTTCATGAAGAGTAAGTTTAACATATTGCTTCCTAACCTATTAAATAATGGAATTAACATTTTGGTTGTTAGACGTCACATATGGCATTGCTGGTAATACGCCGGAGTTAAGGTTATTCGGTATTGCAGATAATGGCAAAAGGGTCCTTGTTTTGGATAGGTCGTTTAGGCCGTACTTCTACGTATTACCTTCAGGTGATACTAATGCTGTGTTAAACAACGTTAAGCGTAAGTTGGAGGGTAGGGTATTGAATGTGGAGGTTGTTAAGCGCAGGTTGTTTGGTGGTGAGGTTGATGCCATTAAGGTTACGGCAACAATACCTGAGAAGGTTAGGGAACTTAGGGAACTCGCTGCTGAGGTTCCAGGTGTTGAGGATGTGCTTGAGGCTGACATTAGGTTCTCACAGAGGTACCTACTGGACATGGGTGTTAAGCCGAGTAATTGGGTTGTTGTTGATCAGTGTGAGGAGGTTAAGGGTAATTACCAGGTTGACTTGGTATGTCTTGCCAAGACCAGACCTAGGATGATTGAGGAGCATAAGTTACCCAGCTTTAAGGTGCTTGCCTTCGACATTGAGGTTTATAACCCAAGGGGTATGCCTAACCCTGATAGGGACCCCATAATAATAATATCGACAATGACTAAGGAGGATGGCATTAAGATGTTTGTGGCTGATGATAATAGGAATGATGCTAAGATAATTAGGGAGTTCCTGGATTACTTCAGGAAGTACGACCCTGACATAGTGGTTGGTTATAATAATAATGGTTTTGATTGGCCCTACCTAGTCAATAGGTCTTCAAGGGTGGGTGTTAGGCTGACCCTATCTAGGATGGGTAATCCACCCGAACCGAGCGTGTATGGTCACTGGTCAATAATAGGTAGGGCGAATGTTGACCTGTATAACTTCATTGAGGAGATTAGCGAGATAAAGGTGAAGAGCCTGGACCGAGCAGCCGAGTTCTTCGGAATAATGAAGAGGAGTGAGCGTGTCTTAATACCTGGCCATAGAATACATGAGTATTGGGATGACAAGAATAAGCGTGAATTACTTCTTAAGTATGCCAGGGATGACGTGGTCAGTACTTATGGATTAGCGGAGAAACTACTTCCATTCGCGATTCAGTTGTCCTCAATATCAGGGCTTCCACTTGATCAGGTTGGTGCGGCCAGCGTTGGTGCCAGGGTTGAGTGGATGATATTTTACGAAGCAGTTAAGAGGGGTGAGTTGGCTCCTAACCGTGAGGAGAGGCCCTACGAGACTTACAAGGGTGCTGTTGTGCTTGAGCCGAGGCCTGGGCTTCATGAGAACATAGCCGTGATAGACTTCTCCAGTATGTACCAAGCATAATGATGAAGTATAACGTCTCACCAGACACACTGGTGCTTGGGGATTGTGATGACTGCTACGTGGCGCCTGAGGTTAATTATAAGTTCAAGAAGTCGCCTGAGGGGTTATACTCCGGCCTACTTAGGATCCTTGTTGAGGGTAGGCGTAGGGTGAGGGATTTAATGAAGAAGTACCCTGAGGATAGCCCCGAGTGGGTTCTACTTAATGAGAGACAGAGGGCGCTTAAGATCATGGCTAATGCCATGTATGGATACTGCGGTTGGTTGGGGGCTAGGTGGTATAGGCGTGAGGTGCTGAGGCCGTCACTGCATGGGGCAGGAACCTGCTTAAGACCGTTATTGAGAAGGCCAGGTCCCTGGGCCTACCAATAATCTATGGTGATACTGATAGCTTATTCGTTAGGAACGTTAGTGATAAGGTTGATGTATTAATCAACTACATAAATAATGAGCTTGGCTTTGAGGTTAAGGTTGATAAGGTGTATAGGAGGGTTTTGTTTACTGAGGCTAAGAAGAGGTATGTTGGTTTGACAATTGATGGTGAGATAGACATTGTCGGTTTTGAGGCCGTTAGGGGTGATTGGGCCGAGATTGCTAAGGACGTTCAGGAAAGTGTCGCCGAAATAGTGCTGACAACGGGTGATGTTAGCAAGGCGGTTTCCTACGTGAAGTCTGTGATTGATAAGGTTAAGGCCTATCAATTCGATATTGACAACGTAATTATTTGGAAGACGCTTGATAAGTCATTGAATGAGTACAAGGTGTTGACGCCTCATGTCGCGGCGGCTAAGCAGTTGGTGGAGGCTGGTTATAAGGTTGGTAAGGGTGACATGATTGGTTACGTAGTCGTTAAGGGCGGTGGCGCCAAGCTGGCCTATAAGGTTAAGCCGTACATACTTGTTAAGGATATTAGGGAGATTGATGTTGATTACTATGTTGAGAAGCAGATAGTCCCTGCCGCAATGAGGATACTCGAGGTTTTGGGAGTTAAGGAGTCACAGCTTATGGAGGGTAAAGCAGGTAGGTCAATCTTGGATTATTTCTCGTGAGAAAGCTTGTTAGGTATTGAATTACTGAGTTAATGGAAATATGATGATTTTTAAAGTATTTCATTAGGTTTACTTGATGTTTGTTCCTACCTTACTTAGGTATTCGTCTATTGTTAGTATTAGCATGTCGGTGGGCACCTTCGTTATATTACCCACCCTAGACATTATTAATAGCTTAACGCCTTTGCCTGATGCAACATCAACAAGGCGTTGCGTGCAGACTCCATCAAATATTACGGCATAGGCATTAGATAGTTGCTGTAGTGTGTCTACGAGGTCCCTCACGGGTATTCTCTTAATCTCCGTCCAGTGATCATCGTATATAATAGCCTCCAGTGTTCCCCCAAGTTTCCTCATCTCATCAATAACATTTGGAGGTAATTGGGGTAATTCAAGACTTGGCTGTTGAGATTGAGGCGGTGATTGCTGAGGCGTTACTGGCGCTGTTGTTGGCGGTGCCGATTGCGCTGGCTGTGGCTGCGGTATTATCTGTATCTTCTCAGCCTGTTGTGCTTGTTCCTGGACAGGAACCTCTATGGCCTGCGCCTGTGGTATTTCCTGCTGCGACTGTGATTGTGCCTGCCTAGCCTCCTCGATTAGCTTTCTTTCCTTCTTCTCAAGACTTGCTAAGTATTCCTCAGCAGGTACCTTATTCCTGAGGCTTTCGTTATTTCCTTAGCCGTTAATTGCTCAACCTCCTTACCTGGTGGTGCCTTTGCTATGTAGTCAATATCCGCATACTTAAGCAACTCCTTAAGCAGCATTTCGCCACCCCTGTCTCCATCCACGAAGCTATAGTCGTCTTCTTCTTACTCAACTCAATAACGGTCTTTGGTATACCGCCACTCGAGCCTCCAAGGCCTATCACATTCTTGAAACCGTGCTTAACCAGGTTAAGTACGTCGGCCCTACCCTCAACGATTATTATCGTGTCGGCCCTCTCAACTTCAGGCCCCGCAGGTAGTTTCTCCGGACCGTACTCAACAACCTCGGTCTCCCTAATGTTCTCCAGGAACTTTGTAATTAACTCCTTAGTGTCGGGTAAAGCCTCATGCTCAACAAGCTTGAGGAGTTCCCTGGCTCTATCAAAGATCTTCTTCCTCTTCTCCTCCCTTAGGTCCTTAATCTCGACTACTTGAACCTTCGCGTTGTAAGGCCCTACTTTATCCACGGTCTCTATCATCGCTGCAACTAGGGCGGTCTCATACCTATCGAGGTTCGACGGTATGTAGACCTTACCAACGGTCCTATCACCCTTATACTCCGTCTCAACCTCTATCCTACCAATCCTACCATTCATTTGAAGCTCCCTCAAATCAAGTTCATTACCCAACAGGCCCTCTGTTTGACTGAACAATGCGCCTATTATGTCGTATTTCTCCACCGTTCCTTGAACCTCCACGTTTGCGATTATCAAATACTTAGCTACTATGGTTAAGGCTCCCATTACGACACCAAGTACTTCAAGATTAAACTAGGTTAAAATAGTTTCTCTTGGCAAAACTAATTAACTAATAGGGCAAGGTTATTTAAAGGAGACAGTTCGGCATATACCGCGTGTCCGCGGAACTATTAAAAATTTATGAGAGGCTTGGTGCTATCGCCAGGGACGCCCTTAATTATGCCATGTCCATAGCAGAACCTGGAATGCCAATACTCGAACTCTGTGAAAAGGTTGAGAATAGAATTAGGCAGAGCGGTGCGAAACCTGCCTTTCCCGTTAATGTAAGTATTAACGAGGTTGCCGCCCACTACACAGCCACAATAAGCGATAAGTCCGTAATTCCAAAGGGCGCCGTGGTGAAGATAGACCTTGGCGCTCACATTGATGGCTACATAGTGGATACTGCGGTAACTGTTACCTTCAACCCAATGTATAGCCAGTTAATTAAGGCATCAATGAAGGCGCTGGAGGCTGCGCAACTAAGTATGAAGCCTGGAGCCGCACTGACGTCAATTGGTGCTCAGATAGAGAGGGCCATAAGGTCCTTTGGATTCAAGCCGATTAAGAACCTGAGTGGTCATTTAATAAGGAGGTACGTGCTCCATGCGGGTAAGTCAATCCCCAATTACGATAATGGCGATAGGCAGAGGATAATTGAGGGTGAGGTATATGCGGTGGAGCCGTTCTCAACGAATGGCGCTGGTTATGTGGATGATGGGCCGCAGGTCACGATTTACCATCTACTTAAGAATCCAAGCCCTAGGGATCCCCATTATGACATACTTTCATACATAAGTAATGAAATCGGGCCATTACCATTTACACCTAGGTGGCTCGTGGCTAGGTTTGGTGAAGGTGTTGGTAACGTAATAAATGAGTTGTATATAAAGGACTACATTTACGGTTACCCAGTATTGGTTGAGCATGGTAAAGGCTTAGTATCTCAGGTTGAGGATACATTCATAATAACAAGGATGGAGCCATCCCAGTGGTCAATGTGCTCTCTCTTTTAAGGTAGGAATTATCTACCGAATCTCCTCTCCCTCCTTGCATAGTCATCAAGCGCCTGCTTAAGGTCTTCCTTGGTTATTTCAGGCCAATACTTATTTAGGATGTAAAGCTCTGAATATGCCGTTTCATAGAGCAGGAAATTACTTATTCTATATTCTCCACCAGTCCTGATTATTAGGTCTGGTTCAGGGTGGGGCTCATCACCAACATAGAGGTACTTAAAGAGAGTTTCCTCATTAAGATCACTAATGCTCAACTTACCACTATTATAGTCAGCAAATAGTTTCCTAACGGCGTCGATTATTTCCTGCCTACCACCATAAACCACCGCAAGGTTCAGGTAGTGATCCGAGTAATCCGCCGTAGCCTCCTCGGTGAGTTCTATTTCCCTACGGACATCCTCAGGCAATAACCAAGTCCTGCCGATGACCCTAACCCTGACCCTATTCCTGTGAATCCTCTCATCTCTCCTAACCTTAATTAATTTCTCCTTTAATAACCTATACAACAGGTCCAACTCTAACTTAGACCTTCTGAGGAAGTTCTCTGTGGATAGTACATATACAGTGACAATCTTTATACCAAAATCCAGTGACCAGTTTAGAAACTCCTCAACCTTGTCTGACCCAATTCTATACGCCTCAGTTATTGGCAAGCCAACCCTCCTGGCCCACCTCCTATTCCCATCAGGTATAACGCCTATATGCATTGGTGCTACGCCTTGCATTATTTGTATCCATGAAAAACACATCACCTTTTAAAGTTATGCATACATATTTTATAAGGCCCCTATCGTTAGGTTTAAATCGAGTAAATTAATTGAGCAATTATTTAAGTCCTAGGTAGAAAATGCGCTTCAGCTGTACTAATGCACCTAAATAAATTAATATTAGTTATTTTTGCCGTAGATTGATGAGATTATTATTCATACATGCAGAGGATTTCTCATACCAGGTTAGGGATAAGGCCGTTGAAAACCCAGAACCATTAACACCGGGACTTGAGAGAGGCTCCGCGAAGAACGCGCTTGTGGTGTTTATGAGCGTTGAGGAGAATGATACCGAGGATCCTAATTACGTGAATTACGTCGTCGACGAGATACTAGACACGCTCAATAGGGTTAGGGCCTCACAAATAGTTCTCTATCCATACGCACACCTAAGCCCCAACCTGGCCAAGCCGAGCAAGGCATTGAGTGTGTTGCTGGCGGTTTATAATAAGTTGAGGGAGAAGTCGCCAGTCCCTGTGTCAAGGGCACCCTTTGGTTACTACAAGGCATTTGACATTAAGTGCTATGGGCATCCCCTATCAGAATTAAGCAAGTCCCTTAGCCCAAACATGGTCAGTGCCCAGGCAGTGCAGCAGGTAGTCAGTAGGGATTACTACGTGATATTAACGCCGAATGGTGAGGAGTACGATGCAACGAAGTATTCATTTAAGCCAGGTGAGGATGACCTAAAGGCATTGGTTGAGAAGGAGGTCCTGAAGAGGGAGCTTGAGGGTGGTAAGGAGCCCAGGTACATTGATTACTGCCGTAAGTTCGGCTTTGAATGGGAGCCCATGAGCGATGTTGGTCACATGAGGTATGGACCGGCGGCCACGCTGATGATGGAGCTCGTCGAGGACTACGCGTGGAGGTTGGCTAATGAGCTTGGCATACCCGTGTTTAAGATTAGGGGTACCAACATGTTTAGGCGTGGTGAGAGGGCTATTGATGAGCACGCTAGGTTATTCAATGAGAGGATGTACACGATCGAGGGTGATAAGGATGAGATAATAATGAGGTACGCCGCCTGCTTCCAGCAATTCGCAATGATTAGGGATTGGGTGCTGAGCTATAGGGATATACCAATTGGCATGCTTGAGGTTGCCGATAGTTATAGGTATGAGCAACCTGGCGAGACAGTACTATGCTTTAGGCTCAGGAGGTTCTATATGCCGGACCTTCACATATTCACGAGGGACCTCAAGAATGCCATGGAGGTTGCCCTGAAGCTTCATGAAATAATATTTAGGGAGATTAAGAAGTTGGGTAGGGACTACGTGAGCCTGTACAACGTAACTAAGCAGTTCTATGATGAGCACAGGGATTACCTAATCGAGTTGGCTAGGCGTGAGGGTAAGCCAATACTTATCAGGATAATGCCGGAGCAGAAGTATTACTGGGTCCTCAATGTTGAGTTTCACATAGTTGATGAGTTGAGGAGGCCGAGGGAGATAGCCACGTTCCAGTTCGATGTTGGTAATGCCCAGAGGTTTGGTATTAAGTATAGGGATGAGAATGGGGAGGTTAGGTACCCAGTGATTATACATACGGCGATAATAGGTAGCGTTGAGAGGTACATATATGCGCTCCTCGACACTGCGGCAATCGCCGAGTCTAGGGGTGAGGTTCCGAGGCTACCCACATGGGTCTCGCCAATACAGGTTAGGGTGATACCAATTAGTAAGGAGCACCTAACCTTCGCAAATGATGTCGCCTCGAAACTTGAGGATAGGATGATTAGGGTTGACGTTGATGATAGGTTTGACGAGACACTGTCAAAGAGGGTCAGGGATGCGGAGACCTTCTGGGTACCTACATCGTGGTGGTTGGTGATAGGGAGGTTAAGACAGGTAAATTAAGCGTTAGGGTCAGGGGTGCTCAAAAGCCCATCGACATGGGCATTGATGAACTTATTGGCAGGATTGAGGAGGAGATTAAGGGCTATCCAAGGAGACCACTTACAATGCCTAAGTACCTAAGCATGAGACCTGCAAGCATAATAACTTAATACTCAGTGCTCTTCCCAATCATCACTCATCAGGCAGCAGCCCTTATCCTCACCAACTCAATGCTTATAAGGAGGAAAATTAAACTTTTAATTTTGAAGTAGAATTAGAATTGTTATTAATCATCAGCCTGACATGCCGTACCAGGGAGCCCACTTGCTCCAGATTAACGTATGCTCAAACGTAGCGCTTATTCCTATGAAGAATGCCAGGATACCGGATAGTATTAGTAAGACCATGACAAGGACACCCACGTACTTACCCGCATTATTCCTAGGCAGCATGGCACCTGGCTAATGAGCATGGCAAGCCCAAGCAATATGTACATGGCGCTCGCGAATAAAGGCTCCGTGGTCAACCCATGTACCAGTATATCAACACCATAAACAATAACCGGTATACTAAACAATGCTATGGGTAATGCCAAATACCTCAAGTCTACACCTACGTACATGGCTAAGCCGAGCATTAATGTAACTAGGCCAAATATTGGCCAAGCGTCAGAAAAGACCAGGTTATACGGGCCTGGGAGTGGCCAAGTCATTGTAGCCCAAAGACCAGTGGCCATTGCGTAAATCCCAACGCCAATGAAGAACAGGCTCAAGCACTTATTCACATTAAGGCAAACAGCAACTCCCTGAGTCCTCTCCATCGTTTCAACTCTAGATCCATCAGTAGCTATTCTAGGTCTCCTAACAAAGTTCATGAAGACGCCATACGCTGCGGTTATTAGTGTTATCCCAAGTATCATTAACCAGATGTCCAGTGTATCCATAAAGAGGTCAGCCATTACCTATCACCAAGTGCGTTCATTTGTTTATAATTTATAAACTAGTGATTAGATGCACTTAATGCATTTATCTTTATGATTAAAAATTCATCATTTTATATTGTATCAAATAGTATATAAATAAATGTTTATGAATATAAAAATATTCATATATATTCTTAATTTGCGAAAAATCGATTTAAATCCCAGGACCAAGTTATTTACAGTGGTTAGATTTAGTGAATTACCGCCTGAATTCTGGAGGGAATTTAGACTTTGGCGTAGTGTGGGTAATGAGCTTAATGGCTTGTCACCGCCTGGGAACTTCGTTGGTTCTATGAATTATCCCCACATTAATGTTGGTGCATTAATCAATGACGGTAATATTGATGCATCAATACTTGACAACCCAGAGGAGTGGTTTAGGCATGGCTTTGCACAGTGGGATATTGTTAAGCTTAGGTCTAGGATAGTACTTAGTAGGATTAAGGTCTCGGTTAGGTCATTCAATAATTCCATAGTTGATAAGATTCAGGAGTTAAGCATTGGGCGTAACCCAGTTGATGTTGAGGTTAGGTTGAGGAGGTTAGTGCTTAGGGCGTTGGCTGATGACTACCACGCGCCGCTTGGTAATGTTGGTGAGTTAAGGGATTTGAGAATAACGTCTAATGTCAGTGCTGAGAGAATAGTTGAGAGATTGGTAAATGATTATGACGCGGATGCCAGGGCGGCAGTCGTTGAATTATACCGTGGTTCAATACCCGTGTCCCGCATACAGCGTATCTTTGCAGTTGGGTTGTTGGGTGATAGGAGGTTTAGGAGGTTGGTTCCAACCAGGTGGTCCATAACGGCAGTCGACTCAATAATTGGTGATTACCTTAGGGATAAGGTTATTGAGTATGACGAGGTTGGGCAGGTGGAGGTTCACGAGATGGAGTACATGGAGAATAGGTACTTTGTGATGCTTATGCCAGGTCCCTGGAGGTATGAACTTATTGAGTTGAAGATGCCTGGCTCAGTATGGAATAGGGGCGGTAGCTCGCCCAGGGTATTCGCAGATTACGAGAGGACGAAGGGCATGAAGGGGTATGCTGAGAGTACGGGTGGTGCGTTTTACGCAATTAGGCTTGGCGTCCTTGAGTACCTCAATAAGGTTAGTAGGCAGGCATCGGCAATAGCGATTAGGGAGGTAACGCCGGAATATAGGGTTCCCGTTGGCATTTGGCAGGCGAGGGAGGCTGTTAGGAATGGCATGGGGGTTAATGCGAGGAGGTTTTCGGACGTTAATGAGGCGATTAATTACGTGAACGCTTCATTGCTAACGGGGAGTCTATGGCTTAATTACAGTCGATTAATTAGGGAGTTTAGGAGTGACTTGGTTAAATTCCTCATTTAATGAGTGATAGTGCCATACCGATTATTAGGAAGACAGTCAGTACGGGCGAGCTTGCTTGAACATTTGCCAGAATACCTCTCTGCTGGGTTTAATTATGGCCTTAACGCTGTAGTAACTACTCCAGGCCGCCGTAATGAGCAGTATGATTAACCCAATAAGGTTTTTGAGAATGAGTATGTAGAGGAATAGCATGTATATATTCGAGAATACATTGAGTAGTGCCACCATGATCATGGCCTTTTCCTCACTCATCTCGAGAGGCAGCATCTTAATGCAGGTTCTTGAGTAATCATCCTTAGCCCTAATCACTAGGCTCCATATGTGCGCGGGTATCCATAGGTATATGGCCATGGATAGTAGGAAGGCTTCAAGGTCCAGCGGCCTCGCTATAGTCCACCCAGCCAGTAGAGCCGCATTACCAGCCACACCGCCAATTAGGATATTGCTCCAGCTCCTGCATTTCAGGAGTACCGTATAGATTATTGCGTAGAGGAACCAACCAAGCACTACGAAGACCGTGGGCCACAGTCCAAGCCACACGTATGATAGGGTGAAGCCAAGTAGTGATAGGGCCAGGGACTCAATTAATGCATTGCCTGGGCTTACCCGACCTGCGGGTATTGGCCTATTTCTGGTCCTACCCATTTTAGCATCAATGTCCCTCTCATAGTACATGTTGAACACCGCAGAACCACCCGTGCTTAATAACCCAACAATGGTCAATTCACCTATGTAGGTTACGCTTACGCTCGGCGCTGCCGCGAATATGTACCCAGCTATTGCGGCGAGTACAAGTAGCCAAATAACTCTGGGCTTCATTAATACTACGTAGTCCTTAATCGCCACATTTGGCAATGATTAATTATTACATTAAAAACTTTATTTCAAAATCCATGCTAAGGTAATTAGTGAATAACATGTTCAATTAATTTAACACAGGACTTCGCCACTCCTTATTTTATTTAATAACAATAAAGCCTAAACAGCGCCCATTAGTAATGTGAGGATTGGAGTCGTAATTAAGGCACAGAGTCCCAGGGCTTTTTGGTTTAGGGTATTCGATAATGTTGAGGATAAGATAAACGTTGGCACATTCGTAACCCTAGACAATTATGAGAATAGGCCAATGGCCCAATACTCGCAAGGGTGACCAGGGTCATTAGGCATAATTACCTAGTGGATGATAGGGTCATCGCCCAGCTAGGTAGTGAGGATGTTATAAACACCTTCAGGGACTACGGAATAGACATTCAATACATCGCGCAATCAACCCTGGCCAGGGCTTCAGTAATTGGTTACAGTTGGTACGCGATTCTCCAAGCCATTAAAGCCTCCAAAGCCCATGGACTTCGTATACCTACCAACAGAGAGCGAGTTGGGTAGGTTGCTTAGGCCTGATAATGATGGTGTTAGACTGGTCATTGGTAGTGTTAGGTCATTGTCGATACCCGCCGAGCTGGATGCCAATAAATTAGTGTCACATCACTGTGCGATATTAGCCGCCACGGGTGGTGGTAAATCCTGGCTTGCCGGTGTTATTATTGAGGAATTGGTATTGAGGGTGGAGGTACCGATAATAATCATTGACCCACACGGTGAATACTCAGCAATGCAGGTTCCCAAGTCCTTAAGTGATGATGCTAAGTATGTGGCCGGCCTTGTCAGGGTATACGTGCCGGGTAAGGTAGATACTGCAAGTCTTGATGACTATTTCAGGGCTAGGTTTGGCGTTGAGAGGAGGTATGTGAGGTTTGGTATTAATCCGAGGTCACTATCACTGAGGCTCATGGAGGGTTTACTAGACCACTATTATGGACTCACCGATGCCCAAAGGAGGATTCTTGAGGAGGCTTGGCAATACATTGGGATTGATAATGAATTAACAAGTATTGATGAATTTCTGAGTGATTTAGAGAAGAGTGGTAGTAAGGTTGTTAGAGGTTATGGTAATGAGCTGGCTCTATCTACATTACTGACTAAGGTTAAGATGCTCATTGAGAATAGGCCATTCTTCATAACAAGGCCAGGTGAATTCTATGGTAATGAACCAATAAGGCTCCTGGACATTAAGGACCTAATGGAGTATGGAATCCATGTATTAGACCTCAGTGGTTTAGACCTGATAGATCAACAAGCCTCGTAGCCCTAATCCTGAATAACATATTTAGGTTGTCAATAATGAGGAGGGATAAGCCCATCTTCATAGTTGTTGAAGAGGCCCACAACTACGCACCATCAGTTGGCTCATCACTAAGCACATCAACACTGATAAAGATAGCTAGGGAGGGCCGTAAATTCGGCGTTGGACTATGCATAATTAGTCAAAGGCCATCTAAGGTGCACCCTGACGTACTAAGCCAATGCTTGACTCAGGTCTTTAAGAGGATAATAAATCCAGTTGATCTTAAGTATGTTAGAAATATCGTGGAATTCGTCTCTGATGAGGATCTCTGGGAAGTTAGGGTGCTCAATGAGGATGATGCCTTGGTGACGGGGCTGGCCGTACCAATGCCATTACCCGTTAAGGTTAGGGATAGGTTAACGGAACATGGAGGTGTGACGCCATCACTCACACCGAGAGGTAATATTACTAAAGTGTAATTTAAGTATAATTTGAGTATAATAAGGTCAGGTAAAACTTTTATTGCACTCCCGTGAATGGTCACTGTGCGTATAATCCTTGGCACGCCGGTGAACTCAAGACCCAAGCCCTGGCTTTATTTCCGTGTACCAGCCATAATGGTTAATGCATTTGATATTATGAGAAATAGAGGTAGTAGGAGAGAGCACGTTATAAAGAATGTACTACAGTATGATGGCGAGGTTTGGATGGATAGTGGTGGTTTTCAATTCCTAAGGCATGGTAAGGTACCCAACATTGAGGACCTAGCTGGAGTTTATGGTCAGTACTGGGATATTAGATACTTTCTTAACCTTGACTATCCGCCAAGCCCCACCGATGATGAGCACAACCTGGAGACCAAACTGAGAAAGTCACTTAACAATTATGAGTATTTAATTAGGAGGTTCGATAATGTATTACCGGTGATTCATTATCACTGGAGGACCGAGGTCATCATTAAGTATATAATTAAGTACTTGGACTACAACCCCAAGTGCATTGCAATAGGTGGCTTGGTACCATACGTATTAATCAGCAAGGGCGTGCCCAAGGACTCAAGGAGGTCGGCGATTAAATTCCTACTCAGAATCAAGCAGGAAACTGGTATGTGCATTCACGTACTTGGGCTCGGCTCTCCTGTAATAAATCCAATACTCAAGTTCATAAACATCGATAGCACAGACACAAGTACCTGGAGGGTTAAGGCAGCCTATGGAAAGGTCGTCATGCCAGGCGGCGGTGAGAGGCACGTAAGTGGTAGATCCATTAACTTCGGGGGTAAGGAGCAAGCCGTGACGATTTAGTGAGACTTTACGCATTCCTGAGGGATACTGGCTTCCCCGTGATTGATAGGTTTAATGATATTATGACCAGTTTTGAGTATAGGGCGCTGGTCAATGCGTGGGTCGTGCTTAATAGTTTTGAGGAGCCAAGTACTGGCGTGTTTAGGGCTATATACGATGAATTGACAAGGGAGGCCAGTGCTAAGATAACTGAGGAAGCACGCTAGGGATTATATTTATTAATGCGGGTCGTTTCTACGTAATTACTGTGAAGAAGACACAAAAAAACATGCTTAACGCTTGTTGTGGATGTATGCAATGACACACTTGATAGGTTTAAAGGCTTTATGAATACAGCCATCAGGAGGGCAGGCTTTGGTGGTGCCTGAGGGTCCTTGTCTATAGGTGTAAGGAGCTCGACTTCAATAATTACGTTAGGGAGTTAAATTCAGTAGTCGCTAATAACTTCTCGGTGTCAATATTCGTATACGAGTTTGACGACTTAAACGCGATAATCAATGAACTTAGTAAGAACATATTTAGTGGATGTGATAATTACGGTGTGTTATCGTCAATTGACTTACCGGCTAATATTAATTACGAGAAATTGAAATAATCAGCTTAGCCCAGCACATCATGGATCAGACCTTGCAAGCATCATCATTGGGCGATCCATCATTCAATCCAGTAATAATGATCAATAGACCTATTGAGTACTGGGTCATGAAGTTCAATCTCAAAATAACCACTGGGCTTTATTTGACCCTTTATTGTTGGTATTGTACCTGAGAAAACAACCACATTCTTCAGGTCTGGCACGACCTCGCGTATTAAGTCAACGAGCTTATCCGGCGTAAGTAGGAACTTCATGGTGCCCTCCTGATATAGAGTCTTCTTATCATCCTCAAGTATCCAACTCCTCAGTACCAAGTCATCCCAGTGATCCTCAACCTCCCTAAGTGGCCATGCCCTCCTGGCCACGATTTTTGGATACATGTGCTTACCAGCAAGTATGCTACATCTCTCGGCCTCCCTATCCGTGTGATCACTACCAACAGTTACGTAGATTTCATCCTCATTCTTAATCAACAATACATACTCAACCTCACCACTATGAAGGTCACTCACCTTCCTGATGTAGTTACTCGTGGTTACTAAATACGGCTGTAATATGTATATTTCGGGTATGTTCTTAGGCCCACTAATACCTATCCTACTTAACTCCTCAACCTCCTTCTTAATAATATCCGTAGTTCTCCCAGACCAGACGAAGATCACTAGGTCACTAACGGCGATTTCTATATCTCTCTCGTTACCATTCTTGAACTCTATAGTTACGTTAAGTCTATGCATAGACGAACTCTGGTTTATAAAGCAATAACCTTATTAAATTTTTGGTTCCCAATCCTTGCCAAGTAAATACGGAAATACTAATAAAATCCTGATGCGTTATTGGTAGGATGATTTCTGAAATAGTTAGGATAGGCCTTGTTTCAGAGATTAGGCTTTCGATACCAAATGCGGATGATGCCCTCGATTATCTAAGACTAATGTTAAATAATTTAATAGGTTTTATGGCCTCGATACCTCCAGCCTTGGCCCAGAACGTTAAACCTGAAATACCGGTGTTCATTAGGTCCATTAGTAATGAGGCTGAGGTATCGATACACTACTCGCCCTTAATGCCGTTGATAAGGATTAGAACATCAAGAGACTTGATAAATAAGGTGAGCGGCGTTAACTTCATAGGCGTTATATTGGACTCGGGAGGTACAGCATTGAGGATGTACAAGAATAGGGATGAAATGAGCAGAGATAGGGAGAAGATACTCCTCCTCTTCAGGGTATTCATGAACTCAGACGTAGAGTTACAGCCATTACCAAGTGTGTCTCAGGGGCAGGGTGGCGCCATAATTTAATGAGGCGTGTCATTAACAGAAATGCTTTTATTTTGTTAAATGCTATGGCCCTTGATGCCATTTAGCCATACAAAGATTGTAGGGCCCACAGGGAGGTACGGCGCTAGGTACGGCATGGGCGTTAGAAGAAAGGTTCTGCAAATAGAGGTTAAACAAAGAGGTAAGCACAGGTGCCCAAGGTGTAGGTCTCTGGTTAGGATGGAGCGGATAGCCTTCGGAATCTGGAGGTGCCCCAAGTGTGGTTATACTTTCGCCGGTGGTGCCTGGATTCCGCAGACGATAATGGGTAAAACACTGGCAACGGAGGCCGCGGCTAAGCAAGGCACCAAGTGAGCAGTACCATAATGGGTCTTATAGCATTAACATCATCAAGAGACGCCGGCATTAGAATGAGGCAATTCCTCAATGAGTTGGAGTTGGTTATCCCAAATGCGGTTAAGGTTAATAGGGGTAAGTTATCAATTATTGAGGTTGCAAGTAAGGCTCTTGCTTGGGAGCCGATAGGATAATTTACATTGGTTCCAGGGGCGGTAACCCAGGTTTCATGCGTTTTCTAAGGGTCAGGGAAGGGGTAATTGAGGTAATGCCATATTTGATAAGGATACTCGGTGTTAAGTTATTGATGGACATGCCTGTCAATGTTACTCGTAGGTTGAGGGCAAGTAGTGGAATTGTAATATCTCTGAGAGAGTATACCGAGGTTATGGATGTGCTAAGTGAGTACATTGGGTTACCAAGTATAAGGGCTTATGATTTCGAAAGTGTTAGGGGTATGTATGACTCGATTTTCCTAATTCATAGGATCAATAATTATTATGAGCTACAGATACTAAATGGTAGGGATCTAGCCCTTACGGTCCCTTCATTAGGATAAGTGACGTTATTTACACAAGACCTAAGGTGATTAGGATTGAGTGAGTGCGAATTTAAGGCGGTGTTTACGTTAGAGGGTGTTGATAAGGAATTACTAATTAAATCATTCAGAACACTCGAGAAGGAGATGAGGTTTGGAAGGGGGTACGTAAGCGTTAACGTGGTTAATGATGATGTGGTTATAATTGCATGTGCCAGGGACTTAACAAGCTTAAGAAGCCTAGTTAATGGAGTTATGAAGTCTCTATACTTAATATTCAGGGTTGAGGAACTTAGTTAATGCCCTGTATAGGATAGAGCCACCTATAGCCAGCATGCGGATTAATATTTATTAAGGCTTATATCAATGGAGCCTTAATGAGTTCATTACCACCATCGTTACAGTCAGACCTGGAGAAACTTCAGGCGCTACAGGATCAGTTAAATAGTGTCAGGGTTAGGAAGCAACAATTCGAGAGTGAGCTTAAGGAAGTTGAGAGGGCTATTTCAGAGATTGAGAAAATACCTGCCGAGAGCAAGGTTTACAAGATCGTTGGTTCCTTCCTAGTCTTGGTGACCAAGGATCAAGCACTCCAGGAGCTTAAGGATAGGAAGGAACTTCTCGAGCTTCACATAAAGACTCTATCAAAGCAGGAGAGCATGCTTATGAAGCAGATCGAGGACTTAAGAACCCAGATAAACGAGGCATTGTCTAAGCTCCAGGCAACGAAATGATTAAACACACGGGTGCTTAATCCCCCTTAAGTTATTCATTGTCTCCTTAACTTTGTTCTTCTGTAGCTGGGTTTGGATGAGTTCGTTATGTCATTGGTCATGATTTTGAGTGCTTTGTTGCGCTTTGTACTGTGAATGTTCGTATTGTTGACGTGGTTTATACCCAACGGCGCTGGCTTGCGCTTGATTGCCGTAGTTATAAGTCTTTAGCCGTTGATTGCCCATTAAGGCTTATTCGTTTATTAGTGAATTATGAGTAAATGAGTAAGTAACTCTGTGAGCGTCCCTGGATGTGGAGTTATATTTATTTGGGTAAAGTTACAGAGTATGGTGGTTAGGTGTAATGAGCATTGATAATGAGGTTCTTGGTGAAATCGTTAATATTATCGCTGATGAGATTTACAAGTACTTAATGCGTAGACTCCCTGAGAGACTTCTTGAGGATGTTGTAATTGATGTCGGATTTGATACTAATAGTTATACACTCGAGATAAGTATTGATGTGATGACTAATCCGCTGATGGAGAATCTTGATGGTATTATTAATAGTGCTGTTGAGTTTGGATTTAAAATAGCGGATTACCTAATAGGTAAGTTTAGGAGGGGTGAATTGGTTGGTTTACCAGCTGGAGAAATTGAGAGAATTGCTGAGGAATACGCAAAGAGCCTGCGTAATAACACATAGGCATGCTGACTTAGATGCGTATGCATGTGGAGTGGCCACCAGGGAGTTAATTAATAGGCTTGGTCATGAGGCGTTCCTTGTGGTTCCTGAGGGGCCGTCCTACTCGGTTAAGTCATTCATCAGCAAACTTGGCATTAACTATCAAGGATTAGATAGTTGTGGTGAATTAAGTTTGGTATTTCTAGTTGATGTTAGTACATATGCGCAATTGAATGAGTTCAGAAACATCATAGGCAATAGGCCTGTGGTGGTTATTGATCACCATGAGGTGCGTAATATAGCACCAACAGTTGCCTTTATTGATCCAGATGCCACAAGTTGCTCAGAGATTATTGCTCAAATATTTAGGGAGCTAGGTATCGAGCCAAGTAGCGAGGTTGCCACCCTGCTCATTGGCGCATTCTCAGCGATAGTGGCAGGTTGAGTAGGGCTAGGCCTGAGACCTTTGAGGTATTGGCCTGGTTACTCAGGTTGGCTGGTAGGGATTACAGGGACATAGTTAATGCAATGGTTGAGGAGATGACTTTTTCGGAGAAGATGGCTCGTATTAAGGGTTTATTGAGAATGAGGGCCTATAGGTTTAGCGACTATATTGTGTGTTTAAGTAATGTGAATGCTTATGAATCATCATTGGCAGATGTTCTGATTAGGGCTGGTTGTGATGTGGCATTAGTAGCCTCAGAACACGATAATGAAGTAAGGCTATTTGGTAGGTGTAACAAGAGGATTGCGGAGAGGGTATCGCTTGCAGAGATCTTCAATGAACTGGCACGGTACTTTAATGGCGAGGGCGGTGGTCACGCAACGGCTGCTGCCTTAAGTGTTAAGGAGAGGATTGACATAACCACATTATTGTTTAAGGCATTGAATAGTATCGAACAGAAACTTCATGTGAAAACCATAAGAATAAATGATTAATCTATGTGAATACATCGCAGGGAAAATAATTTTATCTCACAATTAATCTTAGTAGCTTGAGGAAGCCATTCATGACATGCGAAAGTACATTAAGTATGTAGATCGTGTTTTGAGCATTCACTTTATTAATATCTATGTTATTATTTACGGTTATTGTATCATTACCATTAATGACGCCATTAATTGTCTGATTACTTAGTATATCGCCATTACCAGGCACTTGAAATACCTGTAATTTACACCATGAAACTGTGCTCATCCGTGGTTGATAAATGGGTGATAAATACTGTACTGGGGTCACTGGTATCACTGACCTGTTGAAAAAGTCATACGCCTGTAAGTAACCTCCGAAGAGTAGCGATTCGTTGAGTAGGTATAGTCCCATTGGGTAGTTCTTTGTTTCATAGATAGGGATTGAATAACCACCTTGTGTAACGTAATTAACCTGCAATAGGTAATAGGTATTTGGTATGCAGGTTGGATTTATTAATGTGCCATTTGGTAGTAATACTATTGGCGATACGTAAATAATGGGTCCAAATGGCACAAGCCTTGGCCTTTGATATACGGTATATCCATAATTGGTGATTTCACCAATGGTTATGTTAGGGCTGAGGGTCGAGTATATAATCAATGATGAATTTACATACTCACTAAATGAATAACTAAGGATCTGGAGAACCTCCTGAAATCCTGCACTTGGCCATGAACTCGCATTCTCTCCCTGGCCAACCCACATCATGAATATACTTAATCCAGGCAAGCTAACTTCATAGTACTTACCGACGCTGTCCGTGGCTGGGTTATATCCATAGTAGTAATTCCATAGGTAATACGGCTCACCATTGAGGGCAACTAGGTAACCACCAACCGTACTTAACCCACTTAATACCTGCGCAAGACTCTCATTACCTGTCTCGAAGGCGAAGACTACGTATTTCACCCCGTTTAAGTCCTCAGTTATTAATACATCCCAGTTGGCGTATACGGATTGTGGATATACTAGGTATGAGGGAATTTTCAGCGTCCATGAGATACCACCGGTGTTATTGGTTATTGCCGTTGTATTGAGTAAAATTGCCTGTTGGTTAGTGGTCACTGAGGCATTAATTATGTATAGCGTGAACTCCCTATTTGCTGTGACCTTCCAAACAGGTGTTGTATTAGTTATTAATGAGTCCTCACGGTAGGTTAGTGGGTAATTATTTAGGATTGCATTGAGAAACTGTATCGATGGTCTTGAGTCTGTTAGGTTCATGGTTATTACGTACGTTGTATAAACCATGGGTGTTGGTGCTGGCCCATAAATAGTGTTTGCGTAGGAAATAAATGCGACTAATATTAATATCATCATTAGAGATATAGCAAATATTACCCATTTATTAATTACCATCACCATTTAATACTACCTACGGTTATATATAAGTTTCTCATCGTTGAAGATAAAGAAGTTATGAAACAGAAAGTATTTTTAGAGGTCTGTTCTTTAATAAAACTGAATGAGTTTAGACTTTCAGTTAATAAAGCCAGTAGGACAATTCAAGGAACTGGAGAGGTACTCATTATACGAACCGTTCGCATATGCCACAATAATTCAAGACGAAAGGACCGGAGACATTATGTACTACCTAGAGGAGATAACACTTGATTCAATTGAACAGCAGGTATACAAGGAGTTGGTGAGGATCGTCATGCTCGAATTACCACCGCCTGAGGATTTAATGAAGATGGGCGATGTTAAGAATTACCTTCTCAATGAACTGAAGAAGATTGTTGGTAGGTATAGGAGACTCTTCAGGAATGTACAGTCATCATCCTTTGCCAAGTTTCTATACTACATGGAGAGGGACTTGCTCGGTTATGGACCAATAGATGCCTTAATGAGGGATGAGAATATTGAGGATATATCATGCGACGGCGTCGGCAGGCCAGTCTATGTATTTCATAGGAAGTATGAGTCCATACCAACAAACATTGTGCCAATGACCGACCAAGCCTTGATGACTTAGTCGTTAAATTAATACACATGTCCGGTAGGCACGTTTCAGTAGCGACGCCAATAGTTGATGCCCAGCTGCCTGATGGTTCTAGAATAGCCGTCACATATAGGAGGGAGGTCTCGCCAGGTGGTTCAACATTCACGATAAGGAAGTTTAGGAAGAATCCGCTAACGTTCACGGAGCTGGTTAGGTACGGTAACATTAGTGCCGAGATTGCTGGTTACTTCTGGGTAATGCTTGATAATGGTAGGTCATTCCTGGTGCTTGGCGTCACGGGCGCCGGCAAGACGAGTTTCCTCAATGCCATGGCAACATTCATTAAGCCCCACATGAAGATAATAACCGTTGAGGAGGTCCCAGAGATAAACCTGCCTCATAAGAATTGGGTCAGACTCGTCACCAGGCAGAGTTACGGCGCTGAGAAGATAAATGAGATCACGCTATTTGACTTGGTTAAGGCAACACTTAGAATGAGGCCTGATTACCTAATCGTTGGTGAGATCAGGGGTGAGGAGGCCTACGTATTGTTCCAAGCCGTGAACACAGGCCACAGTGGCATATCGACAATGCACGCGGAGTCCTTTGAGGCTGCCGTTAATAGCTCATGAGCCACCAATGAACATACCACCGGCCTACATACCCGCCATGAACATATTCGTCATGATTAAGAGGGTTAAGATCGGTGGTAGGTTAACGAGGAGGGTTACTGAGGTTGGTGAGGTTTACATGGATGGTGACAAGATTAGGTTTAACACAGTGTTCAGATGGAACCCGAGAACTGATACTCACGAGTCATACGTGGACAAGAGCGTCTTAATTAGGCAGATAAGTGACATGACTGGTAAGGACGTCGACGAACTACTCAGGGAGATAGAGACTAGAGCTAAGATTGTTAATTGGATGGTGAAGAACGAGGTGTATAACTTCGAGGATGTTTCAATGTACGTGCAGGCATACTATACGAATCCAGACTTAGTACTTAACCATGTCTTCGGCAAGGTGAGCGAGGTTGAGAGCGTTGCTCAGGTTTAAGGATATTAATTCCCTGGTTAAGTATTTAAGTGAGGAATTGAATAAGTTATTAATAGCCAAGAAAGTAATAGAGGAGGAATTAAGCAAGGATTCACTTGTGGATATAATTGAGATAGATAAGGATGGTAGTCTCACAATAAAGAGAGAAAGAATAACGGAGATCAGGGGATTAGCCGAAAAAAATCGATATAAGAATCAAAGCCATAAACACGCTACTTGAGGAAATAAAGAACATATTCAACGACAGTAATTATACGGGTATCGTACTACTCGAATTAGAGAATGGAATACCAAGCAGGGTTTTATTATCGCAACCATTGACCTTAGGTGAAGGCTCATGATAATACCAATACCCATATTAATAATCGCAATAATGATTGGCATGATTGTACTAGGCTTGATTAGGCCGCCATTAACGGTTATAATACCGCTCCTTGGTATCTACGCAATATTGATGCTAATACCCTACATACTACCTAATTTCTCAATTAACCAATACCTTAGTATTAAATACATATTACTTCCGGTAATTGGCTTAGCCATAGGCTATGGAATATCCATATTAGCAAGTAAGTACATGAATGTGGATATACGATCACTCCTTGGATTAAAGCAGGATCAAAGAGGAATTAAAAGGCCGAGTAACGTCATTAGTAAGCCGAAGGTTGAGAAGAGGACTGAAATTAAACCCGAGGATTTGGATAGGCTTATTAATGAAACAATTAATGAGCTAAAATCCGGTGCATCAACTAATGAGACATTGGGTAGCTGGATTGAGTACTATGATGGTTGGACAGACGCTATAATAAGTATCTCAAGAAGGTTCATGGACATTAAAGGAATTGCAGAGAGCATGAATAAGGAGGTCCCATTCCTATTAAGGGCTAGGCAATATGAGAGTAAAGCCGCAATGCTTGGTTTAACCTTAAGGAGGAGTCAGTCTTTAAGAAACAGAAGAAGACAAAGGTTGTCGAAGAGGGATTAGTAGTTTATGTAAGGCCGGAGGAGATAGCCAATGAGTTAATGAACGATACCCAATTAATAAGTAACTATGTTAATGAGTTTAACAATATAGTTGAGAGGTTAGTGCATGATAATGATATTTCTCAATACATGGGTAATTCGCAGGTATTGGTTATATACGTTGATGGAGTACCAAGGAAGCTTATAATGATCAATAGGTAAAATTAGGCACCCTCCTCACCCTGCATAATTATCATTATTGGTATTGAATCAACAAGTAATGCAATTATTGGGCGATCCTTATCAATGTAGAGTGACTCGAGTCTATCGATTACCGACTTTATAATTGCTGATTTTTTTCTGCATATATCCGGCAACATCATTAATCACATTATTTCTCGTATTGGTGCCCGGCTTATAGACAATTCTCACGGAAAACACCTCTGAGGAACCATCAATAAATCTAATATTTTCTGATATTTCGCTTGCCAATGTAGTGCTACTTTCAGTACCTAGTATCTCGTTCCAATTCTGCTTAAGCATGTACATGAACCTATATGAATTACTTAGTTCGTTCTTTAGGGATTGAATCATCTCATTTAACGAGTTATATCTCTTGATCTCGATGATCATGCGCACCACCAATCAATTCCTCAATTTTCTTAAAGGGTTCTGGGTAATTTATATCACTTATTTTCACAACTGTTTCAAAGCTATTTGAGCCAGTGCTCATTGAGGAGATCAAGTTATCAATAGTCACCATTACCTTAGCCAACTCATCGGCAGTCAAGCCAGTAATGCCAACCAAAACGCTGGGTATTTCCGCCATCTCCTTAATGCTCGATAGAGTTAATAATGGTAAATCTGACACATCAGGTAATGAGTAACCTATGATTACGTCTATCGATGAACCATCAATAATAACCGTATAATTATCGCCTATACCGAGTTTTTCGCTAAATTCCGTAATCTGCTTAATAGCCATGAGTACGTTTGTGTAATAATTAATAGCGTCCCTAATTATATCCTTATAACCACTGGCCGTTAACACGTAAATAACCTCAATATCACCCACCTTAGATGTTACATTCGTGCCACCCTTAGTATACCTGGCCGAAGATGACTTACTCCTTAATTCCCTTATTAATTTGCTCACAGTCTCGTTATCAAGATTGATTGCATACATCTCATTGAGAACTTGCAGTATTTCATTAAGCCTACTACCAAGATCTAGGATCGTGTTCTTTAGTTTATCACTTCTTAGCACTATCAAGGTCGATCACCACCAGAGATGGTACATCAGCGAAGTACCTAACCATGGCTTTAAGACCGTGATCCTTAAGCTTGCTTAGCCTACCCTCAAGGATCTCGTAAACTGCATATTCCAGCTTAAGGAGTTGTATAGCTCTCGAGAACAATTCCCTATAGGCCTCCCTCGATGGTCTCTTATATATTATTATTGGAATTGAGTTAGGTATGTCGATAAGTATTTTTTTCGCTTTTCACCGGTAGGTCTACAATGCCGGTGATCTTGCTATATACTTCATAGAGGCCCTTAACGTATTCCGTAACTCTCTTCTTATTCTCCAGTACTCTCTTGTATAGTTCATCGATTTCTATGCTTATGTCTACGTTGGTGCTCATGGCATTATCACCAACCTCGTCTTCTTATTTGTATAATCTATTATTATCATAATAGATGCATTTCTATCTTTAATTCTATTTAAATAATTGCTTATCTTTTCAATTTCATTTATAACGTAATTAATATTATTCTCTATTGCACCTAACTTATTTAATAGCCATGCTGAGTGAGGCATTATGTGTATATTTATAATCTGGGGTATGGCCTGGACCGTTATTACACGGTGGGATGGCTGAAAACCAAGCCTTACAAGTCTCTCCTCAGTTTCGGCGTTTTCCTTCATTCTCTCCTTAATTAATCCATAGTGTTCCCTCAGGTTTAATAATTGGTCTTTAATGATGCTCAATTTGTTTATGGCATCCTCAATCGTATTAAATAATAGCACTAACATTCAGATTCTCATTAATTAAGCTATATTTATTCTTTACTTGTGCGAATAACATTGGGTATACATGAGACGCGCTGTTACGTCTCTTCCCTAATTAATCTAGAGATTTCATTTATGGCCCTATTTATATCCTTAATATCATTATGAATAGCCATTATCTCAGCTATAATTAATGAATTATCAAGCACTTAATGAGCAGATCAGCCCAATTCTTTGAATGAGATGCTTGCTTGAGCCTTTTTAACTCTTCGTATTGATGCTCATCCACCTCGATCACGATTCTTCTCTTACCATTTTTAGCCATGCATTCAATGAATTAGCAACTAATTTTAAAGCTAACACTCTAAAACTACTTACCTCTTTTTTTGCGATTTAGTAACACTTATCATATATTCTGGTATTTCGATATACTTTACATAGTATTGGATGAGAACTTTAACTACCTCTCTGAGCATGAGCATAAGCGTTGACTTCCTGATACCAAGAACCTTAGCTGATTCCCTCCAAGGTCTTGCCTGTAACACCTTACAAATCAAGGTCTCCTCATAGTATTGCGGCAATGCGATATTATCAATGCCCTTCCTAAGGTAGTACGTCTTAACAAGCTCTGTTATTGCATCTGCCGTATTCTCATAGGTCATTGGACCCCATGAGTACGCGATTAAGCGCCTTGCCTGAGCCTCAGTGAGTCTAGGACTATAATTGGGGTCCAGGGCTTGGCCCCAATCGGTCAATAGCATTCTAACAACGTCAGGTTCCATGTCATGGAACGGACCCTGCAATGAATTAAGTAGTCTTAGCCTAAACTCCTTGTTTGCATAGATGGCCGCGTCTCTGGCTTCTCACTTATTGGCTTAACAAGCAATACACTATACTCACCGCTTATTGGATTCCTCTCGGGACTTATGTGTACTGGCATGTAACCATTCCTAATCCAGAAATTCAGTAGCTTAGCGTTGACGCCAAAACCAACACCAACCCAATCAATGCCCTTTTCCCTGGCCTCCTCCTCAATCCTCCTAAGCATCTCAGTACCAAGGCCCCTGTCCTGAAGCTCAGGGTGCGTCGCAATCCTAATAATTCTCCAACCCCTTAACTTAGCAAAGTCCGTGAGCCCCCAATACTTAATTAGTCTGTCCGGTATTATATTTCCAGGCAATTTTAGCCCCCTCACAACCATGTCAATTAACTCATCGCTTATACCACCCTCCTCGGCCAACTCCACGGATACCACGATCTTACCATTACCAAGTGTTAAGGCCCTTATGAAGTGATGGGGCGCGTCCATCATCATTCCCAAGTCATCGGTTCATTCCTATAGTGGGCCTGAACATAAATACCAAAGAATTGCCTTAACCTATCCTCACTTAATAGAAAGAACTCCTTAAGATCTGGAATCAAGTAATTAAACTCGTGTCTATTTATTAATTCATAATCCTCCTCGGTTATCTTCGCAGGTTCAGCATCAAGCAATAAAGTATCAAACAGCCACTGCTCCACTGGGTCATTGGGTGCATACCTAATTGGCTCCTTAAGCTCATACTCAATGACCCTTGTGTTCTTATCCTCATGCAAGTACTTAAGAAACCTAAGGCTGAAGCCTCTACCGGCACCTTCATAACCATGTATTGTGGATGCATATATAACCCTGCCAAATCTCTCATGTATTCCATAAAGCACTGGGAGCGGTATCATCGCAGCCTCATCAACTACGACGATATCCCTACCCTCCTCACTAAGCATGTCGTACGGCTTCACATAATCTATGAAGATGGAGATGCCAACCTTAACCGAAACAACATCACCACCCCAGTAACTCACGTCTACATCGTAATTCAACGCCTTAAGGCCCTTTATCACGAACTCCATCAGTGTTGATACATTGCTCGGGTTCATTGCCGTGACTGCGAACCTGGCCCTACCCTTAACCTTCCTAAGCCTATGAGCAAGGGCCGCCAGCGCCAAGCCAATGATTGCCGACTTACCCCTACCCCTATCCGCTATCAACACAACATCCACCTTCTTACCCCTCGGAGGCCTCTCCAGCAGTACCTCCATTGCTTTAAGGGCCTCGACCTGGTCCTGGGTCTTAGCCAATTCGTAAATGGCCTTCGAAAACCTAATCCTCTCTGGCATTACTACCTCCCTTGGCTTCCAGGGCTGTGAATCACCAATGACAGGTTCCTTGATTACCTCATCATTATTAACATTGATTATTAACGCCTTACCCATACCCATTAACTTATTCCAAAACCTAACCTTCAGGAAATGCCTAACATCCTCAGGCCTGTACTGGGGAACCAATAGGCTTTGCTGAAACTTCGTTAATTGCTTAACCCACTCATCCAACGGTGGTACCATGAATATGTAAATACCGCCACCCCTAACAATACCCCCCAGCCTACCAACATCATTTGGCTTTAGGTCATTCATTAAGTCCAGTATTGCGAAGTCGACAGTAGTACCGAGGAGCTTATCCGTATCCTTGTACGGCTTATAATCAATACTTGCGGAAACCCCCTTAACAAGCTCCTTAAATTTACCCATCCTTCTCTGCGCATCGGGATACTCGGGTTGATACATGTACAGTCCATGCGGCTCCTTAACAATTGATGAAAATACCCTGAGGACCTCAGCGGCATACTTGGCGAGTTTTTCCTCATCAGTACCTACAAGGACCACGAGCCTCCTATGGTTTGAGGATAACCCCTCCTTAACCAAGTCCTGCAACAGCTCTGCCCAGCCCATATCCTCTGTACAGCCTTACAATGCGAATTAGGCTTATAAACATATGCAGGTAGTAATCATTGGTGATTAGGCGCGTTGGTTCTGAGAAGTGATGAGTGACGGGCGAGAAGGATGACTCACCTCCTCGGGAATATTGACCTGCAGGATACCTGGCCTCTCCTGAGCATGCTCATGAACTCAATGTATGAGTCATAGACATCCCTAATCCACGTATTAACACCCTTAAAGTACACAGGCTCCGTATTCAGTAACTCAAGCAGCTCATCAGTACTTAATTTATTTACGTAATAACAAGGGTCCTTAAGTAGTAATACCCTACGGTATTCCCGAGCCATAACCTCGGTCACCGGCGTCCCCAACTCATAACTAATATGGTTGATTAACGGCTCAACATCACTTAACGAAATATTATTCACAAAGCCCCTGCGCTCCCACTCATCAATAACGGAGTAGAAGTACTTGATTAAATCATCTAGGTATGGGTGCCCATTATTAAAGTACATGAGGACTATTGGGTGATTAAGCCAGCCAGTCCTGCCATCCCTGAGAATGCCGAGCTTCCTAAGTATTGCAAGTATTACCTGCTTAGCCTCAACCCTCTGCTTACCAAGCCTTAAATCATCCAGGAAACCTGCCGACTTCCCATGGTCAATGTACGGCCTAAACACCTGCATTAATGGAACGTAAATTATGAAGGCCTTTATTTTTAGTCCTTAAGGTAATAGTTAATGAAGGTAGTACTTAAAAATACGGTCTCTCCTTAAGGCACGTATGCTTATGAATAGCATCCAATTACATAGGTATTACGTAAAAAAATACGTTAAAGGACCCATCAAATAATGAGGCGTTGAACCAGGGTGATATCGCATGATACCAATACACAGCGACCCCATACTAATAGCGTCATTAGCCTTACCCTTCATAGCCTCAGTAATAGCCGGGTGATAGGTAAAAAAAATTTAGTAGGGCGGCCATGATAATTACCTCGGCCTCTTTTGCACCACTTTTCGTATATGCCTCATACCTACTAGCGCTCAGTAAAACTTACTTAATACCCCTTGGTTACTTACCGAAACCAATAGGCATGATGTATTTAATAAGTGATGGTCTCAGCAACGCCTTTGGCCTAGCAATAGCACTTGTGGGGGTTGCGCTAGAGATTGCCTCTTATCCATACATGAAGCATAGATTCCATGTCCTGGAACTACCTGAGCAATTCGACGTATACTACCTACTCTTCACATTATGTGCTGCAAGCATGGAATTACTAATATACTCATACAACCTACTATTAATGTATATAGCCCTTGAAGTATCACTAATAACACCGGTCATACTAATTTATTACTATGGCTATGATACCCAGGGCAGATCAAGGCGCTGGATAGCGCTTCTGTACTTCGTATATGGAATGCTAGCGAGCACATTATTCTTAATAGGCGCAGTCCTGGTTGCCCTAGAGAATAATACCATGGACCTCGCCGCGATAAAGAACATATCGCTCATAGCATGGGCACTGATGTTCATTGGATTACTAATTAAGTTACCAAGCTTTGGTCCGCATGTGTGGATACCCTGGGTCCACGGTTCTCACCCAACACCAGTCGCAGCTCTGATATCGGGTCTCGTTGGTTTAATGGCTTACGTATTAGCAAGGATATACATCATTTCCCCATACTTCATCGATGAGTTTAGATTACCAATACTTATTTATGCCATAGTTGGCGGCATCATAATAAGCCTTGGCGTAATTAGGCATCAATATCATTATAAGTGGTTGCTGGCGTACTCAACAGCGGCAAACTCCACGTACCTACTAATAGGGCTGGCATTAGGTTCTTACGGAATACTTGGGTTAACAATGCATTATATATCGCATTTGTTCGGCAAAACAGTCCTCTTCATGACCGCGGCCTCAATAATTGTTTACTATGAGGAGTTTGATATAAGGAAGATGGGCGGGTTACAAACATATATACCATCAGTTGGTGCAGCCGCGGTGCTTGGCTGGATGGCTCTTTCTGGAGTATTAACTCTATCAATGCTCGCTGAATTCTACCTATTTCTCGGCTTAGTGAATGTCATACTACCATCATACCCACTATGGGTATTTATTGGTTTAGCCGTTGGTTTAGCCGCAATATTTGTATTAACGGGATACTACGGCTTTTGGGCCCTAAAGCAGGTATTTTATGGACAACCTAGGGGTAATTATCATAAGGTTAATGTTGATCCTAAGCTCGTAATACCATTATACGTGCTTGGTCTAGCTGCGATAATACTTTTATTCCCACCAGCGTCAACATATATCGTGCATTCAATATTAATGAGTATTGGCATGATAA
Source organism: Vulcanisaeta sp. JCM 16159 (assembly GCF_001316265.1). GTDB lineage: Archaea > Thermoproteota > Thermoprotei > Thermoproteales > Thermocladiaceae > Vulcanisaeta. The sequence continues at coordinate 111,758 of NZ_BBDN01000007.1, read as the reverse complement.
TGAGGTGATGGTAATGTTCTCAAGTTTACTTGGTGAATTAATGGGATTAATGCTATTATCACCTATAATACTTGCAGCACCAATAGCTATTTACTGGTTATTTAACCAAGACCCAAGGAAGGCTAGGCCACTGGCCTACTTAGCAGTTATTGGTCTTGGGATCTCTGCAATAATAGCTACGTACATAGAGGTTGCATTCCCGTGGAAAATTGTAGCCTATAATATGCCATGGATGATCCTACCAACCTCAGGTGGTAGTATTACCATATATGTATCATTCGTAGTTAATTTCCTCAGTCGAAACATGGGCCTACTAACGGCCTGGTTGGCTTCATAATCGGCATTTACAGTCTTGATTACCTAGCCAATGATTACAGACTTGGTTGGTTCTGGTTCTTCTATAATCTCTTTGCTGCATCCATGTTACTTACTGTGTATGCTAATGACTTATTATTCATGTTTATTGGATGGGAAGGACTTGGCTTTAGTTCATGGGCATTGATAGGGCATTGGTATAAGGATGATGATGAGTTATCCTACGTTGGTAGATTTGGTGAGAAATTAATTCTCGATAAGCCGGCCTGGACAACACCGTCATATGCAGCCTATAGGCAATAGCCACAATAAGGTTCGGCGACATGCCGATGCTCGGCGCAATAGCCGCAATAGGTATACTGGGTGGTTCCCTAATACTAACGCCGGTAAGTGGTGTCTCAGCCATAAACTGGTCACATGTAGTATCAACACTCGGTATTGGTGGTACCGTAGCCCTACTATTAGCTTTTATGTTTGGTCCGTACACCAAGAGCGCTCAAGTTCCATTCAATGATTGGTTGCTCACAGCAATGACAGGCCCAACATCAGTCTCAGCATTACTTCACTCGGCAACGATGGTCGCAGCAGGCGTTTACATATTCATGAGATTAACCGAGTCCCTCTACGCAGCTGGCGTTATCACCTACCCAGGCGTTGAGATCATGTACCTAGTGACGGTCTACGTAGGACTCCTAACGGCCTTACTTGGCGCATTGTTTGCGATGATGATTGATGAGAGGAAGGTTATCCTGGCGGGATCCACAATGTCCTCACTAGGCTTCATGATGGGCGTGACCGCATTAACGCCGTTTATACCTCAATCACCATTTGCAACAATAAACATTGGTCAATACGTAGTGCCTTTAGCGGTTCTAGTAGCATTCTCATACTTAATAGTCCATGCGTTATCAAAGGCGACGTTATTCCTAGTGAGTGGGCATTTGATCCACGTAACTCATACCAGGTTTAACATGGGTAACCTAGAACTTGGTAAGAAGATGAAGCTTGCGTTCTACGCCACGTTAGCCGCAGCCATATCCCTTGGCGGTGTGCCACCACTAGCTGGTTATTGGATACACGCAGCTATGGATGAAGTGACTACGGAGACTATATCCGTGGTTGGCTACGGCGCGTACATACTAATGCTACTGGCTAGCCTGGCCTACGTGGCTTTCCTGGCGAGGTTCGCATCTCTAAACTTTATTAAGGGTGAGGCGCCGCATGTTCATGAGGAGCATGGGAAGTACCCATTGATGGTTGCTGCCTACGTAATAACAGGTACTGCGGCACTGGCGGCCCTGGCAATACCCTTTGTATTAAAGCCCCAAATATTTATTGAAGCAGGTATAGATCCTGTGGTTATTGCCATAGGTATTGTTTTATGGGTAATATTCGTAGTCGCGCTGATAAGGCCTAGGGTTGGTAATTTAGGATTAATAACGAAGATCTTCGAGAGGAGGTATTATATACAAGCCTTTATGGATGTGGTTTTAGCGGGCTTTGGCTCTATACTAACGCTTGCTGCATTCTACATTTACAGGGGCATTGATATATTCTTCAACTTCATTATACCAGACGCAACAACCGCATTGTCGAGGTACATAAGGACGATACAGAGAGGCTACTTAAGGACTTACCTTGAGATGATTCTGGTTACGCTGGCCGTGGCGATACTGATAATATTATTAATAATAATTGCGTTACTTTAAAGTTGAAAGATCTCAAATGATTATTTCCTCATTATTTGTTTTAGATATTCATTCTTAACATACAATATTAACTTAGGTAGGTCAATGCCCATTGGGCATACCTCCTTACAATTACCAGAGTGGGTGCAGAGCATCGCGGCCGGTCCTGCCTCCATTATGCCCCTAGTCACGGCTGTCCATGGAATACCCATAGGCCCCGTGTACGGCGGCTTGCCGAACCTCGGCCCTATTGCCCAGTAGGTTGGGCAGTGCATGCTGCACCTGCCACACCTTATGCAGAGCAGTATTTCCCAAAGCACTGGATCCTTTGCGGCTCTTCTCCTCCCATTGTCCACAAGTACCATGTGGAACTCCTTAGGTCCCTGGGCAGGTGATACCCTGTACAACTCAACATCGGCAGTACTGCTAGGCCCAGCAGTTAGGTTCACGTATGTTGGTGGGTAAAGCCCCGCATACGCCGCCTGCACGAGGGTCTCGGTCATTGCATGGTATAGTGTGGGCACGATTTTCTCAATACCGTCATACACAATATGTACCGGAGGAAGTACACTGGTCATTCTTATGTTACCCTCATTCTCAACAAGTAATACCGCGCCCGTGTCGGCCGCTATGGCATTGGCCCCAGTAATGCCCACATTAGCCTGAAGAACTTGTCTCTAAGGAATTCCCTGGCCTTCTGGGCAATGGCGACTGGGTCTGGCTGTACGTCGATTCCGAGCTTCTCCTTTATTATTTGGGCAATTCTTTCCTTGGTCATGTGAAGGGCAGGCGCCAGTATGTGGCTTGGTTCCTCATTGGCTATTTGTACCAGGAACTCCCCAAGGTCGGTCTCCCAAACCTCATTACCCAACTTCTCAAGGTATGGCCTAAGCTCCGTCTCCGTGGCCACGTTATTCTTACTCATGACAATAACCTTGCCATTACCCACTATCTTACCCACGATCTCCCTAGCCTCCTCAGGCGTCTCAGCGAGGTAGAACCTACCGCCTAATCCCTCCACGGATTTCTTGGTCAGTTCTATGTAATAATCAAAGTTTCTAATAACTTCCTCCTTTGCCTTCCTAAGTTCCTTTGCCAGATCCATTAGGTATGGGTACTTCCTTAGTATTTCAAAGACTATTACATTAGCAGCCTTCGCCCTATTTATTGCCACGTCCCAATTGGGTGGTGTGGAGATCTCCATATTGGTATGTACATTATATTCATATATTTAAATATGAAACTCAACAGTGGTGTATTTACTTGCCGTACCTCCCATGCCATAATTTCATAACCTCATCAGTAATGAATCCACGAACTTTCCCCACTACCTCACCACCACTAATCAATTCAACACCAGGTTCTCCATTCGTAACCTCACCAATTACCGAATAATTAACACCTAATCTACCTAGCCTACTAATTGCATCTTGCATTCGCTCTCTCGGTATAGTGGCTATAAGCATTCCGGAACTTAGGGATTTAAGGGGATCAATACCCAATGCGTTAAATATTTGTTTTGTCTCCGGTAATATGGGTATTTTATCCACATCAATCTTTAACCGCACATTACTGGCCTCGGCAACCTCAAGTAACCCCTGAAGTAAACCGCCCTCGGTTGGGTCATGCATTGAATTCGCAATATCGGCTAGCTCAAGGGCCTCCTTAACAATACTTATCTCCCTAAGTAAATTCCTTGCTCTATAAATAACCTCCTTGGGAACACCCCTACTTAATAATTCATCCGTAAAATCGCTGGCCAGCACGGCCGTTCCCTCTAAAGCCACGTACTTAGTAACAAGGACCAAATCACCTGGTTTAGCCCCTGAGGTTGTTACATAGCGATCGCCAATGCCTATGGCCGTGGTTGATACAATAACCCTATCAATACCCGGTGTATACTCAGTGTGACCTCCAATTAATGAACCATCCAGTTCACTGAGTGCCTTATTAACATCAGACATTATTGCCTTAATACCATCCTCATCAACATCACGCGGTAATAACAAGGTCAGGAGAAACCACCTTGGCTTAATACCCCTAACCGCTATGTCGTTTGCCACGATATTTATCGCAAACCAGCCAATGCCCTCAACAGCGCCCGTTATTGGGTCAGTGTGTACGGCCATGTACTTATTGCCAACCTTCACTATTGCTGCGTCCTCGCCAACCCTAGGACCAATTATGACGTCTCCATCATCAATACCTAGGTTCGTAAAAATAATCCTCCTTAGAGCATCATTACTTAACTTAACCATTACTGGGGTTTTTGTTCAGGGGTCATTTAAGGGTTCAGGTTAAGGTAAGTAAGGTTAATATAGATGATTAACGTATTGACCAGAGATGACAACACCACGTGAAATATACGAGAGATCTCTCGAGGCGCTGAAGGTAATTAAGGACGCACAGGCAAGGGGCCTTATACATAGAACGCCGTTGATAAGATCTGAGACATTAAGCGGTATAGCTGGTGCAAATGTTTGGTTAAAACTCGAGGCTCTTCAGAAGACTGGGTCATTTAAGGTTAGGGGCGCCTATTTCGCAATTAATAATATTGCTAATAGACTTGGTGCTGGGCATGTTGTCACAGCATCAGCGGGTAACCATGCACAGGGCGTGGCATACTCAGCAAGTTTGGTTGGTATTAAGGCAACGGTGGTCATGCCACAGTACACCCCCTGGATTAAGATAGCGAGGACCAGGAAGTATGGAGCTGACGTGATACTTCATGGAGAGTCATATAGCGAGGCTGAGGATTACGCCACAAAGTTGGCGAAAGAATTAGGGGCTTACTACGTACATGCCTATAACGACCCTGATGTAATAGCTGGTCAAGGAACTATAGGCTTTGAAATACTTGAGGACCTTAATAATATCGACTACGTAATTGTACCGATTGGCGGTGGAGGCTTAATTTCAGGTATTGCATCCGTGATTAAGACCGTTAATTCTAAGGTTAGGGTGATCGGAGTACAGAGCGAGGGTGCGCCAGGGGCCTACCTAAGCCTTAAAAGTGGTAAGATAGTTACCGTGGAGAGAGTCGATACAATAGCTGATGGCATAGCCGTTAAGAGGATTGGTGACCTAACCTTCAAATTAATGAGTGAATTGCTCGATGATATAGTCCTGGTAAATGACCTAGAAATTGCTAAGGCAATACTCACTATAGCCGAGAGCGTGAAGGTCATAGCGGAGGCGCCGGCGCCGCCAGTGTGGCTGCCCTGATAAGTAATAAGGTTAAGGTTAGTGGTAATGTGGTTGCTGTTGTAAGTGGTGGCAATATTGACATGAGTATGCTGTTCAGGGTAATTAGTAAGGCGTTGGCCCTCGAGGGCAGGATTGTGAAGATAAGTGGTTTATTGCCGGATAGGCCGGGCATGCTTGGTAAGGTCACGACAACCCTAGGCGAATTAGGGGTTAACGTGCTTGATGTTTTCCATGAGAGGTTCGACCCAACAATAACGCCAGGCTACGCGGAGGTCTCATTCATCGTGGAACTACCGCCTGAGGAGGATGCCGCAGGTAAGGTCATCAATAGGCTTAGGGAGCTCGGCTTTAACTTTAATATTGAGAAACCATAATGCTTTAAAGTACATGGCATTATTCCCCTAGTAATGCCCAGGGCAACGGTATTTACGGAGAAGGCGCCAAAACCAATAGGTCCTTACTCACAGGCCGTGCAGGTTGGCAACTTCCTATTCGTCAGTGGGCAGATACCCATTGATCCATCCACGGGACAGTTAGTCAAGGGCGGCATTAAGGAACAGACTGAGAGGGTTCTCGAGAATATTAAGGCCATACTCGAGGCCGCCGGTTACTCACTAAACAATGTTACTTGGGTCTTTGTAGCACTCAAGGACTTGAGCAAGTTCTCAGAGTTTAATGAGGTTTATTCAAGGTACTTCAGGGAAAGCCCGCCAGCACGTATTACTGTTGAGGTGAGTAATTTACCCAGCGGTGCTTTGGTGGAGATATCCGTTATAGCCGTTAAGGATTAGGCAATTAAATCAATTTAATTATACATTATTCTTATTAATGATTAGAGAATTAACCAGTGTATCTTTGTGAACAACTCGGTTATTAGGTTTAGTCGGGATCACGTAACCGTCTCTGAAATAGCCCAACAACTTTATTGTGAATATAAGTTACATTTGTCAATAATTGAAGGCAAAGTTCAAACTCCAGCCATGGAAACAGGTATAATAATTCATGACGAGGTATTCAGGGGTAGGAGAGTTAATGAGGAGGAGTTCATTAATGAAGTCAAGAGTAATGAGTTTGTAGTTGCGACGTTACCATTAATGATTAATATAGGCGGAATTAACATAATTGGCATACCAGATGCCGTAGTGTTTAGGAGGGGTATCGCCAAGGCGGTCATTGAGTTAAAGACGAGCAATAAGTGGTTGGATAGGTTATTTGATAGTGAGTATGTACAGGCACAGTTGTATGCATACCTAATTAACAAGCTGGGCTTAGGCGTTGATCCCCTCGTTATGGTGGTGAAGATGAAGCGTGATGTGAGTATTACGGAGAAACTACGTAGGGATATATTCTCCAACGCAATTAAGTACCTAATGAGTGCCGTAGAGTTGCCGGCCAAGGTCAGGTTTAGGGACTACACTATGTACATTAATGAATTCGACAGGTCAATAGAGGCACACCTTAGGTGGGCCCTTGATTATTGGCTAATGCGTAGGGAACCTAGGGCTGCGCCATCAATTGGTAAATGCGCTGTATGTGAGTTTAACGGTAAGTGCCCATTCAGGATCTACGGCCCAATGCAGTGAAAGCCTAAGTCCATCATCCCCTTCTTACTCCTCAATAACCTCGTTGTACTTTTGAACCCGCTTTAGGTTCATGCGCCTCAGCACTGATAATACCTGGTCAATGTACTTATTCACCTCACTTTCACTCAGCCCTTTATCCTTAATTATCACTTCCATAACCCTGGCGTAGCTTCTATACTCCTCATTTAACCTCCTCCAGGGTATGCCCTTCAATGACTGCATTAATCCTTCATTAATCGGCAATAACTTCTTAAGCATTAGGAACGAGATTATTGGGTAACCAATGTAGCCCCTATGTACTGTTCCATTATCTGTACTATCAACCTCCCTCCTGGAAACATCCACATAGACCTTATACACCTCGTACCATCAGAGGACTTAACCACCGCCTCCTTATCATTAATCACCTCAACCCTACCATCGGCAAGGGCCCCAAGAGCCTCGAGAACCTTAATCCTAGGCGGCATCCTTAGGTAGGTGGAACTCACGTAATTATTGCATAACCCTCATTTTTAAGCCATTTTAATAACCTGATTAAAGTTAAATGCCATATAAACACTAGGCTTTAGCATGGGATTCAAGGCTACGAAGACCATAGACCAGGTACTTAATGAGGTCATTAAGCACATTAGGCATGTACCCAGGATAATCGAGGTAACCCTAAGCGAGGCGCTGAATAAGTACATTGCCGAGGATATAACGGCTAGGTTTGACGTACCTGGATTCAACAGGTCTGCAGTTGATGGATACGCCGTGAGGAGTGCGGACACGTTTGGTGCCTCGCCAACAAACCCAATAACGCTTAGGGTCGTGGGATTCATGGCTGTCAGTGATGACCCAGGTAAGTACTCATTAAATCCAGGTGAGGCAGTTGAGATAAGTACAGGCGCTCCATTGCCCGTCAACGCGGATGCCGTGGTCATGTACGAAGATACACGTAGGTCTGGCGATTACGTTGAGGTGCTGAGACCCGTACCACCCATGGGCAACATATCAAGGAGGGGGGAGGATGTTAGGGCAAATGAGGTGATGTATAGGAGGGGGATGAAGATTCTTCTGGGATTTAGGGGTTCTGGCATCGATGGGTGTTTACAGAGTTAAAGTGTTCTCACCGAGGATTGCAATAATAAGCACCGGTAATGAACTCGTGGAGGTAACGGATGTACCAGTTAATGGGCCACCGCCTGGCAGGGTGATTAATAGTTCGAGGTTCGTGATTGAGGGATTACTTAAATCCCTTGGTTGTGAACCGAATTACTTGGGCATTGTTGGTGATAATGAGGATGAGATTGCGAGGACTGTGGGTAATGCCCTTAAGGATTACGATGCCGTAATTACGACGGGCGGAGTATCCGTGGGTAAGGTCGATTATACCATAAGGGCCGTGTCAAGGTTAAACCCTGAGTATTTAAACCATGGACTTTCAATCAGGCCTGGAAGACCAAATAGTATAGCGGTGGTTAATGGTAAGCCCGTCTTCATGCTTAGTGGTTTTCCCGTGGCTGCGGCGACTGGTTTTGATGTATTGGTAAGACCTATTTTGCTGCACATGATGGGTGCCATTGATGATCCCAAACCAGTCATTAAGGGGGTCTTAACTAGGAGGGTTTCAACTCCTGTTAATACTAGGTCTTTCGTTAGGGTTAGGGCCTACCTGGGTAGGGATGGTAGGGTCTATGTTGAGCCATTGGCATTGACGGGTAGTGGCATACTTAGTACTTTGGTTAGGGGTAATGGGATCCTAGTTGTTCCTGAGAATAGGGAGGGTTTTGATGAGGGTGATGAGGTTGAGATCGCATTAATTAGGCCATTATTCGTAGATGAGACACGATAAAGATAGCTTTTTAATCTAGCCTACTTAGTCCTCCCTTTGAAGGCAATGTCATCTTCAATTCCTGAATACTTAAGACAATCAGTGAAGGTTAAAGAAACCATAGATGGTGTGGAGGTTAATTCATTTAGGGTGCCTCCGCACAAGTTCTTTGTTAATGAGGAAATAACGTACCTAACCTTGCCGCTCAATGTTGATGAGAAGGTCATAATGAATAAGATAAATGAGTTAAAGCTTGGTAGAAAAACAATTGAGAAATTATATGCAATAAGGCTTGATGCTGATCCATGGCAATACAACGAACTTGAATTACCAGACCTACTCAGTAATGAGATTGACGGCACGGCCATGGAGAATAAAGGCAACGTGATATACTCAGTCTATATCCATGTGAATGGTATTAAGAACTTCCTTAAAATTATAGCATTTAAGTACGTAAGCTATGTTGAGATAGACATCATAAGACTTGCGGGCTATAGAGGAGTAATCAGATACCTTATTCATTTCTAAGGCAATTGACAATTAATCCTGGGCTTCCTCGGGCTGAGGATTTAAATCAATATTAAATGCCATACCAAACCTCCTCTTTGTTTGTATCTTTAACTTATTTACAGCTGCCATTACATACTCAAGGAATTGATCCTCACCGAAGTTGGCATACTCATGGGCAAGCCAAAGCAATTTATTATAATGTATTGGATCTCTATACATACTCATTAATAAGTTTAAGTGATCATTAATGTCTATTTTATCATAAAATAATTTCCAGGGAACTCCCTGATTAAACATTGGCCAATCATAATACGGTATCTCGACCGTAATTGGGCTATCGCTTTCATGGAACTTAACATACGTCATCACTATCCTCGGAAAATTCACCAATACCCTCCTAACCCTGTTCAGTTCATCGGCGATGTCTAGGTTACCGTAATCATCAACAGTCCTTAACCCCTCACTATCCTCAATCCTATCTTTAATGAACTTAAGGAGATTATCCACCTGAGTTAATGATTTATGGTTTAGGTACGCATCCATGGCACCAATCAACAGTCTTCTAGTCGTTCCAATCCTGATACCCTGCCCCCTAGCCAATTCCTCCAGAAGTATCACATCGGATATCGACTGACTAAGCACCATCCTAATGCCAATCCTAATCAAGTCCTTATGAACGCCATTATAGTTCTTGGCCAATGACAATAACTTATTCCTATAATTCCTGATCCAGACAATGCTATACCAATCAATACCCCTATTAAGTACATCAAGTAACTCCTTACTAACATTGATAAAAGGCGCATCACTAAGTATGATCTCCTTAAGGGCCTTAAACAATATGTAGTCCTTAAAGATCTTCAACTTGGAGTCCTTGGCTACAAAAATAATATTAACACCTAGTTCCCTAGCCCTGTCAAGCAAATTATACAGACTTTCTAAGGCCCTTATTACCTCAGGTATGTAATAGAGATCCAGGAATCCCTTGGTTAAGATGAGTTCGTGAATCAATGCCGTAATCTTAGCGTATAAACTACCATCCAGCAATAGAAAGTTGTACCTACCGCCAGTTATTGCCCTTAATGCAACCTCGCTCTCTATGTATGACAATAATACCCACTTAATAGATGGCGTGAATACTGGTACCCAATTCACAATGACGTCTCTGGTCGGTTGTTCACCGGCATTATTAACCGCAATAGCCCTCGCAATTACTATGGCGCTCCCATCCCTAAGCTCAAGCTCCCTAACACCACCATCAACAGCGACAGCCTTAGCATCACTGGTCCTATTAAGTACTGGGAGGGGTTTCCAGAGATCCTTAATATCACTGGCATTGATTATCCTACTCAACATATCATGTGTTGCATTAATCCTCCTCATACCGTGAGCTCCGTTAAGTTCGATTAATCGTTTATAGTAAATATCGTAGAATATGTCGGCCACTAAGCATTAATGGTTCAATGTTATAATAGTTTTTGCTTATTAATATACCACTGAGTACAGTGTAAGTTTTAATGCAATACCTGAGCGCCATAAGGCGGCATTACATTATAGTAAATATTTATTAATAGGCATGTGTGGAAAGTTATGGTCATTAGTTATGAATATGAAATACGTAATAATAGCCGTGATAGCGGTGGCCATAGTGGTAATAGGTATCGTCGTAGTACCTCAAACACATCCAAGCCTAAATGAATTGCTTGCACGAACAAGTAACAACACCTATACAGCTAGTTATAGTTATTACATTTACTATAACATATTAAATCAAAATAGTAAGGAAAGTGGCATCCTTACATATAGTCAAAAAGGAATCACTGACAGATACATCTTTGTCATTTCGTCAAGCTATCCGCAAATGGGCGCTTACATGGTAACCGCGAAATTAAGTAATGGAACAACAATATTTTGCACGGCTGGACCCACTAGCGCCGGTTGTTCCCCAATTAATCAAACCTTTAACCTGATAAGTCTTATGTTACCCATTATCAATTACTCAAAATTCACATACGCAGGCACGCAAAAATTACTTGGCTATAATGCTACTGCTACATATCAAGAAACTCAACAACACTAGGTTCCATAATGCCCATTGCGATAGAAGCCGGCCTTGGTTCATTACCAATAAATATAATGGGCGAAGTATGCATGACACAGGATGGGATACCACTCCTAATAGAATTAAGTATGTATGGTTCATCTAACGTTAATGGACAACAGATAACTATAAACATGACACAGGTATTACAGGCAACCAGCGTCCAAGATGGAACCTACCTAGTCAGTAATGCAACATCATTGCTCAATAAGCTCGGCATAAATGCGACAGGCTGAAAAATTCAGTAAAAACCGCAATTACCTTAAAAACAAGGCTTAATTGACCACGGAACTGTGAACACCCAAAACATTGAGGTATTCATACACCCGACATGCAGTACCTGCCACACGTTAATCAGGTTATTGAAGCAGTGGGGTTACCTGGATAGGGTTAGGGTGATAGATACGTCCAGGGATCCATACACAGCCATGGAAAGGGGCGTCAGGTCCGTGCCAAGCATCTTCATTAATGGCGAGTTAGTGTTCGCTGGGATAGTTGATTTCAAGAGACTCAAGGCGTTACTGGACGGTGAGTATTTAGGTAATAAGTTCGAGGGTGACTTAAGGGAGCTTGAGGAGAGGTTCTTCAGGGGCGTTCTCGATAGTGTGGCAACGGCATTATGGCTATACGTTAATGAGGACTGCGATGCCTTTCTCAGGGATAAGGAATTCGTAATGGCAATAACGAACCTATCGGTGTATAGTGATCGTGAGGAGCTATACGATGAACTACGCAAGTACCTAGGCAATGTTAATGCGTGCAGGGAGGCCATAAGGAGTAGGGAGGATAGGTTCCTAGCTGTGATAACTAAGAACTTCGCCAGGGAGATTTATTGGCTCCATAACAAGTTACTGGGTTGGGGTGAGGTGTCGAAATTATATAGTAAGGAGGTCATTGCCCACTGGATGATTATACGAAGCGCCCTTGGCAGGGTTGGCCTTAGGGCGTACCCAATCAGTAATGAGAAGTTTAGGGAGAAGGTTGAGAGGGTTTATGATTACATGAGTAGAACGTTTGATGAGTACATGAGGCAAGTCATTGATGAGCAGACAAGCATATTCAGTGATTCGGAGTATGTCGAGGTCATTGAAGGCTTCATGAAAAGTATAAAGGGGTCTTAAGCCATGATTTGGTGAGGCATGGATAGGGTAGTAATACTTGATGGGTATACGGATGAGCCGGCAGGGCTTGGTGTACCGCCCTACTTAGATGTTTATCCGCGTTATGTCGCTGGTGCCGCGTGGAGCGTGGATAAGTCCATCGATGTTAGGTACTTCACGATAGACCAGGTCAGAGGCGATTGGGCAGGCTTTGTTAAGATTGCCAATGAGACCAGGGTACTCATTGTAATAGCCGGCATTGTAACGCCTGGTAAGTACCTTGGGGGCGAGCCCATAAGGCTTGAGGAGATTGAAAGGATTGCCAACATGATTACTAAGCCCATAAAGATCCTCGGAGGCCCAGTGGCCAGGTTTGGTTATGGTTCAGCAGGTAGTGCAATAGCTATTCCTAGGAGTAGGTTTCAGAGGTATTATGACCTGGTGGTCACGGGCGATGCGGACCTGGTCGTTTATGAATTACTGAGGAATAGCTACCAATCATCGAAGGTCTCACCCGCATTGACGCACGTTGACTACGGGCTAATTAATAAATTCGCCGTGCTTGGTGCTCGAGTAGTCACCCAACACCCTAACTACGGCAAGAACCTGATCATTGAGCTTGAGACGTATAAGTCCTGCCCAAGGTACATCACTGGCGGCTGTTCCTTCTGCGCCACTGTTAGGTATGGCCCAGTTAAGTATAGGGAGGCTGAGGCGATTGTTGAGGAGGTTGAGGCGTTATACAGCTTGGGGTTAGGCACTTCAGGCTTGGTAGGCAGGCCGACTTCTACACTTACATGGCCCATGACACGGGTAAGCTGGAATTCCCAAGGCCTAATCCAGAGGCTATTGAGAAGTTACTCGTTGGTATTAGGAACGTGGCGCCCGAATTGGAGACCCTGCACATCGACAATGTTAATCCAGGCACTATTTATCATTGGCCTAAGGAGAGTATTGAAGTTACGAAGATATTAATGAAGTATCACACGCCCGGTGACGTGGCTGCGATGGGTATCGAGACCGCGGATCCAAGGGTTATCAGGTTGAATAACCTTAAGGTGATGCCTGACGAGGCTTACTTCGCGGTCAAGACAATCAGCGAGTTGGGTAGGGCTAGGGGTTGGAATGGAATGCCTGAGCTACTGCCCGGCATTAACTTCGTCATTGGTCTGCCTGGCGAGACAAGAGAGACCTTTAAATTGAATATTGAATTTCTTAGGAGGTTATTGAATGATGATGTTTGGGTCAGGAGAGTTAACATTAGGCAGGTCCTTGTACTACCACCAACACCACTATGGAACCAGGCAGAGGACATCCGGCAATTACTGAGGAGCATAGGAAGTACTTTCTAGCCTTTAAATATTGGGTCAGGAGGTACTTCGACCATGAAATGCTCAAGAGAGTCGTGCCTAAGGGTACAGTATTGAGGAGGTATTCACGGAGGTTCACTATGGAAATGGAACATATGCGAGACAAGTCGGTTCATACCCACTGTTAATTTACATACCTGCAAGGGTAGAGCTTGGGAGGTGGATCGACGTTGTCGTGTCGGAGCACGGCTTCAGGTCCGTGATTAGTGTGCCATATCCTGTAAATGTCAATGAGGCATCGAAACGATTACTTAAGTATGTCCCAACATGAGCAGGGACGTACTTAATAGGATAATTGCCTCAAGGCCGATACGAAGTTACGAGCAGTTAAGGAGCATAATTAATAATAATCACGAATTAAGTAAATACTTAACATTATGAGTACTTCCATCAATAAGTATAAACGCCTTAAATTTTAAGGTGAAATAGGAAATGCGTGAGGAGGCAATTAAGGAGCTTGAATTAGCACGACACCTTCTTGAAATGGGTTACCTTAATTATGCTGTATTTCACTCGTACCAGGCCGCGGAAAAGGCTTTGAAAGCATTAATAATCGAGAAGCTAAGGGTATTACCGCCAAGGACTCATAATTTATTGGAATTAGCCAATAGGTTAAGAAACAGCAGCGTAATTATTGATGAGGTGTTTGATGATTTAAGGGATTAAATCCTCATTACCTGGTTTCTCGCTATCCTGACACTGCCAATGGAGTGCCAAGTAGGTTTACTCAAGGAGGGAGGCTGAGCATTGTGTTGAGGCTGTCTCTCGGGTGGTTGAATGGGTGAGGAGATCATTAATGGGTTAAGGAAGTACGTCAGATGCTTGGTCGAGCATGGTTACAGGATAAACTCAGCCGTATTATTTGGGTCACGTGCGAGGGGTGACTGGCTGATTAATAGTGATGTTGACTTACTAATCATAATACCAGGTTCGGAGAAGAGTTTCCTTGATAGGGTACGTGAATTCATGGCCTGTTGGGACTTAGGGCTAGCCCTTGAGGTATTTACATACACGCTTGATGAGGTTAAGAGACTAATGAATAGAGGCTCGATCTCGCTGTATGATGCCCTGGACTACGGTATTGTAATACATGATGATGGAACCTTTGAGAAATTGAGAGAAATATTCAAGAGGGCAATCAACGAGGGTATAATAAGGAGGGTGAATGGTTGGTGGACAATACCTGAGAAACCATTAATGGAGTAATGGTAAGAAACAGGTATTTTAAGTGAACAGACAAAGCAAAACACTGCCCTTTACCTGGAGAGGGTGTGATCATCATCACTTTACCATTGTTGTTAAAACGTTGTTATGAACTTTTAAGGTACTTCAAACGTAATGCTTTCATAATTACCAACCTTAAGGCCCTTCCTCACGATTAGTCTCAGGATGTTCCCACCACCCATTACCGAGCCCTCCCCAGCGAATTCATACTCAATAATCCTGAAACCCGGCGGGAAGAGCCAGACAATCTCATAATCATACTCGGTAATCTCCTCCTCATAATAATCCTCATACTTGTTAATACCTTTCCTTAAATTGCCCTTGAAGTATATGTAAAACTCTAGGTAGGGCCTATCAAAGGAGCCCCTAAAGCCGAGACTAACGTCAATAACCCTGGCCCTAACGATCTCGTCATTAATCTTAATGGTCTCCTCATCCAGGAAGCCCTGCATATTCCTCATGACAGTCCTCAACTCATTAAGCGACCCCTCCCTATTCCTCAATAGGTCCCTGTAGTAATGATCTTTATCCAGGTACTCAAAAATAAGGTTCTCCCATACACCGCCATCAACCCCCATTGTGAATATGCCCTCGGCATGTATTGGCACCGGCTCACTCATTAAGGGTTAAGATGCGTTTAGATTCAAAAGTGTTGCTTGAGGGCATGATAGGTTTATTAAGGATTTGTTAGTAATGGTTATTGTGGATGAACTTATTTATGTAATTGGTCTGTTGGTTACGATAATAGCCTACCTGGCTCATTCACGTACTGGCTGGGTAGGAAGTTTGAGGGCATTGATTGGAGGTTTAGGGATTTGGAGGAGAAATTGAGCAATAGGATTAAGGAAGTAGAGACTAGGTTGGAAAATAGGGTAGCGAACTTAGAGAATAGAATGAATAATTTGGAAAGTAGAATGAGTAATTTAGAAAGTGGGCTTAAGTCAGCGGTTGTTAATGTTAATTCACTCCTTATTGAGTACATGGGGCTTAAGGGCTTGTTCTCGCAGGATGAGGTTAGGGTATTGACTAACGAGGTTAGTAGGGTTATTGGTATGGTTAGGGCTAACCCAATTAATAAGGAGGAGCTCGAGTTCATCAAGTCCGTGTTCTCCAAGGACCCTGAACAGATGAGCATTGAGGAGCTTGAGAGGGTTATCGAGATTGCAAAGCGTTGGTGGTGGGAGGACAACTCCGAAATAGCCTTCAAGGTATTTCAAGTGGCCAGCATAGTGAGGGCATACAAACTATACGGAAGGAAGAAGCAACAATGATGGGAACACATATTTACTTAATTGGTTGGTTAGAACCACCTTAGCTTATCAAAAGAGGACCGGATACGTGGAAGTGGAGTTTCATAAATTTAAGTACTGAAACTACGTACGTATTAGTACCCTCGGACATTTGGCAACTGGATCCCTCGAAACCCAGTGGATGACCGTCCCTATACGAGATTATTACTGCCACGGCAAGCGTCGCAAATATTGGTGATCCCTCGCTTGGCAATTACATAGGCAATTAATACGCCTCCGATCAGCGTCACGATTAATGTATACACTACAAACGTAGTAGTCCTTCAGGCGAACACCTAGGTTTTATATTAAATTGAGTTTATTTCGTTTACAAATATGGATTAAATATAAATTTTATATGGTAGGCTCGTAGAATCCTACGCTATATTATTTAGTTTATCAATGTATTACGTGTCATAAATCTTACAATAGATCGAGCCGATATATATTAGTTAAATTTGAGTTACCTATGCCAAAGATAATGAAAAGAGAAATAATGTACTTAGTACCCATCCTCGTCATGATCTCCGTAATATCCCTAATGGGTACGTTACTTAGTACGGGTGTACCCACTACACCGTACATGACAATAACGGTCCTAACCCCGCAAAACAGGACCGTGGTAAACGCGTACGTTCAGGTCTTCGCGTTACTACCACCTGGTCATAAGAGGTCATTGGTGGAGGTATGGAATGGCACGACCAATTGGCTTGGGCAGGCCTACGTGCCGTTAAGCAATATAGCCCCAATAGCCAGGGAGTGGGTTGAGGAGGGCTTCGGTAATGCTGGTGTTGGTCTGGAGGTGGTAGTAACCTACGTTAATGGGACGACGCTATACTCGAGATTCTACTTCATAACGTATAACCCCAAGGACCTACTCAACACGGCATCATTGGCAATGCCATTCCTAAACTATAGGACCATAAGTATAAGGCTTGAAAGGCTAGGAACCATCAATATAAACAACGGGATAACCTTAAACATACCAACATCACCAGGACCGCTAGGCTGCCCATTCTGCCAGTGGAATCTCGTTTGGAGTATGCAGACGAACACAACGTATATACCGCTCATATTTGCCGTGGACCAATACACCAGCAACACAAACTTTGTAGGCAATGTTGGTGCTGGTGTTACGCAATCAACAACGCTATACTTCTACGCATCAGTTGCCACAGAAACCACAGAACTCATATATGAAATTAGTGGTCAATCATTCTATCAATCCTTCAGTTATAGTTATAATTACACCGGTGATGGATTTGGTTATGAGTGGTCTATAGCCGCTGTTTATGTACAGGGTACACTGGGCATGGCGGAGTTTGTGAATTCATGTAACTCTAATTATCATGCTTATGAGACCTACGTACAAAGCGCGAATTTAAACGCGCTCTATACGACGCATAAGGTCGGTACGCAATACGTGAGTAATGCATTGAACACTCTGAACCAATACGTAGGTATAGTTACGGTACCCTTCGACGAGTTTGATCTATCATCCGCAGGGCAAGCGTATGAGTATAGTTATCTCTACATGCAAGAATACTTACAAGACTATCCATTCCTCTACGCAATACCTGTCGGTGCCATAATTGACCTACTAGAGCCTCAGCTTATACCATTTAGTCTAGGCATAGAGACCTCGTTGTTTGCTGAGGTGCAGACGCAGTCAACGAGTGTTACATATAGCCTTATTGCGATTATCAATAATCAAAATATGTTTGATTATGGCGATTTATTAGGAATTGGCGCTAATGTCCAGTATCAATATAATGGTCAAACCTTCTACCCAGTACTGAGTGGCTTCTATGTCGAGCCGCCGGGTAGTTACTCCGCATCGACCAACATCGTTGCCTGAGGCCAAATCACACAATATGCAGTGATTCTACGTAGTTCGTTATTCCCGTTAGTATCATCCTATGGCTAGTGCGGCTATTATTAGGCTCATGAACCTGCCAGAACCTTAAGCGTATTACTGCCTAACCTCTTCAGTAGTGGTTGTGAGAACCTAATTATGGCGTACGTGAATGCCGAGCTTAGTAGTGACGCTATTATGACCTCATAAATGGGATATAGTGCTGAGAAGAGTATTAGCTCTGTTATCGTGCCCGGACCAACGAGAAGCGGTGTAACTATTGGCACGAGCACGAACTCCTCAGGCTCCTTAACAGTGCTGACTGCCCTGGGTCCACCGGCCATTAGCGTCTCCATGGCTATGCCCATGAGTAACACGCCGCCTGCTATCCTGAAGGCGTCTAGGTTTACGCCGAAGGCCTGTAGTATGTACCTGCCGCCGACTGCGAATATCACCATTAGTAGGGGTACGCTAATGCCAACTAATTGGTAGACCCTCCTTAGTTGTTCTGGTTCCATGTTTATTATGTATATGGAAAGCGTCGGTATCGCACCTATTGGGTTAAGTATCGCTATTAATTGCCCAGTCATGTTTAGAATGTCTATTAGGCTCCAGGCACGGATAATCAACGCCTAATCACTATAATAACCTTTCACTCAATCATCTCTATCATCACGCGCTCAGTGGGGGGCAAGCGGCTCACTGATCACCAGTGTAGTAATTAATGATGCGTAAAAACTACTTATAGCCCTTACGGTGTTGGGCAATTAGTGATGATGAATTGGGAGCTGATGGGTGACGATGGGTATCCTAACTGATCAGCAAGGATAGCACTCTTCATTTTTATCGAGCCGGTCCGTACTCATCACTTAAAGGAACTATCTCACTTCTCGCCGTACTTCCTCCTTAAAATCTTTGCCGCCTCAGTCATTGAGCGTATCTTGGAGAAGGCTATCCTCCTCTCAAACTTCCTATACATACCAGGCGCAAACCCACAATCTGGGTTCAGCAAATCCTCCTTGGGTCAAGAACCTTCACAACCCTCTCAACCCTCTGCACCACGGTTTGCGGATCCTCAACCTGCGGGTTCCTAACGTCAATGACACCGAGCCCAAGCTCCTTATCGCTGGGCAGATCCTTAGCAAAGACTGCCGGGTCACCACTACCTGGGCTTGCGTACTCAAGTACGTACTGCCTAACCTTTATATCATAGACCTCGGGCGCAAGTCTCTCGAAGCCTATGCCGTAGAATGGTGAGTCTGGGTTTGGCCACCTATCCATGTGCATGCCGATCCTAACACCGTCAATCCCCTTTACCGTCTCATTTATTAGGTCCCTGGCCAGGTAAATCTCGTTCTTAAACCCCCTGTACTTCTGCCCATGTATCGCCTCAATGACCTTCCTATACCTGTCCGGCTCGTTCTCCCTGGCCTCTATTAAGTCACCGAGCATTGGTTCGTCAAGTTGTATGAAATCTACACCGGCGTCCCTGAGCCTAATTATCTCCTGCCTAAGCACCTTACTGTAGTCCTTGGCAAGATCCTCAGGCTGCGGGTATACCTGCCTTGAGTACTTCGCGTCCCAGGTCTCCCACATGATCAAGTACGGGCTTGGCAATGTGACCTTAATTCTCCTCTCTGTGACTGACCTCGTGAACCTGAACTCGTCAAGGGCTATCACGGCATCCCTAATCTGCTCAACAGCCACAGCCCTCCAGTAGGTCAACTGAGCCTTGTACTGCTTCATTATATCTATCGCCTTTGGATTGATGTCCGTCACGTAAATCAACTTAAACCCAGGTATTTTCTGGCCGACGAACGCCACGAAGCTAGTCCTCCTCTGCTCCCCATCGGTTATGACGTCTAAGCCGGCGAGCTCCTCCTCCTTAACCGTCAACTTAACCGCATCATCCAAGTACTCATCAAGCTCCTCCTTACTAATCTCACCCTTATTATACCTATCAAAGGCCTCTATCAACCACCTGGGCCTTGGGAAGCTACCGACCACCGACGTTGTGAAGGTTAGCTCCTGCATTACTTAGTACGAATTACTTAGTTTATAAAGTATTACGCCAAAGCCCAACACGGAAGTAACAACTAATTATTTAGAATTTATAGGGTGTGAAGTTCACGGCGCCGGTCCAATACCAGCAACCTTTGGGTAAGGTCTAGCCTCCCAAACAGCCCTCAAACCACACACATACCTTGTCAGTCTCTCCACGCCAATACCGAAGCCCGCGGTCTTCAGTGGGTATAACTCCCTAAGCATCTCCAGGTACCACCTATACTTATTTGGGTCCTCACCACCCTCCCTCATCCTGGCTATTATTCTCACTGGTTCGTACTCACGCTCAGCACCGCTAATGGCCTCACCAAAGCCTCCGGGTATAGCATGTCGAAGTCCCTGAGTATGCCAGGCCTCTGTGGTCCTCCCTGTCGTAGAATCCCCTAGCACCCTTTGGATAATCAATTATGAAAAGCGGGTTCTCGTGATAGGCGGACAGGAGCTTCTCGCATTCCCATCTAATCTCGGTGTTTTGCGGGTTCTTACATCCAAGTTCATTAACGAGCTCCACAGCCTCCCTATGTGTATACCTCTTAAACGGCTTATTGAAGTCTGGGAGCTGCCTATTGAGCTTTATCTCAAGCTCCTTACCGTAGTTATCCTTAACCCTCCTAATCACGTATATTATCATGTCCTCGGCAAGGTCGATTACCTGGTCGTAGGTGGCGCCGTAAACCTCAAGGTCAAGTTGGTAAAACTCAACAAGGTGCTACCGGTGAAGACGCTATCATTCGGTTCAAACCTAATGTTTGGGCTTAGGAAGTAGATCTTGCCTAGTGACGCGGCCATGTACTGCTTATAGAGTATGGCACTCGACATAACCTTATACTCCATACCATAGAAATCCACGGTGGCTTGCTTCGCACCCCTAATCCCTGGGTCAGTCACTGGGCCTATTATTGGTGCCAGGACCTCGGTAAAGCCCCTTGAGTTGAGGAAGTCCCTTAACGCGTCTATTATTTCGGCCTGAACCTTAAAGACGAGTTTATACCTATCCTCCCTAGCCCACCTCCATGAGTGAGCAAGCCATTCCTTAAGGAACTCCAGGTACTTACTCTGGTCGGAAGCCATCTTCTCGAATTCTAGTACTGCAGGGTGAAAGTACGGTTCTTTCCTCTCGGGCCACTTATTCATATGCTGATTCAAGGCTTAGGTAGCTTTTAAACATACCCCAAAAAAATAACAATAATTAACGAAAATATATTATCATATTATCCATTACTGATCATGAAGTCAATATCCAATACGTTCTTTATTATCGAAGAAAAATTATCAATTTGCCTCAACAATAATTCAATGCTTGATAATCCACGTAAATCACGCCTAGGTAAACCAGCGACCTCCCTAGCCATGTTAAGTACAAAATTCCTAAAGTTAGGGTCACCCAATGAATCATGCAGTGTTATCCCAATTACTAAATCCCTCTCTCTAAACACCCCATCTGCTTGCTCCGTGGGTTTTCCATTCCTTTCCTTGATCATTATTAGTGGTTTCTCATCAACGTACTGAGGAACACCTCTATGTATTTCGTAACCCCTAATCTCAACGCCCTCTATTCCATCCCTCAATCCAATAGCCCTTGATAATGATACGACCTTATCAACACCATAGACAGTATTGACATTAATAAGACCAAGCCCATCATAATTACCTGGAACACCTGCCTCAAGGCCATACGGGTCACTTAATACCCTACCCATTGCCTGAAAGCCGCCGCATATGCCCAATATAACACTTGAACCCTTAATCCTCATTAATGCCCTATCCAGCCCAACCCTCCTCATCCACTCAAGCTAGCGACCACGTTCTTAGAGCCGGGCAATATGACTAGGTGAGGTTCACCTAATTCCCTAGGGCTTCTAACTATCCTAACGGTGATGTCATCCTCGAGAATTAACGGATAGATGTCGTTAAAGTTCGAGACGTATGGATAGGCTATTAATGCAATGTCTAGAGGCCCATTACCAATTGGTCTCAGATCCATAGAGTCCTCAGGCCATAGCCACAAATCATCAACATAGGTATAACACCAAGAACAGGTTTTCCCGTCTTTCTCTCAAGCCACTTTATGGCTGTGCTCAGTAATTTCTCATTACCTCTAAACTTATTGATGATGAAACCCTTAACTAACCTCCTCCATCTCGGCGGTAATGCTTTCATTAATCCAAGTCTTGAATGAATGAACCGCCCCTGTCGATATCGAGGACCACGAATACATTGGCCCCAAGCCACTCGGCAGGTCTGAAATTAGCCAAGTCCTTACTAGCTAAGTTAGGTTCATAGGCCGACCCGGCACCCTCGCCAATTATTACGTCATACTCCTCGGTTAACTTATGTATACTGGTCTTAATGGCATTTATTGCAAGTCTTCGGATAGCATTATTATCACTAAGGTACTCATTGAAGGATAATTGGGCCCTTGGCTTACCGAGAATTATATACTCAGCCTTGTCGTTTAACATGGGTTTTATTAGGACTGGGTTATGATAGATGCTGGGCATTAGGCCGGCCACGTAGGCCTGCATGGCCTGGGCCAGCGCTATCTCGCCACCCTCAATGGACGGGTAGCTATTGAGTGACATGTTCTGCGCCTTAAACGGCGATGCATGGAAGCCCTTGGTACTAAGGATCCTTAATAGTGCACCTACGATCACTGTTTTTCCCGAATCACTCATTGTTGATGTTATGAAAACGTTCACTAAAGTGTGGAATGGTGTTGAGCCAATAAATCTTACCCTGCATTAAGGAAGAAAATTTAAGTAGTTTCTATAGGGAAATACACTAAGTGATGCGTATGACTGAGTGGACCACCGTGAGAAATTACAAATTATGGACTGGTATTGCCTCATGGCATTATCCATATACCTAATCGTTAAGTTATACGACACCCTCTTCCTAAGTCTTAGGGTGCCTATAATGGCTGTTGAAGTTGATGGCTCTATGAGGTTTATCGGGTCAATACACCCCTTTGCAACCCCCGTCCTGGCGTATGATATAGTATTAAGCATGGTCCTAACAGCCATACTATCATCACTAGCCTCAGTACTTATTTACTCCTCATTAATGGGCAATAAGTATAGGAGTGCTGGTGAATGCCAAGACAATTTGGTAATGGGTAGTGATGGCCGCGGAGATGGCGTTAATGCAGTAAGTAGTATTGCTCTATCAACCCTAGAAAAGAGAGCCCTGCAAATAATACGTAGGAGGGGCGGTATGATGACACAGGCGGAGTTAGGGCGTGAATTAGGGCTTAGTAAGTATCAAGTATCCAGGCTTGTGAAGAAGCTTGAGGCTAAGGGGGTTATTGAGAGGAGGAGGGCTGGCGTTACTAATGTTTTAATTTTACATAATGGTTTTAACGCCCTGAACAAGTTCAGTAAGAATAAGGACTAGGTTATCCCTATTGCCCTGAGAATTAACCAGGGTTTCTGAACCCTTATTAGTAAGGTAAACCCCTGAGTACGGTTCCCACCTAATTAGCCCTAGTTTCTTCATTTCATTTAAGTAGCGTATTAGTCTGTCATAGGGCACACCAACCATCATCGCAAGCCTACTCAACCTGTTACAGCTACCATTTTTATCCAGAGCGAGAAGTATGTCCGCGTATATCTCAATCCTAGTCCTTGGTTTCTTCCTGTACATCAAGAGACATAGTCTCTGCAACAGTCTTTAACCATATCGTAAAGGCGCACAGGCAACTAAACGGCAACCTTATTGCAACCTTTAAAGAAGGTTGCAAAACATGGCAATTGTTTTAAATGATTTTGATATTAATAGGGACTTTATGAGTGCTTCTTAATCGATACATGAATTACTGGGATCACCACGCACTTATCATTGCCCGTAATGACAACGTTATTCACAGCACCAAAGTCCACATTAACGTCGTAACCAGTGCCATTAACAATAATGGGGCTTGGTCCAAGGGGTATTTCAAATTTACCGCTCGGTAATGTGCAATTATATGTTTGCCCATTGGCTACGGCCTGAGCACCAGTAACGTATAGTCGTATTATATCGTATGTACCATTGGTTAACGAGCACTGGGCAGCGAGTTGGCTAGTATTAACTAACTGTGCCAGGTCAAAGGTCGTTTGCGTTAGGCTACAGGTTACCCAGGTATTATTGCCACCACCCTCCTTATGAAAAGCGATTTCGCTTATCGTTACGTACAAGTGGTCAACCTTAACAGGCTTGTCGGATAAGTAGACATATACCTGGCTTGTTAGGCCACTCGTTATACTAATCCCATGGCCACTAAGTACTAGGTAGCAATAACCCCTATCACTACTATAACTATTATTGCCCCTATGACCCAACCCTTCATGAAATCACCAATAGGTTGCTTTGTTTTTATTACTTAAAAAAAATACGCCGGGAAAAATCGTGGAAAATCCGTGGAAAGTACCACTACTATTTTTAAATTGTTGAAACCGGCGGAGCCACCGTCATGAGGGAGAGAATTGCGTGGCTAAAGAGGGACCTAAGCACCTTGGAGTTGCTGGCTCTCGGCTACTCAGATGTGTCATCAACATACTACTTCACACTCGGCATAGTGGCGCTGAACTCAGGTCCATTACTGCCAGTAACTATGTTCCTGGGGTCCCTATCCCTATGGCTCGTTGGGTTGCTTATGCCGAATTTGGTAGTGCAATACCAAGGACCGGCGGCGCCTATTACTACGTCCATCGTGAACTGGGCGATACCTGGGGCTTTATTGCAGGTTGGTTACTGAGCTTCGACCAAATACTAATGATTGCTTATGGCGCCTTAGGTACAATTAATTACCTCAGTGCAATGATCCCCCTTGTCTCGCGATGGCCTATTAATTCTGTATTGTCAATACTAGTCATAGTAATGATCATGGTGATAAATATACTTGGGATAAAGGCCTCTGCACGCTTTAACCTAACCCTACTAACAATTGATTTGCTTGGAATAATGACATTATTAGTGCTCGGTTACTACCTGGTAATTAGTCGTGGGATTACTATGCCCAGGTTGTCATTCAATTATGCTTATTTAATTCATGGATTGACATACTCATTTAGGGGTTACACGGGCATCGACGTGATTGCACAATCGACGGGGGAGGCCATGACTCCCTACATATCAGTGCCAAGGGCGATAATTAGTGTCTCCGCGTTATCAACCGCCGTGGCATTACTAATATCACTATTAACAATACTATCAGGCGCATTAACGGCTGTCTCCAGCAATACTGGTGATCCCATAGGTGCCCTGGCCAGGTACTTACTCAATAATACGTATTTATCCGCCTATATCTCAATATCAATAGCAATAGTGCTCCTCATATCCGTCAATGCCGGCATTGTGGACTTCTCAAGGAGCATCTACGTAATGAGTGAAGACGGCTTGTTACCGGGCAGGTTAAGTAGTGTTCATGGTAGGTATAGAACACCCCATTTAGCAATAATAATCTCATCATTAATAGCAATGTTATTCGTGATGCCAGGCAGTGTTGAGCTTATCGCGGACTCCTACGCAATAGCCTCGACCATGGTGTACTTAATGACTATGATCGCACTAATAATATTCAGAAATAAGGAACCTCACTTAATGCGCTACTTCAGGATACCTGGCATAGTCATAAGACGGTTGGAAATACCTATTGTGTCAATTATCGGTATCGCCATATACACATTCTCGATAATTCTCATAATTATAATTAAGTCGATATATGTGTTAGTAGTGCTGTCATGGTTATCCATAGGCATGTTACTGTACATGCTTAATAGATCTTCTCGATGCACTTAACCACGGAGTCCGACGCACCAACAATAAGTAATTTATCACCTGCCTCAATCCTAACCTCCTCATCACTAACTATCACATCCTCACCCCTTATGATCAATGGTATCGCTACACCACACTTCCTAGCAATACCCCTGACCTCCTGGTTTATGTATGGTGACTCAGAACTAATCACGACATAGTATGCCTGCACCTTATCATCGGAATAAAGCAATTGCTTAAATGGCAACCTTAAATAATGAGCAATCTTCGATAGGATGGCGTCCACAATAGGTATTGCGTAGACGCCTAACTCAATGAATGAATCGAGATACTTCTCCTTATTACTAACCAATGCTATTATTGTTGGTACACCCCTCGACTTCGCAATCCTAGCAACCTCCAGGTTGGACTCATCATCCATTGATAGAACCACAACCTCGCTCTCATCAATCCCGGCATTCCTGAGTATTGATTCATCCCTTGGATCACCAACATAGACATAGGCAGGGACGCCCCTACCCAATTTCGCCTCATTTTCATTACCCGCTATCATACCCACATCATAGCCATTACCGACCAATAGCCTAGCAACTACGACACTTATCTCATTTATCCCTATAATTAACGCCTTACGCACAAGCCTTAAGCAAGGCTGTATTTAAAAACCGATTTACCTAAGGTCAACCTGCCTACCATAGCCCTCAAGAAACCTCCTCAGGTCATCCTCCCTAGGCAGGTTCTCCTCATCACCCCTAACCATCACCACCATCGCAGCCGCTGCCGAAGCCCTCCTCATGGCGTTCTCCACATTGTGACCCCTAAGTATTGATGCAAGGAAAACCCCGGCGTAGGCGTCGCCAGCGCCAATCGGTCCCTCACAGGGACCCTAAAGGCATCGACCTTAACGATCTTACCCTCCCAATACGCCACCGAGCCCTTAACGCCAAGCTTAAGCACAATCCTATCAATGCCAAACCTCGAACGTAACTCCCTAAACACATCGTCAACCACAGACACACCAAGTGATAGGTTGGCCTCATCCTCGTCAAGGAACACAATATCCACGAAATTAAGCGCCTTTGAGAGCACGTTAATCGCGTCCTCCACCCGCACCCACAGCTTCCTCCTATAATTAACATCAAATGACGTGGTGACACCCTTACCACGGGCAATCTCCAAACCCCTAAATGCCGCTGACCTGGCGGTGTCGCTAATAGCCATGGTTATGCCTGTCGTGTGAAAAACCCTGGCGCTACCAACGTAGTCCGGGTCCACATCATCAGGGCTTAGGACCGAGGCTGCGGAACCCCTCCTGTAATAAAGCACATCGCTGACGCCAGGTATCGGATAATTCCTCTGGACGAAGTATATGCCCGTGGGCCTCTCAGAGTCGAACCTAATATGACTAACATCAACACCCTCACCCCTAAGCCAATTATAGATAAATAGGCCGAACTCATCAGCACCAAGCCTAGTTATCAACCCACAACTAACACCAAGCCTAACCAAGGCAACGCACACGTTGGCCTCAGTACCCGTTGCGTGCTTCTCGAAGTAAGTAACGTGCCTAAGCGGTCCATCGGTAACGGCATTAAACTGAACCAAGGGCTCGCCCAAAGCCACAACCTCGGGCATTAAAGTGAGGTAATCACGGCATTTATTAAGGAATTACTCTAACAAATTCAAGGAAGCTAAAACCTTAAAAACAACACAGTTAAGGAATCAACGGGGCCCGTAGTCTAGCCTGGTAGGATGCCCAGGGCTGATGCCCCGTACAAGCCTGACGCGCGGGAGATCCCGGGTTCAAGTCCCGGCGGGCCCACCACGGTATTATGTGATCATTTGATTAGGTTTATTAAAGTAATTGGTCCGATCTTTTTAGCTATGGTAATACCCATCACTGTTCTAAGGATTTTGAAGAAGCTTCGTAGGGTTACTCGAAGCGTTGTGTTTTATTCGTTAATTCTATTCCTGGTTATTTTATTTGTTGGTGCTCTCGTAATGTATCTAATCGAGCACGGCAAGAACCCTGGGTTTAATAATTACTTTAATGCTGTTTGGTTTGTTATGGAGACCATAACGACCGTTGGTTATGGCGATGTCGTCCCTAATACATACCTTGGAAAGTTGGTGGATATGGTTATTATGCCTGTGGGTATTGCTACGATAAGTCTATTAACTGCATCAATAGCCACGGAACTAACGAACATGGCGATAACGAGGAGTATGGGTCATCACGCAACCTCAAAGGGTAGGCATGTCATTATTATTGGTGATGCTGATAGGTCGTTGAGGGTTATTAATGTTATTGAGGAATTAATGAGTAGGAGGAGTGAGGTCGTTGATATTCTATATATAAGTAATGGCGATAGGCCGCCGTCATTACCTAGTGATGTTGAGTTTGTTCATGGCGATCCATTTAATGCCAATGACTTATTGAGGGCTGGCGTAGATAGGGCTTCCACCGTCGTTATACTCCCATTTAATGATGTTGATGTCAAGGCCGCGGATGCGAAGGTTATATTGTTAACCATGAGTGTCAGGAAGTTGAACCCCAACGCTTACATAATTGCTGAGGTTCTTAATGAGGCTGATAGGGACTATGCCTGAGTGCCGGTGCTAATTCCGTGATATCCCTGGGCTCCTTCACGACTGTTATGATAGCCAATGAGGTCTTTGATCGTGGGTTATCCTCAGTATTAATGAACATAATTAACAGGGGTAACCTGGCTTAATGGAGGCCAGCGAGTATGTTGGGAGGCTGTTCATGGAGGTCATGCAATTGGTTAAGTCTAGGTTGAATTACTTAGTCATTGGTGTGATCAGGAATGGTGAGGTCATTCTTAACCCAGGTAATGATTTTGTGATTCAGCCAGGCGATTCATTACTCATCATTAAGTGACCCACCAATAGCCTTAAAACACCATTTAGCGTGTACTCACTTGGAGTTAGGGGATTTATGCCATCACTCCTCATGTAGCTTTCCGTAACCCTACCAATGGCTATAACGGACTTACCCCTAAGCTTATCCCTGACGCAGTTTCTCACTGCCTCATAGGTCATGGGGCTCATGAAGATGACATAGTCAACGTAATTAATGAGCTTGCACGTAATTTCAACACCCACGGGGTTTGGCCTCACATCGTAGAGTCCATACTCAATTACATCGTAATTGAGTTTCCTAAGTTCGTTAATGATATAATTATTACCCCTCAGTGACCTTAACACCACGACCTTACCACGCGGTAAATCACGCATCATATTTATTATACCATAGCTCGAGAACTCCCTAGGCACTATGCATGCAACACCCAGTTTTTCCACCTCGTTACATGTTTGTGGGCCAACACCGATTATCTTCACGTCATTATTTAACTGCCGTAGCTTTTCGCTAACGTACCTCACCACGGTAGTGCTCATTATGATCACGTAATTAACACCGTTAAGTGAGACCTTACTAATCACGTCCTCATTGGGTACGATATCAATGACTGGTACTTGAATTACGTCAACGCCATTAACGTGAATTGGCCTGATCTTTCCCGAGGCCCTAAGAATGAGCACCTTCATTACCAACACCAAGCTCCTCAGCCAGTGACTTGGCGGTGAGTTCGATAGCCTCCCTACTGCTCATGCTTGGTCTCCAGCCGACCTCCCTGATTATTTTATCGATTGATAATAACATTCGCTTAACATCGCCAGGCCAGCCCCTCCCATCTGGTGTTGCTGGTTTATACTTGATTCTTGGGTTGAAGCCGGATGCCTTGATGACTATGCTCACTATATCCCTAACACTTATTGAGTCCCGATTCCCAACATTGTACGTGTAAGCACCGCCGTTCTTCACGGCATATTCCCAAGCCTTTAATGTGGCGTCTATAGTATCGGTTATGTATAGGTATGATTTTTCCTGCGTGCCATCACCAAGGACCTCAAGCTCACCTGGATTTTTCTTCAACTTCATTAGTAGGTCGTAGATTACACCATGCCTAAGCCTAGGCCCAACGATGTTCGCATATCTGAGGACCACACAGTTAATTCCATAGAGCCTTGCGTAGGTTCCGCACATAATTTCGCTAGCCGCCTTGGCAGCACCGTAGACACTTATTGGCTGTATTGGATGATCTTCAGGTGTTGGTATGATCTTGGCATCGCCATATACAGTACTTGATGATGCGTACACGATATTCTTAACCCCGTACTTACGGGATAACTCAAGCACGTTAAACGTAGTCACAACATTCTCGTCAAAGTGTATCCTGGGTTCGGTTACTGATATCCTAACCTCTGGGTTAGCCGCTAGGTGAAACACCGTGTCAACGCCCCTAAATGCCCCGGGGTCGCTTAAGTTCTTTAGGTCATCCTTAATGAACTTAACCCTATCAATAACATTCCTAAGCCTATTCAACTCACCTGAACTTAGGTTATCAATAATAAGCACATCGAAACCCTCCTCCACAAGTCTCTCCACTAAGAAAGAGCCTATGAAACCGGCACCACCCGTCACAAGTAACTTCGTTATGTTGATCACCTCATTAACGCGAGACTAATAAGGCCAATTATTAACCCAAGTATAAGCCCAACATTACCTAGGAAAATCTGTATTATGAATAAGACCAGTAAAGTCACCTTTATGGATTTACCTACCTCATGAGCTTTACCTTGCAATGCATTAACTACTATGTACATCATTATTAGCACTAGAATTATCGATACGGTACCCACTATCCCAAAAAGGCCAAGTTGGAAATCACCATTTAACTGGGATACGTATGTTGGAGGTAAAAGAGCCATCACGGGTTCTATGAAGCTCGGGTTTACGTAATACTCAAATTGAATGTAAATAGTTAGGCTCGCATTGATTAGGTACAGTAGTAGGCTTATCCCATATAAAATGTGCCATGCCTTAACTCCCTGCACCCTACTCATTAAGTGGTATCCCTACCCTTGGGTTATAAATATTGCAATAATAACCCCAGCGAGAAAACTTATAAAGTGACCAAGCCTATTAATACCAATATTACCTATCACAAGCACGGGCGGTATTGGTATTAATAACCACAGTGATTCATACGCCATGTATAGCATTATTAGAAAATTGAAGGCATGCATAAGCCTAATTGGTCCCCTTACAATGTTTATTAATGACGCCATTAAAACAGCACCCAGCAACCCCATGGTCATTGCTGATAATCCATAAGTCACAATAACCCTGTTGTATATTAGGGTTAGAATTACCGTAGAAAAACCAATACCAACCATACCAGTTAGAACACTGGTCAGTAGGTAATACTTCAATCTGAGCTCTAGCACGGCAATGGCGGTTATAAAAATAAAAATGGGCAATGTACCGACTAGATCTGCAACACTATCGGGCAGTAATGATACGAGTAAGTAAATAATAACGTAGAGAAAGCCCTTAACCATACTCTGCCTCATTTCCATAAATGCCTTATTCAAAATAAGACCAGGCCTTATCAGGAAAACTGACGCGTAGCTAATCAGTACTATTATTGCTACAACTACCACATAGGCGTAGTTAATGCCTAGTCCTCTACGTAACCTGGCCAACACGTAAATAAACAACATGGATAATATAAACTCTGGGAGTAGGGCGTAGTAACTTGGCACTAGCACTGCGATTAACGTGCTTAATGCCGCGATCATTAGTACGGCCGGATAATAGAGTACAAGTGTCGAGACCTTAATTCTCATGCTCATTCCTGGTTCATGGGGTATTAAGTTTTTAATATGCATTTCATTAAGTGGGTTATCGACACCATGTGAGGATTGTTATTGTGCTTCATGGATCGCGGGACCCCGGTTACATAAATAGCGTAAAGCATTTCGCGGATAGAGTTGGCATTGACTATGCATTTACCTCATTTTCTAAACCCTTAATAAATGAGGTGAGCGGTGATGTATATATACCATTGTTCATCGGTTATGGTAAGGATTATGACCAGGCAGTTACAATGACAGGTTTCGAGGCACCACCATTACTTAGGTGGCCACGTGTGAGGGATTTCCTACTGAGCCTTGGACCTGGCTTATATGTGCTTCACGGTGATAATGACCCAAGGTTCCTCAATGACGTAAGTAGGCTAAATATCCGTGATATTGCCTTCCTCAAGATTGAGCCTACAATCAGGAATTACTTGATGCATCATTGCCCAGGTAAGGTAGTGCCTGTGGTTTTTACGAAGGGCGTGATTTATAGGGAAATTTTAACTACAGTAAGTGAGACTTGTCGAAAAACTGAGGTGTTGAGACCTTTGTTTGAACTCGAGACATTTATAACGTATTTCAGAGATTTATTACCATGGCTCGTACAAAACACAAGGCCAATAGGGTAACTTTGTGAGACAACCATGCTCGAGGTATTAATGCTATACTACGTTGTGATACTAATGGCCTCGGTAATACTTGATACCGTGCTTGGCGAGCCCAGGGGCATATTCATAAAAACACATCCCGTGGTTATTAGTGGCAATATTGCATTCAAACTATTTAAGCCAGGTAATAAGCTCTTTGGAATATTATTATGGTTTATTTCCGTTATCCCAATAATGATCATTTACTACTTAATACCGCGCATCTTAATAATGGTTAATGTCGTGGTGGGGATCATAGTTTATGCCTATATCCTGAAATTGACATTTTCCATAAAATTAATGAGAAATTATGCCAAGAGAATATTAAGGAATATTGAGTCAGGAAATCTAGACAAGGCCCGCATGCTGACCCAGGAAATAGTCAGGAGGAACGTATGGGATTTGGATACTCCCCACCTAATATCTGCCGTTATTGAAAGTCTCGCTGAGTCCTTCGTCGATGGTATCCTCTCACCACTATTTTACTTCGCATTGCTTGGTTTACCAGGAGCCTTGCTACAGAGGCTTTCCAATACCATGGATTCGGTAGTTGGTTATAAGGGGTGGCCGTATGAGGATGTTGGTTGGTTTTCCGCCAGGGTTGATACCGTGCTGAACTATATACCCGCAAGGCTGTCCTCAGTAATAATCGCGGTGGCATCCGCATTAATGGGGTTGAACTGGAGGAATAGTATCAAAGTGGCTATTCACGAACACGATAACGTGAAAAGTATTAATTCGGGTTGGCCCATGGCATCCTTTGCTGGTGCCTGGAGATCATGCTAGAGAAGGTTGGCGTGTATAGAATTAATGGAGGCATAATGGTGCCTGACGCAGCTAAGTTAAGATTAGCAATTAAATTATTCGACTTCGCAGTTATTATCACGTTAATAATTATTTCAGCGTCTTTAATCCTTAGAGTGTTCTTTATACCATTATTTATTTAGTGAAAAATTTCAACATAATGGATAATTAAATTATTACCAGTATGTAATTAATAGCCTTTATTTTTTTACGGCGGAGTGTGTGATAGGTCACATATAATATTTAGGAATAACCTTTTTATACTAGAGCTACATACCCATTTGGTAGATTACTATGGCTTCCATAACCACATCAAGTGGAGAGACAACACCGGCCGAGATTGAGAGACAACTAACAGAGAGACAGCTGCAAGTACTTCAATACCTGCTTAAAAAGGCTGTCCCACTTAAGGTATACACAGTATATGCCGACCAGGATGAACTAGCCAGAGAGCTGGGGATGACTAGGCAAGCACTCAGTGTTCACCTTAAGAAACTTAAGGACTTTGGGTTGATAAGGACTGGCCGTGAATTCGTTGACGTCACTGACAAGGCACTTAGGGTATTGAGGATGAGCTCCAATGAAGCGATAATACTCGTTAAGGTCCAGCCTCGATATAGGACAATAATTTACGAAAAGATTAAGGAGTTACCCATCGAGAAGGCCTACAGGGTTTCAGGCGATTATGACTTAATACTAATAACCAGGGAGGTCAACGTTAACGATATACTACGTGTACTCAGTATGATGGAAGGTATTGAGGATACAAAAACCTTCATATCCCTGGAAACACTCAGAGAATGATAGCATCACTTGATCACATACTGATTAAACATTACGGCGGTAATCTCCTTATTATTACGCTGGAAGGTTTATTAACCATATAGGGATTAGGCATTACGTAATACCATGGAGGCCGTCAATCCTGAAATAAGGATTGATGCATACATAAGGAATGTGGCCAACGCACTTGATCAAATAGAGAAGGAGGGCATTAAGAATGAAGTAATCGAGATAGCCAGGGCATACCTAAAGGACTCGATCTACTACCTATCAAGGGGTGACCAATTTACCGCACTGGCGACAATAGCCTACGCCGAGGGCTTACTCGATGCGTTGAGGCTCCTTGGAATGGCCCATTTTAATTGGAGTAGGACTGATGACTTGATCAAGAGGGCTCAGAATAAGGTGTTCGTGGCAGGCACGTTTGAGATAATACACCCAGGTCACATAGCCTACCTGAGACGTGCCTGGACCCTCGGCCGTGTCGTCGCGGTTATTGCCCGTGACTCAACGGTTAAGAAGATCAAGGGTAGGGACGTGGTAATACCCGAAAACCAGAGGTTGGAGGTTATTAGTAATATTGTCTATGTTCATAAGGCTAGGCTTGGCTATGAAGGTGACATGTTTAGGGTTGTTGAGGAGGAGAGACCAAATATAATACTGCTCGGGCCCAATCAGCCGTTTAATGAGAATTCATTAAGGGAGGAATTAAAAAAAGAGGGATTTGGGTAATATCGAGGTCATTAGGTTCAATGACTATGTAGACTGCCCGCTATGCAGCACGACAAAGATACTCAAGGCCGTAAGTAATAAGTTCGGTCAAGGCAGTTCATTACCCTAATCACTATTGCCCAATGCAAATTATTTATTTAAGGATTTATTTAAGGATCCCCACATGGGTGAGCCAATACTTAGGATTAAATCCGCACCCCTTAGCCTTACCGGCTTCATGGCGGTCCTATTCATCATAGTCCTATTTTGGGTTTTATTTGATGTTATGACCTTTATGTTAATACCAAGAACCCTATTAAGCATGATGCTGAGCCAGATTACTTGGCTAATAATTATTTTCATACTTCAATTATTCTTCCTAATAATATTCGTGGGTAATCTACGTAGAACAATGAAGTTAATTAAATGGCGTAAATCCCTAATTACAGAACTCACGATATATGATGATTACGTATCATTCCTCACATATGATGGTGACGAGTATAAAATGAGTATTGAGGACTTTAATCCGTGCATTATTGAGTATATACCACCTACGCAATCATCACCTTCTCCACCACCGCCAATACCACCTCCACCCCTAACCTTCATGCCACCCATCTACGGCCCCGGCGGATTTGTGATTAGGATTAACTATGGCGTTAAGGAATACTTCTTATTCATAATGACGTACCAATACCCCGAAATAAGTGACGCTTTAAGGAGGATTAAAAAGCCACTAGATTGGTGCAGTGATTCCCTAAGGTCCCGTCACAGGGCATAGCGGATCATGGAACAAGCCCCCTCGTTATTTGTGAGAACTCGTTCTGATTAAACGTGAATGAGTAGTTAATTAGTGTCATATTTATGTTCATGAGTACATTACCAACCATACCCTGGCGCGCTGGGTATATGTACATCGTTATGTTCGTCGGCACGCCATTACTTAATAGGCATATCTCCGTCACATTAATCACCATAGGCACTCCCTGTAGCTCACCCTGGTTTGGCTTTAATGACATTGACGCCGTGAAACAGTACGTGGTCTTACCATTCCAGCTACCCTCCCTATGTACTTGCTTTCATTTAGGGTGAGTACTACGTACTTAGTGAGATTTATGTAAGGTACACAATGAGCCTCTGTTTGTTGACCCATGAAATTAAATGCTATTGCGTAGCAATACTCATTGCCATACCTCCAAAGCGCCAGGCCAAAGTTAATACCGACCCTATATAGTGCCTAATTGCTAATGTGCCGTTTATCACCATTGCATCATCTACCGGTGTTCTAGAAATCGTAATAATGCCCATCAACGGTCCTGACGGAAATGGAACATTAGGTACACCCTGAACTATATTATTTATCATAAATGTTGAACCAATCACGAAGTCGTAAGTCACCGTGACATTCCTCGAAAACAACCTCTTAGCATTTAGGAGAGCTGATTGGGGCCTCGTTCATTGATATGGCAAGGTACGCGACGGCACCGGCAACCACCACTACCACTAGTATT
The DNA here is from genome assembly GCF_001316265.1 of Vulcanisaeta sp. JCM 16159. Classification (GTDB taxonomy): domain Archaea; phylum Thermoproteota; class Thermoprotei; order Thermoproteales; family Thermocladiaceae; genus Vulcanisaeta. Next base: position 75,696 of record NZ_BBDN01000007.1, on the reverse strand, counting down.
ACCGCAATTAGTAATGAGGTCTTCATCAAAACAACCAAGCATGTCAAGTTATTATAAGGTTTTTGACTCAATACCTCCTCGCAACTCTTAACCAGTAACTCGCCTGCTTATCACCGCATGCCAGGTCTTTTAAGCCGCCAATGTCCTTACTCGCATCCTCATCCATAGGCACGCCCAATGCATCAGCATCGAGCAATTGCTGTATCCTCATTCCGCAATCATTATCGCCACTCCAGGGAACCTCAACGACACCGCCACTGTCAAGATGCTTCCTGGCCTCGTCCACTGTAGTTACCTTAGCCGTCATGGACCTCAGGAACTCCCATGCCATACTCCTCATGTTATCATTTATTGCATTAAGCAATTCCCTAACTGTATCGGCAATTCCCTCACGCGGCGCAACGTACTTCTCCATAGTATCCCTCCTGGCCAGGACAACCTGCCTATTCTCAACGTCCTTAGGGCCAACCTCTATCCTGAGCGGTGCACCCATCATCTCCCAATAATTATACTTCCAACCAGGCGTCCTATCGGTCCTATCATCAACCCTAACCCTAACACCAGCGTTTGTTAACTCCTCCGTTATTGACCTAACCTCCCTCATTATAGCCTCCTCCGTGCCCTTATACATTATTGGGACTATCACGACTTGTATCGGCGCCACGTTGGGCGGTAATGCCAGGCCCTTATCATCACCGTGCACTGCAATCATCGCCGCAATAACCCTTTCTGAGATTCCATAGCTCGTGGTATGCACGTACTCCCAATCACCGTTTGGCGTTAAGTACTTAACATCGAAGACCCTCGAGAAGTTAGTGCCCAGGTAATGAACGGTACCAATCTGCATTGTTTTTCCATCGGGCATTACCGTGTCAAAGGCTATCGTGTACACGGCACCCGCGAACTTATCCCACTCGGGCCTTTGACTGATTAGGTAGGGTACTCCCAAGTAATCAAATATCTTCTTGTAAATTTCCACAGCCTCCCTAACCTGCCTCTCCGCATCCTCCTATTTGCATGTGCCGTATGGGCCTCCTTAAACATTGATATCTCCCTAAGCCTAATCATGGGCTAGTGGCCTTAGTCTCAGCCCTAAACACACTAACTATTTGGTAAACCCTGAATGGCAGGTCTGTGTGGTCCTTAATCCATAATTTGAACATGGGCATCATTGCCGTTTCACTGGTAGGCCTTAGCACAAGCCTCTCCTCACCAGTACCACCCTTACTTACCCAGAAGACCTCGTTCTCAAACCCCCTAATGTGCTCGCTCTCCTTTGAGAAGAATTCGTAGGGTATGAAAACGGGGAACAGCACCTCCTGATGCCCCGTCTCATCATGGACAAATCTGACGTATGACTCAACGAGCCTCCTAATCTTCACACCATACGGTCTCCAGACATACGCGCCCTTCACTGGGTATCTATAGTCATAAACCTCCGTCTCCATTATAACCCAGTTAAACCAGTCAGTGAAGTTCCTCCACTTCTCCCTAGGTCTCTTCTCCCAGACTTGATGAGTTGTAGCTTGGCAATAAAGATCACCTCGACGATTGAGTAAGTGAGGTCTTAAAAGCATTGTGCCCCTGAAACTAGGCAGTAACTATTTAAGCAAGCGTAATTGTCCTCACTAATGAATTTTAGACTAAGGATTGAAGTACTGAGTAATTGCATTGGATGTGGGATATGCTGGACCGTGTGCCCAAAGGGTGTATTAACAGGCAGGTTAAGGGATAAGGCACGGGTACTGAATGATTCATTATGCTCAGGGTGTTTCTCCTGCCAAAGTAACTGCCCATACTCGGCAATCAGGGTTATACCCACGCAGTACTAAGTAATTATTGGTAATCCTGCCGACCTAACGAAGCTCATGTATTCACGGTTATTGATCAACCGTAAAAACGCCTCCGTTAAATCCCTACTCACAACCACGTAATCCCCTATGTAACCAATGGCATAATTAACGGCCTCAGCCAGGTAATCAATGCTTAATTTACCACTTGATATAAGCGCCACCAGATCAATGAGCGTCGGTATCAACGGCCCTAGCAAAATAACATTACTAACCCTGGTATAATTCTCTATGAAATACGCATAATCATCGATCACAACAACAGGTCGATCCGGCGGTACCAAGGAAATCGTATTCCTTCTAAAAAGCCTTAACCACTCGTCATAATCAACCCTACCACTAAGCCTAAACCTAATTACTAACCTAGCAATCTCAACGCCTAATTCCACAGATCTCCTAAGCCTATCAATACTATCATAGCAATCAAGGGTAGTTAAAGGCTCGATAACCATGATATCCCTAAGGAATGCCGGCACCCAACCCCAAAGCCTAGCGAATGAACTTCCAAGTCCCGTAAGGAGCCTAAAGGACTCGCCTGGATTCATAATAGCCAATCTGCAGAATTCCTTAGGCAATGGTAGTGCCAATGCCTTATATCGCTTAGCAGTCATCAATAGTATATTCCTTAGTATGGGCATTGATGCTTCAATCCTCGGTACGTAAAGCACCAAGTCCACAATGACCATATAATGATGCCCATATTAAAGATGGGCTTCATCAGTAAAACCCGAGTTCCTCATCACCATTAAACCTCAGAGGCCTGTCTTCCTCATCAATTAGTTTACTTAATATTAATGCCATTAATTAAGTTACTTCAATGGCTAATTACGAGGTATTCACTGGGATATGTGAACGCATTAACTGCCCGAGGGGCTACGTAGATCTCGTACTCGGGGAACTATCGAGACTAGGCGTGACTGAAGTCCTTAATGACGGAGCTGTCGAGTTCATGGGCTTTAGGCTACTGGGTAAGGGCCAGAATAGTCTTGTATTTAAATGCCGAATTAGCAATAATTATTATGCCTGCAAGGTTAGGCGCTTTGATTCACCCAGGCCAAACCTGCTAAATGAGGGCTATTACCTAAGGCTTGCGAATTCCGTAGGTGTTGGGCCAAGGCTATTCGAGTACACAGACAACGTACTAGTTATAGAGTTGATAAATGGCATACCCATACAGAAGTACATAACCACTGCGAGCCCGGCGGAAATAAGGGCCATCCTCACAGACCTCCTTTGGCAATGCCGTAGGTTAGATTCCATAGGCCTGGCGCATAATGAATTAAGTAAGCCGCAGGACCACATAATCATTAGCAGCAATAAGGCTTTTATAATCGATTTCGAAAGCGCCAGCCTAAACAGTAGGGTTAGTAATGTAGCCCAATTACTAAACGCCCTAATAATGGGCAGGGGATTCATCCAACACCGCGTTAAATTAGCCATAGGAACAAGCATAAACCTCGAAGAACTACGAAATACAATCAAGAGATACAAATCCACGAGAAACGATACAGACTTCATGCAGATACTCAAGATACTAAACCTCCTAAACAATCACAGGTAATTCACAGCCCAACAAATAAACCCAGGAACCAGACTACGAAAAATCTACATAAACGTAGGAACACCCGCGTTTATGCGGAATTGATTGTGATGGAGGAAGTGGTTGGTGGTGTGGTAGGGTCGTGGGAACAGGCATGTTCATGTGAAATAGAACGCAAACAACAGAACATTGACGAGCTTATAAGGCACACCGTGAGAACAAGCATGCACCATGCATGTTCGTGGGCATACCTGTTCCGATAGTCATAAGCGTTATGCGAAGAAAGACTTATAAGTAAGCTTAAATAGTAACGTCTCAGATATTCTCTAAAGAGAATAGAAGGGGAACTCCTGGTGGACATAGTCATGGTAGACCCTCACATCATGGATATTCTCTAAAGAGAATAGAAGGAAGCAGTAACAACACAACTACGGCCACAACCCTAACGTACACACCAGATATTCTCTAAAGAGAATAGAAGGCTTAAACAGTATGAGGTCTGGCTCAATATCAGTAATTGGCAGAACGATATTCTCTAAAGAGAATAGAAGGGTGATGAACATAATGAGTGGTTTCTTCACGATAAGCATTAAGTCTATGTGATATTCTCTAAAGAGAATAGAAGGATGACGTGTTCACATTCGCGTCAATTGCATACACGATTGAGTCTCCGATATTCTCTAAAGAGAATAGAAGGCAATAATTGCGTAGCCAAACCCCTCGGCAATGGGTAGTATCGTTGCCCGATATTCTCTAAAGAGAATAGAAGGATGATTAATATGTCGAGTGTTGTCATGGCGCCAAACAACAACGTGAGATATTCTCTAAAGAGAATAGAAGGGTATCATGTTCATTAGCTCTAGGCTATTGGCATATGCGTTTTCGGCCCGATATTCTCTAAAGAGAATAGAAGGGCGGAATCCCATAGTCATTACCACCTCTGCCCTGGGTCAATACGATATTCTCTAAAGAGAATAGAAGGCCTAATGAAGCCCAGCACCTGCTCCCTTAGTAACTTCCCGAATTCACCAAGATATTCTCTAAAGAGAATAGAAGGACGGCAGTAGCTTCGCATTTGTTGGTGACATCAAGGAGGGAGAAGATATTCTCTAAAGAGAATAGAAGGCGCCTGCTGTGGACGGCTACGTACAATTCAGCTTCGGCTTAATTCAGGATATTCTCTAAAGAGAATAGAAGGTTGCTGTGGCGATTAGGACATAGAACACCTGTAGTGTTGCGTGATATTCTCTAAAGAGAATAGAAGGTATAGGTTTGTCTCGGTTGGTGCCGTGAACGCTGGGAAGGCGTTCCAGATATTCTCTAAAGAGAATAGAAGGAGTTTTTTTTCACCGTGTCAACCCACTTAATGCCTTCATCAACGACCTCGGATATTCTCTAAAGAGAATAGAAGGTATGCGATATAAAGTTCTCTGATTGATAGGATAAGAGTAGGTAAGGATAAGAGCACTTAGTGATGTGTCAGCTTTGTGTCTTGAGCAATTCCTTTGCGAGGTTCCATAATTTATCATTTAGGTGATGTATTACCTTAATGACTTTGCCTTTGCTTGCGTTTCTTATTTCGTCGGCTGTCATGAGCGATATCCCAATGGCTATGTACCTGCCTTAAGATCCCTAATTAGTAATACATCACCGGCACCAAAGTTGCCGCTTATGTCCTTAATGCCTGGTCTCATTACGTCTGCTCCATTGACTATGTGCGGCACTGCGCCGTCGTCGACGGTAATCATTGGATAGTTGGGCATGTACGTTGGGTTTAGGTAGAAGTACATTAGTAGTGGTATTACGTATTCCCTCTGGTTTGAGTCAACTTTTACGGTTAATTTCGCCACCAGTGGTTTATCATCAATTACGTATACAGTTGTTGCTTCGTTGAGTTCATAAACCTCAACCTTCTTGGCGTTCCTGAATATTGGGCCTAGTTCACCAACTGCGTTGCTTAATTCCTTAATGTCCTTATTGCTAAGGAAGTATCTCTTAACCACAGGTAGTATCTACAGGGCTCATTAATAAGTATTTAGTACGTAACTCAATATTTAATAGTGGGTATTTAGCCTTTGTTATTGTGTCGACGGAAACTATAACAAGGGCTGAATTTGAAAAGGTAGTGCTTAAGGTTGGTAAGGTAATACATGCGGAGAGGGTTCAGGGTTCAAAGAAATTATTGAGACTTATTGTCGATGTTGGTGACGAGAGGAGACAAATAATTACAGGACTTGCAGAGTTTTACAGACCTGAGGATCTAATTAATAAGTACGTGGTCGTGGTCACGAATTTGGAGAGTAGGAAGATCTTTGGCTATGAGAGTCAGGGAATGATACTGGCTTCATGCGATGAGAAAAACCCTACGATAATAACGATTGATAAGCCACAGGATGAACAAGTGGGCAAGAGGGTTTGTTGAAAGGTGTATTGCTTTAAATTCCCCTTTTAAAATCGATGACGGTGGAAATAGAACAATACGTTCTAAATAATGGACTCAGACTATTACTGAGTAGGATTGAGGCTCCAACTGTGGGAATAGCCATTGGGGTGGGCATAGGATCAATTTACGAAGATAAAGATATGAGGGGTATAAGCCACTTCGCTGAGCATATTGTTTATAGGGCGTACCCAAACATTGACCTGGAGATAGAGGGCCTTGGAGGTGTGTCTGATGCGTATACAGAGCGAACACTCACCATGTACCTATTCGAGGTAATACCAAGTGAATTGAGGAATTTACTGAGACTTATTCATAAGATGCTCAGTAACAGGAGAGTGAGCGAGGAGGATTTTGAGAGGGAGAGGAAGGTCATACTTTCAGAGATAAAGATGAGGAATGATGACCCAGGTACGCTGATTTACGACCTAGGGCCCAGGGCATTGTTTGGAGATAGTGATTATGGAGCCCCGATTATTGGTACTGAGGAAAGTATTTCATCAATGACTGTAAGGGATATTGTGGATTTCCTTGAGTCGTACTATACGCCGGATAACATCGTGATAAGCATGGTGGGTCCTATAAACATGGCGATTAATGAAATAATGGAAATTTTCAATAAGTGGGATGGTAAGGCAAACCGCAAAAAGGAACCAACAATTGGTGAGGGAGGCCCATAATCATTAAGAAGCCCGTTGAGTCTGCTTATTTATCGTATTCCTGGCAGTACAACGTAAACAATGAGGACCCATTCCTACTCTCGATAAAGTCATCACTTCTGGAATTCCACCTGGTGAGCGGGCTTAGTTCATACCTAATGTCGAGGTTCAGGAATAAGGGGCTAACATATACAATAGATATGGATAGAGATTACCTACCAGGTACTTATTACTACCAGTTAGTCATATCGGCAGTTGATGAGGGGGGAATTGAACCTGTAAAGGAAGAGTTGATTAATGCATTATTAAGTATTGATAATTTATTCAGAGATGAGTACTATTTAAGTAAGCGAATGAATTATCTTAAATACTTATTAAGTGATTATTTGCGTAGGCCTGTTCAGATTGCCGAGTCCATGAGCTATATGGAGTTGAAACTTGGAAATCACGATGTTACTAAATTCAATGAGGGACTTAAAGAGCATTTTAGAGATTCCCCGAAGAATCTAATAACTACTGGCGTATGGTCTGAAATAATACCCTCATAATATTTACGTATTTCAGTATACGTAAACATTACGTATACGCATTACAGATAATCATATTATTAGAGTATTACTGTATCCCCAATCTATCCTTAATCTCCTTAAGTAGCAGGGTCATTGCGTCGCCGGCTTTGCATTGTATGATAACATCGGCGATGTAATCAAGCTCCGTGGGTTCCATATTAATGATAATTACTTTACCACCCATCTCCTTAACAAATATTGGTACGTAGGCAGCGGGATAAACAGATAGTGAGGAACCAATGACTAGGACTGCATCACTCATTAAGGCTAGTTCTCTGGCCCTGTCAAAATCCTTAACAGGTTCGCCAAATAACACCGTGTCTGGCTTGAGAATACCGCCGCACTCATCGCAGAGTGGCGGTATTTGCCCACTATCTATCTTCTTGATAACGACATCCATCGGGTACGTACGGCCACAGGCAAGGCACACCGCCCTCCTCATTGTGCCATGGAGTTCAATCACGTTACTGGACCCAGCTGCCTGGTGCAATCCATCAACATTCTGCGTAATGACCGCCTTGATAATACCCATCTTCTCGAGCTCGGCCACGGCATAGTGTGCCCTGTTCGGCTTAGCCGCGAATAACGTACTCATCCTCATCCTATAAAATAACCAGAATTCCTTTGGATGCTGTAGGAAGTAATCAATGCTTGCCAGTTCAGGGCTATATTGTTTCCATAACCCCTGTGGACCCCTGAAGTCAGGTATACCTGATTCTGTGGATATGCCGGCGCCCGTGAAGGCTATTGCGTGGTGTGCATTGATCAAGATATCGGCGGCCTTCTTAATATCCTCAGTATTGCATTGTTTTTCGCTCATAATAAACAGTGGACATAACTACTTAATAAGTTATTAAGTATTAATCCTAGCGAAGCAATGGGATTTATTAAGGGTGTGACAAAATTACTTAGGTTGTGATGAACTGACGACGGACTGAAGTCACTGATGAGCGCGTTGGTGACTGATCTCTTCGTAAATAGCCCTAACGTCATTAATAGACCTGATTTCAACCGCGTTTATTCCGTAATGAACCTGAGGGATTCATACGCTGACTTATTATGGGCAATTACACGGAACGCCGAGGAGAAGGTGTACTTTTCCCAATCCCTTATTGCTAGGCTTAATAGGCTTATGTCGTCGCCAGATCTGAGGGGTTCCGTGGAGTACACACTGACTATGTATGGTATCTTAAGCCTTTGCGAAATAACCTTGGCAATAACCGCCGCGATCCAGTCATGGGCATGCACGAAATCCGCATCCCTGGGTATTACGTAGGGTGACCTAGACAGTATCTCAACCAGTAGGTAGTGCATGTACGTAACCACGTCACTAAACCACCTATCGCTCACTGCGTATACATGCGCATTGCCATCCATGTAATTACCATCAAAATTAGCTGGGTGTATTAGGTATATATCGTATTTACTGGATAGGCTCATAATTAGGTCCCTGACTTGGAAGGCCAGTGAACCAATGACCCTGTGCGGTGGGTACTCGGTCGATATATGTAAAACCTTAACCACAGGCTCAACAGTAAATGCTGCTTAATTTAATTATTGCAGTTGATGTTAGGTGTACGGAATCATTAATTGTATTAACGTAACCAAGCACCTTAAGCCTGTCGACAATGCTCCGAACCTCATCAACCCTTAGTCCAACAATCCTGGCCAAATCCTCAAGTCTTATTGCCCTCTCCTTATCAATGGCGGCCAATGAATGTAATGTCTGCATTATCGTCCTTATCTTCGACTCATAACCAACCTCCACAAAAGTTATTGATCAATTTCCATATTAATAAATTTCTCTATTCTTGGTCCGTGGATTAGGAACTGAAACAACAAGAAGCACTTATATAATTACCTAATCCGTAGTGAAGATGGTGTCCATAGAATTAATAACGAATAAGGCGCTATACGAACCAGGTGAGGACATAGCAATCAATGTAGTGGTGAAGGGATTAACCAGTGGGGAGGATGTTGAACTAACGGTGATTAAGGATTCCCAGGAAATAACTAAGCGGGTATTGCATGTAATACCTCCCGAGTCAGAGGTTGTGGATTACATAAGGATAACCAATGTTGGTATTTACGAAATTAACGCCAAGTGCTGCGGGTCGGAGGCCAGGGTACCGCTAATGGTCATTAATAAACCGGAGGCTCCATTAAGATTTATCATGGTATTCCACAATCATCAACCAATCCATAAATACCCAAGCGGCATTTATCACGGACCCTGGGCGTTCCAACACACCTGGTCCCCAGAGTTCTACCCAATTTATGATGTGGGTCCCTACCTACTGCATGCCAGGTTAGTGAATAAGTACAGGGTCTCTATAACTTATAACCTAAGCCCAAGCCTGCTGTGGCAATGGAATGACTTACTAAGTAATGGTGCGTTTATTGAGGATAATGACTTAGCCGAGTATATCGGTCCTTGGGACCCACGGACAGCCCTAATTAGGGAGGCGATTGGCACGTATTCGAAATTAGCAAGTGATGGTGTCATAGAGGTACTAACGAGCTTCATAGCGCACCCCATAGCTGGTTACCTGGTTGAGCGGTTTGGTATTGACGACTTACTACGGTGGGAGTTAAGCAGGGGTAAGGAGGTCACTAAGAAGGTGCTGGGCGTGGATGCGGTGGGTATGTGGCTGCCGGAGCTCTACTTCTCTGAGAAGTTAAAGGGCATACTATGTGATGAGGGTATTAGGTTTACAGTACTCGATAGTGTGTATCACATGAGTGAGGTCATTAAGGACAGGAGTTCCATATACAAGGTTTATAGGCACGACTGCCTAATAATACTGTTCAGGGATACAGCACTCAGTGACTTACTGAGTTTTCAACTGAACAAGGCCAGTAATGCCCAGGAAGCCGATGTCAATGCAAGGAGACTAATCATTGAACTAATGATGAGATCTAACTATGTTGGGGATGGGGTGGTGACGGTAGCATTAGATGGTGAGAACTGGATGATATTACCAACACCAAATCCATACGCTGCACTTCTGCTTGAGAAAATAATGATGTATTTATCACAGGCTAGGTCTGATGGTTACATAACACCCATTAGGCCATCAACCATTAAGGAGTTTCATGATGAGATCAAAGAAATACCAACAACATCATGGCTAGGCTCACCGGCCAAGTGGGTTAGCGAGAGGGCTGATGTTCAGTCAAGGCTTTGGTCTATGGCTCAGGTGGCGATAGACAGGTGGAGAATCTACGAGGAAGTCTTCGGCGAAGATGAGGAGTTGAGGATGTCCCTGGCGATGGTGCTTGATAGTGATTATTATTGGGCAGAGTTCGTAAACGTCAATCACGTTGGTGAGTGGACATACCACGTGGTAAGTAGGGTTGAGAATGCGCTTAATTCATTGAGGATGGGATTTGGTTTAAGGGATGGTCAAATGGAGGTCATCATAAGTAATAACTGGATTAAAGACGCAAGCCTAATACTAGGCGTTGAGACACCTGAAACATACATGGAATACGGCATTAAGGTCCAGGCGGGTTCCTCCGAGTACATTAGGATTAATGGTTTCAACAACATGGTCATATCATTACTGACGCCAAAAACAAGGTATCGGATTAGGAAGGCCATTAAGATAGTGCGTGGGGCTACGTGATCCTGGTAATGCTTGAGCCATCGATTAAGTACACAATATCCCCGCTGGATATGCGGGTCGTTAGGTATTCATACACATAGTCCAGGCTCATGTTCTCATACCCAATGCGTAGAGCTACACCCCTCATGGTTTCTCCCTCCCTTATGATGTAGCCGAAGCCCCAAGACCAAGCCCAGGAGGTGGCCATGTTAAGTATTGTGTGTGAATTCAATTCACCATTCATTAGAAGTCTCATTACCTTCATTTCATCCCAAAGATCGGGTTCTATTAACGCGACATTATCAGTGCCAATTAATGGTTTCAACCCCCTCCTCAACATTGCACCTACCCTCGCCAACCTACCAACAAACTCAATATTAGACCTTGGGCACGTGACCACGGGTAGTGTGGGTATTTTTGCCAAGTCCTCCTCACTTAACTGCGTTAAATGTACGAATACGGTGTTACCAGTCACTAGGGTGGTTAATGCCCTACCTAGGTCGTTATCAAGGTACGTATCCTCGGTCTCAGACACATGCGTACTAATTGGTAGTCCACGTGAACCACTCAACCTAGAGACAAGCCTTAACTCAGCCATTGTGTAGTTAAGTGGCGATATAAGTGATACACCAAGCCCATTATCAACGAAGTACCTAACATCATCCTCAAATCCCTCATCCACATCCTCCTCCTCGCCAGGTTTAACATAAACTCTAAATGCACTAGGTTCAGCCAGCGGTATTATGCATAAACCTACCCTTCTAGCTTCGTTAATTACTACGTCCGTAAATAACCTGCCATACTCAATGATGGCCAATAAACAACCAATGCCGTAATTTCTAATTCTACGGAAAACCATGGCCAATCCATTTCTTAACGATTCAGGGTTAACTCTACGTAGGTAATAGTACTTTAGGCCGTACGGTGCACCAACCACATCATCAATGTAGTACTTATTGAATATGTCCATTAGGAAGTAATCAAGTACATGTACGTGCGCATTGGTTAACTGCGGTATTAGTAATGTATTTCCCAAGTCACTACGTTATTACTGCCTGGGATCCTCCCAATACCGGTTATCTCATCATCGGAGATATCAATAACGGTATCCCTAATGGGCCGCAACTCCTGATCAACTAACGCGATTGCTGACTTAATACTTAACCTACGCATTCGAGGAAAATGAAGTTTAAGTAATTAAATTAATGCTTTATTTGATGAGAATAGCGATTATAGGATTAAACCCGGGGACGGCCATTTACGCACAGTACCTGGCTAAGGATGGTCACGAGGTTACAGTACTCACGGAGAGCCAGAGTGATGTAATAGTGACGGACCTAATACCGCATGCATCGCTTAATATCATAAACAGGGAGTCCATTAAGTTATTCACTAGGGAGTACCTCGAGGACATACTTGGGATTAGTATATTGGGTGTGAGGTTGAGCTCGGTAATGATTAATGAAGGCAAGGTATTAGTGGTGGATTCAGTGAATGAACATGGCATTATGGGTAGGTATGATAGGATCGTGGTGGGCTCCGAGATGTTACCAAGAGACTCAGGTGATTGCATAAGTATTTATAGGGCCACCCTATTCCCGGGTCATTATGTGATTAATGGGAATGATGCAGGTAAGAATACCGAGTCGCTACTGCTTATAACAGATCTTGGTGGGTCCGCTATTACGGGTTCGTCAATGGCAATCGACGATGACGTCCTCAAATCCCTACCAATAAATGGTAGTGCGGAGACTGGAGGGTGCCTATCCACTGACTATGAGGTGATTAAGCCAATGGTGGGTACTCTCGGTGAAGGCAATTTAACCATCGGTAGGGGTTTCAAATTAAGGGATTCGTTAAGTGGCATTGAATATGTGGTTAATAGGGACTATCAATTAATAATGATGGGAAAGTTACTGGCGCTAAGGGACTTGGGCATTATTGATTCGCTGCCATTAATGCCGCGTCTTGAGGTAGGCTTCTCCCGTAACTGGGCATTCCTATCAATAGGGCTTACACGGAATGAATTAAAGGCGATATTTAGGGACTTATCATCATCTAAGGTGGCCTATCACTCGAGCGATGCCGATATGACTGCTAAGATTATTTACAGAAGAAATAGATTATTAAGTCTTCAGGTGTTGACCAGAGGTATTAAGCTGCTCAATTGGGTTTCCTACATTTACTCATTAATAATGCTTAATAATACGGCTTATCTACTGCTTGATGCGGGTTATGAGATGGTTTTCAATGCATTACGCGGATTACTTGAGCAGTTAGTGTTGAATTTATACAATATATAGGTGATCACAATTAATAAGTTAATTAATAAGCTTTATTAATGACCCAGCCACATAATAAATAGTGCCTGGCATCTTAGCTAACGTTGATTATGAGGAGCCGCTCACCAGGTACAGGATAAGGGAGGTTCTCATTGAGGCACGTAAGCGGTCAATAAGTTATGTAGATAAGATGAAACACGAAGTATTGGCTGACTCATTCTACGTACACTATAGACAACCAATACTCAGAATACCCACTGGCAATGAGGATTTGGAGACGTCGTTATGGAGATTCGTGGTATTCACGTACATCAGGAGCGAGGCCTACGGTGACGTATCCAGGATAACCAGGTTGAACGGTAGGTTGTCCAGGGTAATGGCGATTAAACTGCTCAAGGTGTATAATAGTATACTGAGCAAGATGGATAGGAATGACTCCTTTAGGCAGATGGTTGAGTCCGCCATGGACCAGAAGAACGCATCATCCAGGGAGAGTAGGATGAACCTAGAGCGGGAGGTTAGGTCATTAATAAACTTCTACGTTGGCAGTATGAAGAAGGTGAGCGAGACGGTTAACAAGGTTAAGATGCTCTTTGGGGATTCCGTGGGCCATGAAATAGCGGATATATTACTAAGCACGGACATTGACCCATACAGGCTAAGGTTAATCTCAATGCTAAACTCACTGATTAGGTTGATCGTGGACACCAGATACACGGTGGACGTTATCGAGGACGTGGATGCCGAGCAGGTTGGTACAATTGGCGGGGTTAAACGCATGACAAGGGCGTCAGAGCTCAGGGACATGATACCAAGCGAGAGGATGCTAATGAAATTCGCCAAGCCAGTATTCGCGTATAAATTGGCCATGGGCAATGTACTGGTTAGGGAGAGGAGGGCCGTCAAGAAGCCAAAGATCTACATGCTAATTGACAAGAGCGGCTCGATGTTCTACACGGTTAATATAAACATATTCGAGGTGGGGGCCATTAGTAAGATCACGTGGGCCACGGCCCTGGCCGTAATACTCTCCATGAAGGGTGGGAACTTAGCCGTGAGGTTCTTCGACCAGCAGGTATACCCAATGCTAACGAATAAGAATGATGTCATAAAGATGCTCCTCTCATTAATACCACTGGGCGGTACGGACATAACAAATGCCGTTAGGGCCGCGGTACAGGATGCCCTGGAGAAACCATCACTGAGGGATTATAAACTGGTAATAATAACCGACGGTGAGGACGACAATGTGGATCCAACGGTATTTAACAAGGCTAAGTCCGTATTTAGGTCCGTCAAGGCACTACTTGTCGGTGGTGAAAATGGTATTATTGAGGAGAATGTAGATACGATAAAGATTCAGGAACTAACCAGCGAGAGCTTGTCCCGCACAATTAAGAAGATTTAGCCTCAAAGCAATTAATCGGTGAATCACAGACAATTACCTGAGCCTCGGTAACGTCATTAATACCCAATTTCCTCAAGATCTCCGTCACCCTATCCATGAAGTACCAAGCAACGCACTCACCAGTGGCTCCCTCAGGTATGCAGGGTACCTCGACAAACTCGCTGGGCATTAATCCCTGGGTATTTTCCATGCTTGACTTTATGTACTTACCATCGAAGGTATTAACGATACCCTGGACCTCACGCCTAATCCCATCAATATCAGTCACGAGCATCCTCCTACCCCTAACACAGAGCCTTATCGTGATGTCATAATTATGCCCATGAACACCACCATAAACATCACTAAACCTAACCCTATGGCTCCAGAGAACATGAACTTCATGGATAGGCAGGTAGACTCAACCACGAATACCTACAATAATACGCATAAAAATGCATTTCCCATAGATTAATGGGGATGGTTGGCAAGGTCATCATTGCAGGAGGAGGACCTGGTGACGAGGGGCTACTGACGCTGAGATGTATCGAGGCCCTGAGGAATGCTGATGTGGTGATTTACGACAGGTTAATACCCAGGTCAGCCCTGAATTATGTGCGTCAGGGGGCACAATTAATCTATGTAGGTAAGGAGCCGGGTAGGCACACGATGGAGGAGGACGAGATAATAAGAGTTATGATGAGCGAGGCAGGCAGTGGCAAGATCGTAGTTAGACTACATGGCGGTGATGCATTCCTATTTGGCAGGGGCTTTGAGGAGTGCATTGCCGTGCTAAATGCTGGGATACCCTGTGAGGTCATTCCAGGGGTGACCTCAGCCATAGCCGCGCCGGAGGCCTACTTAATACCGCCGGTTTTGCGCGGCGTCTCTAGCTCGGTGGCCATAGTGACAGGCATGGAGGATCCGAGGAAGGGCAGGGCATTCGTGAACTTCAGGGAATTGGCTAAGGCCGTTAATACAATCATAATACTAATGGGCGCATCGAGGATAGGCGAGATAGCTAAGGAATTGATTGAGGGTGGCCTCGACCCAGGGACATACGTGGCAATAATAACGAGGGCATACATGGGGAATAGCAGGGTCACAATAACAACGGTGGGTAAGTTAGCCACTGGGGAGGTAAGTGTGGAGCATCCCTCCGTGATAGTGGTTGGGGATGTCGTACGTGAGGGATTAAAGGCTATGAAAATTGCGGGGATAAACTTCGAAATGGATGCTTAATAAAAGGTACTATGAATAAACCACAGGTGATGAGGCACGAGCGTGGCGGATACGTGACGAGCTTGCGCCCATGCTGACCCAGGTTATGCATTAAAGCCCTGGCTAGGGAAGTTAATTCAAGTCATGAAGAGGATCCTAGTATTAACGGAGGTAGAACTCCCAAGCGACTTTCCGAGGCAGATTGAGCATTACCTAGGTAATTTAGCCAGGGTTGAGATGAGGATGACGGACTTCGAGGGGCTGAAGTCCCAGTTCAGGGATGTCAGGAGGGGTCAAATAAGGGCTGATGCGCTCCTTGATTACCTGGAGCCAGGGTGAGGGGTTACGAGAGGTTCGACAAGATAGTGCTCGTGATAAACGATGATGGTTATGTGGAGGGGTTAAACTTCGTATTCGGAGTTGCAAAGATAGGTGGGGCGCTGGCCTGGTATTCACGAAGAGACTACGCGGGGAGCAATCACTTTACCACCTAAGGATACTCAAGGAGGTACTCCACGAATTAGGGCACTCCTTCGGGCTAGACCACTGCGCAGACCCCAGGTGCGTCATGTACTTCAGCAATACGATAGAGGACACAGACAGAAAGGGCCCAGGATACTGCCAAAGATGCATGGCAAGGTTACGCTCATTACTGCGATGATTAATAATCACCACAAAATGCGTGTAGTGAAGGGAATTAATACCCATACCAGGATTTCCAGGGCACCTAAGGCATGCAATGCGCCACATGCAATGAACCTAAAGAATAGATAATCCCAAGTACTCATTTACTACACGATCAACATCACTCATGTCTTGTAAATCCACACTCATGGCCCTTGATGGGACGGGGATGGCTAAGTAATCATTTTCGAGCAACCTCGTCCATGTCTGCGAAATCTTCCTCCCGAACACAGCCAATAACTCCCTAAATATCGATGAGTTATACCAAGCGGCGATTAATGGATTATTCGTCCTAACTATGTAGAAATCCTTCGAAGCGCACAACGGCTTGTCACTATAATTAGCGATGACTTCATGCCTCCTTAAGTCCACCTTATCGTGAATAAATACGTAACCATACGGTCTCTTAACCCGCAGCTGCCTCCACACGTGCTGGTACCATTTATCCCCAAACTTCAGGCTGGGATGCCCATACTCACGCCCCACTCAATGTACTTCCTAAGGTCACCCTCCGGCTCCTCACTTATTGAGAGGACGTAGTATCTCGGGTCACTTACGTATATCCCATCGCCGTAGTACTCAGGCTTCCTCAGGCACTTGACCAGGTACTTCCTGGGTATTACAAGTCTCATGCCATTACCCTTATTACCTATGGTAATTGATGCCTCGTCCTCCCTCACAATGAACCAGTGAGCATTGGGTATGAAGAAGAAGTCAGGACCATACATCTCAACACCCCTAACAATCTCATCCCTACTCAGGTAACGTAGTAAACCATTATCCAGAGTCTCCTCAACCACCGAAATGAGCTTACTCGCCCTCTCATAATCAAATAGACTAAGCCAATTCCTATCCGCGAAGGCAGGTAATCTCCGTAGGTTTATTGCCCCAACCCTCCTTAAATCCCACTCATAGTAGTAAATTCCCGTCTCCGTATCTAAACCACCAACAAAACCTGCCGAACCACCCCTCTTCCTGACGAAGATTATCAACTCCTTAAAGCCACTACCATCGCTAAACGACGGACGGACCCTATTCTCAACAAGCCCTATCACGTCATACCTCAACTTCAACAACCTCTTCACCCCCTCACCTTGCTCCGTGTAAAACGTGGACGCCGGCATCACGAGAATTGCGTAACCACCATCCCTAAGTATGTGGTCTATCAGGAAAAACGAGAGAACATGAAGACCAGGATCCCTCCTTACTATAAACCTCCCATAACCCATCGATTCCACCAACCTTAACAACTCACCCCTATTACGAACCAGGTGCCACCTAACGAAGGGTGGGTTCGTAATAATGAGGTCAGCCCTATAACTCCATGCAACCCTAAAGCATCGCCGCACATCACCTCAACATCACTATATAATGAGGATAGAATTCTACGGGCTAACTCGCAAGGTCCCTCATTAATCTCTATAGCTATCACCCTCCTAGGCCTAACAAGGTCATTTATAGCCGATAATGTAACCCCCGAACCCGCAAACGGATCCATAACCACCACGTCCCTCCTATACTCCTCACTCAACCCCTTAAGGAAACTCCTAATTACGGCTAAGCCATCACGACTAGTGTAATACGAAGAAGTACCCTTCCTATCCACGGCACTCTGAATCTCATACTGCTCATCAACTAAGTACAAGGTCCCCTCACCCAACCCTCACTTCACTAGGAAAGACCCTCGAATTTAATAGCTTCTCTAAAATTCAACCAACATTATGCTATGCCGCGTTGAAAGACCCATCTATTTTTACGACTAGCAACATCCTCATCAAAGCACTAGATTAAGTGCATCACCGCCGGCACGAATAGTTTAGTAAAAATAATGGTAAATGAGGTAAACACCATAGGCATTAAGGTCCTAAACTGGTTATTACTATTAAGTATTAGTAATAATGAAAGAAATAACGTAACGATTACCAACGTAAGGACATTAAAACAAAGTATGGAAGAGGTGGTAATTAATGTCGAACTTGAACTCGAGCTTCCTGAAGATAGGCAATAAACTGATCATTGGACTCCGCATAAAGAAGGAAGTAAATGCTTGGGACCTGGTTCAGATGCTCGATGGGCTGAGGATCACGGTTATAAGGGATGAGGTGGGGCTCATAATACTGCACACGCCGGCTCACATCCCGCTATTCACAGCTATACATAGGGATAGGATAAGGCACTTACTCAATAAGTGGGTTGATTACGTGGAACCATTACCATCAGGAATAACGCTTAGCGTAATCGATAATGTATCAATGAGTTTCTCGGAAGTTAAGGTAAAGGCAATACCAGAGGTCCAGGTCTCCACACCCACTATAATAACAATGTGCAAGCTAAGCAATAACCAGTGAGGTACTCATTATTCCTAAGAGGAAGCACTCACGGAAAAACTGACATACTCACATGCAGCAATAAGGCATTTCTACAACGACTCAGGAATAACATGGACCTAACCCTTAAACCATCGCCAAGGCCGGGTCACATGTTCATGAGCAATTACTACCCAATAGACATAGACTTAACGAGACACTTAATAATACTTGACGCCACGGGCTCTGGGAAGACCACGCTCGTGAGGCTGCTAATAAACGATGTACTCCAAAGAAATACGTTTAACAGAATCGTAATCTTCGATCCAACGGGTGAGTACTCGTTATACCTGGCGGGTCGCGGCTACGTGGCTATACCCGGGGTGGACATTGCCGTAAACCCATTAACGTTACCCAGGCATAGAGCCAGCGAATTGCTCTCAATGGCGATTCAAGCTGCAGCTCTCATGTATGGCGAGAGTGATAATGGCGGTTTCTCATTCATTCAGCTTGAGGTCCTTGAGAAAGCTCTTGATAGATTAGGCGATAGGGATACTTTGAGGGATCTGTACGTGGCGTTAAATGGTCTTGAGCAGGAGTTAAGGAGGAATGATTACTTAAACGCTATTTCTGCGGTGAAGGCGTAGGTTGAGGAAGATTATGATAACAGCGCTCATGAGGAATGCACTAAGTAATAGTGCTGTTCGGTCTAGGTTATTGGTCATAAACATGGCACCGTTATACTACGTATCCCAACTCGCCGCTGTGATATTCACACTAACGTTTCTTGAGGTGCTTAGCAGTTTGTTGAGCAACTCCCTCATTATTGTTGATGAGCTCATAGAATTCTCAATAGGTATGTGGTTGGTGAGTCGATTATTGAGAGGTTGATTAGGGAGGGTAGGCATGACGGTGCTACGCTTATCCTCGTGACTCAGGACCCACTCGATGTTAAGAGGAATGTGCTTGACATTGTTGGTCACTACGCTGTCTTTAAGCTTAATGGTAGGTCGGCTATTGAGACTGCGGATTTGCTTGGTGTTAATGAGGAGGGTATCATTAGGTTGAGACCACTTGAGTTTTATTGTCATGGTGATGGCATTACCGTTAAGGCATACATAATGGGTAATCAGGGAGGTAACTACCCAATCACTTCGGACATTATTTATAGGAAAATGCTCGAGAGAATTGATGATCAGGACTACGTTGGTGCCATGATTAGGAGGTTTGGGCGTTCGCTGAATCCTGTACTTGTTCCTCAAGTAATTGAGTTGGGTAGGAAGTTGGGTTATGATGTTAGGTCCATTATTCAATTGGCTGCGAGGAAGGATCCTGAGTATTACAGGTTGCTTTCGAGGGTGGTTATTGGTGAGGATTAGGTTAATTATCGCTATCGTTATTGCAATCGCTACCTACGTCATTGACCATAGGGCTTACTTAATCGTTATCAATACTCTAATACTCCTCATTTTGATTAAGGACTTAATCGGCCTTAGGGTATGGGTTAGGTTGTTCATTAATAATGGAGACCCTGTGGAGTCTGTGAGGGTTGGGTTGGAAGGTATTGAAGTAAATGGTAGGGAAATTGTGGGTCTTAGGGTATTAAGTACACCGTATACATTTGATTCCTCGTTTGAGGAGGCCTTGACCAGGGCGCGTGCATTGATTAAACTGTTCTCTAGGTATAGGGTTATTGTCTTGATGTCGGCGGATGAATACATGGTTGGCGTTGATAGGGGTTCTTACCATGAGTTCACATCCGAGCTTGAGAGACTTGGTATTAGGGCTACTAGGATTAGTGGCTTTGAACTAGCTAATGCTCTTAGGATGCGTATTAGACGAAGGTCATTAAGCAGGCTGTGGTTATTGAGTGGGCAGTATAGGGCCTTGGTTCTACGCCAAGGATTACCTAGGCCGATTAAATTATTTCAACTCTTTGTTTCTAGGGAGTTAATAATGGAAAAACGATGAATAATTTTGAGAGGAAATGCCAATAAGTAGTATTCAACTCACGTTCTCACCTTTATCTTCACTGCTAACCTTAATATCGGTGTAGTATGACCGATCTGACATGAAGACCTCGACCTTCTTGGCATTTAAGCTCTTGGCTATGTACTCGAAGGCAGCCATTGGGTTTGTGTGGCTACCGCAGGTGTATACGTCTACCGTGGCATACTCATGCTCGGGCCAGGTGTGGATTGATATGTGGCTCTCGGCAACTATGGCAACTACGGATATCCCACCATTAACCCCAAACTTGTAATAAAACGTTGAAACAACCAACGCGCCAGCAACATCTGCCGCCTCCTTAACGACCTTTAATAGATATACCTCATCCTTAAGTAATTCCTTACTGCAACCATATAAATTTCCATATACGTGTACCCCATACACTAATGCATTTTTCTCCCTGCCCCCCAGTTCTATTAGGGTTTGGGTCGTCATTTTCCCCAATATTGGACGTTTTTTTGAGTAATGCGTACCCAACCCATATATAAACATATCCCCTTGAAAACTAGCGGTAATACCTTAAATAAATAATAACATGCATGGTGCAGAATCGGCGGGGATAAGTGTTAAATACTTTTAGGTGCATTCTTTTGTTGGAATGGAGAAGCTTAATTATTTTAAGAGTGCGTATGTGGAGATTGGAAATTTTATTTTGAATGCCCTCAATGTTATTGATGTTAATGATATCGAGCTATTCATAGATTCTTTAATAAATGTTTATAAGAGTGAAAGGAAGGTCCTTGTTGTTGGCGCGGGTAGGTCGGGGCTTGTGGGTAGGGCATTCGCAATGAGACTTATGCACCTTGGTTTTAGGTCCTACGTACTTGGCGAAACCATAACGCCCAGTGTTGGTGCGGGTGACTTGGTTGTGGCTATTTCGGGTAGTGGTACGACGACTATGGTAGTGGCCGCTGCGGAGGCCGCTAAGAAGATGAAGGCTATGGTAGTGGCAATAACGAGTTATAAGGATTCGCCACTGGCCAGCTATGCCGACTTAATTGTTCAAGTCCCAGGTAGGACTAAGGTGGCTAAGATGGATGATTACTTCGCGAGACAGATACTCGGTCTTCATGAGCCATTAGCACCCCTGGGGACTCTGTTCGAGGATACGGCAATGGTCCTCCTAGACGCGGTAATTGCGGAGTTAATGCATAGGCTTAATAAGACTGAGGATGAGATAAAGACGAGACATGCAAATATAGAAGTGCCCTAGGTCTTATTCCTCGCTTTCCATCGCCCTGATACCAACGTTTATGAGACGCTTAAATACCCTATCAATAAGCCTAACGTAAACGCCCTTCTGCCCCACAAAGGCCCCAAAGGCGTTCTTCCTAACTGTGATCATAAGTTCAGGGCCTGCAAAATCCACATCAACGATGTGCTTACCAATCCAACCCACTGGGTGAAGCGCCCTAATCCACTCCTTGAAGTTTAGGTTCATCTCCACGGTCCTAACCCTCAGGTTGCTCTCACCCTCAATAGCCTTAATCCTCTCGCCACCCTTACCAACCACCCTGCCGAGGTGACCCTCCTTAGCTATTATTAATGCGTCAGGCACGCCCTCGCTCTTAATGCCTAGGTTCTCCTTCTCCTGCTTAAACTCAATCACCGTAACCACATCAGCGTCCGGTGCGTGAACCCTTATCAAGTCAAGTATCTGCCTCTCCATATTGCTTAGTTCCCTCCTTCTCATCCTTAACTCGAAGGATACCTTAACACCCCTCTTGGCGCCTGGCCTAACAATGTCCTTAAGGCCCAGGTCCACAACCACCGCATTCTCCTCATTAAGAAGTACCTCCCTGAGCAGTGTTGCGCCATCCTTCTCAACACCGAGCGGTCTCTGAAGCACTGGGTCACCTGCAATTATCAATCGCGAATTCCTGCCAATCCTCATGAGTATCTCGGCTGCGTTCTCTGGTTGTGTGTTTTGGGCATCATCCAGGAATATCAATGAGTCATCAAAAGTCCTACCCCTTAGGTAGGATACGTCGGTAACCATTACCTTACCCTCCTGGAGAAGCTTAGTTATCTCCTCCCTATCCATTAACCCCTCAAGGATATCCTCAAGATATGCGGAGGCAACTTTATAGTACAGGTCGCCAAGTTCCTCAGGCGTTAGTGACTTACCCGTGCTCACGTCAACCACGGGCCTGGCAATTATGAATCGCTTATAGGTCCCAGCCAGTACTGAGGATATACCGTATACAGCCGATATTAAACTCTTGCCAGTACCCGTTGGCCCAAAGACACCCACTATCTCATTCCTTGAGTCCTTGAGCGCGTTTAGGAGTCTTTCCTGCCCAATGCTCATGGGCTTAATCTTGTCCAGTAATGACGACATCGGTTCATGATTAATTAATGGGTTTTTAAATCCTTACTCATGACTAACCAAACGCTGTTCTCACGGGTGTAATCCTCTCGTGACAAACCTCCCTCGCCAATTTAATCGGGTCGTCAAAGTACCTAATCCTGACCACTTTCCTATCATCAACATATTCAGGAAATGCCTTAGGCAAAGCATCACTGCTTAGGTTGGTACCAACTAATACATACGCGGGCTTACCCATCGCGTAAGCCAGTAATACCTCAATCATAGTCCCAGCGCCGCCGCCCAATGCCACGAGGGCGTCACTCGACCTAACCATTATGACAGACCTACACCTAAACTCACACCCACTATCAATCCTAATAACACCACTTGGTGGCTCAACGCTTCTCTCGATCGGTAAAATCATGACAATCCTAAAGCCAAGCTTCAGTGCCTCATCAACTATTGTCTTCATGAATCCCCAATAACCACCGAGTAATAGCGTGGTCGTTGGGCATTGAGCATGGAGTTCCTTGAGGAATTCCCTGGCCATGGCCTCGGTCTTAGGATCCACGGGGCTTGAATGGGCCGCTATGGCAATCTGCATCGCTGTTACGCTGAACTAGGCGCTTATAATGCTTAATCCTCATCGATTATTTAATGACTCCCTGAGCATTGGTATTACGTAATTATCAACTATGTAGTTAATCACTTCCCTACAACCATTACAGTTAATGGTTGACACCCTAAACGTGGGTATTGACTTATCAATAACCGCCACACCACTTAATGCCGTATTTACTTCATCCTCCGTGGCAATATCAACCTTATTCACAAGCAAGAGCAGCGGTATACCGCCAAAGCTGTTTCGCACCTCCCTCAACAAGTTTAACTGCCCTGTTAATGAGTAACCACTGTGGCTTGTTGGGTCTAGTATGAATATTATGACCCTCGCCAAGTACTTCAGCGCCAGTACTGCCTGGAGCTCGATCTTATTGCGATCACTTAACGGCCTATCAAGGAGACCTGGCGTATCTATTACTTGGACCTTCACGTCATTGAGAACGGTGAAATGACCAACATGGAGCTCCTTAGTTGTGAATGGATACTCAGCCACCTTAGGCCTACCGCTACTCACGCACCTAACGAAGCTACTCTTCCCAACATTGGGCATTCCAGAGACCACGATCGTGAACAGGCTTGGGTCTATGTTCGGTAACTTATCGAGTTTAGCCGCGGCAGCCTTTAGGAAGTCAAGCTCCGGCTTTAAGTCCGTGAGTAGGTCCTTAATCCTGGCCAGGAAGTTCCTCCTAGCCCTAATTATGTCATTGCCTGTCGTGGCGGACCTAATGGCGATCACGGCATCCTTATAGATTGATGATAGGGCCTTCGTGGCATGACCGACCTTTGCCAGGGAGTGCTTGTACGTGGCTCTATCAATCATTAACTCAATCAATTCCCTATAGAATGGATGCAGGGAATCGAGAAAGGGCATCCCGAGGGCTACATCGCGAAAGGCATCGCTCAGGTACTTCCTAACCTCCCTAACCCTCTTCAACTCAAGTCTCCTTAGCCTATCAATGCCAGGTTCAATGCCTGGGTTCCTGGCCTGAAGGCTAAAGTAAACACCAACCACGGCATTCCACAACTCCTCACTGGTCGGTACATGGGGCGCCCTAATCACGTTAACGACCAACATCAATAAAAGTATCCCCTTAATAAACGTTAGTGAGATAATATATAGAATTTACATAGAGATAGTCATTATTAATTAAAAATAGCTACGAAAACTTGATGAATAACAAGATAAACCAAGTGAAAATAGCGGGTTTGCTAATAGACATAGGTATTGCAGAGTTCCTACTATCAATGCTAGTTGCTGAAGCCATTTACCCAGGGTACTCAGTATCGCGGAACTACATAAGCGACCTGGGTGTAGGCCCTACCGCAATAATATTCAACACATCAATAATAGTGATGGGACTCCTACTAATAATAGCCGCGGTACTCCTCTATAGGCTCAATAAGGTATTCGCAATAACAATAGCCCTAACGGGCATTGGAGCCGCGGGGGTGGCTTCGCCCCAGAGACCGTGCACCCATTCCACCTAATCTTCGCACTAATAGCCTTCCTATTCGCATCAGTATCATCATACCCAACAATAAAGCTCTCAAAAACTCCAGGCAAGATCTTATGGCCGATACTAGGCACCATGGCCTAATCGCCCTAATATTATACATAATGCACGTGTACCTAGCCTAGGCCCAGGCGGGATGGAAAGAATGATAGTATACCCAAACCTAGTCTGGGCACTGGCCTTCGCTGCAGAATTAATGAATCAGTAGTCGCAATAACTTAAATCAAAACCACTAAAAACTTAAAACCCCACAATAAACAGAGACCATGCCCCGGTAGCTCAGCCTGGTGGAGCGCTCGCTTGGTAAGCGAGAGGTCCCGGGTTCGAATCCCGCCGGGGCTCCAGTTATTTTTCCAATTCCTTCATATGTTCTGTAAAAATAATTCTAGGGTTACTTGGCAAAAATGAGAGGTCCTTGCATCACATATTCTTCTTTGGGTTTATATTGGCTTGTGTTTTCATTTCCTTGCGGTATGTTGCGATGCATAGTCATTTATTCAAGATATCATGTGTTCTTTGTTAAATGGTTCTTGGTCTCTTTTTCAATTAAACAATAACTTTTTATATTTCCTAATGTTGATTTTTACTGTGATGAATGCGCAGGGATTGAGCAGAGACGGGGCTCGCCGGGCTACCGTGTGACCAAGTTGCCGTACAGAGTTAAGGTTTACCTGAATAATCAAGTCTTGATCCCTGCAAGTTTGGTTAGAGTTCTGGGTATTTCTGGGCTTAAGTACGCGATCATCACCATTTCCTACAATGGCATCCCAATCACTATTAAGGGCGTTAAGTTACTGAGGACTAGGCACACGGACTCCAGGCAGTTCACGATACCGAGGGACGTCAGGGAGGCCTATGGCATAAGGCCTGGCGATGAGGTTGAGATAATGGACATAAAGCCCTTCAAGTTCTCTTAACCACAGAGCGGCCCGTTTATTATGAATTGTCTAATTAATACTGTCGTGTTTACGACATAATTGGCATACATCGTTATAAAAACGTTCTCGTAATACCTGTTATACATAGTAATTGATACCTGGTCCCTATTCGTTGTTAGGTCTATCATGTGCCCATTAATTTGTAGATACGCCAATGTGGTATTTAATTGTCTCAGGTATTCGGGACCTACCCACGAGTATGTTATTGTCATGTTGTATTGCCCTGGCAATAACGTTACATTTACCGTGAACCAAACACCAGGTGCTTCATTGGGTGTGTGAGCTATTTCCCCGTTTATTACCTGTCCATTAGTTATGGAAACCACGCTTGGCGTTATATTTAGAATTATTGGTTCACATATTATTGGCTTACCCGTGTAGTTTGCCCTTAAGACCAATAATGAATTCCCAATCACCATATAGACCCCGTAGCCCTCCATTAATGCCGTATTCACATACTCATTATATGGCGTACCCCACCAGGTAAACCAGGGACTATCCGGCTGGGCCACTATGTATTCGGGCTTAATCCATGGGTACCACTGCGTGTAGGCGTTTATGTTGTTTGAGAATGGTGGGTATAGGTTGTTCTGGACAAGCACTGTGGCGTTACTTGGTATTAACTTTAGTGCGGTCCAAATCTCGTAATCAGACTTAACCAATTGATACTGGAAGTGGATTAGCGGGCTAACGCCGAGAAACACTATCAGTGTTGATATTAGGACCAGCACAGCAAATTTCTTCTGTTGCTCGGTGGGTATTTTTGACGCGGCGATTAGCGATGCCATTACTATGAACGGTATTGAGAATGAACTGTACTGAAAGAATGGGCTGTAGTAAATGACGTCGCTGGTCAGGAAGGATGCCAGCGGCCACGCGAGTGATGGGAGGACCAGTGGGTCTAGGAAGGCTGTGAATGCCGTGGGTGCGTAAAGCTCCAGGAAGTATAGGAATTTCTCCGTACCATACACCGAGTACAGCCTCGGTATTAATAATGGGTCCTTAATGACTGAGATAAGGATGCCAAAGCTAAATGATGATGCGTATTGCTCGGGCAGTCCCGAGAGTGGCGAGGCCGTTGTTGGGCCGAGTGGGTTAAGTATTGCCTTTGTCCATAGGGCGATTAGTAGGATGGCAATTGATACGGCGATGGTTAAAACACCATGCGTTAGCTCACGCCTCTTCCTAATGTTTGTAATAACGTAGTACAGGCCAAGTAATGCCATGGGTATTGGTGCGAATTCGATTGTGCCAAGTGTGAGTAGCAGTGTTGGGTAGTAAATCCTCCATCTCCTCGTTATTAAGAAGTACGTTGAATACAGGGCTAGGGGCATGAATATAGCCTCCATGTGAAAGTCAAAGGAGTTAATGCCCTGGACCAGTGGGTTAATGAGGTAAATAATTGCGAAGAATGCCCCTAACCAATCCCTGCCCAGGTACTTACCTAGCCAATAAATCGGTAATGCCCCAAGGGCTATGAGTATTGTCTGAGCACAAGCAGCGTGGCTGGGCTTGGGTACGCAGCGTATATAGCAGGAATAGGAATAGCGTTGGTGAGAAGTGGACGTCCAGGAAGCTATAGCCTATTGGCCCTGGCTTGGGTATTATCGCCACGTCAACACTCTCATAAAGCAGCCTATGGTAATACAGCGTCGACGCCAGTGCCTGGGCGAAGATTCCGAGGTCTGCGGCGTGGGTGTGGAATGTTAAGTATTTCAATAATGTATAGTATGACATTAGCACAATATATGCCGCAACACTGAGGTAAACCACCAGACCACTAGCACTAACTAGTCTCCGCATTCACTGAGGACATGGTTAAGGACTTATTAAGTAATTACTTCATGAAATCAAGTATTGAGGGCCCACCACCCCTCTCGTACTTAACCTCCTGACAATCAATACTTATTGACCTTAACCCGTCACTACCGATCTCAAGTACTATCGGCTTCCAAATATTTGTAAATGCTGCATTAACTATATAGGAATTACCAGACCTAACGCACCTAACCACCGAGTTATGGGCATGGCCATGTATTGCAATCACATTATTGCCAAAGACCGTGCTCTCCAAATCCCTAACCCCAAGGCTCGGCCAAATTCTTGGGTCCTCACCCTGGAGTGTCTTAAATGTTGGTGCGTAGTGTATTAGTAGGATTGTTAATTCCCTCGATGAGTTAATGGTTTTCTTAAGCCAATCAACCCTACGCCTATACGTATCCGCTATGTGGGGTATGTGCCTCAACTGCCATGTTGTTGGCCTCTCCAGAGACCCCTTCGAACCAATTATCCTGAGCGTTACATCATTTATCGTTAACTTAATCACCTCATCATCAAGCCACTTAACGACATCGAGCTCCCTGGCCCTTGGCATGACCTCTTCATAATCCTCATTACCTGGTACTGCAATTATCGTATCGCTGAGCCTCCTTAATTCATTGATTAATATTTTCAATCCCTCAATCCTCCCCTCCTCCATCAAGTCACCCGCTATGAAAACAGCATCAAACCTGCCAAGCCCTTAACGGCCTCCCTAAACCTTGGGAAGTACTTCGGCGAGTGAATATCTGCAGTGGCGAGTACCCTAGCAACCATTCAATAAGTGATTAAGGCATATTTTATTAAATTACTTTTCCAGGTCTATGGTAAATGAATAGCGGCTTTGAATTACGGAGGTGCGACCCAGACAATGATATGGACATAATAGTGGGTCTCGAAAGAGAGATATTCAAGCTAAGTGAGCAGTACACCCTCGGCTTCATTAATTGGCTATGCAGAAACTGCACAAATTACTCCTACATAGCATTCATGGATGGTAAGCCCGTGGGCTACATAATATCGTGCATAGAGGGCCTTAGCAGAGGTCACGTAATATCAGTAGGGGTCCTAAAGGAGTACAGGAGGATGGGTATTGGCAACGCATTAATGTGCAGGTCAATATGCTCAATGGCTGAGAGGGGTATTGACCACGTGATACTCGAGGTCAGGGTATCAAACACACCAGCCATAACACTCTATAGGAAGCTCGGCTTTGACGTGCGCGACATATTAAGGAGCTACTACAATGACGGTGAGGATGCATATTTGATGATACTCGAGAATGATAAATTTAAGGCATTAATAAGTAAATGCTGCTCAGTAGCCAAACAATCTTCTTAAGTACGTCTGCATCCAACGATCCTTCTGCACAGTGTAATCCCTCTTAGGCTCAGGATCCTTACTCGGCTTTGGTGGTTGCTGTGTATAGTCAAAGCCGAATTGAACGCTAACGGTCTCCAACCTACCCTCAACATTACCAACATAAGCCCAACCAACAAATGCATACTGCACAGACACCCCCTCATTGCTGCCAAGTCCTCTAGGATCTTATTTGTTGCAAATAATGCACTTTCGAACGCGATCTCCTGGTTCTTTGGATATGGCAGTTTCGCCACATCACCAGCGGCGAGTACATCATCGAACTTAGGACTTCTCAGGTCTGTCGGCGACCTAACCTCAACCCAATCAGTGCCTAGGCCGGTATCCCTAATGAATGACGGGGCCCTGTTGGTTCAAGCATTGCCAGTAGGTCGTACCTATACCTCTCGCCGCTCCTTGTCACGACTTCCCTATCGTTCATTTCAATTATTTCCTGGTTAGTGATTAATTCAATGCCCGCCTTATCATAAATCACCTTAACAACGTCAGCTATTACAGGCGGTTGCGTCTTATCATTCGCATCAATGTGTATTATCCTAACCTTATCCCTAACACCTCTGTACTTGAGTATCGTATGAATAAGCAATGCCGTTTCCGTTGGTGCAGGGGCGCATCTATAAGGAGCCTTTGGTGCGTATACAACCACAGTGCCCTCATTCATGCTCCACACCCTATTTTTAAGCACATGAACCCTGCCTGGGTCGTAAACGTTCGCGTTCACGTACCAGTACTTATCATAGCCGTTTATTGACGAGCCGTCAAAGACCACGCCAGGCGCCAGTACCAGGTAATCATAGCCTATGCTCCTTACTTTATTGCCGAGTAGGGTTTCGGCGTAATTAACGACCCTATTGCCAGGGTCAATACTAACCACGTCACCCGTAACGACATTAACACCCTTCAACCCAACCTCCTCATAACCCCTGATGATCCTGCCATACTCCTCCTCGTTAGTCAGTAGTAATGGTCTCGTGGGTCCACCCACGTAGTGTCTATCCCTAGTTATCACCGTGACCTCGACTAAGTCCTTAGCCCTCTCAACCAGCGTATTCGCGATTGTTAACCCAGCAATCCCACCACCAACAATGACTACCTTCCTACGGGGCGTACTCATCAAGGCATGGCTAAGCCACGTGAATATAAAACAACGCCCTAAGTCAATGGCATTTAGAAGGGAGATACCAGTTCAGTTAAAATATCACTTCCTCGACCTTGAGACGATCAGTTTATTACCCACGGTATCAATAGTTAGTAAACCATCGTCAGTCAGCCAGGCAACGTATGAGAGCAGCGCGGAGCGGTTAAGTAGGTAATTATGTGGTGAATCAATGCTTATACCTAGCAACGAGAATATCTTCACAATTAAGTCCTCAAGCGCCACGGAATCATTAATGCTATTGAGGACAAGTTCCCTCAACCTATTTATTGCATTAATATTTTCATTAATTACGTTAATAGCATCCTGAGCTTCAGTATATCGCCGTGGGCCGGCACGACATATTCATATCTACTCACACCCTCAGAGAGCTTCCTAAGGCTTTTAAGCGCAAGACCAGCATTTAAGTGGTATGGCGCTCCATATTTTCGAATAACGTCTAATGGGAAGAATGCATCGGCCGTGAACAATACATTACCGTAGGATATCCCAGCCATGCCCATCGTATGCCCTGGTAGTGGTATTGCTTCAAATCCCACCTCCTTACGTATGTCATCCAAATCCCTAACCGGCACACCCTCAGCCTCGAGGAGCTTAGTCCTAAGTAACTTGGGTGGGAAGGAGCCGAAGAGGTAGAGTGGCTCAAGCACGGGCCTCTCTATGAAGGTTTATCCTCAGGTGTTGCGTAGACGGCGGCACCGCTCCTTTTAACGATTAATGCATTACCGCCGATGTGGTCTGCATGGTGGTGCGTATTGATTATGGCCCGAACCCTCAGGTTTAGGGGCTTAATGGCATTGAGTATTCTACGCCCTGAGTCCTCATCAATTCCCGTATCAACTATCACGCACTCATTATTGTCTATGACTAGTACACCGGCATTCGTCCTACCAGGTACTACGTATACGTTGTCTGAAAGTTTTTGTAGCCTCTGTGTCTGCATTACTGATAATGCACTGAATGGTTTTTAAGCAATTCAGCGTGCTTATTGGTTATGAGCAATTACCGAAGGTTAATTCATAAAATTCATAATTATAAGCTCTATGGTATTTCACGTTTAACGAGAGAGTCTTAATATTCTTTTGTTAATTTTCTAATAATTCTTATGCCTATTATGGCAGTAATGCGAGCGCTGCTGTTAGGGTTATTAGGGCTGCGGTTGTGAAGGCCCACTGCACGGTCATTGACGTTAAGGGCAATACTAGGAAGGCCCCTGTGAGTCTCCCAGACTCTCCCACAACGGCTTGTGGAGAATACCCCAGGTAATGCATCCCTCCTCCACCTGAGTTGTATGAATGTTGTTATGGCTGTACCGAACATGGCCATGAAGAACCAGCGGGTTAAGGCGAGGGCCCAGGCAATTATGGGATTACTTACAACACCCATTAATCCAGTGGCGGTAGCCATAACAATCACGGAGACGATGGCAATTATTAACTCACGCCCTAGTTTCAATAACCTACGGCCAAGGAGACCGCTGATTACACCACTTACTGGTGGTGCTGAATATATTAGGGCTAACTCGTAGGCGCTGCCCCTGGACCACATGGCCATGAGTGTTGGGGTTAGGCTATAGCTATGCCCAATAGAAATGAGATAAGGTAGACCAACCTAGCCTCGGAAAAGATGAGCCTCTCGCTTCCCTTATACTCAAACCGTGGGAGTAACATCGTCAGCAGGTAGAGGGGTATTGCTAGATAAAGCCAGGTGGGCTTAACAATCAGAGCCATCGCAACACCCACTAAGTCACCCAGCGAGCCCATGATAACCCTCTCCGAGTTTACACGACTAAGTCTCTCCTTATTAATTAGGCCTGGCAGCACTGAGGATATGTGGACGCTTAACATACCCATGAGTAGTGCTGCGATGAATAGTCGTAGATCGAGAAGGTTAATGATAAGAAATAAGGACGTAAAGGAGTAAAGAGCCCTGGCAACCCTGAATCAGCATAAAGGTGGCGAGATTTGATAGTGAGTAGGTAATTGTTAATAGGAATAACCTAAACCCACTGGTACCTGAGGTAAATAATGCCCATAAAAATATGTACGTAAATAAAAACCTACTCAAAAATGATAACAAATAGATTATAGCCATTACATCGTACCTCTCACTTACTGTTTGGTCACGAAAGGCCACAACTAAGAAGTGAATTAACTTTAAACTTTTTATTTAAGCATGATTAAGCGCCTGGCTTAGGTCGTTAATTATGTCCTCGGGGTCCTCAAGGCCAACACTTAGTCTCAGTAGGTTGTCCTTAATGCCCGCCCTGGCCCTATCCTCGGGGCTCCAATGCGCGTGTGTTGTGCTTGCTGGGTGTGTTATTATGCTCTCGGTGCCCCCGAAGCTTACGCTTGGTATTATCATTCTCACATGCTTATAAACGGCCATTGCCTCCTTTAGGCTGCCCTTTACCTCGAAACTCACAATACCACCGCAATTACTGAGTAGTTTCTTGGCTGTTTCGTACGTCTCGTGATTATCGAGGCATGGGTAGTAAACTCTCTCGATCTTTGGGTGATCCATTAGGAACTCGGCGACTGCCTGGCACTCTCCTCGTGGGTCCTCATCCTAATGTGTAGTGTTTTCAGTCCCCTATCGACTAAGAATGCGGTGAAGGGCTCCATGATTGTGCCCAGGAATCTTCTCCACTCCCAAACACCCTTAATTCTATCATCACTGCCGATTATGAAGCCAGCAACAACATCATTATGTCCACCAAGGTATTTAGTGGCACTGTGTATTACGAAATCAACGCCATGGTCTATCGGGGTTAACCCTATTGGTGTGGCTAGGGTGTTGTCGACGATCACGACGGCGCCAACCTCGTGGGAAGCCTTAACTATTTCAGGGATATCATAAACCCTGAGGAGTGGGTTCGAGACGGATTCAATGAATACTACATTGATCCCGCCCCTTAATGATTTAATTACGTTGTCGGTACCCGGGTCTGTAATCACAGTTCTAACGCCAAACTTACTCAACCTCTCCATGAGGACCAGCGTTGAGCCGTAGACGTCGAGGGGCATGAGCACGGTGGAGTCCCTGGAGAGCAGTGACATAATTAGTGTGGTTATTGCAGCCATACCACTGGAGGTCCCTAGAGCGTCCATGCCATGCTCGAGCTCGGCCACCTTGCTCTCCACGGCATGAACAGTCGGGTTATCCTCCCTACTATACTTAAGTGGTACTACGCCGTGTAAGGACGGCCTTTGCTCGGGCTCCCTATAGTCGAAGAGTGATGTTTGGTAGATGGGCTCGATTATGGAGCCAATGCCATCATTAACATGCCTAACACCGCCACGTACGCTCTTTGTGCCCTTCCCCACGGGGTTCATGAATTTTGACAGAGGTATTAAGTATTGCGTACCTACTCACTGATTTTTGACCTAATGCTCATTTCAATCTCCTGACTAATCTCACGTCCCCTCCTCGCGGTCTCCTCAATCATCCTCATAATCAAGCCCCTAAGACCACCCTCCTCGGCAACCCTGATACCCCTAATGGTGACACCGCCTGGTGTCGTAACCTCCTCAACGACCTCCCACGGCTTTCTAAACCTAAGTAATTCGGCACTCGTCTCTAGGGTACCCACGGCCAACTCCCAGGAGATGTCGGTCGGTACGCCAAGCAGGAGCCCAGCCTCCCAGAGAGCCTCGAGTATCAACGCCATGAAGGCAGGCCCTGAACCACTAATGGCCGTTATCGCATCCATATAACGCTCATTAACGACGATGCACCTACCCATGGAACCAAATAAGTCGCATGCCCTCTTAACATCATCATTGGACGTTCTCGAGCCAGGCGCAACGGCGGTCACGCCCCTCTCAATAACAATGCCTATATTCGGCATGGCCCTAATCACCTTAGAAGGCACAATACCCTCAATAACACTGGTGGTAACCCCAGCAACCACGGAAATGAGTAGCTGATCACTACTGAGGACGTTACGTATTGGCATCAAGGCATCGAGGACTTGATACGGCTTAACAGCCAGTATTACAATGTCTGCATCCTTAACAACCTCCGCATTGTTCGTGGACACAAACACGTCGGGTAATTCATGCCTAACCCTACTAACGCTCTCAACTCTCCTAACACTACCACTTATACTAGCAGGATCAACACCAGACTTTATTAGGGACTTGGCTATGGCGGTCCCTATTTTACCAAGCCCGATTATTGCGTACCTGGCAATAAAACCACCCAACGCCTTGCAATGAATTACCTATTTATAAGCATTGCGTGGGTTATAGATAATATAGATTGATCAGCCCGGTGATCCACTTCATCATATCCAACGGCTAGGATCTCATCACTAAAGCCTTAAAACTAAAGCCCACTTTAAACAATTATTGGTGATGAGGTTCAAGGGCCACGAGCGATGAGGATAAACGGCGGAGTACTGACCATTAAATATTAAATAATGCACGTTAAATAAACGCATCATGAACCAAGTGGTAATTACGGCATTACTAACACTGGGACTAATCATTGCATTGATGATTTACGAAATGCCATTCACGTACAGCAATGCCCACGTGGCAACTATGGAGTTGAACAATGACCCATTAATAATCGCCATATCAGACCTACACCTAGAATCAAATAGGAGAGACCTGGGCTGCATTGGTAATTACCTAAGGAGCTTAGGTAAGGATGGCATTTACCTTGTTATTAATGGAGACCTATTTGACAGAGCGCATGGGCAAGTACTAAGTCAGAACCATATTCATGAATTGATACATCGCCTAAACCTGGCGGGCATTAATGGATTGAGGGAGGTGATCTATGTGATAGCTATGTATGATCACGACCCGAGAATTAATCATAAGGAGGTTAGGTACGGTATTGATGGCGTTAGCGTTAGGGTAATTCATGGAGTAATGAAGCTGGTCATAGGCAGTAGGGCCTTCTGGTTCCTGCATGGCGATTACGTTGTTAAGAACGGATTAATTGCATCACTAATGAATAAACTACTTAATGGTTCATACGACAAGTTGGTTAGGTTCATACTGAGGGCTGGGAGGGATGATTGGGTCGTGATTGGGCACACGCATGTACCTAACATAAATAATGGACTACGCATAGCCAACATGGGTTCGTGGATAGACCGGTTCATAAACGCCACAGACACCGCAATAATGATTAATGGATTGGGTAACGTGGAACTAATAAGTATTAAGTGCAATTCCTAATCGCATCACGGCTAAGTGAAACCATAGATTTAAATTTAAGGATGTGAAGCATGACCCGTAGTGTCGCTGGCCGAGGAGATCAAGAGGGTTTTGCTGGAGAACCCAAATATCTTAGTTGAGGTTCTCGTTTCAAGGCCCGAGATTATTTACCAAGCCCTCGCCAAATTAACGCCATGGCAAAACCTAGCTACGAAGCACGATATCGAGGAATTGAGGAAGTACGTAGATGATAAATTCGAAGAATTAAGGAAGGAGGTACAGATGATTAAGGACACGATGGTTACTAAAAGGGATGTCGAGGAACTGAGGAGGTATGTTGATAGTCAGATTAAGTTCCTATCCATTAAACTTGATGCCCTTGGTGCCCGTTGGGGCGTGGTTAATGAGGACGCCTTTAGGGATGGCGTGAGGGAGATCCTTAGGGATGCAGACTACACAGTTGAGAAGTGGCTGTACTACGACGCAGACGGCTACGTCTATGGTACCCAAGCGAAATAGAGCTTGACGTAATTGTTAAGGATAATATCACCATGATTATGGAAATATCATCAGTAATAATGAGGAGTGACTTAATAATCATTAAGCGCAAGGCCGAGCTCTACATGAAGGCCACGGGCAAAACAGTTGATAGGGTACTGGCAATAACGCCATACATAGGCGATAAGAACCCTGACTACGTAAGGGTCATGGCGGAGAGGATGGGGATAAAGGTAATAACGCCAGAGGGCATGGCGGGGCAAGGGCAGTAATCATGGATTCTTAACCTCAGTAGTTAATAATCCAATATTAAAGAGATCCTTCGACCAGGGTCATAGTCATTAATGACTACAGTGTCTATTGTTTATCACGGTTCATTACCAGTCTTATGTGAATTAGGAAATCCAATAATCATGACAATCAGTTCATCACACTATTAGTGAACTGTACATAATTATACCTCCTCAATTAACGCTGTTAAAATATCCTACGGGTATGTCATATTAAACACAAGTATTGGAAATATAGCAATACCACTATCTAATTATAGCTAGTTTTTCTTCCCTGATTCCTAGGCATTATATAATGCTTAATTTAGAATTCCTAGCCTTTTACCATTGATATTAATTCATTAAACGCCGTTGTGTTGAAGTAATTCAGTGTGTAGTTTATTAGTTCAGATCTGCCTGCATAGTTGTATACGTGACTACGTTTGGTGATAACTTCGTTATTGCTGTCTCATTAAATATCGTAATGGCTGGCAAACCATTAGGTAATATGCATGTTAATGAGGTTAAAATAGCAATATTACGATAACCCTGTGCCGCACTTTGTGCTAAAGTTATGTTGCTAATTACCTGGAAGCAGTAGATTGTTTGGCCGCTCCATTTAGTGGTATTTACATAGTGAATATGCGTAATCACTGAGTAATTAGCGCTGTACCCGCTGGTGACTAGGTTGAATGTGGCATTGCCCAGCAACTCGTTAAACGGCATGAAAACCCTAAGCAGTGGGTATGTCCCAGGAGGGTAGCAATTGATGATTTCCTCACTACGGTTATTCACCATTGAGTATACTGCAAAGCACATGCTCGTTCCGTTAGTCCAATAAGCCGATTCCGCCGTGGGTAGAATGGGTATGTTAGAGGGCGTGCATGAAGTCTCCTCGGTGTTGATGAAGACCCTATCGCCATTAATTGACCCAATGCCATATTGCGTAGTTTCATTGCACTGCGCGGTTCGCTGATAGCCATAACTTGTTTTTATCGTCTCCATAAAGCTTCTATTATACGTTGCAGTGAAGGAGCCATTAATCAGTAGCTCCTTGAGATTATTAACGTAACTCATAGGCGATGCAGATTGCATTGATAATCTTAATACGGCAATTGCTACAGCTATGATAATCACGGTAATGACTAGTGCGGTTATCACAAATGCTCTTTTCATCACTAAGAATGCTTTTATTAATTTTATAAGCCTTTGTTATAAATCTTTGTCAATTTCATCACGGCACTATAGGAAATTCCTGGTTTAATATTTTTCGTAAATTCACACAACTTATATCTTTATTTCTATCCTTAATGATAGGTTTGGGCATTGATGATTCTTTGGAAAAGCATGGAAGTATGAGGTAATACTAAGTAATTCATAAGGATGATAGTCACCTAGGCTTAAATTATAACTTTAGGTATTATAGGTATTAATTGCTGTAATGCGAGTATTCCTGTCTATGCGTGACTGAAATAGAGTCCTGCGTGAGCGGGTGCGGGCGCGCGCATTGGGCTATGGCATAAATACTATATGTATAATTATTGATTAATTAAATAGTTTATTTATTAATTAAATACTCGATGACCTGAACCGTAATTTTCACGGGATATATAGACCGCAGCCAGATGCAGTGATTTAGGCACTCTTAGCTTGCTTACACTGTGTTAGGTCTATGAATTCCTCCTTAACTAGTTCCCGATATATGGTTGCCATGTCACTTAGAAATTTACAAATGAATTCCCTGGCATCATCATCGTTTCTAAATACACTGAATACGCCCTCCCTGTCAGGCCCATTATACTGGTACCTATGCAATTCAAGGGACGCCAGGGTTAGGTATGGTATCATGGGATTGAGGGTGCTAAGTATCTTTGATACTTCAAACATCCTAGTCGTTGGCATGAAGCAATAACATACAGCGCCTCATTAATCCTTTCCCTCAATCCCCTAACCTTAACCCTACGCCTATACACCTTGCTCAATTCATTAATTTCGCCTGTGGATATTGCCGCGAGGAATGATTTCCATGCCTGAAACGCCTTACCAGCGGCGTTTCTAACTAATCCCTCTCTAAGCATGTTAATCGCTATCTCAGCCTCGTACCTAGTCTCAAGAAGTCTCGTCCTCCTATAACCATCAATGTCAAACCAGGGCTTTGGAAGCTCCATGGCTAGGCATTAATTAACTTCATGAACTAATAAACTCTATGCAATGCCAGCACCAGTTATAGTGTCTGGTCACTCAATCCGCGTTTATAACCAGGTCCGTAGAAGCCATGAATAATGCACTATAGAGTCCTGGGTAGTACTGGCATTAAGGTTTCGGAGGTTAGCTTCGGCGCTTGGGTTATTGGTACGGGCATGTATGGAGTGCATGACCGCGACCACGACATGGCCCTAATAAGGAGGGCTTTAGACCTAGGCATTAATACGTTCGATACCGCGGACATGTATGGCGATGGGCTTAGTGAGAAAATACTTGGTGAAGTCCTCAGGGGTTATGACGTTAATGTATTCACTAAGGTTGGTTATGAGATTAGTAAAATAATTAATGGTAGACATGTCCAGAACTTCAGCGTTAATTACATCGTTAATGCTGTCAGGGAATCCTTCAATAGGCTGGGTAGGAAAATAACACTCCTTCAACTCCACAACCCACCAATCAATGTAATTAGGGACAAGGAATTACACAAAGCCTTACTAAAGCTTGTGGAGGATGGGTACGTCGAGCACTTGGGCGTGGCCCTCGGTCCAGAGACAAACGTTCTCGGTGAGGGTCTGGCCGCCATTGATGAGGGTTATGAGTCAATAATGTTCGTGTTCAACATTCTGGAGCAGGAGCCTGGCAGGTCATTGATAAGGCGTGGTGTTGATAGGTCAGTCGGCTTGATAACCAGGGTTCCACATGCATCAAACGTACTAACGAGTAGGCAGGACATAAACTTCGGACCAAATGACCACAGAAACCTAAGGGATAGGAACTGGTTAATTAAGGCACTTGATTTCACGAATACGAGGATTAAGCCCATAGCCCAGTCCCTCGGCATGGACCTTGAGACCCTAGCCATTAAGTACGTGCTTTCCTACCCAATTAGCACGGTAATGATTACAGCAACAAGCATTGAGGAATTAACGAAGTACGCCGGCGCCGCTGACGGCAATTACCTAAATGACAATGCTATAAAGACCCTGGAAAAATTATATGTACAATTCACGGAATCGTTAACAACAAAGTAGATCAAGAACCCAAGTTCCTCATCATTTACGGTCAGTCATGGCGGTCATCTTCACACAGGATAATAATCACGACCGCATTTATATCCATTTCTAGCTAATGCCGTGAATTATCACGCGCCACGGCATCAACAAACTCCTTAAAACTAATGGCGCTACTCGTTGACTTAAGTATTTGTTTATCCTCAGTTACCAGTGTCATTCCCATACTCTCCGCGGCATATACATAACTTGCATCGTAAAATGTCAATCCCTTACTTAACGATAATCTCAACACCTCAGCGAGTGGTGGGTCAGCGAGCATGTTAATCTGCTTAAGTATTTCCTGGACTATTTCGGCGGTTCTGTGGGGGTCCCTAATACGTTTGA
Organism: Vulcanisaeta sp. JCM 16159; assembly: GCF_001316265.1. Taxonomy (GTDB): domain Archaea; phylum Thermoproteota; class Thermoprotei; order Thermoproteales; family Thermocladiaceae; genus Vulcanisaeta. The sequence goes on along the minus strand of NZ_BBDN01000007.1, from coordinate 35,859 downwards.
GCACGTGCGCCTCCTTCCACAGTACATTACCTATTTCATATATTGTTAAATGTAGTATATAGATGTCCTTGATAACCGCCGTCCTAGTGATGATGTCACCTCGTTGGAGCAGTAAAAGTAGGGCTGATGCGTCGAATAAGTACTTACCTCGCATCCCTATCCTCCCTTATCAACCTAACAACCTCCTCCCCACTAATGCCACCAAGTAATTCCTTAAGTTCATTCGCCATCTCCCTAAGTTTCTCCATTTCCCTCTCCTCAATTGCCTCCTCAAGTGCCCTCTCGACAACCTCCCTAATATTTATACCTAGTTGCTCGGCTTTCTCCTTCAATTCTCTCCTAACCCTAACGGTAAGGATTACGGTAGAGCCCATATACGTAATACTGAATAACATAATATAAATTTTTCGTAATATTAAATCACGTAATACAAATTCATTACCATCACTCCTCCTCAGAGCCACAGACCTCATCAATAACCTCGTTAATACTGCCAACAGCCTCGATACTAATTACCTCGGGCTTATCGCCATTAAGCAGGGCGTATGCCATGCCGTCATTACTCAGTAGTATGTATGTGCAGGACTTGATGAGAATATAATCACCAAGCTCGACATAACCCATTGTATAGAGGACCTTCCTATAATTATCCTCAACAAACCTAATAAGCTTCATGAAGGACTCTGCATCACCATCCTCAATACCAATCAACAAATCCTCAATCGAATCCTCCACAGGCTAAGCTCTATGTGGTCAAATAAAAAAACTCACCTTGCGCTGTTAAGTAATGAAATTAAGGGCGCAAAACATTCTTAGGGTTTATTGATTAATGTTTTTCAAAATAATATCCAAGGAAAATAAAATTAATAGATAACCATGATCAATCCTGCTCGCTTCATTATTAAGAACATCCGAAGTAAAAAAAGCCTAGACCAGAGATTCGTTAATATATGAAATTAATGAAAATACATCGATGGTTACCCATAGCAGCACTAATTATTACCATACTAATACTAACTCACGTGAATTACGCCTTTGCGATACAGCCCACTGATTTTGGTTGGGTATGTGAGCGGGGACCATGGCTGCTGAGGGTGTTTTATGGACACCGATAATACTACTCAATTCTCCATACGCCGGGTATGCGAGTGCCACCCAGGGCCTCACTTACACAGCGACTTACACGTTCACTTCAGGCCCGGTCACTCTGACAAGCCAGGTCTTAACACAGTTATCTCAAACCATCTACGCAAACAACGGTCAGGCAGTCGGTCTCTTTAGGCTCGATGTTTGGGCGATTTACAGCACAGAGATGGTTGCAGTTCCTTACCCGGCTTATGAGCCGTGCACTCAGTCATACGTGGCCCAAGATCTAGGTCCAGCATTGGTGAACAACGCGCCGTATTATAAGGTCATACAGATATTACCACCGGGGACGACCACGGACCAAAACGAACCTAATCAAGTGTATGCAACGATTTATAATGGGACTGGTTACTACTCCGTAACCTTTAATAATGGCTTTAGCAATAATTTAGTGGGGACATACGATATGTGCAGCGCTAACGCACTTATGACTTTGTTTGTTTCAAGCACATCAACAACATTACTAACCACTGGCGTAGGCATTTCGATAAATGGCTATAGCAGTAGCGGTTCTGCCACAATACAGACAACCACAACAAATGCCTGGACCTACACATTGGAGCCAGGTTATATATACATGATATCTAAGGCAGGCGGTCAGGGGCCGGCATACGCCTTTGAGGCTCAGCCTGTAATGGTTAAGGGGTGAGTGATCATGCCACGTACAATTAAAATCGAAGTTAGCCTTGATCTCTTTCTCGTCGTTCTATTTGGCGTCCTTATTATTGCTGGCCTACTAATTTATGTTGTGAATACGTACTACATGGATGATGTAGTGAAGATGCTTGGTTATGTACCTTGTAAGGCTCCATCACTTCCAGAAAGTATTACCTTTTACCCAATACCGGGTAATGAGGATTGGTTATCCCGCAGTGTGGCTGGTCTCGGTATTTCTGACATGAGTGTATTTGTCCTCAACGGTACTTATTATATAACCAGCGAGTTTTACCTTGAACCCGGCATATACGTGTGCATAGCCCCCAGGGCCGCGGCCGATATATTATTTCTCGGCGCCACAAATGAGAGCTTCATCCCCAAGAATGGCTACGGCTATATAAAGTGCGTAACGGGTAATGGACCAACATGGCTTAACGTAACGTTAGGACCTGGGGCATACGCATTCGTAATTGCGGTATACGGTACAAATCAGACGGGTAAGATATTAACTGTAAAATTGTTAAGGCCTGCCGTTGCCGTTTTAGTGACGAATTTTGAGTATTACCCGCAATGCGGATACCCGGCATTTGGCAATATATCGGCGTATATACCTAGGGAAAAGCGGTTTGGTTCCATAACTAATAAGCCTAGCCTAGGGTAATTATCGGGGTTAAGTTAAAAATAACGGTGCATTAAACCTTACTCGGTTAATGGATTCCTCAAGGTTCACAGGGCTTGTGTTGGACTTGCACAATAGGTACGGTAGTGCATTGGGCATTAGTGATGTATATGCCTACAGCGCCCTGGGCAGGGTGATTAAGGCGGTGGGCACGGTAATAATATCCCCAAACTCACCAATGCTCCTCACCAAGACCCCAAGGACAATATCCATATACCTACTGGGCAATGGCTCAATCCTCGCGTTGGCCGACCTACCAATAAGCACCTCCGCACTTAGGGATTGCGTGGGCGAGAGGGTTGAGGTTACGAACGACTTGTATAAACCACCAAGCACCTTAACGTCCATCAACATTACCAAGTGTCAGAACGCCATATACAGGGCTGTTAAGGATGTTGGTAGGAAGTACGGCATCAACCTAGAGGTTTGGATTACGAGCGAATTGGGGATGGAGGGAATTAAGGTGGTTTATAGAGGTGGTATCAAGGATCTGAAGCACTTGGTTAGGCTTATCATTTTAATGGCTGCCATAACGAATGTGAAGGGTGACGGTGATATTGAACCCGTGACTAAATTAATAGGTGATTTAATGAGGAAGTACTGAATCACCAAACCTCCTTCTCCCTGAGTATATCCTCGATGTTAACTATTGTCGAGCCATCAGGCCATAGAGTGGGCTCAGGGCTGGCGGCGCCTTTAGGTAGTTGGGCATTTGCTCCATGATCCTCTCCTCATACGTGGGCACATACTCATTCTGGTAGAATATGCCAATGGGTATCTTGTCACCCCACTCCATGCCCCTAAGGAAGGCCTGCGTGAGCTTCTTCGTAACCTCCTCCTCACTTGGGCTCCTGACCACTGGGTCCCAACCCTGCTCATTCTCAAGCTTGTAAATCCTAGCTTCATACCACTCCTTGGTGTTCACGTCGTTATACGTTGGGCACGGCTGCAGTATATCAATGAATGCGGAGCCCTTATGCCTAATGGCCTCCCTAATTAGGTATGCGAGGTGCTTAACATCGTAGGCGTAGCCCCTGGCCACGAACGTGAACCCCACGGAAAGGGCCAAAACCACCGGGTTAATCGCATCATAAATATTAGGCCTAGCAAGGGCCTTTGTCTTAACACCCCTCCTAAGCGTTGGGCTCGCCTGGCCCTTAGTCAGGCCGTAGACGCCATTATCGAACATTAGGACCGTCAAATCCACATTACGCCTACCGGCATGCACGAGGTGCTCAGCGCCAATACCCATCAAATCGCCATCACCACCAATAACAATAACCTCGAGGTTCGGATTAGCCAACTTAATGCCGGTCGCGTATGGTATGGGCCTACCATGGAGTGTATGAGCTCCATTGGCATTAACGTAGTGTATTGCTTGGCAGAACAACCAATCCCGGAGACCAGGAAGACACTGCGCGGATCAAGGTTCAGGTCAGCAAGGGCTTGGTAAAGGGCCTGGAGTATTCCATAATCACCACAGCCAGGGCACCAATCCGGTCGACGCCTCTTCTCAACGTAGTCCATCGGCGTCCTCTTGACCGTGATCTTGACGGTGTTAGACACGGTACAAATGTCAAATGAACCACTTTATAAAGCTATCCCGCCTATTACTGCAAAAGCATTTTTACTGAGGCAGGCCTTGGGAACCCGTGGGTTACTTCTACGGCATTTTCATCAAGGAATTGAACATAACACCATTGATTAAGACACTGCCCGTAATACCCGTGGAGAGGGAAAACCTGCATGTGACCATTACGTACATCGGTGAGCAAAGGCCGAGCCAGGAGGTAGACGATAAAATCGGAATAAGCATAGGCTCAATACCCTGCTTCAGGGTTAGGCTTGGGCAGTTAGTACTATTGCCGAATACCCTGAGACCCAGGTACTGGCGGTGGAGGTTATTAATAATGAGCAGTTGGGTAGGTTGAGGTCCACGATAATGAGCATACTAAGGGATTCAGGCGTATCAATTAGCGATAAGTACTCAGGCGAGTTTAGGCCGCACATAACGATTGCCTACATAAGATCGAAGAAGCCAGACCCGCAGAGCATACTCGAAATGGCCCACGAGATTGGTATCGAGAAGGAACTTCAGGGCAAACCACTATTAATAAGCAACGTTTCCTTAATACTGGCGAAGGAAAACAACTACAGAGAGTTGTCAAGGCACGAATTGCAATGCCAATTTTAAGTCGAGTCACGAAAACCTAATCACAGGGTCAGCACCGCGAAACCCCACAACCCTAACCACAAGGCGCGTATGGCCAGCGGACCCAATAAATAACGGCAGTCCCTGAAGGGACAAACACTGGACTTATGCCTCCTCAATTTATTATCACCATAACTCTCAGTCCTAATGAGTAATAAGTCCCCATCACGCGTATAAATAACCTTATACGGGTAGTGAATAAAGACACCACTCACAAGATCCCTAATCACCAACTCCACGTAGTCGGCCATGGATAAATCAACAAATAACGAAGTATTGCTACCCTCAACCTCGTCCACGCGGTATTCCCTAATCACTAGATTACAGTTATCGGCCCCCGACCAACTGCATGATTATTCACCAGGGAGGCCCTAAATGATTCCCAACCCCTCAACAACTCATTGAATTCCGCGATCAAGTTCCTAAGTCTAGCCCTTCGGTAAGCCCTCAACTCATACCTCAAGTCCTCACTTAGGTAATCTATCCTAGCCCTTATCGAATTAATTATCGAATCCACGATGCGCAGGGCATCATTGACGCTCACGTGTATTGGGTAAACACGAATGAAGGCATTGCCATACCTCGAAAATACCTCCCTCCACCCATCCACGTTAAAGCACACCTCACGGCCAATCCACGCATTGCCATACTTCGCAAAGCACCTCCTAACCTCCCTATGAAACTTCACGGATATACCCACGTCATTAGGAACCCTAAACTCAAGGATATACAGCACAACACTACCACCATTACCAGGAGACACCCTACCAATCAATTGATTAAATAAGGCGGGCAGGAACCTGGCGCCATCACCATTAACACTGACATCCACGATGTACGGCCTAGAACTAACGAAGTAACCCTTAACAACGGCATAATCACCGCCCACCACCTGAGCCCTAACAACATTACCACCCTCAACAACCCTGACACCTTTGACTTCATAAATCGCGATAAACGGCTTGTAAGAACTAAGATAGGGCAGGACAAACTCTACATACTGACCACTCTCCGAACCAACGAGCCCCGACTCCATAGTAAACACAGAGGAAAGGAGTAATTTAAGCGTAACAAATCGTGCGCGCACGTGCAAAAATACCGTGCGCGGAAAATGCACCAAAAAGGCGCAATAATAGTTCACAGCAAAAGGTCATCATTAATACACCAGGTTTGGCGTACCGAAAAAGTGACGGTAAACATCACTTAAAGAATAAAAATCAAGATTTGTAACCACGGTGATTTAGACATGTAGGTTTGCCATGATTAATGCCGGTACATGAACCGCGAGGGAAATCCCTCAGGGTTAAGCCCTGGGGAAATCCTCGTAGGCGATTTAGGCAGTGGGTCAGTCCCAGGCCGGGAGATGAGTATTGATAAAAAGTTGGCCAGGATATTGATTGATTTAGGCGATAAACCGTTAATAGTGATTGGACCGCCAGGTTCGGGCAAGACGACCATAGTCACCACACTGGGCTTAATGAGACTTAGGTTAATGGGTTCATCCATTACATACGTAACGCATAAACCAAGTGATGTGCTTGGAGCTGTCATGAAGCCACTAATACCCTGGAAATGCATACGCGATAACCTATTCCTAATACTCGACTTATATGAGGAGTTGAGTGCCAGGCTAGGAATATCACTGTTGGTATCCATGGCTTATAGGTATAAAACCTATAATAACTACATTAAGTACCTAAGATACCTCAGTAGGAACCCACGCAACGTCCACGCACTATGGCTCCTAGGACGAATGATGCCGCTGCGCGATATCGTGACCGACCAAGACCTTAATGGTGAAGTTAGCAAGGTAACCACAATACTTATTGGTAAGGACATTAAGGGAACATACATAACAACGGCGCTAATAATCAACAGCATGTGCCAACAAGGAACCAACAACCTATTAATACTAGACGACATAACAATACTACATAAGGGAGGACGCACTACTAAGGATTATCAGAATGACGAGAGGGATTACAAACACATGGATAATACTACATAGCATCGGTAAGTTAAGCATCGAGGACCTAAACACACCAACAATAATAACAAGCCACAGCGGCCCTGCCAAATCATCATCAAGACTAAGAGATATACTAAGCAGAATAAAGCCAGGCGAGGCGCTTTACATGGGTATTAATGAGGAATTGAAAATAAAAATAAACGAAACAAGAGAACTACGCAACAAACTACTCAACGAAACAAAAACCTAGCTCATCACGGTCACGTCCACTGCAGGCAAACCCGTTAAAATCCCCTTCCTCTTTTCAATTCCCCAACCAGGGGAAGGAGGAAGGGGAATATGATGGATACCAAGAGACCGAGCCGATGGCTTGGTCCTCGGATATCTTGAGAAGCACCATGATGAATTCCCATGAAATGACTGGTGACTGAAAGAAAAGGCTGATCAAAAAACGCCCGTCACCCGAACACCGCGGGGTGGGCCGCCCCGCCATGGTCTAACAACGAGGGGCGGTACTATGGGTCTCTCCCGCAATCCCGCCCTGCGGGTGTTCGGGTGACGGGTATGGGTAAATATGGGAAAAGCAGGGACGGGCGTGTACCTGCCGTGGACGTGACCATGGTGGGCATCGATGTTGGTGTTAGGCATTCAGTTATGGCTTTTGTTGGCAAATGGGCTAAGTTGCTTAGTGATTTGGCCGTGATATATGCTAGGCAGAATGGTGTTTCGTTAGTGCCGTTGGGTATGTATGATGCCATGACTAGGGCATACGTGGTTGAGGTTAATTATCCCGGAGTTGATAGATATAGAGGCAATGAATTGACAAGCAGCGTAATTAGTAAGGCATTGAGCGCCGTGGTTAGGGCTGCCCACAGTGTTCAAAGGTTCATAATGCATTGGTTGGCTTGGCGTTTGAGGACCTTAGGCGGTTTAGTGGGCATAAGCGTGGCCTTGCCAGGGCTAGGGCGGTTTGGGAATTTATGGTTAATAGGTTTGGCGAAGTTGTGAGTAAGTGCTCTGCTGTTGAGGTTTCCTGGTTCTGGATAAGTTATAAGGCGAGGTGATGATGCCTATTAGGGATTCAATACCTGTAATACTTGTTGAGCCTGAGTACACCAGTAGTGTGTGCCCAAGGTGCGGTAATTACCTGGGTAGGGCTAGGGGTAAGGTGACGTGTAATTACTGCGGCTTTGAGGGTGATAGGGATGTCATTGGCGCCATAAATATAGCACTACGTGGCTTCTTAATACTAATGAAGTGCGTCAGGGAGGGCGTGATCAGGGGTGGCCCGAGAGCCTCGGGACCGGCCCACCGCCGGGTTAAGTTCTTTTGTTTAATCCCTCATGCGCCCTGCCTGTATATGCTTCATACGCCTTAATTAGTGTGTTGTGTATTGCGTGGACCACGGCTTTGCCTATCGCTGTTGCTGGCCCTGCATAGGGTTCTTTATCGCCGTTTGTTGGCGTTAGTATTGCTATTGCGTCTGTGGTTGTTCCGTGCATCCCGTTACCGGTTAGCTCGGCTAGTGTTAGTGCCTTTGTCTGGGCTGCGAGTGTTATTGCATCTATCATTGCCTGTATTGTCAATGGTTTGTTTACGATTATTGCCATGTTTATTGTCGACTCGCCAATTTCCCTGGACTCTATGTGGCCTTTGCTTATTCTATACGAATTCGTTAATCCGAGAGTTATTGATACCTCGACCTCCACGTCGTTCGTGGTTTCCCTGTGTATTGCGTGGTTTCTTGGCAACTCGGTGGCTGTTAGGAAGGTTATTGCCTCTTCGCCTCTTATTGCTAATTCCCTGTGGGTCTTTTCAATCTCTCTGGTTGGTTCCTCGTTGAAGTTCTTTGGGACCTGGTGATGTATTATGTATTTGATGCCGCTTCTTAGTCCTCCGTCTACCGTGCTTGCCAGGGCTGTGGCTTTCTGGCTTAGCATGATTATTATGTTTCCACTTAAGTGCTTCACATTGCTTATCATGTTGTTTGGGTAGTTGTCTTTGGTGAATTAATTTGTTTGTGTTGTTGCTGTGTGGCTGTTTGCGTTGGGTGCTACTTTCGCGGTTCAGTAAAATTTAAAAATATTTCAGTATAATTTTTATTTGATAATGAACTCGGGCGATGCTGTAGTTTGGGTTGAGGGTTTGTGGAAGTCCTTTGGTTCGTTAGTTGTTAATGAGGATGTTAATATGCGTGTTGGTTATGGTGAGGTTGTTTCGGTGCTTGGTCCTAATGGTGCTGGTAAGACTACGTTGCTTAGGCAGGTCTATGGTGAGTTGAGACCGGATAGGGGTAAGATTTCTGTAATGGGTATGAGCCTGGGAAGGCCAGGGAAAGTGGTGTGATGAGTGTTGTTCCTCAGGAGGCTGTGCCGTTTAGTTTGCTTAGGGTTGTGGAGCATGTGGAGATGCTTGTTAGGCTTAGGGGTGTGCCTAGGGGCAGGGTTAGGCAGTGCGTTGATGAGGCTATTGATGTTGTTGGGCTTGGGGATTATAGGAATAGCCTCATTGATGAGTTGTCGGGAGGCATGAAGAGGCTAGTTCTTGTGGCTTCGGCAATTGCCTGTAGGCCTAGGTTGATAATCCTTGATGAGCCGACGGTTGGTATTGAGCGCAGAATAGGAGGAGGATTTGGGATGTGATTAGGGGTGCTAGGGATGGTGGATCCGCGGTTATACTAACTACGCACTACCTTCATGAGGCTGAGGAGCTTAGTGATAGGGTTTATCTTATGAATAGGAGGATACTCATGGAGGGTTCTCCAGGTGAGTTGAGGAGGAGATTGCCGTGGGTTGAGGTTAGGAGCGATGATAGTGACAAGCCAATTAGGGTGACTTGGGATGAGGCAGTTAATGTGATTAATGACCTGGTTAGGAGGAGGGTTAGGTTTGAGGTTAGGGAGCCTTCCTTGGAGGATGTCTTCATGGAGGTGTTGAACCATGAGGCTGAGTAACGTCTACACCGTGGCTAAGTACATGGTCCTAAGTAGTAGGAACTGGATCTACGCAGCCTGGGCTTTACCCTGATGTTCCCCATACTGTGGCTAGTCCTACTCAGGATAGTGGGTAACCCAGCCTACATGGGTTACTTCATAATCGGTACCGTGGTTAATACAAGCTTCGTAATACCCTTCGTAGCGACAGCCCAGGACATCTCATCGTTCAAGAGGGAGACTATATACAGCCTAATGTTCGCCAATGGGGCTGACCACTGGGATATAGCCCTGGGCTATATACTACAATTAATGTTCCTCAGCATACCTTCAGTAGTAGCCTTACTGGTACTGGCAATATTCATAGTTGGTGAGTCCTACGGGATTATCGAAATCGTCCTAACCATAGTGGTGGCCATCGCCATATCCTTAGCATCAGCCCTACTGGGCTATGCCCTGGGTATTGGGATTAGGAACTATAGGGTTGTTAACCAAGTCTCTCAGGTAGTCCCATGGCCCCTATTGCTTTTAGCCCCGGTTTATTACCCAATCACTGTTTTACCTCCGGTGTTGAGGTACGCCAGTCTAGCCCTCCCGACAACATACATGGCTTTAGCCATTGATGGTTCGCTGAGCCTGAATTTAAATGAGTTGTTGGTGGGCTTGGCAGGTATATTTGTTTATTCCTTGGCGTCAATTTTAATAGTTAGGTATGCTATAGTTAGGGGTGAGGTGAATGGCTGATTTTAAAAGTGGAGTCTCCGGAGGATTTAGTAAAGGTTGGGAGGGCCTTGGCGAATCCATTGAGGGTGAGGATACTGCTCATGCTGGCCCTGGAGCCAACCTTCATACAGGACATAGCTCAGAGACTCCACATACCCTACGCCTTAGCCCACATGCACTTAAAAATCCTGGAGGAGGCTGGCTTAATAGAGGGGTCCTACGTGGTGGAGGAGAAGCCAAGGCCCCACCTGAGGAAGGTTTACAGGGTGAGGGACTTCAGGCTAGTCATAGACAGGCAGTTGCTGGAGCGGTTGGCGGAGTCCCTGGGCTGAGGATGCCGTATGCGTCAATATCCGTGATGCTATTAGCAGGCTTGGTAATGGGTACAGGCGTTCCAATAGCCGTGTTCTACATGGCGTTTAAAGTCGGTACATGGCCATTCCTTGTGGCCGCAACTGTAATTAGCGTCTTCGCCATATTCTGGGGCGCCGTGTTGGCCATACTTTCCTTCGTGCCCATACTCGATAATGTTGATGGGCAGTTGAGGGCCATGAATAATCAATTGAATGTCTATAAGGCGTTCATAAGGAGTTTGTTGGAGGAGCTTGATGAGGTTAATACGGTGCTTAGGGATATTAGGGATGAGTTGAGGAGGGTTAGTGGTGAGGTATGAGGTATGAGTGAGTTAAAGTATTCCGATGTTAGTGATGAGGAGGTCATGAGGATGATAATGGAGAGGATTAGGGAGATGAAGCAGCTGCTCAGCGAGATTAGGGACATGCTGAGGGTGGAGTAATGGCTGAGAAGTTCGATAGGTACTACGAGTACTTCGTTAATAGGACTAGGGCAGGCCTTAAACCGAGGAGGATAAGGCTTGGTTTAATATCGATAGACCTGGATAGGAGGGTCACGGAATTAAGGTTCATCAGGAAGGGTGAAGACGAGGCGAGTCGTGATTGAGGGTAATGTGGTTGAGGGCGATCAGATAGACCTGGTGAGACCACCTGAGGAGGTTAGGGTGATTAAGGGTAAGCGCGTTAAGGTTCAGGATGCAAGTCTTGAGGCGGTTGAGGGCGAGGATGTGACGTTAATAAATGTGGATGCAAAGAGGGTGATTGGTAGGCATGTTAGGGTTGTTAATTGCGATATTGGGCGTGTTGAGGGTGAGGAGGTCACCATGGTTAATACGGATGCCGATGAGGTCGTTGCTAGGCGTGGTGAGTTTGTGAACTGCGACATAAATAGGCTTGTTTATGAGGAGTTTTACAGGGCCGTGAACACGGACATAAAGAGCGTAAGTAGGAAGTAGGTCTGAAGGGGCGCGAGGTTAAACATAGTTTTCTAGGCGTTATCTGTTCATGAATGGTTCATCACTTCCTCAGCTAACTCTGACCTCTTCACTTGGTTTTGTTGCCGGGGCACTTCTTTAAAGGGGTTTTGCCATTAATGCTCTGTGCTCTTGATCAGAGAATTTGAGGTTGATGAGTTGGTTTCGTTTGATGATGCCATTAGGGCTGTGGAGGATGGCTTTAGGTTGTTGGGTAGTGGTGGTGCGGTTAACCTGCCTAGGCGTAGGGCAATTGCAAGCGGTGCCGTGCTCCATGTGCTCCAGGGAATTGTCCTCGGTGACTATAAAGTAGCCGGTCTAAAGACTTACCTGAGTACTAGGTATGGTACTAGGTTTGTGGTTGTTTTGTTTAGTCTTGATAGTGGTGAGTTGTTGGCGGTCATTGAGGCTGATAGGCTTGGTCAGCTTAGGACTGGGGCTGCCAGTGCCGTGGCCACCAAGTACATGGCCAGGAGGGACTCGTCGGTGTTGGGTATTGTTGGTGCTGGCGTTCAGGCCAGGGCTCAGTTTGAGGCGTTGAGTAGGGTCTTGAACCTTAGGTTGGTTAAGGTCTTTAGTAGGACTCGCGGGCATGCCGAGGAGTTCGCCAGTTTTATTAGGTCCAGGGGCTTTGATGCGGTGGTTGCTGGTGATTATGGCGAGGTTTGCAAGGGCGTTGATGTTTTGGTCACGGCGACGAACTCGAGGGACCCATTCATACGCAGCAACCACATAGCGCCTGGGATGCACATTAATGCCATTGGTAGTAATTGGGCTAATAGGGCTGAGTTGGCGCCTGACGCGGTGCTTAGGCCGATGTCATTGCGGTTGATGATGTGGGTCAGGCCAGGGAGGAGCTGGGGACTTGATAATGGCTGGCGATGCCGTTTGGTCTAGGGTTGTTCCGCTGGCCGACGTTGTGGTTGGTAGGGTTAGGGGTAGGCAGGGTGATGACTCGGTAACCATCTTTAAATCCCTTGGCATTGCGGTTGAGGATTTAGTGCTTGCTAAGTTGATTTATGACAGGGCTGTTAGGGAGAGGAGGGGCGTTGAGGTTGAGTTTAGGGGTGTCTTTAGGTAGGAGTGGTTATGTGGCTTATGGGCACTTGCTAGTGCCGTATATCACATTGTATGTGCCACCTGAGGGGTAATTAATCGATAACTCCTTGACCGTCCAGGGCGTGCCCGGTTGGTACTCGAGTACGAAGTAAACGACACTGCTGAACGCGTTCTCATAGGAACCGTAGCACACGACACCTCTCTCCCAATAGACCGGCGAGACCGCCGTATTGAGTTTATTGGCACCCTGGACTAGTGTCCATACGTCACCATCATCCTCAAAGCCAACTGGGTACCACGCCCAGGCGCTTGTTGATTGTGGTAGGCAGGTCCATTGGTTGAGGAATGCGAACCACCAAACTAGGTTGTTGAGTGCTACCGTGGGGGTCCACTGAGTGTCTGTTATGAAGTTCCTATCGGTTGTGCTTGTACTAGATGCCGTTGATTGGAACTGGAAATTGACGGTGATCCCTAGTGGTAGGGGCACTGATATGCTGATATAACTCAGTATACCGGGTGGCAGGTTATCGTGCCTGGCTGTATGCCTGTACCACCTACGTAACCCATGTATGAGTTGATGCCGTTGAGTACGCTGTAATAATCGTTCCACGCAGTGGTCATGTTAATGCCGGCCCTGTAATAGGCAATGGAACCACCGCTGAAGCTTGGTGCGTAATTCATGAACCCGAGGTATGTAACGGGGATCTGAGGCGTGGTTCCCGTGGTCATGGAATTGGTAACTACGATACAGTAATCAAATTGGTACAAGGACTGTAGCCCATTATAGTACGCATTTATATATTGAAGACCTGTGCCGAAGAACCAGCCGTACTGTCCATTAAGTTGTCCACCATAGTTATTCTGTATATATTCACATGGATCTAAACTAGTAGGGTCGAAGTTCATGGTGGCGGTTACTGGTATCTTATGTATCATATCATACCAGTGTTCTATCGACCATTTTAATTGCTGTGCCTGACTAATTGGTACGACAGTGATTGTTAAGCCTGCATTGCCAAAGCCTATTATGTACGATGATTCGTTAGTTGAGAAGACCGGGAACCCAATGACCTTGCTGTGGTATTGGTTGCCCCCAGGCTACTGCCATGGTTTCCTCTAGCATGAGTGTTTCACTTGGGTTTTCGTTGACGATTATCACTAGGTCGTTCTTACCCATTGGGGTCTCTAGTGTCCTTGCCAGTTCATTATAGTTCATGTGTAGTGTCTTATTTGCATAGTTCCAGTCAATTATTGTAATCGAACCATTAGGCGTAGAGGATAGTTTGTTGGGACTAATGAGATTGATCGCGCTTGATGGCACTCCCAGTTCTGTTAGGTTGTTAATTAATGATTGAGGACCTACCACAAAGATGTGAATGCTTGGTGGCAGTGAGAGGTAGGTTGATTGGTACCTAGAGGATTGGCTATGCCTGAGTATGGGTATGTACTGATTAATGAGGAGGAATATTGATATTGACAAGGTAAGTATTAATAGGGTTAAGGCCTATGGCTTGAGTTTCAAGTCCATGTGCATTATGTCTCCCAACTACGGGTTTCTTACTCAAGTCCTTTAAAGGGTTATTTTAAAGCTGAAACGCGAGGATTTTGGTTTTAATTGCCTTTAGTCCTGTTGTTAGCTTATTGATGCGTATATGTACGTGGCTGGTATGTAGTAATTGCCTGAGCCCCATTGGTACTTTATCGGTGTGTAGTAGTAATTAGCATAGATCGTGCCTGTGTTTGGATTCTTAAGCATAACCGTAACATCCGTTATTGTTAGTTGCTGGTTCTCTGATGAAAGACCGATAGATGCGGCTATGTACGGGCTCACGGGTACGGACTTCAGCAGTGGTATTGCGGCCGCGAGTAGGTCTATGCCGTTGACCTCACGAACCATGTTATAAGAGTAATACGAAATACCTGATGTGCTTGTTGCTGTGGATGATGGTTTCCAGTTCCTAGCAACCACGTTGAATATTGGGTCGAGACCGTAGCCATCGCTTGGGTTCGTATCATTATAATTCCACCTAATCATGCGTTATTCCTCAGTATGGGGACGGCAATCGCCATAGTTGCGTTCTCATTAGCATAATAGCAATAAGGTATGATGGAGAAAACACAGTAGTAAAGCTTGTACCTCGCAATCGTATAATTACCCACAAAGCCAATTGCGTATATTGATGGTGATGAGGGGTATACATACATTACGTAGTCTAGGTATACGTAGCTCTTCCTTAGCGTGAATGTGTAAATGTCGGCCTCATAGTTCGTGGATATTGAGGAACCGCTCTTAACATCAACCTCAGCACCGCCCGCGAAGTTCACGTAAATGCCCGATGATTCCTGGGCCTCAATATGCTCATGAAGTAACCCGTTCACCTTATATACGTTGCCGGTCACGTAGAGCATTGCCGTGGGTACTCCGGTGAACGTGGCGCTGTAAAATACTTTATCAAGCTCCCAGATGAAGCATGCAGTGACACCCGTGTATGGGTCTGTGAAGCATGAGCTCAGTATTTCACTTGGCGGCCAGGTCTGCATCGCCACTGGCGCGTGGTACTGAGGCTCATTGATGCGGTGCTGGTTAGTTTTGTAAGCTCGTTCCTCGGGATAATCGGTAGCTCGGTGGTGTTTAACCTAATGCTCAAATCCACCGAGTAACTCCTGGTTATCAGGGTTGTGTTTATTGGCACGCCCTTAATGAATGACCTAATTCCGTTGCTATAGACAACCACCCCAAGCATTATTAGGCCTGGCTCGGCAATGTCTGGGTCATTGCCCATAGCCCTCAGGGAGTCCCTCCAGGACTTCGCGAAGTCCCTAATTACCGTGTAGTTAAGGCTCACGGAACCCCTACCACACCTGAAGTCTATGGGACCTATTGAGCCGTTGGGCATCAGCCCATAAACGCTGAGGCAGGTAATCACTGGCTGGCCGCTCTCATTATATATGTGAACCACGAAGCTAGGTCCCGACAATAGGCTAGGCACGTACCTTGCAGTAACGTTGAAGGTTGGATCCTCAACAACAGTGTTGAAAACCACGTAGGCATAGACACCAAGAACAGAGGCAAGTACAGCGATGACGAGCACAGTTATGACCAACCACCCCAATCTCAAACCCATACTCATCAAGTTTTTTTCATCCAACAGATTTTTTTTACTTCGGGTGTTCAGAGAAAGTGAGTTAAGCAGTATTGATGATTAACCCTGATCAGGCTTTACTAATGCTTGGCGTCTTAGCTGGTAAGTGTGCATTAGGCAGGGGCGTTTAGCGAATTAAACCAGGTAGCTCCCTCCGGCCCTATTTTCTCGAGCTCTCCAGTCCTTGGATTTACCTTAAACCCAAGTGATTCTAGGGCGTACATGCTAAGTAGTGGTGTTGGTGTTCTTAGGGCGGCGATTATTACCGGCCCCCTCCTTCCCTTGGCCTCGGCCTCGCCGATATATACCCTGGCCCTCTCCCTAGTGCCATTGGCCATTGTTAACTCCACGGTGTATGGGGTTTCAATTAGGCCGAGTTCCTTAGCCGTGTCTGGGTCCAGGACTATGTATGTTGAGCCTGTGTCTACGAGCATCTTGAGCGTTCTTGAGCTTGCCTGGCCCTTGATTGTTACATCGACGTAAACGTGATCCACATTACATGGTTGAGAATGCCGAATATAAACCTTCACGTCCTTGCTCTCTTTGGCTGTTTCTATTCCCTATGCCTTTTAAACTGGCGCGTTTAATTATTACCATGCTTAACCGTGTACCTATTAGGTTTGGGCTTATTCTGGAGTTCATAGCTGAGTTTCTGTACTTCATGCTCATCCTATGCCCGAGGTACTTTGGCCTTATTTTCATTCTGCCTATAATGCTGACTTACTTATTATCGTCAATAATGATGTACCTGGGCTTCAATGAGTATTCCCTCTCATCAGGTGTTGGGTCTATTGGCGCTGCCTTGTTAATGCTTGGGTCATTAATAATATTATTAACGCATGTAATCTCGATGTCTTACTTGATCTCCATAATTGGTATGGGCATTGCCTTCCTTGGGGACATCTCCATTTCTCTATTCTTCTGGAGGGCTGCACAGCGGGGTTTCCTTGTTAGGGTTGGTGCAGTGCTTAATGCAATACCGATAATCACGTTCATTGGAAGCCTATTACTGGCTATTGGTATTGACCATGTTGAGGATCCTGGCTAGGTCATTCACTGTGTCTATGTCGATGAGAACCTCGGGACCGCACTCCACGACGCACACGTCAGCCCTACCCCTCAATATCTCCCTTGCACCAACATCACCGCTTAACCTCATTAATTCTGAGAATAGGCCCTATGGATGAGCACTGGATTCCCCCTGACGCCATTGTGCGTTGGCACAACAGCGCTGCACCCATCGCGGTACGCACCAACTATCCTTGATACCACCTCGTTGGTTATTAGGGGCATGTCCGCGAGTACCACGAGGACTGCGTCGTAGTCCTGGAAGAAGCGTAGGCCAAGCCTTATCGATGTGCTCATTCCATCTCTGTAATGTGGGTTGTAAATAACGATCTCATTGGATAGGTAGGGCATTAACTCGCTGGCGTAGGCTCCAACAATGACTACTCTCTCAAACCCGCTTAATGCCTTCAAAACCCTCAGTATGACTGGTTCACCACCAATCTTGACCAGTAGTTTATTACCGCCAAACCTCCTACCTTCACCTGCGGCAAGTACTATGGCACCAATCCTCATTATTTAATCAATATCATTAATAAGAGGACAGATATTAATTTCGCCATAACTAACGTTTACGAACCCATCATTTACATCAAAATCACCATAATTAACCATGGCAGTGTTGCCCACACCCTCAGTATCTATGTTAGTATTGTTATTAGGCATTAGGTATTTCGTAAATATGCCCATGGCAACCATAACGACAACCGTCGCGAGCATGGCGATGATTATGGCCTTAAGATAAAGGGTATTGGGGTGCCGATTAATGGTTACTGGGCGAGCTTCCCTGCTTATTATTGATTCTAGGTTAACCCTGTCCAAAGTACCTATGTAGTGCCAGACCCTGCCATGCCTGACATAGACATAGGGTCTCGAGCCGCCAACCCTGAGTATTACCGTACCCTCCATCCCACATTTAGGGCATTTTCCTCTACCTACTACGTAGTGTTTACTCATAATTGATATAAAGAAAAATAAAAATGATGATTTTTAAGGGTTCTTTCAACGAACACACTCATTAGTCTTCCACTGACGTCTCGTACTCAAACTCATCCTCATACTGATAAGGTAATCCATTGGTCACGTTATGAGCCGTTACATTAGCCTGAACGCCAACCTGCTCACCGCATTGAAACTCCCCCTGAAACTCACCATATTGCGTGCAATTGACTACCTGCATGGTGTTGGTTACATTATGCGTGTTCATGGCGGATTGGGCATTGCCGTATTGCGACTGTGCCATTACCACCAGTACAGCTATTGCCATGACGAGCGCCGCGGCAGTGATTATGTACCTTATTGGTCCCATACCAATCACGACACATGCGGCATGCCACAAATAGGGGTTCCCCGTGAAATGCATCGTCGACTTACCTGGAACTTTGTACGCACGAATAATACCCAGCACACTCCGCATAACCCTTATTAGGGTCCTGCTGGTCTCGTTAACGATGTTTGAGTACGTGTTTAAGGGACTACACGGCTATGCCTGGTGTTTGCACTGATGGTTCTTGAGGGTATGTCGCTACCAATACCCAGCGAGGTTGTTATGCCCCTGGTTGGTTACTACGCATCGCTGGGCATCATAGACCCTGTGCTCGGTATATTAATCGGCACATTCGGTAGTCTCGTTGGTTCATTAATTGATTACTACATAGCCTACTACCTCGGAATACCGTTCCTACTCAGGTATGGCAGGTTATTCGGTCTTGATAAGAGGAGACTTAATTCATTGAATAGGTGGTTCAGTAAGTACGGTGCAATGGCCGTATTTAGCTTTAGGTTTCTGCCTGGCTTTAGGGCGCTCATATCATTCCCGGCGGGTCTGGCTGGTATGAGGATTGCGAGTTTCGTTGTCGTTAAATTCCTTGGGCACTTAGTATGGGACTCAATCCTTGTGTATATTGGTTATGCGTTTGCGGCTCAGTGGTCGTTAATCATGGGATTAATCGATAGGTATTTGTACGTTGTTACCGTTGTGGTGACGATTGTAATAATAATGTACATAGTGCTGAAGCTTCGTGTAAAGCCAGGGCGTGGTGATTCCGCCGAGGTATAACTTGTCATCACAACCGTTACTCACCTGACGTTCCAATACTCTCCTCTTTACCATGCCTCACAATCCTTATCCTGGTCCTCAATGGTACGTGGAGCCCAACCCTCTCGAGTATTTGGTAGAGTTCATAGTCCTGGAGTTCACCCAGCCTACCGCCCAGGTAAAGCTCAACTAATTGCCTAAATATTTGAACCGCAGTGTCGCCATATAGCTGCAGGGCATTGTCTATTATTTCGCCAGCCCTCTCCCCCTTCGTTATTTGCCTAATTAATCGAATAACCTCCTCACGGGTTAATTCACGCTTGGTGCTGGTTTTCTGTTGGGCCTTGTTGATTATTTCCATCATCATCTTCATCATTATTTTCCTCCTCTCGATTTCATCAATGTTTTCGCTCATGGTGTATTTATAATTATTTATTGGGCTTAAAAAGCTTGGTTCCCTGTTCATTGTCGATAGTTTTATTAATTAATTCCACATTGTCGATGTTGTGGAGTTACTCATTAGTGTTAAGCCATTAGGGACCTGCCCAAATTGAATGTGCAGGCGGAGCTCGACGTTAGGGCTTCCCAGACGCTGATAAGTTCCTGCCAGCCCTCGCGGTGGAGCTTGAGGATCTTGGGCTTAGGATTGGCCAGGTTAGGGTTGGTTACCTAAGGAGGAGGGGTGATGCGGAGAGGTTCATGGCGTTGCTCGATTACCTTAATGCGGATTTCATGGTGGCTAAGCCCGGCATTAATGATGCCAATACCCTGGCAGAATTGCTTGATGAGGCTTCGATGTATGGTGTCAGGGTCATTTGGGAGTTTGGTGTTGGGGACTTCCTGAGGAGCCCCGGCGAGGTCGCTGAGCTTGCTAATGAGGTTTCACCACATAGGCTCGGTCTCGCCCTTCACGTGGCTAGGGAGAGGGGTTTGAGGGATTTCGTTAGGAGGTTTGTTGAGTTGAGTGGTTATGTTAAGGCTATTTACTTCAGTAATAAGCGGGGTGGTTCCTTTGGCCTGCCCATATTCGAGGGTTCGATAGACTTCCTGAAACTAATGAAGGTTCTCCAGGTGCTTAGGTATGACGAGAACGTAGTCCTCCACTACCTACCGAGTTACTACGGCAGATACGGCGTGGACCTTGAGGTTCTGAACTCCTTCATTAACTCCTTGGGTGGTGGCGGTGCTGATAGGAGGTTGATTAGGTCGATAGAGAGGATAGTCACTGAGGTGCTTGGTCAGGGGCAGGGGTAATTCTATCCTCGCTACCATGACCTGCATAAGCGCCTTATCTCGCGTTGCACCTAATTATTCCTTGTTCATACTGCTTGATTAAAGGCTTAGTAACTAATGGGGGGTTAGTCATGCTATTTAGCGTAGAGCCCAAGGCGACTAGAAGGGATCTTTATGATAGGAAGGTTGAACTCAATGAACTAAGGAATAACGTGCGTAGGGGGCGATAAGCTCATCGCTGTTTATGGTATTAGGAGGATTGGTAAGACATCAGTGATTAATGTGGCATTGAATGAAGTTGGCATACCCTATGTATTAATTGACTGTAGATCATTGAGGGATAATTATGGTAGATCTGATCTTTATCGATTAATATCCAATGCTCTATTATCGAGTCTTGATAAACTTATTGATATTCTGAGAAGGGTTAGGGGTATTTCAATCATGGGTAATGTTGTCGAGGTTAGGTGGAGGGGTAGGGAACAGATTAGCCTTGACGAGCTATTTGATAGGCTTAATGAGAAGAGAATTGTGATAGCACTTGATGAGGCCCAGAGGTTAAGGGTCCATTGTCGGGTGAGGTTCTTAATGCCTTAGCCCATGCCTATGACTTTGATAGGAATATAACGTTTATACTCACGGGTTCCGAGGTTAGCTTGCTTTATGACTTCATTGGTATTGAGGACCCAGACTCACCATTGTTTGGTAAGTATTTCCATGAGGTGAGGATTGATAGGTTCACTCATGATGAGTCCATTGACTTCCTGAGGAGGGGATTTAGGGAGTTAGGCATTGAAGTTCCTATGAGTATTATTGAGGAGATCGCGAACGTGTTTGACGGCGTACCTGGTTGGCTTGTCTATGCAGCCAACGCCTACATTAGGGGCGCTGGGGCCTATCCATGATTAGGGAGGCCGCAATTAATGAGACTTTAAACGAGCTTGAGGGACTCATAAGGGCTAAGGCGAATTATTCAGTCATTAACGCTAAGAGGACAGTGCTGATGCTTAGGTGTATTGCTAATGGCGGCAATACGTGGTCTAAGGTGGCCAAGTGCGTGGAGGATTTTGAGGGTATAACGGTGTCATTAACATCACTGAGTAATGTAATAAGGACCCTGAAGAGGCTAGGCGTAATCAGGGATTACGAATTCCTTGACACAATGTATAGGGAGGCAGCCATTAGATTAGGCATCCCCAATTACTCAAGGCTTTTTTTAAATCCACAATGATGTGAGTGGGTGAGGCGGCGGATGGGTCACGTACTTGTTAGCGTTCACTTTAGGGGTAGGGATGAGTTTGCAATGGAGGGGGTACTAGTGGATACAGGTGCATCATTCACGGTAATGCCCCTGGAATGAACTAAGGAACACTTCATAGAGACTCCCTTCGAGGTTGAGGTTAGGCTGGGTGATGGTAGGGTGGCGAGGGCTAGGGTGTTCATTGTTGAGGCTGAGATTGAGGTAGGAGGGCCCCAGTCAGGATACTCGCGTTCAGCGGCGCAATGCCCGTGATCAGTGTTAATACATTGGAGACCCTTGGGCTCAGGGTCGACCCAGTGAATGGTAAAATCGAGAAGACGGAGTACTACATGCTCTTTGTATGATGATTTACGTGAGTGCTAGGGTCATCACCATCTAATTTAGGCATTACTTAGGAAGTCCTCCTCGGAGAGAACGTTATTGATTGGTTCGCCCTCACGCATTAGGAATTGTATGAGGTCTTTATCCCTGGTTAATAACTTTAAATCCCTTGTGACGGCTGTGGCGTATAGAAGCAAGTCTATTAAGTCATTGAATCCCCTGCGCTTAAGACTGAGGGCTTTAATGTAACCATCAATTGTTGGTTCAGTGAGTATGAATTCATCATTTATGATTTTTAACCCCCTCATCACGGTATCCTCATCATAATTAAGCCTGGAGAGTTTGCCCAGGATTTCAATAATGTTGTACTGCGTATAATAGAACTCAGCCCTAAACCTCTTCCTAACCCTTGATAGTGCAATTAATGCCTCATCCACGCCCTTAACATTAACACCCATAATAGGTAAGAGATAAGTCGTATCAAGAAGTATCCGAATTCCCGCCCCAATACTCATTCTGCATCTCCTCGGACTCCCTTTCAAACTCCTCAAAGGTCACCTCAGCGAACTTTTTTAACCTTCAACGCATACTCAAATGGATCCTCAACACGTTCAATAACTATCCTACTGCCCTCAACTCTTAAAATTACATAGTCACCCTCAGAAATGCCAACAGCCTCAGAGATAGCCTTAGGTATATAAATAGTATTTTTCTTAGAGACTCTCACCTTAACTTCCAACATACCTTAATTTATTAACAATCTGAGCTTATAAATATTTCTGGGAAATGATTAAGTCTCAGATATTCATTAAGCCCTGCACTGCCTAAGCAACCTCTTCAGCTCGTCCTCCTCCCTCTCTAATCTATCATCCCAAACATCCCTGAACAACTCCCTAATTGTTAAGACCCAGCTAACAACCTCAATGATGTCTCCCCTAACTTCATCAGCATCCCTATAATCGACCAGGTTTGGGTCGAAGCCATTATAGGAGAATCTATGAAGCGGCAACGCCGTTTTCACGACAGCCTCCACGTCTATGCCCAGCTTCTTCAAGTCCTTAGAAATACCTATTAACCCAGTGGTTGGCGCTGAATAGCACATGTCCTCATATCAAGCCCTCCTCCTCTCATCCACGCCCTCTATGATTTTAGCAAAATTCTTAACGACTAATGCGCTGACTATGGACTTAACACGCATGAACGCCTTAGCTGAGGCATTTTGAACCAAGCCCCCTACCCAGCATCTCCAGGGCTAACCTAGCCTCGGTTAATCCATCAAGGACCTTGGCGTAGACATAAGCCTAGGGTACTTCCTATAATCCAAGTAACAAATCTCCACATTAAAAGCGTCTCGAATTACTTAATAACGCTTTTTAGAAATTCTACCCTAAACACCCTAATGCATGTAATCAAGGACAGCCTAATTGATTAATCATCATCGTATTGCATGAACCATCAACGAGCATACAAGCACTGGAAACTTAAGAGCACAGCATGAATTAGTGAGTAGCAGTAACATTACTGAGTATGTTCTTCAGTAATTCCTCGTGCACCTCCTCATCCTTCACTATACCCCTAACCTCCTTAATATCCAGACCCAACTTACTGCAGGTCTCAATCACAAGCTTCGCATAAACCCTCATCATAACCTCCTCAGCAATGAATATAAGCCTACCCAAGTCTCCACCATAATCCCCGGCCCTAATTACGTTAATTACATGGGGCCTAGTCCACCCACAATACACCCCCTCCACAGACAACCCCCTCAAGCGCCTAAGCGACCCAAGGAGCCTTGAGTAAATCTCAGCATGCCTCGCCGAGTCCTCGGCAATCCTCCTAAGCACCTCCGAGTACTCCCCATGCACCTCGGCAAGCCTGAAGTAATGCGCAGCAATGATCCTCTCCAGCTGTATACCGCAAGTGAGCAGCTGCAGTGCATGATGCTCAAGACCCTCGTAAGACTGGGAAACCCTCCTAACGGCATTCTCCGGCACAGGAAGGGCAAGGCTAATGTAAAAACCAAGCAATGCCATAACCAACCACCAGCTGGCCCAGAACAGGTTAATCACGTAGGCATAGAATAAATCACCGCTTGTGTGAATTGCATTAAACGCCCCAATGACTATAGCCGCCGTCAAGAGGGCGATGATGACCAGGTAGTATGTGTGGTAAATAGTGAAGTGCGATACGCCAACGCCCTTCGGCGTGACCCTAAAACCCTTCCTCCTCCTCAGGACCCACCAGATGAATGCTATGGTGACCGGTAGGGATGCCACGAATTGAATGCCTTGATGATACATGAACTCCCTAAGTCCATAACCATACCTACCCATTATGGCTAGGTAAAACATCAATGAGAATAGGAATACCGGGATATACATGACCAGATAGAGTATTGGGTTTATACTAAGGAAGAATACCCTGAACATGAGGAATATGCTCGGCGCCAGGATGCCCACTATGGTCAAGATGCTCACGAAGAACCAGTAATAAGCGCCATTAATGTAATCCAACAACTGCGAAACACCCAACCTAGCGTCAAGTAACCTCCCAATTAATTGAAGGTGCCGAGGGACCACCTACTCTGCTGCGTTATATAGCTCGGCAAGTCCTTGGGGGCCTCACCACCCCACACAAATGGTAAATCAACATAGACACTCCTGAAACCCCCCTCATGAAGCATCACCGACGTGTATATATCCTCAGTCACACTACCCTCATAAAGACCGCCAATCGATAACAAATGCCTAACCCTGTAAATAGTACTACTGCCCAGGCTAAACGCCGAGTTCCTCATGTGCCTACCCCTCATTATGACCCTCAGGAAGGGTATTTGCTGAATCCAGGCAGAGAGGGCAATCGCCGTATCAAGCCCCGAGTAATACTGCGGAACCTGCACAAAGGCGACCCTCGGGTCATCGAAGAACTGCATAACATGCTCAAAGACACCAGGCAAAAGTCTCTGATCAGCATCCATGATGATCACGTAGTCATAATCCCCACCAAAGGCCCTGAGCCAGTCATTAATGGCGCCAGCTTAAACCCCCTCCTACTACCCCTCCTGAAGACCTTGAAACCAAGCTCCTCCGCATAGTAATCAAGTTCCCTCCTCACATCATCCCTAGTCGAGTCATCAAGCACATAAACATCCCCCAATTTACCAAGCGCCGCCTTGGATATTGTGGCGGTCTCTGCAACGAGCTCCGGAGGCTCATTAAATACTGGTATTACCACGGCAATCCTATAATTACCTGCACCACCAACCCTCCAGGCCCTACTGAGCACGGTCCCCTCATAATCCCTACCCCTAAGCCAATAAACAATGAACAAGCCCATGGACAGGAAGGAGATAACCATCATGAGCACTATAAAGTAAGCCAAGGCAATACCCCAACCCCTAACGCCAATAAAGTAAGTAATAACAAGTGCAATGATGAACGGCAAAAACGCAACAAGCACATTAACAAGTCTCATTTAAGGCAAGAGTCTCATTGGCTTAATTTAAACCTTACCATAACATATTACTAACCATAATTTAATACAGGGTAACCACTGCAATAATGTTATAGGGCTCAGACTTTGAGCTGCATTTTAACGATAAATTCAACAATGCACCATTAAGTCCTAAAGTCACGACAATACCAAG
The DNA here is from genome assembly GCF_001316265.1 of Vulcanisaeta sp. JCM 16159. Lineage (GTDB taxonomy): Archaea > Thermoproteota > Thermoprotei > Thermoproteales > Thermocladiaceae > Vulcanisaeta. The sequence continues at coordinate 10,448 of NZ_BBDN01000007.1, read as the reverse complement.
ACTGCCATAAGTATAACAACAGCAAAAGTAAGTTCACGAACAATAGAAACTCCAAACCACGTAAAGTCAATGGCTGAGAAAACAATAAGCCAAGATAATAATCTCAGAGGAAGCACTTGAGTAACGATAAATCCTGGATTAACCCTGGTAGTTAACGTAGACGATGCCCCAATTAGCTTGTCCAGCACCATTTGTCCCCGCCACACCAAATACGTAGGCGCCACTACCCGGTGGTGTAAAGTAACCATTTAAACTCAACGTGAAACTCGCCGACTGTCCAGTGTTTAGGTCATATGCCGTACCAGTTAATGTATTGGTGCTAGGATTATAACTCACCGTAATACATATGTAGTCACCAGGACTAGGCTGGAAATAGCCGGTTCCAATACCATCCCAACCAGCATAGGAATTACCCAGATTCGGGGATGGACTTGGCCCAACACTCACAAAAGATCCTTTACGATTTGAGGCTATCCAAACATCCCACTGGCCCGGTGCGCCACTCGTCGTGTATGCGTATTGCCAGAGTGGGTTCCACTCAATGACTAGGTAGGGTGATGGACTTTGCGGGAACATTACGTCGCCTTGCACGGGTGATATTACGAATGTGTATTCATTAGATGAGATGTAGGGTATTGAGTAATTGTAACTGTTACTGATTTGCCATTGGGTGGGTTTTAGGAATAGGTAAATTATGTAACCATCACCAACGTAGGGATATGCCGGCGAAGTCTGGGACGCCCCATTATTGGAGTACACGCCTATCATTGTTATGGTGACGGTACCGCCGCTATAGCTTTCCTGCCAGAACATGGCGCCTGAGGACCAGCCATAGGCTGAGCTAACCATCTTAAGGACGGCTGATTAATGCTTGTTGATATGTAATACCAGTAATTATTCGGTGAGCTTGAGGGGCCGTAATACACGGGCCAGGAGCTTGTAGGATAGTACCCAGTAAATGGATTACCAAGGTCACCCTGATAAACATGGGTACATACCACGCTTGTAAACCATTTAACAAGTTCATCACGTCTGATGAAGGTGGGTTTATGGTTTCCGTGAATCCGTAGTAATACGTTACCCCAGTGGTTGGTGAGTAGCTGTACTGGCCGTTGAGCGTAATGGTGCTCGTTACGGGACTACTTAGCACGAGCTTCTGCATTAATAGGTTTTGACCGGCCCCTAGGCTTATGCTTCCCTGGCCTGGGTATATCTGTGTGCCGTTTATGTAGTCGTAGCTCACAACCGTATTTGTGCTGAGGGTCATGGTTATCGTGCCTGCCGTACTTGCATTCAGTAGCACAAGTGGCGTGGTCAGTACATAACCACTCGTTGTGCTCATGGTATACGCGGTTAATGCGGAGGAGAAACCACTCGGTGTTGGGCCCCACGATGCACAACCACATGGGCATGAACCACTTAAGGCTGTTATTGGAGATTTTATGGGAATTGCACGTACGGAGCCATTGTATAGTATAATTACGTCAGCAAACACAATTGTTGAAATAATCAATGCGGGCAATAACACTGTAAATAACAACATGATAATAGGCATTAGGTGATGGTTACTCCTCGACGTACTCAACCACCTCGCATTACCTTTCAAGGCCTCCTTAATAGCCTCATAAATCACGTAAGCCACGGCCTCAGCATTGACTTTAAGGCTTTCATTGAGCGTGACCTCGCCTCTAGCTTTCGATAATAACAGGATTTCATCACCCATAGGCCTAATGAGTAGGTCACCTACGGTAATACCGTCCGGAGTCTTCGTGTATGGAATACCGAGTCTGTTAAGTGCCTGTTCAATCACCGTGAGTACGCCGTGTTCCTTAACGGCCACGGCAAGCGACCACTCCCTAAGCCTTAACCACCTGGCCCTGGTTAACATATTGAGTAGGGCTATTGCCGTAGCCATAATCAGTAGGTAGGTTGGTAAGCCAATGAATGAGTTATGCGGCAGTTCAATGTAGGCGTAACCGTTTGGCGTGGGCACTATTATAAAGCTCCTCACCTGTAGGTACCTCTGCTGGAATAGTACTGTGTCTATGAGCATGGTTAGTGAGAGTACGGCTAATAAGGCCGATAAATAGAGCGCGTAGGCACTCCTCCTCCAGATAATGGGGATCAGGCTGAGTCCAGGGCGAAGAAGGGCACTAGGAATACCGTGGGCGGTGGCACTACGTAGGTCACCCCAAAGAACGTGACCACGAAACCCCAGGCATCAGTCTCAGGTTGTAATTACGGCCGGAAATGCCCCAGGCGGGTATGAATAGCCAGGAAACCACGAAGGCAAGGACCAAGCCAAGAAGCACTAACACCTCAGGTCTCACGCCTTAACCACCCTTGGCCATCTTTATAAATATTGTGAATTGGGTTGTGTTTCCCATGGGGTATACGTACGTTATTTCCATGGGCATATAAAGTGTGTAGTATGTTCCAGGTTCTATGCCGCATCCATATACGTAGGTATAACCCTCATTAGTCGGTTTAATAGGTATCTCGAGCTTAATGACGTGATTACCGGGCGGTATGATTAGGCTGATGTTGAATGGTTGATTCACCGTACTGAAGACGTAGGTGTGCGTGTATGCCGCGAATAATGAGACATTAATGGCGTAGTTAATGACTGCGGGTACCACGAGTGAGGCATTCAGGTAAACGGTCAGTAGGCAATTACTGTATGTGAAGTTGATAATGCCTATGGAGTTAACCACGTGTATGGGCACTATATCGAAAAAGGCTATGTAGGCCGTACTACCATTTAAGTACCCATAAATAATACCCTTAACACCAACACTATTTAAACCAACATACTGCGGAGTCAGGGGTAACACCGCGAGCAATCCACCACTCACATTCGCTGACTGCCCAGTATCCACAACCTCGACCCAACCACCTAATGGCGTAAAGCTAAGTGAACCCTGCTTAATAATTGTTAACTTTACGAAAACGCCAACACTCGTCACATTTATTGATGAGACCTTTACATACGGTACATTACTTAATGACGCCTGCCTAACAATGGATGGGGCAAGTAGGCACTGCCCCAAATAGCAATTATGGCCAAGAGGATGAGGGGTATAGAGATAAGGAGAAATATTTTGAGTGATATTGAAGCCACAATGGTACCACCCTTGTTATGGCACTGGGATCGATGTATAGCCCGACTGAGAGCCGACTACGTTGTAGCCGAAGTTGACTGTAACAGTCTCGCTATACGTGCTATGTATCGGCGTGTTTGGGACAACGTAAATATTTATGTAATACGTGCCGGTGCTCAAACTGCATGATGAGCTAGGCGTTGTGGCTGGGTTGCCATTACTGAGCACGGGGATTGTGCATACCGTCGAACCGCTACTGCTCATGATGTATATGGTCATTGTATTAATCATTGACGAGCCTGATGTGATGACGCTATTTACGTATATACCACCTGCCGTGTTGACGGTTAAAGTACCGGCTTGGTAGAAGTACGCAGCGCTGGAGTTTGTTAGGGCTATTGTTGCGGTAAAGCCCGTACCCGTATTAGTTCCAGTGAAGTTTATGAATGGTTCAGCCGCCGTATCTGACGGGCCGGCGTTCGGGCCTGTGGAAAATACGAGTGGTGTGGTGGTATACGGCATGGCATTTATCGTGCCTGTATACACGTATATCACGTCAGCAAGCGCTATGGTGGCAACGGCAGCCAGTGCTATTGCCACCAGTGTTAGTACTTTCCTTCTTTTGTTACTTCTCGTAGCGGTAATGCTCATACTTCATCGGCTTCTAGTAGGATCTTAAAAACCTTTCTTTCAATTTTAAGGTTAATATTGATTTAATTTAGTTGAATTATGTAAAAAGAGATTTTTCGTGGCTATTTATTATGTATACTTTAGTCCGAGGTTAAATTTAACTTTTTTATATTTAGAATGTCGATATATGTATTTTATATTTTTAATTCATCATTTCTATAATCCTCTCTTTTAATGATTTTAGCATAATTCTTTTATTTTTGGAGTTGAATTTAATTATATGAGTAGAGGATTACCTATTAATAATCTTCCCTACAGGGCCAGGATTTACATTAATAATCAAGTTCTCATTCCGGCAAATTTAGTTAGGACCCTCGGCATTGAGAGGGTTAAGTACGCGGATATAGTGATTTCATTCAATGGATTTGTTATTGAGTTGAGAAATGTATTGTTGCTTAGGACTAGGCATACGGTTAGTAGGCAGTTTACGATACCAAGGAGGGTCAGGGAGTTATACGGGATTAGGCCCATGGATCAAATTGAGATACTTCAGATAAGCCGAGGGCTGTGAGGGTATCTGGAACCGAACTTGCTAACCTGGTATGATTTTATATGCTGTATTAAGAGAGATTGAAATTTAACCTTAAAATAATGTTTTATATTTTATTACCGATGTATTGATCATTTTACATTATTAATGAATTGACAACCCTTTTTAATTCATTATTTATAACATTTGGGGAATGGGATATCATATTCAATATAGTCAATATAGTATTATCTTAATTTTATCTAATTTATATAGAGCCTAATCAGGTTAAGGTTTCTCAGTTATTCTATTGAGGATATCGTGGAGTCGATTAGTATGTATGTTACGTATCCCATCGCTGGCGAGTATATGAGTGTCGTTATTAGTAGGGCGAGTGTTGGCTCAGGATTATTGGCCTAGGTATATGGGTCCTAATGGTGATAGGGTAATTACAATGAGCACGAGCAGTATTGGTAGGAGTAGTGCTATGACCAGGTAAATCTCCATGATCAGACCAAGCGCTTGGTCGTGCTCCTCAACCTATTGTACTTATTCCTGACTAGATACTCGAGCTTGAGCATTAGTATATCGGCTAAGTTGGCACTGATTAGGTAGGTCTCGGCTATAAGGCTGAAGATCTCGCTGTAGGTCCTTGACGGCACCCTGTTAAGGCTTGCCCTAAGCGCGGTTAGTATGTCCATGCCCCCCTCCCTGGTATCCCTGAGTATTAACCTAAACTCTCTGGCTATGTATGGGTCCCTCTCAATGTTGGCCAGGGTACTTATTAATTCCTCGAGTGTTAAACCACTGGCTATTAATGGTATCATAACCATAAGTGTATTTGTTAGATACCTCTCGAAATGGCTTGACCTTACATAGACCTTTGCATTAGCGTAAATAAGCACTGATAAGTAATCAACGAGCAATACAATTACTGCAAGAAGCAGTAGGCTCCTTACCACACTTATTGGTGCGAGTACGTAGGCCGCAATTAACGTAACAATCACCATCGGCGTGTACATGACTACTGCAACCGTGAAGTCCCTATTGAAGTCGTAACCGCTAAGCAAGTAAAGCCTATTGACGTAATCATACACCCAACGCCTATAGGCAGCCAACGGATTAATCAAGGCAGTTCACCGCTAATCACGGTCCTATAGGTCCTCTCTGGATCCACGTAGTAATTCCTAGTGACCCTAAACACTGCGTCGGGTGACCTAAACCCGTACTTAGCCATGGCAGTCACAATCTCGGTCCTCCTCCTTAGCTCCTTATCAACCTCCTCCTGGGGTATCCTACCCATCCTCACGAGATCAGCGATCAAGGCACTATCACCCAACCTGACAAGTTCATCCTTATCCCTACTCCACCTAAACAGGGTGTTAACCCTTAAGCCACTCTTCATCACACCCAATAGCTCACTGATATCCATGACACGCCTGGCAATCCTATCGCCAACCCTCACCCTATTAATTAATATGAATATGTTGGCCAGGGGTATCAGGCTGGAGGAACACTCATGGGCTTAGACAACAGCCTCCTCACAGCCGCATTTAATGAGCTGGCATGTATCGTGGTAAGGCCGGTATGCCCACTGGCCAGTCCCTGGAAGAAGACGTAGGCCTCCTCACCCCTCAACTCACCGACGACCATGTAATCGGGTCTAATCCTCATCGAGACCTTGACTAGGTCGTAAGCCGTGACACTCTGCACATTGGGTGTCTCAGACTCTCTAACAACCAGTGGTACCCACTGCTCATGGGGTATATTAATCTCCCTGGCGTCCTCAATCGTCACTATCCTAGCCTCAGGCCTTATGAGGAACAGCAACGCATTGAGTAATGTGGTCTTACCCGCACCTGTTGGTCCAATGATGACCATGCTAATGCCATTCTCAAGCATAAACCATAGGGTCGCTAAGGCCTCGGCTCTAATAACACCGTCAGTTATTAAGTCAATGATGGTTATGGGATTAGTCCTAAACTTCCTAATGGTCACTATGCCCATGGGGCGAGACATCCCTAAGCCCAAGCTCAACCCTGAGGCCCTCGGGTAGTAATCCCTCTAGTATTGGGTATGCAGAGCTAACGTTCTTACCAACCCTCTGGCTAATCTTCACAACGAGGCTATTCAACTCATCATTGCTAAGGACAATGTTAGTCCTTAAGTGCTCATACCTACTATGCCACACATAGACGGGCTTATTTGGACCATTAATATTGACATCCTCAATATAGTCATCCCTAACCAATGGGTCAATTTTACCATAACCCACCGTATCCCGCATTAGGTAATACATGACGTTCCTCAACTCATCATCACTTAACCTAACCCTTAATCTACTCATTGCCTCGTCAACCACTGATTTCAAATAACTCTCGACACTATTATCACCAGGTAATGAACTACTCATCCTGAGCAATTCCCGGGCCCTAGCAAGCACCTTGCCCGCACTATCGCTAAGTACCGGCTCAACCACGTTATATAAATAGAGCCCAGTAATCCTGTCCCTAACAATGAGTACACCAATCAATCCCTTAACAATCTCATATTCATCAATTAATTCAGCACCCTTATTATCCACAGTATAATTCCTAACTTTAGGCTATAAATTTTTAAATTTTAAAAGTTTAGTTTTATAATTTGAAGCAAATGCATTCCTGGAAGACACTAATATGCGTAAGGAAGTAACACTGCAGTTAATAACTATAGGGGTTGTGGTCATCACGATTGCATCATCATACGTGTTATTACCAAAGACCTACGTCCAGGTCAGCATCGGTAGATTAGCACTAAGTGTTCCAATACCCTACGGCATACTTGGGGTAACGTTAACCGCCATAGCCATTGCCATCGAGTTACTGCCGCTATCAATCACCGAGTATAGACTATGGAAGGTGAATAACGATATACTCATGGACATGCCCGCCGTAATCAGGGTGCTAAGGGATGGCTTAAGCTCAGGCCAACCCCTAAGTGGCATTGCTGAAACGCTCGCCAGGGCTGGTAAGGGTAGGCTTGGCAGGATAATAGCCGAGTCCATTAGGAAGGAGAGCATGGGTATAACAACGATGAAGGAAGACCTAACCAGTGTATCTAAAGAACTCGGTAACAACTACCTGGCAATGCTGGCTGTAATACTCGACACCGCTGTAAAATCAGGGGCGAAACTTCAGGAAACACTAGATACTGCCTACAAATCCTTTGAAGACTTGGTAAGCTATTACCTAGAAAGGGCAAACCAGGTTAAGCCTTACCTAGCCTTGATTTACGTGGTCATGGTAATATACATAGTACTCGCTGGAATAATCATCTACCTAATGATGCCAAGTATAAGCAGGATAACGATAACCACATCAACGGGCACAATCACAGCACCAACAATACCCATCGTCGACACCCAGTTATTCTCATCAATAATAGTAATGAGCGGTGTAATCCAATCTATAATTGCCGGCGTAATAGTTGGGAGGATTGTCTATGGAAGACCAATCGTTGGGCTGCTACATGCGTCTATATTGATAATAACGCTCACACTGATTAATTACATAATGTACTTAACAATATACCTAAGTATAATATGAAACTTGGGTAAATGTACAACCATAATTAAGAGAAAGATTTATAAAAGATTGAAAATAAACAAGGAATTGATGACCAGAAATAGAAATAACAGGAAGAGCGTGGGTATAGAGCCAATCGTCGCAGCCATACTACTAATAGTCATTACCGTGGTAGCCGCAGTACTACTCTACATGTGGTTCAGCGGGTACCTATCAGCAACAACGAGTAAGGTAAGCTCAATGGCAACACCAGAACAATTCCAGGTAGTTGCAGCAAGCCTATCAGCAACTAGTGGATTAACGGCCTACGTCCAAAACACAGGCTCAGTAACAGTAACAATAACGGGCATTTACCTATTAAATTCAACAAATGGCGGTTTAATATGTGAATTGGTAAACTCATCAGGATTTACCCCCGTTCAAATAAACCCTGGAACAACAAGGGAAGTAACAATAGCAGCTCCAATAGCAGGATGCAGTATAAGTTCTGGAACAACTTATGAACTACTATTTGTCACGTCAGAAGGCACCAAGTACACCACATCTGTGGTGGCATCATCTTAATCAGGTGGGCACATTAAACATTTTAAGTCAAAATCACACCATAAGTGGTCTTCCATGGTTTCCCCCGGCATCAGTGAGGTTGTAGGTGCAATAATACTGCTCGTTATAGCCGTGGCCTTAAGCTTATGATATTCGGGTACTTCTACGGATACCTGGAGTCACTTGGCTACTCACTGGCAAATGCGCTTAGTGGTTCCTGCGAGTTTTCTATAATGAATACGGCATTCAACACCACGGGCTCCTCAATAACATCAATAAGCATAGCCCTATACAACTACGGCGACAAGCAATGCGGAATATCCGGCATATACATACTCAATGAATCGACTGCGTACCAAGTTGCCGTATCAAGCAACTGTATAACGAACCCACTGGCTAGGCTGGGCCCCGGCCAAGTGCTTATGCTCAATTACTCAAATTTAAATATCCCATATAATACTAATTACTTGATTAAGGTGGTCTCCTGTGATGGGTTCACAGCCGAGGAGGGGCTTGGGCAGTAGGGGCTTGGGGGAGCTTTACGTAATGGCCATAATAATCATGATAATCATTGTATCACTTGCCGTAATTTACTCCGTACTCAACGGCTTTAGTAAGTACGTGGCTGAGGAGAAAGAGTCATTGCAATCCCTTAGAGGTACTGAGGTGAGTGCCTCATTAAACGGCTTTAATACTGTGGGTGGTAATTACGTAATTGCCATGAAACTAAGCGGTGCTGCACCGCTTGGTAATGCAGAGGCTATATGTAAGTATGATATGGGTGGTGTGCAGTATATGCAGTATTGCAGTTATGTGATTAGTGATGGCGTGGTGTATGTAACGGTACCGAGCACGTTAGTAAATGGAGGAGTGGGCAACCTAGTGGTGCTGGTACCAACGAGCGTGGGTCTAACGCCGGGCATAAGCCTCTACAGAGGGCCGATAGAGGTCAGTGTAATAGCACCACCCGTTGTTTACCAGGGATCGGTAAGCACCGTTAATGTCATTGTCCTGCTTACGAATAACTCCACGGGGTGGGTGAACGCCACGGTAATAACCAACGTGAATGGGAATACCATTGTCAACAGCACAATAATGCCGCCAAGCGGTGTGGCAGCGATATCAATACCGGTTAGTACAACGAGTGCTGGAACCATATCAATGCCAATGACGGTACTTGTGAATAATTATACAGAGACCGTACCCACGATACAAATAAGCGTACAGCAATCACCAACATCCACAACAGCGTCATTACCAGCCACATGCCAGAACATGGCGTTCGGGTACATAGGAAACGCAACAACAAATGGACTACAGAGCTATGTTTATCCTGGAGTTGGTCCAGGGCTTAGTTACGGCGATGAGACACTCCAAAACAGCGTAATAGACGGCCTTCCAAACCCAATATACACCTATGCCGTGGCAACAGCTCCTCCACCACCAAACGGGTACACAATCATGTACTACTACAACGTATTCCCCCTGAGCATTAAGGTTGGTAATTACCCAAGTGCTTCAGTCTACATATATCCTGAACAATTCACAACGGGCGTTATACCCTTCTTCTTCATGGTAACGAACAACCACTATGCAGTAGTCGTCTACTGGCAAGTGGGGACGCAAAGCCCCGGCTCCTCGGCCATAAACAATATAGACAGTGCGGTGGGGAGCCTGACGGTGTCAAGCGGAGGCAATGTAAAGAAATTCTACAATATTTTTGGAGGTACGATACCCACGGGTACGTGGACTGACTACTCACTTAATAATGTGGCTAATTACGTTGGTGGTAACGTGGATTATCAATACGTGGGTATTGGAATATACATACCAAATACGTCTCAGTCCCAGGGACAGGCATACTGGGACTACATATGTATTGGTGGATGATCTCTTCTTATCCTAGAACCTTAAGTACATTGAGGTAAATACTATATGGGTCCTGTTTTTGATGCATTAGTTAGTTTACTATGGTCTCCTATTGGTTTTGATATTGTGGATAATTTGATTCGTTATTTGATTTATTGTTTTTAATAATTTTGTGCTAGGGTTTAAATATTCCTGTTTCAGTTACTCTTTGTT
>NZ_BBDN01000006.1 GCF_001316265.1 Vulcanisaeta sp. JCM 16159 | reverse complement strand
GTTGACCTTGTCGAGGCTATGAAGGAGGCTGAGAGGGTCGTTAAGACCGTGACTAAGGAGGAGATTGAAATGACGAAACAAAGAATAAAGCAATTGAGGTGATGGGCATGCCGGTGACCGTTAACTTTGGTCTTAGGGAGGAGCTCCTTAAGGTAGTACCCACACTGAGCCTTTGTTACCAATGCGGTACATGTAGTACTTACTGCCCAATAACTGATGAGTCTTATAATATAAGGCTCATCGTTAAGAAAGCCCAACTTGGCGTTGTTGACCCAAAGGACTTCAAGGTCATTTGGGACTGCGTTACCTGCGGCACATGCCAAGCCCTGTGCCCCAATAATGTTGAGATCGTTAATCTCGTGGAGGTTATTAGGACCATGGCAATGAAGTCCAAGATATTCCCAACAAAGATCAATGAGATACTCTGGAAGATATACGAGAACCAGAACCCATGGGGTTACACCGTCACTGACAAGAAGAGGTTCCTAGCTCAATTCAGTGGTTTAATTAATAATGAGAATCCAGACGTTGTGATATACCCATGTTGCCTATCGGTTGGCGACCCAAGGCTTCAGAGACATATTAAGGCTTTGATCAGGGTATTGACTAAGGCAGGCCTTAAGGTGGGTATGTACACAGGCCTGTCCTGCTGCGGTGACATAATACTCCACACGGGCAATAGGGCATTCTATGAGGAGTATACGACCAAGTTAAGGGACTCAATAATGAATAGCATTAAGCTCCAATAATAGTTACACTATCGCCGCATTGTGAATACTCACTTAAGAAGTATCTTAAAGGCGTTAGGGTTGTTCACTACGTTGAGTTACTTGATGAGCTTATACGCAGTGGTAAGTTAAAGATCGACAAAAAGGTTGATATTACCGTGACTTATCACGACCCATGCTACCTATCTAAGCATCAAAGAATCATTGAAGAGCCAGGAGGGTAATCACGTCAATACCAGGGGTTAGGCTCGTTGAGATGGCTCACTCAAGGGAGAAGTCGCTGTGTTGCGGTGCCGGTGGTGGGGGTATAGCCCTTGAGACCAGGGTATCCACTGAACTATCGAAACGCAGGTTGAAGGAAGCAGTTGATACGGGCGCATCGGTAGTACTCACGGCATGTACATACTGCTTCAGGATGCTTGAGGATGCGAATAAGGTAGTGAAAACAAACCTGAGGGTTATGGACCTGGTGGAATTCCTAGATAGTGTTATGGGTGATTGACATGAGTGAGTGGAGGGTATATCCGTATTTATCGAACAAGACAATGGCGAGCTAGAGAGGGCATCGCTTGAAGTCCTAACGAGGGCTGGCGAGTTAGGTAGGAAGTTTAGTGAGGAGGTTCTCGGAATATTACTAGGTCATGAAGTTGATAATCTTGTTAAGGAGTCCTCTAAGTATGGCGCTGATAAGCTCATAGTAGTTGATCACCCAGACCTGATGCACTACAATAGTGATACGTACACAGAGATCATGGCATACCTAATCAATAAATATAGGCCAGGTACCTATTGCTACCAGCCACCAGGAACTCCAGGGACTTAGCCGGTAGATTGGCCGTGAGATTTAGGACCTGCCTTAGTGCGCACGTAATCATGGTTGATATTGATGAGAAGGATAGGAAATTAGTCACGGCAGTACCAGGTTTCGGCGGTAATATAGTCGCCACGGTTGTCTGCACGGGAGGTAAGCCTGAGATGGCTACCGTAAGTCCAGGTACTTACGAGGCAAGGCCAAGCGATAAGGAGGCTTCAGTAATCATGGAGTCCGTGCCTGAGGACCTAATAAAGAAGCGTAGGATTGAGCTCGTGGAGAAGAAGACCTCACCAATGCCTGACCTATCAAGGCTGAGAAGGTCGTTGTGGCAGGGCTTGGGACTGGAGGTGATTTAGAATTGATTAAGGAATTCGCAAACCTAATAGGCGCCGCTGTCGGCGTCACAAGACCACTCGCAGACATGGGCATAATGCCCAGGGACTACCAGATAGGCACCACGGGTGTCTCATTGAGGGCTAAGACCGTGTTTGTATTTGGTGCCAGCGGCGCTCCACACTTTGTTTATGGTATTAGGGACTGCGGTACGATAGTTGCGGTTAATACGGATAGGGAGGCACCAATATTTGAGAATTGTGATTACTGCGTCGTGGCTGACTTATTCGATGTGCTTAAGGCATTGATAAAGGAGTTGAGGGGTGGTAAGTGATGGCTTCCCTTAAGAACATAATAGTCACGATGAAGGTAACACCAAAGCCTGAGGAGATAAGGTTTGACCCGGTCACTAAGACTGTTGATAGGTCAAAGGCGACGAATGAGATAAACCCAGCTGATAAGAACGCCCTTGAACTTGCACTACAGCTTAAGGAGAAGTATGACGGTAGGGTAATAATACTGTCCATGGGACCACCATTCTGGGACCAATTCATAAAGATGGGCATAGCCATGGGCGCCGATGATGCAGTACTAATAAGCGACAGGGCCTTAGGAGGCTCTGACGCCTTTGTAACGTCAAAGGTACTTGCAGCCGCCATTAAGAAAATAGGTGATTACTCGCTTGTAATTACCGGCGAGGAGAGCGAGGATGGCTCAACGGGCCAGGTACCACCTGGCATAGCCGAGTGGTTGGGGATCCCCGTTGTTACCTACGTTTCCCAAGTCATTGACGTGACCGAGGACTCAATAATTGTTAGGAGAACGATTAAGGGAGGTTACGAAAACGTTAAGGTTAAGATGCCAGCCGTATTATCAGTAGAGCTTGGGGTTAATGCACCGAGGTTTCCGGACTTCGAGAGACTACAATGGGCCCAGGACCAGTTTAAGACAATGGTGTGGGGTATCAAGGACCTTGGGCTCACGGAGGATGAAGTTGGCTTTAATGGCTCACTAACAGCTGTTACAGAGCTGAAGGAATTAAGGCCTCGTGAGCGCCTACGCCAATTCATCGAGGGTAGCCTGAGGAGATAGCTAGGGAGCTCATTAAGAGACTTAGCCTTAAATGATTACCCAGCCAATTCATCTAATTGACTCAAAACATCCGCATAACCGCTTTGCCTTAATTCGTTGACCTCGTTCTTCTCGTACTTATATATTAAATCCGCCCTATTTGGTTCGAAGTCCCAAGGCGCAACCAGTATGTAATCACCAACCCTAAGCCACATCTTCTTCCTATACTTACCTGGTATCCTCACGAGCCTAATCTTGCCATCCTGGCACACGGCCTTTGCCCTATCATCACCAACAAGCTCTATTACCTTGGCAAGCATTTCACCCTCCTCAGGTAATCGTGTTTTACTTCCCTGCTGATTTTCCTTGGGCATCTGCGATAATAAATCTCATACCTTTATAAACCCAACCTTTATCATCAGCACATACCATTGAGCACATACCTATCATTACCTATCATAATTTCCAGGGACCTTGATCCTCGATCTTCAACACACCTGGTCTCATAACTTGGCACCGATATACCATCCTTAATAATTTCACTCAACCTAACATTAATAATCTCCCTACTACCCAACTCCATTAGCCTAAATGTCCCCTGCGAGTAAGAAAGCACGTAATATGGCCTATTTAAGTAAATAATCACTGAGCCACGGCTCAGAGGAACCAAAGCCACGCTAATACTTAACTTGGTAATTACCTTATCACCGTGTCCCCTAACCACACTCTGGCTCTCGGTTACCCTGCTCGGCACCGCCTTATGTATCTTATAGGCTATGGACCTAGCGAGGCTTTGATCCGATAACTTAATGTCGAGCCCCTCCTCCGTATCCTCAATCTTTAAAAAAACCACTTCTTTCATTCTTAATGGTTTCCTTCCTAACAACATCAATTATCAACCTCTTTAGTAGGCCATTCATCGGCACGGCACTCCTAACCTGTATGACCGCTCTTTCCCTTTCATTAATCATATCCCTACACCTTGGACACAGCTCCTCACTATACCTAACCCTGACATTAACCTCTTCGTCATAGTCGCTAATGAGTCCATGAACCGAACCCCTGACCTTAACCACCGCCGTATTCAACCCATGCCTCAAACTCAGGGTTTCGATGGATGCATTGGTGACCCTGCCCATGTACTCTATGGACTCGAGTATTAACTTCTCAATAACCCTTGGATCCTTCACCCACCTGCCCCTGTAGAGTATTGCGCCACAGCTTGGCACCTAACAATACCCACCACATCCCTCTTCACCCTGGCAAGCGGGTGCGTCTTCCTATAGCAGTCTGGGCATAATCCCTCAATCAATATATCAGTCTCCCTGCCACACAATGCACATACCCTGCGCATTTCCCATTAACGAACTAAGGCGGGTTAAATAAATCCTTTCCATTACCATAATACTTAATACATCTGGTTGCACCAATTACCTGTGAGTAAGGACGTGGAGTCAAGGATTATAGACATAGTTAATGAGATGAGATCCTCAGTCGTAAGTATAATAACGACTAGGCTCATGGTTGATGAATGGTTAAACGCAACTCCAGTCAGGGGTATTGGCACGGGATTCTTCATTGATAATAAGCATATAGTTACGGCGAATCACGTGGTTCATGATGCGGCCGAATTGGTGATAGTGACACCAGAGGGCGATGAGTATGAGGGTGAATTACTAGGTAGAGACCCAGAGTTTGATGCAGCATTAATTAGGGTTGAGGGCGCTAGGTCAGTTAGGTCCGTCAAGCTCGGTGATTCTGATAAACTCAAGGTGGGGCAGATGGTCATAGCCATAGGCTACCCACTTGGTTTGCTTGGTGAACCAACGGTCACTCTCGGCGTTATTTCAGCAATTGGTAGAAGCATAAATACGCCAGTGGGTGTTCTTGAGGGCTTAATACAGACGGACGCGGCGATAAATCCGGGAAATTCAGGTGTCCATTACTTAACCTTGATGGTGAGGTCGTGGGCATGAACACCGCAATAATAGCTGGTGCCCAGGGTATTGGTTTTGCTGTGCCCATAAACCTGGTTAAGTTAACAATAGATGAGATACTGAGGTTTGGTAGGGTCGTTAGACCGAG
The DNA here is from genome assembly GCF_001316265.1 of Vulcanisaeta sp. JCM 16159. Taxonomy (GTDB): domain Archaea; phylum Thermoproteota; class Thermoprotei; order Thermoproteales; family Thermocladiaceae; genus Vulcanisaeta. Next base: position 160,078 of record NZ_BBDN01000006.1, on the reverse strand, counting down.
ACTGGGCATATTCGGTACCGACATTAATAAACCCCTGGCTAGGTACTTTAGATTACCCGTGGAGAAGGGGGTTTTAGTAGTTAAGGTTTTACCAGGTTCTCCAGCTGATGATGCTGGCATTAGGCAGGGTGATATAATTACGGCTATTGATGATGAGGAATTATCAAGTATCGTTCAGTTAAAGGTTCACATGACTAGGAAGTTCATTGAGGGTAATAGGGCATTTGACCTGACAATAGTTAGGGGCAGGACTAGATACAGGATTAAGGTCAGCATCTAAGCTATTACCTTATAGGAATAGTTAAAAAAAATTAAAATTGTTTAAAATCATTATGAACAAGAACAATGAGCGAATTAGCGATACCTAATTATTCAGACTTAAGCATTCAGAATCTAGCTAATACATTACTATCGCATTTTGGCGCGGTACCTAGGGGTCCTAAGTTAAGGCTTGACCTTGACATTAACGATCGCGTAGTCCTAATACTAATTGATGGCCTTAGTTACCTGGATTTAATAAATGCCATGGGCAATTCATTACCCGTAAGTAGACTATATAGGATAACCTCGGTTTTTCCAACAACCACATCCACGGTATTAACAACACTATTCACAGGCCTAAGTCCTGGCCAGCACGGCGTCTTCGGCCCTAATGTCTACATTAAGGAAATCGGAACAATAGTCAATACCCTATCCATGGGTCCCGTAATTGGTGAGAGGGATGGACTACATAAAATGGGTTATGACCTAAAGAAGCTCTTCCCAATAAAGTCTACAATATTTGAGGAGCTGGGCAACATGGGTATAAGAAGTAGGGTGTATGTTCCTAAGGGCCTATCCGGCGGCTTATCAAGAATAACCTACGCAGGTGCTGAGATTGTGGAGTACGTAACGCCATACGACGCGATAATAAATGCATCAAAGTTCCTGAGTGAGTATAGGGTTAGTTTCGTGCACATATACATAACCACGGTAGACTCAGCAGCGCATAAGTATGGGCCGGACTCCGAGGAATGCAATGCCGTGATTAGGGAGACCGTGGATTCCGTGATTAGGATGGCTAAGAAGTACATGGCTGATGCCACGGTCTTGATAACGGCGGATCACGGACATGACGAGGTCAGGAGTAATGTTAAGGCCAATGATGTTCAGGGATTAATGAGACACCTTCATGTACCACCCTACGGCGATGCCAGGGCCGTATACCTCAAGCTCAGTGATAAGTCGAGTATTGATGAACTAACAGCATTACTCAGTAGGCATAACGTGGCCGGGCACTTCCTAAGTAGAGATGATGCGATTAACATGGGCCTATTTGGTGAGACTTCAAGCAATGTGATTGACAGGGTTGGTGACGTAATCTTCATACCCAATAGTGGCTCAGCCTTCATCTACCTGTATAAGCCGGACAATGAGGAATTACTAACCTCAGGGGTCAGCATGGAGGCTTAACCGAGAGGGAATTGTACATACCATTAATACAGCTATAATTACTCACTAACCAACCTGCCCAGTCTCCTACGTGACTTCTTTAACTGATTAACCATCCTCTTCATCAATTGATAGTAATTCAATAACTCCTTAACGTCCTTAGGAGTTACCCCAGCGCCCCTGGCTATCCTACGTATTCTAGATGCATTAACAATATCCGGGTTCAGCAACTCTTCCTTGGTCATCGAATCGAGTATGTGCCTCCACCTCCTGAGCATATCCTGGGCATTGCTCATTTTCTCCTCATCAAGCATCACAGCCCTATACTGCATCGGCAACATACTACTTGGTAATAACTCCAGGATCTTACTGAGGGGCCCAAGCTTCATTATTGAGTCGATCTGTTTCTTAATGGTTAGTAGGTTTATCTTGCCCTCCTCGATCTCCTCCATGATCTTGCTCTCCTCCTCAATAGCCCTTACCTTCTCAATCAATGCCTCAAGGTCGCCCATACCTAGTAATCTTGATACGTACTTATTAGCATCAAAGACCTCAATCTCATCAATATCCTCACCAACGCCAATGAACTTAATCCTCGCGCCGCTCTTTATAACCGAGGTTAATGCACCACCAGCCTTTGCGGTGCTATCCATCTTCGTTAGAAAAACACTATGTATTGGTACGTACTTCATGAAGGCCTCTGTTTGGGCAGCGGCCTGTCTACCGACTGTAGCATCGATCACGAGCATGACCTCGTCAGGCTTAGCCTCATCATAAATAGCCTTGGCCTCCTTCAGTAGCTCCTCCTCATTCTTATGCCTACCTGCCGTATCAATTATTATCAAGTCAACCCTATTCCTCTGCATGTGCTCAAGGCCGTGCCTAAGTATGGCTATGGGATCTTTAGAGTCCTCCTCGCCATAAAACAGGGCATTAATTTTTTTCAGCTAGTTGCTTAAGCTGATGATATGCGCCGGGCCTATATGTATCGGTCTCAATAAGCCCAACCCTTAGATTCCTCTTGATATAAAATCTGGCCAGTTTAGCCGCTGATGTTGTCTTGCCGCTGCCCTCAATGCCGATCAGCATTAACCTATATGGTCTTTTACTAATATTGACGTTTGGTATTTCCTCACCGCCAAGCGCCTTAACTAATTCCTGGTATAGGAGGTATAGAAGGAATTCCTTACTTGTGATGCCCTGGGGAGCTTCTCCTGCCTAAACCTTTCCTCAATTGCTTTTGTTATTGATAAAACAACGTCAGCACTAACGTCAGCCTTCAATAAGATCCTCTGTATTTCTCTTAATACCTCTTTGAGCGTTGCCTCGTCTATATAATTCAACCCCCTAATCCTATTGACTAGGTTCGTGAAAGCCTCAATTAATGGATTTGGCGCCACTGCAGCCTTAGCACCTGCTTATCTCTTAATTAATTTATTGCGGGTATTTTACTAGGGTAACGGGCTTAGTAGGTGAAAGGGTTAATTGAGCTTGACGTAGGCTCTGGCTATGAGTTAGGTTCTCTTGACCACGTTACTACTTAATAGTTCTTTATTCCTTGCCCTAAGTGAGGGCCAGGGCGGTTTTCCTCTAAGGCAATCGTGCCCGAATCAATACGCTCTATAAGCAAAATTAATGCTTATTGCTGCGTCTCGTAGTATTGAGACGTGTAATACTGCTGCGGGTAGTAGTAATAGCCCTGTGAGTACTGTTCCATCGCGTACTGATGCCCGCAGATACTCCTCAACGTAACCTCATTATTCAAGGGGCCTATCACATAAATACCATAAGGCGCGGCTATATCGTATACAAGCTTTATTGGTTTAATCGGCATCCACCTCATCTTCCTAATAAACATAATCCTGCTAAACACCCAAAGTTACTATTAATCATTGATACCTCCCTGAGGGATAGCATAATCACGCCACTCGCAAGATACTCCTCAACGCCAAACCTACTGAGCTTATTCTCCTCACCCGTGGGTATTTCCGAGGTCATTATCGTAGTCACATCCTTAAGTTTCTTAAGCTGGAACACCAACTCCCTCAGGTACTCCCTAATCCAAATAACGTCTTGGTGACTCATTATTATTAATGGCGCAATCGGATCAATGACGAGTCTCTTAACATCATACTTCTTAACCTGCTCAATAATCATCTTAGCCAGGTCCTTTGGATCAAGAGTTATCTTCTCATCCCGCGCATAAATCCTGAAGTATGTCCTGAAATCAGCCATTATTAGTTTACCGTTCTTCTCATAGGAATCTAAATCCCAACCAAGGGCATCCCTAACACCTCTTTTAACGTCCTCTGAAGGTTCGTCAACCGTTACGTACATACCCACCTCGCCAAGCTCGGCACCTGTCCTTAGGAATGTTAGGCTGAATATGGTCTTACCAGTGCCAGCCTCACCGGCTATCAGGTAAACCTCACCTCTCTTGAACCCACCACTAAGTATGTATGAGTCTAGGTAGTTAATTCCAGTTATTGCCTTGTCCTCATAATAGTAATAATAATATGGATATTGGTCCTGTGGATACTGAAGAGTTTGTGTGTTATATGGATATTGATAATATGTCATTGTATCATTATAATAATTATTATCTGTTTGATAATTTCCATAGTAATTATAATAATTCGAATAAGTATCCGAATCAGCTACCACGGGCTTTTTCATTGAACTCATATTATCCTGACAATAGTTATAAAAGTGCTTATATATGTTGCGTTTCGTCAATGTTCCTTCGGCCTTACCTTAAGTTGAACATTAAACTTCCTCCTAATATTCTCAAGTTTAGGCAGCCCCTTGGAGATGACAGCGCCTATGTATGCGTCAGGTACTTGGATTATTACCGAGCCATCCTCGCCCCTAACTATTGATATCTCCTCTGGTGGCACATACTTCCTCAAAACCCTAATAATCCTACTAATCAACCTCTTATCATTAACTGCCTGACCAATCCTACGTGACCTACTGATAGGCGTTACGAAGATCTCTTCGCCAAACACGTAAACCTCATACTCAACAGTATCATTTATGAAATCCTTAACAATGACCACGGGCCTCGCCAAGTCCTCCTCGCTCATACCCTCGGGGACCTTGACAGTAAGCTCGAGACTATACACCCTCTGAACCTCGCCATCCTTCATAAAGAGGACCGTGTCTATTATTGATGGTAGCATGCCAAGCTCAGTCCTGCCTATGAACCTCTGAATCGCATCTATGGGGCTTGTTGCGTGGACAACACCTACCATGCCAACACCCGCCAGCCTAAGGTCTATGTATAATTGGAAGTCGGCCGTATCTCTCATCTCGTCAAAAATCGTGAAGTCCGGTCTCGACAGCAGCAGTAGGTCGTGAACTTCTTCGGACGTTGCGTAGGTCTTTGATATCTGCGTTATTTCATTAGGCAGTATCATGTCTCTAGGTGATTCCACGGTCTTAACGATCTTGCCAAGGTTCATGTAATACTCCGCCAGAGCCTGGGCAAAGGTTGTCTTACCAGCACCTGGTGGGCCGGCTATTAGTATTCCCTCGGCCTGCCTACTCAGTCTATCAAGAACCTTTGGGTGCAGTGAATAATCCTCAAGTTTACGCTTAATTAATGGCCTAACTGCCGTTATCTCAATCCCATCAGAAACGGGGGGTAACGCAATGACAATTCTATACTCACTGTGCTGAATAATGAGTGAGTTCTCCCTCCTAATCTCAACCCTGGTGTTACTATTGGCCATGAGTGATGCCGATATCAATTCCCTAACCATCCTCTCCAGGTACTCCCTACTAAGCGGTTCACTACCGAGAGGCACTAATTGCCAACTTCCCGGCCTACCCTTCTTGGCATAGGGTATTGAACCCTCCTTTAAGTGGACGGACATAGTGTCGTTATCGAAGAACCTCTCAATCTCCAGTTTATCCTTATGCTGACCAATGAATAGCGTTTCAATACCCATAGCCCGTGAAATCTCAAAATTCATCTCATCACTCGTCACCAGTATTGCGCCTAATTCCCTGGCCAATTCCCTAACGATCTCATCAACCGAGTGCTGGTCAGGCCTTGGTATTGACTTTGGGAGTGTCGATACGTACTCAACCCTTACATCCTCGAGGCCGAGCTTATTTATTGAGTCCATGATGTAATTCAATTCCCTAATACCCAACCAACCCAATGCGCCACCAGACCTAGCCTCGCCCTCAAACTTCCTAATTATCTCTGTATGTATCAATAACCTACCCTTGATGTTACCCCTCAATATTGCCTCCTTTAGGCTTCCATCCAAGAACACCGACGTATCGGGTATGTAAATATTGCCTACTTGCATTCCGCTTATCGCTAAGTAATCGATATTAAGCACCCTTAATAAATACTTTTATTCATAATAAGCCAATTAATCATCACTCTCGATAATCGCGCCATTAATATCCAACCTGGCCCTTAATGCGGAACCGCCCACGAGTTCCACTGCCTTCTCAACCTCTACCCTATCGGACAACGCTATCATGCACCCACCGCCGCCGGCACCTGTCAACTTAGAGCCAAGGGCGCCTGCATTTCTGGCAGCATAAACCATCTCATTTAACTGCCGAGTCGACACACCAAGGGCATCAAGCAGTCCATGGTTAATGTTCATTAGAGCACCCATTAACTCCAAGTCACCCTTCTCCAGGGCCTCCCTACCCTTCCTAGTGATTAGCCCTATTGACCTTATTATCGGCTCTATTACGTCCCTCATGGTCTCGTACTTCTTCCTAACCATGGCCACCAAGTCCTTCGTCGTGCTCACCCTGGCACGTACCCAATAATCAATGGAATACTGGTTCCTGGCTTCACGGGTTCCATCGCCGCGTTGTTGCCCTCGGGTTTCACATACATTATACCGCCGAATGTGGCCATTGTGGTATCCGTAGGGCTTGCAGAACCTTGAACATCCTTCTCAACTTGCCAGGCCAGACGTGCCAGTTCGCGTTTATCAATATCATAACCCAGTTCTTTTATGTATGCGTATATGGTCGCTACGGCAACAGCAGCTGACGTGCCTAGCCCAGCGCCAACAGGCATTTCAGATCGTATCTCCAAGTCAATGCCAACCCTCTTATCTAGGTACTCCGTGGCTAGCTCAACCGCCCTCTTAACGTAGCTTAACGCGGAGATGACCGCGCCATAATCTGTCCTGGCAACTATATCGCCGTCTTCATTAATCGTCACCGAGACACCTGCCAACCTTAGATCTCTCGCATTTATGTTCACCTTATTATCGTTCCTAGCCTTTGCCATAACATAGACATACCTATTAATGGCCATGGCTAAGGCTGGCTCGCCGTAAACGACGGCGTGTTCCCCATACAGTATCACCTTACCAGGGCTCTTACGACAACCACAGGGGTTAGGATAATCAAGGAAATTAAATTCTTCCGCCGAATAACACCGAATCCTTCTGCCGTTGGTTTCGCCTGCTTAAATGAATGATCATGTTTAATATTGTCCTGCATGTGCTACCGAGTCCGTGAATTATCACTATATGACATTGGAATTACAGCACCAGATATGAATAGGAACGCAATAACTAAACCTGGCTTATAGACAGGGTCATTGTTCACTAGGGGTAATATGACGAGACCTACTTAAATGAATTACTACCAAGCTCAGTGACAGGGTTAATGGTATCAGGAATAAGGACTCTGTACTGATCCTATAAAATTCACCTGCCACATAACTACCTATTGTCTGTCCAATTAACTGAAACGTTATTAATAAGCTCATTCCATAACCCCTCTTGTCAATGTTAATTCTATTACCCAACTCACTCTGGATTGCGGTCATGATTAGCTGGGTACCGATTTGTAGGAGTAACATGTACCCAACGGTTGAGTAGACATTTTCGAGTAGGCCTATTGCGCTACCTAGCGTGTTAATAATGATACCAACAATAAGCAACTTACTCCTGTACCTATCTACATAGAACAATAGGAGAACACCTAGGACTATGTATGCTGCGTAGGAGGTGGATACCAAGTAACCCCAATAAACTGTACTCAATTCTAGCCTGTATACAACGTATATCGATAGTAACGTGTTAAGGGGCATCACGGCTATGTATGTTATTAATGTTATTAAATACATGGTTAGTAAGTCATTGGATAGATGAACCACGTTGCTCAGGGAGTAATAGGAACGCAATAACTCCCTAAGGGAGATATTTCTCGGCTTGCTATTGCCCAGTGTTTCCTTAATCGTGAAGTGCCTAATCACTGACACGGCCGTAGATATGACCGCGGAAAATAGGTAGGCAATTCTAATACCAAGTAGTCCGTACTTATTAATTAGGAAACCGCCGATTGGCGGTAGGATTAGCCACGGTATTTGGGGCAATACGGATGTCACCAGGATACCGCTGGCGTACCTTTCAGGTGGTAATGAGTCTATTAATATCGCCAACAGTGCAGGTTGGTAAAAACCCGCTGCCATGCTCAGGCATAGAATACAGCAAGTAATTGCCAACTTGGTGCTATCACCATTAAGTATGTCATTATTGTTATTAGCCACGTCCCTATGATTATTGACGATCTACGACCAATGGTATCCGTTAAATAACCACCGGGTATTATCGTCATTAACTGCGCTACCATAGACACCGAGTAGGTCAGGCCAATATCCACTGCATTGGCGCCAAGCATTTTAAGGTAGATTGAGAAGTAGGGCAACGTTACCGCATTGCCTATGGCATAAAGAAACCAGGTAAGCAATAGGACTCCCACATTACCTGTCACGTAATACCTAATGCCTCTTTTTATATCGTGCAATAACAATCCCCTTAATTATTAGGTATAGAACATGACTTATTTTAAGCATTATGAATGTAGGTGCAATAATCATACTCAGTCATTTACCCATCATCATTTAATCAAGAGACCGTCGTTTCATCATAGACATTAATTAACCCTTTAGGGCTTAAAAAAGACTTAAGCGTCGTGTCTTTATGGTACTACGTAGTAATAATCCTTTGTTGACTCCCTAATAGTTTTCTCATCAGCGTATATAGGCACCACTATTGGTAATGTATAGGGTGTAGGTATGATCACCAAGTGACCGGTAACTTGGCCATAATGATTATTTTTACTTCCGCTGTTTACTGGGTCGTTGCTATTTATTGATGACTTACTTAATTGCGTTGGTAATACCTTGATTCTTAAAATCCTGATTATTGATTTTGTTACCATCATACATTTTCCAACCTTTATGGAGAATTTAAATACCTATAAGGTAGGGAGAGTATACTTGCTATATATCAAGCATATTGGAAAAATTACTATATATGCTATATATCTCACATAGAATTAAATACTAATATTAGATAATTTTCACGAAACCTTAATCCTAATTATCGCACCCCTTGAACATACCAACTGACAAATACCGCAGCCAATACATGCCTTGGTATCAATAACGGGTTTCCTATTTAATTGAATTGCTGGACAATTAATCCTTAAGCAATCACCGCAATTATCGCAATACTCATCAACAATGCTAAACACGTATTTACCTAGGGAATTCACCGAGATATTTATTACAATTATACCACGTGAATTAACGATGTCCAGAACATCCTGTAACGAACTCAGGGGATTACCTGGATCGTAATTTACGACTTTATATTGAGCACTGACTTTAGATAAAACGTTTAAAGCCTCATTACATTCACCATTAATTAATGGAATTATCATGAGGTAATTATCATGAGTAGTATTAATGATCTCACGGATCAGATCCTCCTGGTTCAATAATGAGCATGGATTAACCACCGCTATTAACCTGCCATAGCCATAACCAGCCCTTAGAAATGCCAATATTGACATTAATGGATTCACCACAAAATCAACCACTTGATCGAACTCCTCGGTTCGAAGAATGTTGGGAGCATGTCATAGCTTGGCGTCAGCCCTTCAGTACTGATTATATGCATGTATGATGGGTCAATCACCATTATCGGTACTTCACCCTGTCTCCTATACTTTGAAAAGAGCCACTCAATGAGCATCAATGGGTCTCCCGGTCCCCGAAAAAAAGAGCCGCTTAACGGCATTATTGATTAAATCGTTATACCATTTATCAATATCATCAACCATAAGCCTATCAACACCGACCTCCTTCATTAAGTAATCCCCAATATCGATGACGTACTTAATACTGATCGAATCCTTAGGAAGTGGATTTATGTATAATGACAATATCATAGAGTAATTACTGATTTTATCGATGCGCTCCTTAATGAATGACCACGCAGAACCAGATATGAGTACCCCATCACCCTTCCCAATAATAGTAATGTTATCACGAGTCCTAACCCTGACCTCCTCAGGCAATTCTTTACGGAAACTACCCAATAATCGATTAGGTCCCCAACGCATGGGCTCACCCCAATTCTTATTAAACGTGGCCTCCCTACGCCTAACGCCAACGCCATTGATGCCCTCATCTATACCTAACCAAGGCCCCAACCTCACTATGTATGGTAGCTCAAAGGACTCACTATAATCACGGCTTTCCTTAATGGCCCTAACTAGGCTTTCCTGGTCCCAGGGCTCCAGGCATGGTAAACCCACTAAATTACAGAAGGGCCTTATGTCGTGAACGTCATAAACGAGTATCACGAGCGAGCCTCTATCTTGGCGATGCTTAAGGAGCCTAGGGAATTTAAGAAGCCGGTATCGTCAATTAGCACCGCAACATCCCTAAACATGCTTGAGAGGACCTCAGCCTCATTAATCGCATTCTCAGGATTTATCTTTACAGTAAATACCCTATTCATTAAGTAGGAACCTGTTATGACTACATCGTTAAATGAGTTCCTTAATACATCCGCGATTCTCAAAATACTACTTCTTACATCATGCACTGATTTCGGTATCTATACCGCGATTTAAAAAGTATTATTTTTGTCATGGAATTGAAAGGTTTTAATAACCTTATATATAAAAGTGTTTTATTAAGTATGAGTTCGAATGACTGGAATGGACTCGTCCCCTCGGTAATTATGAGATACATAATCATCACATTGATAACCCTGATCTTCATCTCAATTAATGCTAATGCATTAACACCTACTGTGAATAGTACACACTTCCTAATATACGACTTGGCAAATGCAGGTTCGTCATACGACCAAGCCCTAGATAATTACCTAGAACAGGCATACTCATTATATACTAACACCCTGGGCATGAAAATGTCACCGCCATGCAGTGGAAGTCAATACACGGTATATGTGGTATCCTCTCTTCCAGGGTCAGAGGCAGGCGTAACTGGGTGGGAATATACCTATAATCCAAACACTGGCCAAATAATCAGTACATGCATAGAGTACATAAACATAAGTGCTGGTTTGTCGAGTGATTGGCTTGAACACACGGCTTATCACGAGCTTGTACACGTATCGCAATTAGCGTATATGCAATACACGACAATACCCCAGGATTACCCGTGGTATATTGAAGCCGATGCTGAGGGTACAGCGAGTTACTACACGAACCAGTGCCCAATGGCCCAGGACTACTTCCAGTACAACCAGTATGGGTATGACCCATACGACTACTCAGGAGAGCCAATAATAAACATGTACTACTACTCAGCCTTCATATACTGGCTAATCGCGAATGGCATTGGACCCGCAACCATCGAACAGAACGTATTCGCCGGCAATAGCATCATTAATTCATGGCTCGATAATTACTACACCCAGTACCTAGTTTCACTGGTCCATGGGCAAAACCTATGCGGATCAACCTACTACCCAAGCTTCCAAACAATAAGTATGAGCGGTAGTACTTATTCATTTAGTGTTAGCCTTCAGGGCCTCAGCGCTCAGTACTACAAGGTTCAACTGCCTGCTACGGGCACTATAGAAATCACGGCAGGTGGTGGTTCAGTTATTAGTAACATTGAGCTCAACTCCGCATTCTCGATAACAAACACGACACTATACATGGCCCTGGTCAACCCAACAACAAATAACGAAACCGTTACCCTAACAATCAGCTATACACCGGGTATCACGGCTAGGATAGTGGGTGGTACGTATAACGTAATGACGGAGAGCCTGACCCTTAACCTATACGTAATGTATGGAACAGCGCCAATCACGGGTACGATATACATCAATGGCACACCAACAAGCGCAAGTAACGGCTATGCAAGTGCTACATTTACAGGGATCACCTGGGGCACCTACGTAGTTAACGTGACCTATGAAAACTCAACGGCATTAACCTACATCACGCTGGGTCAGCCGACGGCATCGCTGGTCACAACAACCACATTATACCTAACGAGTAATAGCTTTGGCAATTTAGTGATTTCAGTAAACAACCCAAACAGTGTAACGTTGGTTACGGACATGCTGATCACATCGCCACCAAGCCCCATCAACCCCTATAAACCAATGATATACTTCGAACCACCAAACACGACCTTAATACTGGGCCCGGGAACATCAACGATTAAGATAAACTTCGTTGTTAATTCCACCGTATCAAACGGCCAGGGTGACATCTACATATACAATAGCCCAAGTACAGCACTATCCCTTGGGTATGATGTAGTGCCCGTGCAGGTAAGTATCATAAACGCCACGTACTACATAAATGGTAACTACACAATTGTTGATACGTACGTTAATGATGTAGGGAAGATGAACTTCGTGATTGGGGGATTCACGGGAACAGTCTACATTAATTACAGCACGTACACAATAACAACGCTTAAAATAGGCGTGGTGAGCCCTACGGTAAGGCTATTACCGGAAATAGTATTACTAGCGCCAAGCTGGGCCTTGGTCAATACGACAATTGAGTTGATGACACCTAATTCCTGCCCTAGCTTCCCCGTGTTTTACTACGGTGAGTTTTACGTTAATAACACGTATGTAGGAAGCAAATTAGTTTCTTGCGGCAGCATTGGTGTTGTGTGGAATTTATTAAATGAAACCTATACGGGCCAGTACATGGTGTTGTCTGTGGCGGGTATGAATATCATGGCCAACATTAGCATAGTGCCTCCATTAATAAATGTGGTTAATTACCTATGGAACATAACCAGTACTAATGAATACGTAATTGTAAACCTAAGTATTTACGGCCCATACGAGTACGCAGTTCTTAGCCACTATGTGAACAACTCAACACTTCAGTTAACGTATTCCCTACCCGCGAACTATACCATGCTAACCATAAACACGGGGTTTGGCAATATAACGGTTTCAAGGCCGACACCATTAATAAGCCTTGAATCGCCCGCGGTGACCATCTATCCACAGCCAATTAACGCGGTTATCAACATCACAATGCCACCAACTTGCCTACCAGGGTTTATTGAATACGTACCTAAATGGTTCATTATACTCATCAACCACGGTTGACCTATCGCCAGGTGAATCATCATTGTTGGGCATGGTTATTAAGCCACGGTGCCGGGCACGTACGTGATTAATGTTGAGTTGGGCGCATCGGCATCGATTAATGTTACCGTAATGAGCGTGGAATTATTTAGATTGAGTATTGAGGCAGAACCGCTAGTGATTATTGGTCATAATGAGACGATAAATATAATACTCAATGATTACCCCGCGATAAGCGTACACGTTAATCTCACATTGCAAGGTTGCATTAATGATACGACCATGGTCATGGCAAATACATCATTAAGCCTAGGATTCAATAGGGAGTGTGCATTATTAATTAATGCATCGGCATACGCACTGACGGGTGAGGCTATTAGCTACTGGGATTACTTAAACCTATGGATTAATAACACGGTTGGTTATTACGATGGTTATCCGTTAATACTTAATGGGACAATAACTGCATATGCAACATTCCTAAACGGTTCCGAGGTGCCGGCCACGGTACTCATTAATGGATCAACAACGCTCACACCGCGGTACCTGGGACTCATCACAATTACGTTGAGCATTAATTACCTCGGTGCTACTAATGAGTCCACGGTAAGCGCCTACGTCATACCACCAACATACTTCGAAGCAGAGAAAATACTCAGTGAGTTGGGTAATCCACAGTTCCTGAACGCCACAGTTAGTAATGCTATAATGAGCGGTAACTGGAGCTTGGTCGATGAAATAATTAATGAGTACCAAGCATCATCGAGGCCGTACGACCCATTGGCTCAATTATCGAGGTATTTGCTAGTACAGGCAATAATGAGCGGTAGTGTCAGTAAGATAAGTCTCGTAAATGCCATACTTAGGTATGAACTCCTTATCTATACCGTGCTCATACTAATTATCATACTGGTGATGGTGGCTCTACATAGGGTAAGGGCTAGGTCACGTAAGTCCTAACTTACCCTCCTCCCTAAGTCGTTTATCGAATATCCTAATAAGCATGGTTGTGACTATGAATAAAGACGCCACGGTGGTTACTGAGTAAAATAGTTGGTAAGTAATTGGTATGGGAAGCTCCAGGTAGCCCAGGGCAGCCTCACGCATTATAACAAATGGGTAGGCTATTGGCGAGTACTCATTCACCAGCATCACGTACCTACCTGCCTCACTCGGTATTAATCCGCCTAATACAGGCATTAGGAACTGCATTATGTCTGTGATGACCCAGTTAGACCTGAGCCTAACCACGAGCATCGCATATATTGTTGATATAAAGAGAAGCTGTAATGAAGCAAGTATTATGGATGCTGTAAGGAGTACTGGGTTCCTAATGTCAATGGTTAGGCCGAATACTACGTAGAAGCTTATCACGAGAGATGCCAAATCGAGTAATGTATATATTGAGTATGCAATGCCCCAACCAATCACGTGTATTAGTAAGTTATTTATGGTGGTCATGACATTCTCGAGAATTCCCTCATAGCTCTCCTCAATAATCCCACCGCCAAAACCCCACAACCAACTCGAGTAAAGTGCGAAGGCATATGCAGCCATAGGAATAACTGGAGGATGAGTTTACCCAGGGTGAGTACACCGAATCCCCTGAGGGTGAGTATGAAGAAGGCAAGCCATAGTGGCGCCGTTACAACGTTTATCATAATCGATGATGGTTTCGAGAATAATAAGCGTAAACCTCTCCATACCTCAGCACCCAACTTTCTAAATTCCCCTGTTCCTGAACCCCCTCTCGAGCTTTGCATATGAGGTCATCCCAAATAGTAGGTATATGATTGTTGCGGTGATTAGGTAGATAATGAGCATGTAACTTGCCTGCCCAATGCTCTCTAGGTACATGGAGTAGAAGGTTATGTACATAGGTAGTGCATAAACGAGCCCCCTAACCCACCATGGAAGTACATATACTGGGTATGTGGTCCCAGATAATATTGTTAATATTGGTGTTATTACATTATTTACCGCGTCTGCGTCGTTAAGTCTCATAACTAGACCTGCTATTAATAATCCAATGCCATATAGAGGGAATAATCCGATGAAGAGCGTTAGAAGAGCTAATGCTAACCTAAGGCTCCGATTAATCCATACTCCATATAGAATAGTGGTAAGGATGCTATTGTGAAGGCGCCGATGTTTACTATTATCATCACTAGGGATGTGCCAAGTAAGATCAAGTACATGCTGGTTGGTGAGGCAAGCAGGAACTCAAGCCTACCACCCCTCCTCTCCTCCCATAGAAACCTAGACCCGGTCTGTACCATTATCATTGACAGCATTAAGACCTCAAACCCAATGAATTGCCTAATGAATACACTACTCGTTACCTTGACAAAGAATGATGCTATAAATGCCATACTACCAGCGATGAAGTACGGAAGAATGACAAGCAAGGCCAAACCGCCCGGCTCCCTACTTATTATCTTTAGTTCATTAGCCATTACAGCAAGTAACACACCTATCTTACCCATTTTACTCACCCTCATTCTTAACCACCTTCACGAAAGCCTCCTCTAGAGAAGGTTCATTTATCCTAACCCTAATTATATTCAACCCCCTCGCTTCTGCGTCATTAATGACCCTACGAAGTGAGTCAGCAGGGTTCGTGGTCTCCACACGTATGGTCTCCACACGGCCATTGAGTTGAACCTCAACCTCAACCACGTACTTAAGCCCAAGCATGTCCTTTATATCCCTCGGTGAACCCTCGATGATCATTCTACCATTACTTATTATACCAACCTATCACAGACCTCCTCCACCTCCCAAAGGTTATGACTAGTAAAGAGTATTGCCTTACCCTCCCTCTTAAGTCTCCTTACCAACTCCCTTACTTCCCTCGCAGAGATTGGGTCTAAACCGATGGTTGGCTCATCGAGAAACAGCACAGATGGGTCGTGAATCAATGCCCTGGCTATGGCAAGCCTAGCCCTCATACCAAGTGAGTACTCCTCATAGGACCTATTCATCGCGTTCTCAAGCCCAACAAGCCTCATTAACTCCCTAGCCTAGCCTCAGCCACCGACTTGCTTAACCCATAAAGCCTGCCAAAGTAAACGAGGTTTTCATACCCACTAAGTCTCGAGTAAAAACCTTATCTGGGTAAAGTACTAGGCCTATGATACTTCTAACGATACTTGCTTCCTTAACAACATCATGTCCATTAATCAAGGCATAACCGCCATCAGGGATTAACAAGGTAGACAGTATCTTGACGGTAGTCGTTTTACCGGCACCATTAGGGCCCAACAACCCATACACCTCACCCCACCTAACCCTGAAGGAAACACCCCTCAGCGCCTCAACTACGATTTTTCTCCTCCTTAGAAAACCAGTACGTTCATTACTAATGAACCTCTTCCTAATATTCGAAGTTATTATTGCATCGTTCACACAACCTCAAGCTTAAAGTCCCGAGTAAATAAGGCTTTGCTGATCACTAGTTTAATGAGACCTTAATTTAGGTAATGGGTTAATCCTCAATAGTGACATCATCAGCAATAAGCACCGGACTAAGGTGCTTGACCTCAAGTGGGAACCACCGTTAATGGAGAAACGCATAAGGTTTATTAAGCCTAATATTTTTATGGTTGTCGAATGAAAATACCGTTTTGCACCTTCTGTGTCAAGACCAGGGTGTTTTGCAACAAGTGCCAGTCTTTGCTTGACAGTGGAGAGTACTCCATGCTTGATGTTGATGTTAGCGACGCATTGCTAAATATAGCCACTGGTAAGATGGAGGAGGTCCTGAAGAATGTTGAGTATGTGAAGTCCTACGAGGTCGGTGACTTGGTTATTGTTGTACTTAAGGGCATAAAGGCGCTTCCTCGGACCATAATACAGCAGATGGAGCACGACTTAGAAAGGACATTGAATAAGAGGGTTAAGGTTGTTGAAAAGGGCGTTAATGTGAATGAGCTCGCCACGCAATTAGCATCACCTGCCAGGATACTCACAGTATCAACGTCCTGGCTTCCCGATGGCACCACGGAGACCGTAGTCAGAATAACAAAGAGTGAACTTAGGAGGTTACCATTTAGACCGAGTGAATTGGCTAAGGTTCTTAGTCAAATTAGTGGTACAAACATTAGGGTTGAAATTACCAAATAATCACAATTTTTAAATCCCCAAAATCTATAAGTTAGTCGTGAGTTTTCCAAGGAAGACCCACTGGACTAAAGACGTAATCCCTGAGCTTGATGGTAAAGAGGTCGTGCTGGCCGGCTGGGTCTGGGACATCAGAGACCTCGGTAATATAAAATTTATACTGCTTAGGGATAGGGAGGGCACTATTCAATTAACGATAAAGAAGGGGGCGGTCTCAGACAGTGTTTGGTCATTGATTCAGTCACTGGGTAGGGAGGACGCGATTGTCGTTAAGGGGGTCGTCAAGGCAAGCAAGGTGGCCAAGGCCGGTGTTGAAGTTTTCCCGAGCGAGATACATGTCGTGGCTAAGTCGAAGGCATTACCAATAGATATATGGGGCTCGGTGGAGACCGACCTGGATACGAGGTTAAGGTATAGGTCTGTTGATCTTAAGAGACCTATTAATTCTCTGATATTTAGGGTAGAAAGTGAGGTTGTACATGCAATACGTGATACATTGTATGGTCAGGGTTTCATTGAGGTGTTTACCCCAAAGATAATAGTGACTAGCACCGAGGGCGGTGCTGAGTTATTCGCGGTTCAATACTTTGAAAGAGTTGCCTACCTAGCCCAGAGCCCACAGCTCTATAAGGAGGAGTTAACGGCGAGCCTCGAGAGAATCTTCGAAATAGCGCCTGCCTATAGAGCTGAGAAGCATAACACGAATTATCATCTCAACGAATTCATATCGGTGGATATCGAGGAGGCCTTCGCCAATTACACGGACGTGATGGCGGTTCTTGAGGATGTGATAGTCAATGTATACGATAGGGTCAATAAGATGTTCGGCAATGAGTTGGCGAGGTACGGCATTGAGATTAAGATCCCCAGGAAACCCTTCAGGAAGATAACCTATGACGAGGCCCTAGACATACTGGGTAGGAGGGGCTTGAAAGTGAATTGGGGTGATGACGTGCCTAAGAATGGTATGGAAATCCTAAGTGAGGAGTTCGGCGAGCCATTCTTCATAATACACTTCCCAACGGACCTAAGGGCATTCTACACAAAGCCCCTCGACTCAGACCCAAAAATCAGTGAGTCATTCGACCTAGTCATGGGTGGCCTAGAGATAGCGTCAGGGAGTAGTAGAATTCACATTAAGGAGCAATTGATAGAGGCGCTAAGGAAGAGGGGACTTAACCCTGAGAGCTTCGAAAGCCACTTAATGGTTTATGACTACGGAATGCCGCCACACGCTGGTTGGGGCATGGGGCTCTACAGACTATTAATGGTATTATTGAAGAGAGATAATATTCGTGAGGTCGTGCTTTACCCAAGGGATAGGTTCAGGCTTGAGCCATAGCTATATCACCTTCCTCTTCCCAACAACCCTAGTCATTAAGTGTGGGTTAATGAATGTCACATAGCTTTTAGGCGCAATGTTTGGCGATGAGACAATTTCCTCATTTACCTGCATAGGTAAGTAATAGCTCATTAATCGCGGCTTTCTCCATACGTTATTTCTATTCAATTCAATATTGAGCGATAATATTGAAATAATTAGCAATATCCATGCCACCGAGTTCATTGGTAATCGCTGTATTGGTAATGACGCTATTAATGAACTAATAGTCTCCATAGAGGATGTTAACGAAGTCTCAACAGGACCTATTTGCCTAATTGATTCTGCGTATAACATGTAAGGTATTACGTTACCAACCAATGCCAGTATTAATGGGTAATAGGGGTTATCGAGACCGAGAGCTAATACTAGTGGGTTCCGTATTATTAAGTATGAAATAATGAGGGTACCAAGCGATTGACCAAGTACAAAATTAATAATATCAATATCATTAATTCCCGCAAGCTATTGTGTATACAAAATTCATGACCATGAGGAGCAGCGCCACATAAATGGAATCACCATAGCCCTGGAACAATAGGTATAGGGCTCCGAGCAGGGTAATCGCTGATACCAGGTACCTCACGTTAATGCTCCTATTATTGATGTAATCAAGGATTATCAGTGGTATTATGTAGCTTGAGCTCACGAGGGCGGTTAATCCACCAACACCACCCGACAAGTCCGTGTATAAGTAAACAATTGCGTAATTGATTGGCGACAATAGTAAACCCTTAATTATCGATTTCTCATCATAACCATGAAATAGCGATGCTATGAGAAGCAAAACCGTGGAAAATAGATAGCTTAAGGCAATTAACTCATTTATGCGGTATAGCCCCAGTGCTAAGTAGGTAATTGGGTACGAGGCTCCCCACAAAGCCGAGGCAAGCATCGCCAATGCCAAGTATCGCTTAGTCATAGGACCCACCACGAGTTTGGGGCTTTAAGGAAGAGAGCGAAACTTTCACTGTACTTGATAATTAAAAATCTTTCTAAATCAATTTCTTAGAATTCTAATGGTAATTCGATAAGTTATTTCATGGTGACTCATCGTGGTATTTAACTAATATTTCAGTTTGTAATATCCATGGGTTTTAAGAAGGTATGGAGCTTCATTACCTACGGTCAGCTGCCTTATCAAGTGCATGTATTGGTAATCCCCTGGTCTCAATACCAAAAATGAACCAAGCTAACGCCGCTAGGAAACCCACTACGTAGAGTATTAGGTTTGAGAGTAGGTATACGTAGGTGTTTGCGGAGGCAAGTAGATAATAGATGAGGAACACATACATTGCCCACGCAATGAACCTAACAATGCCAACCCAGGTAGCCCTATTTCTAGTTGGGTATAGCTCAGGCTCTAGGAGCACCCTAACTGCCCAACCAAGCTCACTGAATACCATGTTTAGGAATAGTAATGTATAGAATATGGTTAAAGACGATGCAAAGGCACTTTTAGTCATTACACCGTATATTATGAATATCGGTACCATGGTTAATAACCCACCCAGGAACGAAATCAGGGTGAAGGTCTTCCTACTTAACTTATCGACAGCCAACCCAATCAAACCAGCAATTGAAGCACCCACGTTGGCCCACAGTAACACTTGCGTAGCCAACACTTCATTATTTGAGAATGGTAATGATGGCAAGTAAACAATGTAAAAGGCCATTAATCCATAGGTCGCCAACTGGGATACACCGAGGAGAGATAGCACAAGTGTCCTAAACCACAAAGGCGGAAATCTAACGCCCTGTTCAGAACCTTCAGTGAGGCGTATGATAAGCCGTACTCACTAGCTATCCTTTCAGCCTCACTAACCCTGCCCTTAACGACAAGCCATCTAACCGATTCAGGCGTTACTAACCTAATAATCACCGCTACTATCAATACGATTATTGCGGAACCAATCATGGTCCAGGTAGCGGATAACTGAGTACCCCTCATCAACGCCAGCAATAGTATCGCCGATGCTATGGCCGCACCTATGTTATCGAAATTCGTCATTAAGACTAGTATCGAGCCCCTGTAATTATACGGCATTAACTCCGTAGCCGCGGCAAGTGCTGGCGGTTCCTCACCACCAACGCCTATCTCGGCTAATATGTACGATATAATGAACGGTATGAAGGCCTCAGACGCCGGTATTACATTTGATAGGAGTATTGACAACCCCATGCCTATTAACCCAATCGTATATAGGCTCATCGTATAGGCATATATGCCCCTCCTACCAACGATATCCGCCAACCTACCCATGAGTACATTACCGATCATTAGGGATATCGGTCCAAGGGCTACGGAGATGGGCACTAAGAACCTGGGTATGTACTTAGAGAAGTAGTAAATCGACATAACACCACTCGCGGTCACAAAACCCCATATTAAGAACGTGAGTGAGTAGCTCACGAACATAACGTAGTGAATCCCCGATAATCCCAAGTCCTCAGATGTTTTCATATCAATCACTCTTTTATTATTCATTAATAACATATTTATTTTTAAAGATTACTCGAGAATACAATCACTTAAATTATCGATGAATGATCAATGAATGTACCGCCAGGAGGAACCTATGACTGAGAGAAAACATGAATAAGCGATTGAGAAACCTAACCTTACTCCTCCTCAGTCTCCTGGGGCACCTCTATGTTCAGTTTCTTAAACCAACCCATGTAATAGTTCTTAATCCTATCCCTAACCTCCTCAAAGTGCTTCGGCAAATCAACAGGATCCAAACCCTTAGCCAAGTACTGAGAAAAGCGGGCCCTATACAACGCCTCATTCTCGCCCTTAAGCTTCTCCACGTACTCAGCAATGTGCTTACCACTTATCCTATCCTCATCGGGGAGTACCTCCTCGCCATGGGGCACCTCAAGACCTGTATCAAGCGCGCCCTTAAGAACAGCGAAAACGCGGGCGCCCTTAATCGGCCTATGAAGCCAATATCGAGTATCACCTTCTTAACGCCCTTGAGCAACGCCTTATAACCAACTATTAAGCCCACGAGGTACGCACTCGAAGTATTCTTCAAACTACCCTTCCAACCAAAACCTGCCAATTCCTTAGACGTGGCGCTCACGATAACCTCATCGCCCATAACCCTAGGCACAACGACCTGGGCAATAATGTACCTATTCGTCCTCCTAACAACAAGCCTAGGTAAGCCACTCTTAATCATCCCCCTACGCTTGTAATAATTCGTCTTACCCTCCCTCCTACGTCTAAACCTGACTTTATAGCGTCCGGTCCTTGCCATGTTCGTAAAACCAAGAAGATAATCACTTAATAAGTATTTCTAGGATAGAGAAGCAGGCTATTTTTACCGCTGTTGCTTAAGGAGGTTATTGCTGATTAGGTATGTCCTAAGTGACGCCACACTATCGAACCTGCCACCCTTAACCTGCAGGTAAAGCTCCCTCCAAGTCCTAGCATCAATCAACCCTCTTCTCTTTAGCGAGTTTAGGTACCTCCTCAATGCCCTAACCTTATTGACCCAAGCCTCCTTAGGATCAAGCCTAGCATACTTACTACCCCTCCTACTACCAACACCTCTCCTCCTTCCCTTCCTCCTCTTCTCATGCAGCTCACGCCACCTACCCCTACTAACGCCCCTGGCATACTCAGCGTATATCAAGCCCTCCTTAATCAAAGCCCTAACATCAGCCTTAGTAGTAACCTCCTCAAGCCTATCAAGAGCCTCAGGCTAATCCTAACCCGTGACTCACCGACACCCAAAATCTCGGCAGCCAATCTCTTAACGTCAACCATCAAGGACTCCTCATGAATGCACTATTTAAATATTTACCTAAGTAAGGACTGAAGCCGTTACGGCATGAGTAATACCTTACCTATCCTATCCTCAGCCTTGAACATGACGTCAAACGCCTCCTTAACCCTATCAAGCTCATCTTTGCATAGATTGGTGCCTTAATCCTACGTTTACTAAGCAGGTCGAGCAACCTAATAAGCTCAATCCTGGTACCACCTGTCGAACCTATTACAGTGACCTCCCTTGATAGAGTGATGGTAAACTAAGCGTAACATCGCCACCAGTTAATGCGCCAGCCGTTACCCACCTGCCGTAACGCGCAACTAATTGAAAGCTTAGGTTCCAAGTGGCTTGGCCAACGGAGTCGACCACTAAGTCGGCACCAAGCCCATTGCTTAACTCGTTTACAAGTACTTGAGCCTCCTCTGGCGTCACTACGTAATCGGCGCCTAGCCCTATTAATGCATTCCTGACCTTGTTTGCCTTACGGCTTACCGCGATGACCGTGGCTCCAGCTAGTTTTGTGAACTGAACGGCGTAACTACCCACGTTACCCGTGGCACCAAAAACAACGACTAATTCTCCAGGTCTTACGCCAGCTCTGTCAAAGACCATGTGCCAAGCCGTCAATGCGCCGACGGGCAATGTCGCCGCCTCATCAAGACCAACGCACTTGGGAACCCTTATTACGTTGGTCACGGGTACTACGGCGTATTCCGCAAACCCACCATTAGTTACGATGCCTATTAACCCACCATTTATGCACAGCTCCTCATGACCAATTAGGCAGTACTTACAGGTGCCGTCAAACAACCTGTTATAAATCACAACCTCATCACCAATATTGACGCCCCTAACATTGGAGCCAACCTCCTCAATCACGCCGCAAACTCAGCACCGGGTATGTGAGGCATCGGCCTGCCACCCCTATTGATTGTGAAGTAATCCACCGGGTTAACGCCTGCAAATTTAACCCTGACCAGGACCTCATTAGGCCCAGGCTTTGGCGCTTCGACATCCATTACCCGTAAATTCTCCATACCTGGTTTATCAAATACCACGGCATGCATTAATTACCTCGTAACCAATCTCGATTTAAATTAGTATGCGGCAGTTTTCAAATCCTTGACACGCATGGCATGGAATAGAGGCCCATTATTGCCGTGATTAGGGCGACCATGAGTTTGATGTGACGTTCAGGTAATCTTCTCTGGGTGATTGTGCCTAAGTAAATGCCGACCATACCTCCTAACCCCATGAATGCTCCATTAATTATGTTAGGTGGGTAACCAAGGTATGTATATAATATTACTCCGATCATCGATACTATAAACGTAACAATTAATGTTGGGCCCGAAATTACGTAGGCTGACAATCCCATGGGACCCATTAGTATTGGCGATAATATTGATGCGCCGCCAATACCATACGCACTACCTATGATGCCCACTAGCACCGTGATTATTACTAATAATGGTATATTGACTTCGTACGTATGGTCTTTAGTCGTGGTTATAGTGAGCAATAGCCTCCTGCGGTAGCACCGTAGTACCTCCTCGTAAACACGGACCTCCCTAATAAGTAGGGAATTTAAAATGAGTTCTATAGCCAGTATAAGCAGCACGAAGCTCATGAAGCAGGAAAAGACGTAACCACTAATTAAATAATGCCTTCTCAGCCAACGTTCCTAGCACAGCACCAGTTGATGAGCTCGTAATCAGCGTTAGGGTTAGTGGCATTGCAAGTCTTTTTTTTCACGGATGTACCTATGAATACTTAGTGGTATTGAGATTAGGTTATACATTAAGTTCGTACTTGTTATTACTGGGCTTAGAGTATTTAGGATGTACGACTGTATTGGTAATAGTAAGTAGGCCCCTGATATTCCTCCCTGGGATGTTATGAAGGATATTACCAATGCTATAAGGAATAATTCAATTGGTTTAAGCAGGTTAATACTCATGGAAATCTCAGAGTTTTTATTTAGAGATATCGTATTAAGGTTTGTTCCACGTGCAATTACAGACTTATTTTAAGGGATGTATGGTTTCCTCTTTCCTGCCGGGTATGTTAAGTTTTCTCCAATCAGACACAACTTTAACCTCTTTGCCCCTCCTGGTCATTGCATATGAGTACGCGGATAATGCCGCAATTACTCCCTGGGCAGCGGCAATAACTGCCTGCTTATACGGAGATACGCAAACATCGCCGCCCGCAAATAGCCCCTCAGTGCCTGTTCTACCGTACTCATCAATTATTATTTCACCCCTCTCATTTAGCTTAACTAGGTGGCGCACGAAATCTGTCTTAGCCACATAACCAATCTCAATAAACACAGCCTAACGGGTATTTCCAGTACCTCACCCGTGACCCTACTCTTAACTATCACGGACTCAACCCTACCCTTACCCTTTATCTCAACAACTTCATGCCTAGCATGAGTATTACCTTACCACTATTAAGTACGAGATTCATGAATTCATCATCATTGACAGGCCTATCACCGGGAAATACCAAGTAAAACTTATTCACCACGTTCATTAGGATTTCGGCAGCCTCATAAGCAGGCTTCCCCAGGATACCAACGCTACGTCTTGACCACGGTACAACGCCGCATCACATATGGTGCAGTAGCTCACGCCCCTACCCTTCAACTCCTGCTCACCAGGTACACCCAGGTCTCTCGGGGGTCTTTCCGAACGCCAGTATCACGGCTATGCTCCTATACTCATCGCCACTAGCCATCTTAACAATGAAGCCCCCATCACCAGCCCTATCAAGTTTAACCACTCTCATCAAATACAATTTCAGCGCCAAAAACCCTGGCTTGGCTTTCAACCCTTCTAACTAAGTCTAAGCCCTTAATGCTTGTGAAGCCAGAGTAATTCTGAACCTCATCCGTTAATGATAATTGACCACCAATATCCTTACTAATAACCAGTGTTCTTAATCCCTGCCTAGCAGTGTATAATGCGGCGCTCAGCCTGCAATACCCGCACCTATTATTATAACGTCGTAGGTATCGGTCTCGCCGTTCATCGTAATTGTGCCCTAATACTGCATTATAAATTCTTTTTACATGTTCAATAAAACTATTGATTTTTCATATGCTTAATTAATAATTATTTATAAGTATTCTTAATTTAAAAACAAATGAAATCACTCAATCATAGGGCTTAACCTCGTACTTACCGTCAGGGTATACGATAGCCCTAGCCCTCCTTGTTGCCCAGCAGGAGAAGACTATGCCTATTGCGAAGGTTGCTGGGTGCCTATAGGCATACTCAATGTGTACGTCTAGCGCCGTCACCTTACCGCCAGTTCCATGGGCTCCAATGCCGAGCTTATTAATAGCGTTCAGTAGCGCATCCTCGATATTGGCAATGTCAGGATTACTATTCCTAGAGCCGACCGGCCTGAGCACTGCCGCCTTCTTAGCGAGTTTTGCTGCAACGTCTAAGTTAGGGCCGATGCCTATTCCCACAATGACCGGTGGGCATGGCATTGGGCCGGCATCTATCACGGCATTAAGAACGAGCTCGGGCAACCTCTCCCAGGCATTGCCTGGCGGCACGACGAACGCCTTACTGGGTAATTCAGTACCACCGCCCTTTGGCGTATAGATCATCTCTAAGTAGTCCCCATCGAATAAATCAACATCGAAGACTGGTATTCCAATGCCGGTATTATCTCCTGGGTTCTTCTCTGTTAATGGGTCTACGGA
Organism: Vulcanisaeta sp. JCM 16159; assembly: GCF_001316265.1. Classification (GTDB taxonomy): domain Archaea; phylum Thermoproteota; class Thermoprotei; order Thermoproteales; family Thermocladiaceae; genus Vulcanisaeta. The sequence continues at coordinate 134,254 of NZ_BBDN01000006.1, read as the reverse complement.
GTTAGACCTGAGCGGTAATTCCTTCGTGACCTCCCTAACGGCCTCCGTGAGTATTAAGAATAACTTGCTCCTGATGGGAAAGCCATCACCAAGCCTTATGAAGAACGTTGGGACGCCAGTGTCCTGGCACACCGCCGCCGTATACTTTTGGGCCAGTTCTATGTTCGTTAATATGGCATTTAACTGAACCTTGCTTGGTTCATGAATTTCAACCTTAAGTGCGTTCTTTAATGCATTAACAACATCTTCAGCTGGAGATATGCTGGCCATCTTTATTATCGTCTTGGCCGCCTCCTTAACCACGTCCTCAAGACTCGGCATAGGTAAGCATCGCTTTACTTGTATTAAAGCTTTAATCCTATGTTTGTTTATAGAAAATACTTAGAAGAATGCTTAATTATACCCAACCTGATTGACTTAATTGGTAGGTATGGGTACGTACTACCTTAAAACACCAATATCAGATGATGACATTACTAAATTAAGGGTTGGCGATACAATATACGTAAGCGGCACCCTAATCAGCGCCAGGGATGCCGCGCATGTGAGGATGGTTGAGTTACTACATAGGGGCGAGAAACTACCCGTGGACCTAAGGGGCGGCGTTATTTACCACGCAGGTCCAGTGGCTCTTAAGCAGGGCGATACCTGGAGGATAGTGAGTATGGGCCAACCACCAGTGCCAGGATGGATGACTTCGAGCCAGAGGTCATTGAGAAGCTGGGTGTTAAGTTGGTCATTGGTAAGGGTGGCATGGGTCCAAAGACCACGGAGGCCATGAAGAAGTTCAAGGCGGCCTATGCAATATTCACGGGCGGCGCCGGTGTCCTGGCGGCTCAGGCAATAAAAAGGGTCGTTGGCGTTCACTGGCTTGACTTGGGTATTGCAGAGGCGATGTGGGTTCTCGAGGTTGAGAATTTCGGCCCATTAACCGTGATAATTGATTCATACGGTAATAATTACTATGAGGACTTGAGGAAGAACGTTAGGAGTAAAGTGCCTGAGCTGAGTAAGGAGGTCGTTAATACTATAAAGAATGTAATTAAGATATAGATGGGCGTGGCAGTACATAATTTAAATTAATTTCTCCATCTCACAATCACTTAACCATGCTCTTAACAACGTCGTGCTCAGTGATTATACCCATTAATCTACCAGTCTCAACAATCGGTAGTGAACCAAGGTTATTCCTCCTCATTAACCTAATGGCATCAACCAATGACGCGGCGCTATCAATTGTCACTGGGTTATGACTCATTAACCTTGATACGGCAATGTTGAGGTCAACCTGACCCCTTAACTTATAGTACCTAACCACGTACCTCAGTACGTCCTTAACCGTCATAATACCAAGCAACCTATCCTGATCCGTAATCAGTAAATGCCTAATGCCGTGCCTGACCATAACCTCCATGGCAGAGACCAATGAATAATCCTCACCAATCCTCACAGGATTCCTATTAGCAACCTCATGAACCCTATAACTCATGAATGATTGTTCAGGCATTTTGTTGATCACATCACGCTCAGTGACAATACCAACTAATTCACTTCCTTTAAGCACGAGTGCGTGGTCAACACCAACGTCAAGCATTTTCCTAACCACGGTCACGGCATCATCATTGTGAGACACAGTAAGGAATTTACCACTACCGTACTTAACCACGGGTTCCCTCAGGGCATTAATACCATTATTAACAATCCCATTGATTATCCCTAACGCCGTCAATACTGACCTCACGGAACCACCCTCAATAATCGGTAAGTGCCTAAACCCGTGATCAACCATTAACTGTACGGCAACGGCTAATTCCCGATTAGGGTCTATGGAGAATACGCTACCCGTCATTAACTCCTGCGCATTCATTAACTAGGGATAGCTATTCTCCAGTTTAAGTATTTCTAATCATTAAACCCGTTAAATGAGGTAGTACCCAGAAGACTTATTTTAAGGCCATTAAGAGCATGATTAATGCAGGCAATAACCATAAACATACTCGGCCCCGTAACATTGCCAGATTTTCCCAGGGAATTCCACGACACAATGACCAAGTTCGGTGTCTTCCGCGCCTTTATTACTGGTTCATGGATTGACTTCGGGAGTTACATGCCGGTTAAGTCGCCAATAAATGGCGAGGTGATAGCCCAGGTAAACAAATTAGGCGCTGAGCACGTTAATTCAGCCATAGAGAGACTTCACTACTCATGGCAGTCGCTCAAGGCAATACCGGCGCATAAGCGTGCCGATATGCTGATAAAGGTGGCAGACTTTATCGAGGAATACAAACAGCTGTTTAGGGATGTACTAATCATTGAAGGTGGGAAGCCCATCAACGAGGCTGAGGGCGAGGTTAACTCAACAATAACCAGGCTCAGGATGATTCACCAGGACCTGGGCAGGTTATTAAACGTAGGCATTCCAGGCGAGTACGGGGCAGGTACGGAGAATAAGTACGCAGTGGTTGTTAGGGAGCCTATAGGCGTGGTCGCGGCAATAGCCCCATTTAATTACCCATTATTCACATCAATGGTAAAGGTAGCCACAGCCCTCCTGGCAGGCAATCCCGTGATATTTAAACCATCGAGTTACACACCAATAACCGGCGTGTTAATAGCCAAGGCCATTGAGTATGCAGGGCTCGGCAATTACTTCGCAATGGTTACAGGGCCGGGAGCAACGGTGGGTGACGCGATGGTCACACACCCACTGGTTAGGGCAATCACCCTGACCGGTAGCACAGAGACTGGGCTTAGGGTCATGAGGATGGCCGGCCTAAAGAAGCTGCAGCTCGAGCTTGGCGGTAAGGCGCCAGCCATCGTACTTGAGGATGCCGATTTAAAAGACGCGGCCAAGAAGATAGTTATGGGTTCATTAAGGCTCTCGGGCCAGCGTTGTGATGCGATTAGCAGGGTCATCGCCATTGACAGCATTGCCGATGAATTAATGGAGTACATTATTAAGGAGGTAAATGAGTGGGTTGTTGGTGATCCACGTGATCCAAAGGTTAGGGTTGGCCCACTCATTGATTCCAACGCTGTTGAGAGGGTTCACTCAATGATTGATGATGCATTAATGAAGGGTGGTAAGTTAATCTACGGTGGTAGGTATTGGCTCACGTACCACGAACCGACGGTAGTCGATAACGTGAGTAGGAAGTCCAGGCTCGCGCTTGAGGAAATTTTTGGACCTGTGATTCCAATTATAAGGGTTAGGTCGGTTGATGAGGCCATTGAGGTGGCCAACGAGGTTATTTACGGGCTCGACGCCGCCGTATTCGGGCGTGACGTGGGCACACTATGGAGGGTGGCAAGGTCTCTTGAGGTTGGTGAGGTCACAATAAATGACTTCCCAAGGCATGGACTCGGCCTATTCCCATTCGGCGGCGTGAAGGAGTCAGGCTTCGGCCGTGAGGGTATTGGGTTTAGTGTGGAGGACGTCACAGAGTTAAAGACCATAGTCATAACGTATGGTTGATCAGTCCCTGACCCATCATTCATTGGTGTTCATCCGCCGCTGAAGTTTCATCATCCGCAAAACACTATAAGTGGGTGTTAAAATGCTTATTTGAGGATGAGCTTAAGGGAGAGGCTTGTTAAGGCGTTGATAATCGTCTCTAGGGATGGGGTTTTTACGCATGAGTCTCTTAAGTCGGTGTCGGGGCTTGGTGATTCCATGATTGATGAGTTCATAGGCTCGCTGATTAATGATGGGGTTTTAGTTAGGGTTGGTGATGGCTATAAGTCGGTCATGCCGCCTCATAAGTTAATTAAGTACTTCGTGGATAGGGGTGTTTATGTTGATCTTGAGTCGGTATCGAGGTACCTGCCATGGGATGAGTTTGAGGCCTTGATTAGGCTCGTGTTTGAGGAGTGGGGGTTTAGGGTTGTCAGTAGGCTTAGGGTCCCCGTGGCTGGTTCTAGGGTTGAGTTCGATGTAATAGCCTATAGGAGACCCTGGGTACTGTTGATAGAGGCTAAGCGTTGGAGGAGGGTCTCGTCATCGATACGGCAAATAGTGGATAGCACTTGGAGAAGGTTGGGTTAGTCGCCAGGGAGCCTGAGGTTTTGATGAGTAGGATTGGCGTTAATTGGGGTGAGGCGGTGCTTGTGCCTGTGGTTATTACTTGGCATAGGGCATCCATGGAATTACTGGATGGCATACCCATAGTTAGTATTTACCAGGTTAACTCCTTCATTAACGGATTTGATAGTATAATTGATAGTGTTAGAACGTTTAGGGTCTCCTGGAGCTATCTATGATGTTAGTGAATTATTATTGATTCAGCCCACTATCCCCCCTGTTAAACCTGTTTTTCCTTGCGTGATGTAATTTTTACATAACATTCGGGGCATGCGTAGACCTTGAAGGTCATGTTGAGTTCCTTAGCTTCATAGTCAACGATATGGTATTCCCTAACCCTCCTTAGGCAGAAGAAGCAGATTACGCCCTTATTGCTGGTTTTCCTCATTATCCTCAGACTGCTCTGTTTCTTCCTCACTCTTAAGCATAATGGTTAGACTCATTAATTGGTCAATGTCCGTGTACATGTCTCCCACGGTTGTCTTCTCTCGGTATAACCAAGTGCTCATCATGAGTAGTACCGTACTTATTAGGTAGGTATTGAAGAGAATCCAACATAGGCATTAACACCAACAATTATTGATTGATTTATTGAGTTCTCACCTAGGGGAATCTGGGTTGGTATGGGTAGTGAGAATATGAGGGCCACTATGAGCATTAGGATTATTCCGAAGAACAGTGGGTCTGAAACATCGATACTGTAATTTCTCTTAATCAGTAATAGGACTATTGAAATTATTATACCTATGAAGACGAATATCGGTGATAGGTAATCGACTGTGTCTATGAATAATGAATAACCCTTAATGGGTATTAACGTTAATGAACCGTTAGTATCACTAATGATTAACTTCAGTCCAGGTGTTACGTTGACGACATCATTAAAATTAGACACTGCTGCATTAGTTATTGGTAATGCAACCCTTATATTAGACATTATGAGTATTATTATGCCAATGACTATGAATGCCATTACGACCTTTCTCATTGTTTATCGCCTATAGGGTTATCACTCTGTTTTAAGGTTTTCTCTATCAATTCCTAATTCAGCGTCTGAAACACCATGCTTAATTCTATTCCTAATAGCACCCTTAATATAATAAACTAACGTATAATCATTGTTAACCCACCTATTTACATTATCAATCAATGAGTCAATTGGATTTCTCGCAAATAACGGTTCAAGCAACTTCCTATTAGTTTCTAAGCGCCTAATTACGCTTGATGGGTCGGCATAAAGGGTTAGGAAGTCATAAACCCTAGCGAGTGGTATTGCCGATAGCTTAGTTGACCAATGCAGGGAAAGGGGTACCCTATACATCCTTACCTTAAGCATTGTGTTGCCGCCAATAATGATATCGTTGCCGTAAGCCTGGAATAAATCAAAGGACTTCATACTCCTATTCACAACCTCATTTACTAAGTTAACGAAGGACCTCATCTCCTCATTATCAACTTCCTTGGCTAGTGGGGCAATAACCTTGAACCCATTCATTCCATCGAATATTACTGCATTATTCACCAAACCAACGTATTCAAAGATAACCCGTACTACGCTGACTATTAAGTCCATGAGTTCCAATCCTCTATCAATCATCCAAACCTTCCTACCACCCTTAACATCGATTATAGCCATGTCAATGCCCCTTGATAATGCAGTACCCACGGAGGCCATGAAGTCGATACCGCCAGCCTGACATACTTGATCAACTCATCCTTACTATTAATAATAATTGGTAATTTACTCCCATCCTCATGCCTAACCCTGGTCATTAAAACAGCGGAATCACCGATCTGTCTAATAATGGCGGTTCTCCTATTCGCTAGGAAATTAATCATTAAATCACCAACAATATCGTAATACTTAAGGGGCCTAATGGATGGCTTAATCACCATCGGCACGAGCCTCCTAGGCATTGTTAACCACCCCGGGCCTGTAGTAGTAAGTTAATTTACCGAGTATCCAATCCCTAATCACGGCAATGGCAGCTCCCTAGTATTCACCTTACCACCCCTCAAAAGCAACCCCCTCCTTCTACCGACTAGTTCCAGGAGTTCCATTGGGTCCTCCGCATCAACACCATATCTATCCATAAATGCCTTGGGGTTGAACGACTTAATCCTCATTATTAACTTTACCGCCGGTAAAACAGGATCCTCAAGCCTGGAGGGGTCTATGGCACCCTTAATAATGAGCAATGCCTCATCCCTAACCTCCTCAGGTGGTATAACACCGGGCGTGTCTATGACGATGAGCCACTGCTTAGCCTTGACGATCTGCTCGCCGATGGTCCAACCAGGCACTGGGCTTGTCTCAGCCACGTGCCTACCCTTAGGTAATTAATTATTGTTGACTTACCCACGTTTGGATAACCAACCACGGAGACCCTGACGGGAAGCCTGGGCGCATGCTGCTTAATACTGACGATAAGCTTCCTAGTGCCAAGCCTATTCTTGGCGCTTATGAATACCGTGGGGTACTCCCGCCCGATGTATTCCTTCCACTCCTTAAGCACGTCAATAGGCACTAGGTCAGCCTTGTTAATCACTATTATTAACGGCTTACCCAACTTACCCAAGAGCTCCTCAACCCTCTTGTTCCTCGTCTCCACAGGATCCCTGGAATCAATAACCTCAAGTACCAAATCGCTCATCTCCAGCACATTCCTAACCCTCCTCCAAGCCTCAGCCTGGCTCACCCTACTCATTTACCAAGGCCTAAGTCCTTATGTAATAATATTTAAAAATATAAAACGTTCCTTAACTACGTGGCCTTTGAGAGACCAATACCGTCAAGGCTAACCCTATTGAGACTTAGAAATCAGGAGAGGCTTTATAGGAGTATTAAGAAGACGGTTGAGGATGCGAGGAATGCAACCATACAGAGGATTAGGGCAATAATACCCAAACTTGAGAACGCAAGGAAGAGTGTTTATGACGAGTTAGAGAAGGCATCACTAGCGCTTAAGGCCGCCATTTCAAAGATGAGTATTGAGGATTACGGAAAGTTAAGCGAAGTTATAAGGCCATCAGTTGATGTGGAGTTTACGGACATAATAATGGAGGGGCTTAAGTTCAGGGGGCTTGAGTTTAGGGGCGTTTCGAGTCCTAATTATGGCATATTTGCAATACCGCCGGAACTCGATAGTGCCCTGTACGGTATTTATAGCAACTTCAGGGCAATCTCGGAAATGATGAACCTAGAGAGCCTATTCTATACGTTACTGGCTAGGGTCAGGGAGTACCAGAGAATGGTGAATGCCATAGACAACGTATTGCTTCCCAGGATTGTCGAGAACGCGAGATTCGTTAGGCTCAAGCTTGATGAGGATGAGCGTGAGGAGTTCGTCAGGAGGATAGTGATTAATAGGCTCCTTGAATCATTAGGTAGGCGTTAACTTAGTAAGTAAGGCTTAAGTACTTCATAGTGGCTTTACACGTAATGAGGACAGGAGGGATGCACCGAGCGGTGACGAAGGATTTGAACGCTGATTACCAATCCCTCCTCACATCAAAGCAGCGCTTTAGTGAGAAATATGACTGTAAGTATTAAGAGGGTTATTCTAATATACGCAGTTGAATTGCTGATCCTAGTGATAGTATCGTTAGTGGGTTTTTATGTAGGGCCATTGTTCATTAGCCAATCAATGGTTGCATCATTACAAAATCAGCTAGAGAGCACCGTAAAATTAGGACCAAGTTCCATTTTTCTGCATAACCTGGCAATAGACACATTAATGGCAATTCCCGTAATCGGCCCATTCTTCTTCGTATTTGCATTGGTAACGACGGGCTTCGTATTAGGTATTTATATTGCATATGCCGTGAATTCTATAATCGTCCTTATAGTAGCTCTCCTCGTAACAATGTTCCTTCCTCATGGTATTATAGAACTCCTGGCCTACGCATTCTCCACGGCAGGATCATTAACATTCACGAGAAATCTCATTAACTCATTACGTGGCAGGAGACGCATTGGTAGGAGCGAGGTCATAGCATTGATAATATATTATCTAATATCGGTTGTATTGCTCTATATTGCGGCAAATGTTGAGTATTTCGAAATAACGGCATTGAAGAGCTTAATAAGAGTAATGATTGGTTAACTACTTAGATTTTGATATATGAATTTCTGGGTCATTAAGTTCTGTATAAGTATTGGTAGCTGAATGCTATTGCTTGTATCGTCATAGGCTCCGGTCACCGAGTTATAACCGATTATGAAGAGTGTTGGTAAGTTCGGCAGGTTAATGGGTACCTCATACGTGAGTGGCGTCGGTGTCAAGAGCGGTTGTACGTAATAATCATTAATGATAGAGGGTATCACCATCTGATACATACTATTGGAAACGTAATGTCCATATTCACTCACACATTCTGTGGCGTTCAAGTTAATGTCCAGGTTATTAAGTATCTCCTGTATTGCGGATATGCTTGTGAGGTTTGCTACTTTAGTTATATTACTACCTACGAATGAACCAATCTCACTTAGAAATAATAATGCATTATATCTATTAGTTGAGTTGTAATATAGGCAGTAAGCCACGGAGGCTACATTCTCCTCAGCCAGTACAAGTGGTGAGGGCTGGCCTGAATAGTTGAAAGAATTTATATTGAATACTATCTCATACTGAACAAGTCCCTTCTCTGAAGTATTGATCATGTAATTAGTATTAACAATTGAGAAGTTAGTGGCTGGAGGTAAGATAGGGTTGTAGAATATCAATACCTTGATTGGTGCTGTATCTGGTCCATAAACCAAGCTATAATTCTTGAAGGTATTATAGACACTGCTTACTATGGATGCATTAAGTAATTGAAAGTATGGAGGCCACACGATGATACCAGACGTACCAATGGGGTACGTAATTATTGTTTCTCCACTATGTAGTTTTGATGGTGGTGCAACGACTCTAGCAAGTAAAAAGTATGTTAATACCGCGGCCAGTATAATCACTAATATGAGTATCGCATCATTTATTACCTTGTTAATGTCCATCTCGTTACCATAGGTGCCCGATTTATTAAGGATTACTCACGCATTAATAACGTTATAGAAATGCTTAAATTAGTGATTACCCCACGGATACTCAATGTCGCTACCCAGAGTTGAGAGGCCAAGCCGGTACTCCATGGACCGACCGTGCCAGTGTGTAGTTCATGCGGTAAGCCAATTAAGCCATACGAGAGGGCAACCCACTTCCTATGCCCAAACTGCGGCAAAGCCGAGATTTGGAGGTGTGAGCATTGTAGGAGGACGGGGAACCCATACAAGTGCCCAGTATGTGGTTTTGAAGGCCCGTGATACTCAGCATATTTAATTATCCTGCTTTCTCCAGTCTGTGAATGGCCTTGGGAACAACTCACCTATGTTATGTCTAATTACTTTATCTCCGTGAACGATGATCACCTCCTCGACACCGAACTCACTCATTACCTGGAGACAGGCTCCACAGGGATATATTGGCCTGTCTAGGTTTGAGGTCAGTACTATTGTCTTTATTTTCCTCTCGCCGTTGGATACGGCATTAAATATGGCGACCCTCTCCGCACAAACCGTGAGCCCAAGGGACGAATTCTCCACATTAACCCCTCTATACACCTTACCGTCTGGTGTTATAGCCAGCGCACTTACCTTAACTCCGCTGTATGGTGCGTATGAGTATTTCAACCCATCCTTAACAAGCTCCACCCACTCTCTTGGGATCACGGTTTGTGATAAGGTAATAATGAATTTAAATAGTTCCTGCTTAAGTTACGTAGTTGGTGGTTAATATTGAAGCTTGCCATAATAGTTGGAGCAAATAATGTGAGTGTTAATGTGGCTAAGGCCCTCATGGATAGATATGATGTGGTGATCGTCGACTCAAATGATGATGCGTGCTCAAGGGTTTTCAAGATGCTTAAATCGTCGGCGCTTGTTTATAGGGGTGATCCGAGTAGTGAAGATGTGCTTAATGAGGTTGGTATTGACAAGGCTGAGTTATTTCTGGCTTTGTCTGATAATGATGAATTAAATTATAAGGCATGTAGTATAGCCAGGGGTAAGGGGGTTCCATTGATAATCGCTAGGGTTAATAATAGGGATAACGTGGATTTGTTTAGGGAATTGAATGTAAATACCGTGATTGTTGAAGACCTAATATCAAGAAACATAGAGACCCTTATAATAAATAACATAGCTAAGTCCGTATTTAACGATCCATCAATAAATATAACATTCGCAGTAATTAGGATTAATGCAGGCTCGCAATTAATAGGTAAATCCATTAATGAGATAATTGATAATTACGGCATTGCAATACCGTATGTGGTAACATCGAACGGCGTCACCAAGCAAGTGGTGATTACGTTGTGGAGGGAAATGATGAGTTAGTGGTTGTAGGCCCCTCAGAAAGTATCAATAAATTAATAGGTGACCTCGGCGTTTAATTACTCATTACTCCTAACATTATATCTCCTCCTAAGCTCCATTGATAATTCAAAGGCCTTATTAAGTATGGAGTACTTAACATCATCTATTGTCCTCAAATCCTTATATATACCCCTTGCCATTAACTCCACAAACCTGTCCTCAATTGCCGCGACGTCAACGTGCGGATCTTCAATACCCAACTCCTCCATGTAGTCCGTGAGATCCTTGCGTAAATCCTCAATGAGCAACTCATTCTTAGGTACCTTAAACGGTATTCTAATTTCAATGCCTTCTGTGGGCGGTACTTTCCTAATAACATTCTTAAGTATTAATGTGTATGGCACGTATATCAACTCATTACGTGAACTCCTAATTATTAGGCCTATCGATGATTGCTTAATTATGTAGCCCTTAATCCCCATGACCTCCACGTGATCCCCAACATCCAGTGAGTAATCCTTAATGAGCCTAGTTATTTTACCCGTGAAGTACTCCTCAATTATTGGCCTAGTGCTAGTATCAATATTACGGCGAAAACAACAAGTAAGGTACCAACGATCAAGTACTGCTGATAAACATAGGCTATTGCTGATAGTATTGTCACTACTAACATCATTCTGAAGATGAACTTCGCATTCTCAACATCACCCTTCCTCGAAAGTTTCACGAAGGCCCTAACCAACTTATCAAATGCGTAATCAAGCACGAAGTAGATGGCCACGGCAGCCACAAGCACGATGATGGCTGTCCAGACCCAACTAGGGACTAGGCCGCTTACTCCGCTACCAATATTACCTGGATTACTTGCATTAATTATTTCGGCCATACTATGAATATCAATAATGATTAAGACAATCCGTGTTTTAAGCCTAACCTCATCTAATGAACAACAAGAACGGGCCTATTAGCATACCTAACAACCTTCTCACTCACTGAGCCCAGGAGAAAGCGGGTCAATCCCCTCAACCCCCTAGAACCAACTATTATTAAGTCGACGTTTAGGTTATTTGCAACATTTATTATGGTTTCAGCCGCGTCAGTGCCGACTTCAAGGAGGCCTTCCACGTCGACGCCGAGGTTTCTAGCACGTTCAACAGCCCTATTCAGCAAGTCCCTGCCCTGTTTTTCCATGGAGTCAATTAGGGCCGGGTACATTGATGAGTCGGGAGCTATCGTAATCTTGCCTTCCTCAATTACATGAATTATATAAAGCTTGGCATTAAAGCTCCTGGCAATGTTTATTGCGTAATCTAGGGCCTTATCACCGGCTTTCGAACCATCGTAACCAACCAATATCTTTGTTATAAATGACACTGGCTTTGTATGCATGTTTTATTAATAAGTATTATCAATCATTGGCACTGCTTATACTCGTCATGGATTTGTTGCCCCTGTAAATTGCGTAGGTATTACAAATTGGCTTTAATTCACATCTGACGCAAAGAAGAGGATCCGGTGGCTCCATAGGCCAGCCTTGGTAATTCTCGATAGCCTTGAGTTCCATTATGACGTTTTGGTACTCTCTTCTCAACCTATTTATGGGTAATGACTTAACGTCCCTCATAGTAACTAGGTATGCTTCCCTAATGGTTATACCGGTTTCCTCAAGCATTAATACGTATGAAATCACCTGCTTAAGGTACCTCCTCTCCCTATCTTCATTGAGATTCCACGAACTCTTCAACTCAATAAGCCCCCAAACCTCCTCTCCGTCAAACTCCCTCATATATATAATGTCCGCCCTACCCGAGGTGTCCACAGTCTCTATACCACTTTCGATCTCCACGTGAACCCTGGAATTAGCGAACTTAAACCACTCTTGGTAAAGGTCATGTATCGCCCTTCCCCTAGCCAAGCTCTTTATGCCCTCCATATTCGTTATTGTGCCAAACCTAAGCTTTATCAATGACTTAACAAAGCAATCGTTACTGAAGAAGGACGGTGTGGCCCTACCCGTGGCCTTATCTACGAGGAATAAGTCATCACCAATGACCTGGGCATTCCTCAACATCTCACCCACGTACTCATCAGTCTTCCTCCTAATCTCATCCTCACTCAACACATCGGCTATGGGCTTTACTACCAACTTAACCATAAGATGCAAATAAAGCCATACTTAAAGCCCTTTATAAATCCATCAATTATGCCCAATTAATAACTTAAAAGTACATACATCATTGAAGAACCTAATATGGTGTATGTGGGTGTTGATGTTGGCGCGACATACATAAGGGTTGGGCTTGTGAACGAAGACGGCCAAGTTATCAATAAGGTGAAGACGAGACAGCCAGCAAGTGGTGATGAGAATACCGTGGCTAACGTAATCATTAAATCAATAAGGGATTTAACGGGTAGAGGTGGCATTGATGGCATAGGTATCGGCTCAATAGGCCCGTTAGACCTAAGGGAGGGTATTGTACCCTGGACACCGAACGCACCAATTAAGAGGTTTAAACTCGTGGAACCAATAATCAGGGAGTTCAAGGTACCCGTGGTCCTGGGTAACGATGCGATGGCGGCCGTGTGGGGCGAGTACCTATTCGGTATTGGTAAGGGCATTAACAACCTCGTCTACATAACCCTTAGCACAGGCATTGGCGCTGGCGTCATTGTTGATGGCCACTTACTCGTTGGTAAGGATGGTAATGCTCACGAGATCGGCCACATGGTAATTGACGTGAACTCAGAGATACAATGTGGTTGTGGGGGTTATGGGCATTGGGAGGCCCTTGGTTCGGGGGCTAACGTACCGAGGATCATTAAGGAGTTCATTAAAGGGAGGTCGTACAAGTCGAGGTTGTATGAAAGACTTGTTAAAGGTGAGTATGTAAGTACTGAGGAGGTATTTCAGGCCTATTATGAGGGGGATGAGCTAGCCAGAGATTTCATTGATAATTACCTAATGAAGGTGCACGCAGCCGGCTTGGCCAGCGTCATGAATGCTTACGACCCGGAATTAATAGTGTTGGGGGGTTCAATGGCCCTTAACAACATGGATTTATTTAGAGGAGGAATTGAAAAATACCTAAAGAGATACTTAGCGGTTAAACCAGCACGTATTGAGTTTACTAGGTTTGGTGATGACATAGGCGTCCTGGGCGCGGCGGCGTTGGCAATAAAGGTGCCTGAGTCATTAAGGACCTACGTAGAGCAGTATAGGAAATTCCTTGAGCTAAGTTATTAAAAGTCACGGGTTCTCACATACTTTGTGGTTGATGCTGTTATAATCGGCGCGGGGCATAATGGATTAGTGGCGAGTATAGTCCTGGCCAGGGCCGGGCTCGATGTGCTTGTTCTGGATCATGTGACTTGGCCTGGGGGCTTGGCTGGTTATCACGTTGTTAGCGGCGTTGAGGTGCCCATAGGGCCTACGTACTTGGCCTAATACCCAGTGACTTAATGGGTGAATTGGGGATAAACGTTGACCAGTATAAGCCGGAGCCTATCGCAGTTTACGTAAAGGACGGTGAATTGGTTAGGTGGTGGAGGGGTTTTGAGGATAGGGTTCGTGAATTCAATAGGTGGGGCCTTGGCGATGACCTAAGGGCTATGTGGGGTAAGATCGTGAATTTCCATAGGGCATTACGTAAGTACATGTATAGGTTGGACCGCCGAGTAGGGATGAGTTACTCAATGACCCGGTGCTGGGCGAGTTCATTAAATTGAGGAGTTGGGAGTTCCTTAGCCAATACCTGCCCAGGGAATTTTGGGGTATGTTCATATTCGAGCCATACCTAGACCAGCCAGCCTCCATGGTTGGTTACTACAACCCCGATACCGATTGGTGGTTCCCCGCCAAGGACGGTGAGGTTGGTATGCAGGTCTTTGCCCGTGAATTATACAATGCCGCCCTGAGGGCCGGTGCTAAGGTAGTGCTTGGCCTGGGCGTTAGGAGAGTAATCGTTGAGGGTGGGAGGGTCAGGGGGGTGTTGACCGATGATGGGAGGCGTATTGAGCGAAGGCCGTGCTTTCCACGGCGAGCCCAGTAAACACATTAATTAACCTGGTTGGTGAGGATTACTTCGATGAATCAGTGATTAATAGATTGAGGAACATACCTCCAGGTGGTACGTCTAGGCTGGTCATTGTTAGTAATGGGTCAATTAAATTGAGGGGTGAGTTGAATAATTACAGGGATTCAATACTACAACTACCCTTCGGCGAGACGGTGGTTCATGACAATTACTTAATAGTCACGGGTCTGCCAACTAAGGATGAGCTTAGTGACTATGTAAATATTGATTGGTCTAGTATAAAGGCCTTTGAATTAATAACACCGAGTGATTACGAATCAATATTTAGGTTGGCCGGCGGCAACCTCAATCATCTGCCAATGACGGAGGATTACATGTTTAGTAATAGGCCTGTACCTGGTTGGGGCTACTCAACGCCGATAAGGGGCCTTTACCTGGGTGGTGCAGGTACGTGCCTGGTGGGCAAGTGACTGGGGTGCCTGGTTATAACGCGGCGAGGAAAATACTCAGTGATTGGGGCTCGCTGAGGTGATTGTTTTATGTATAAGCAGGTTATTGTGGTTAGGACTGACCTTGGGATGTCCTGCGGTAAGACGGCCGCCCAAGTGCTCATGGTGCTGTTGGGGCTGTGCTTAGAGTTCTTGAGGATGGTAAGAGGGATTGGCTTGAGTGGTTTAGGGCCTGGGAGTCCTCTGGGCAAAAGAAGGTTGTTTTGATTGCTAACTCACTGGATGAATTACTCAGGCTTAAGGAGAGGGCGGAGAAGCTGGGCCTGCCGACGTTCCTCGTGGAGGATGCAGGCCTCACGGAGTTGCCGCCGGGTACAATCACCGTACTCGCGATTGGGCCCGGACCTGAGGATTTAATTAATAAGGTCACTGGTTCGTTGAGGTTGTTAAGGTGATCATGTGAGCTTATCTCAATTCTTTAAGGACGTGATGAATAAGGTCTTTGCATACTCAAATTATGAATTGGTAAATACGGTTATCACACTCTTCCAACTGAGGAAACTTAGGTATTGGGCCTTTCAAGAGGTACTGCGCTCAATACGTGATTGCAGTGGTTACTTACTTGACCTTGGTGCTGGTGATGGCTCAATGACCAGGTTCGTAATAAATAACGGTCTTAAGCATAGGCCAATAATATTACTCGACCCAGCAATTAGTGGTCTCAAGACAATGAGTAACCTACACTCTGAGTTGGTTGATAGGGTTGTTGGCGTTAGTGAGTATTTGCCGCTTAGGCAAGGGTCGATGTGCGCCGTGTACACGTCGTTCGCACTGAGGCAATTCAGTAACAAGCCACTTGCCCTACTTGAGGTACGTAGGTCCTCAGGAGGGGTGGTTCATTCATAGTCCTCGAGTTCTGGAGACCCGATAATCCGCTAACCTATGCCGTCCTACTGTTTTACCTAGTGTTTGCACTGCCATTGTTGGTATCTATTGTGGCGCCTAGGGAGGTTTGGGATTACGCCACAATGAGGATTACAGTTAGGGGCATTGGGGGTATTTCATGGCTGAGGAGGTTAATTGAGGATTTAGTCGGCTACACCATATCTTACAGGACCTACCTAGGGATATTCCTACTAATAAGGGCTGTGAGGACCTAGGATTGAGACAGTATCTTTAGCCTGACAAGTGTATCCTGCCTAGGCTCCCAACCTCGTCATAACCCCTAAATTCGTAATACTTCTTGACCATGAACGACCACTCCTCCTCAGTGACCACGTACTGCTTGCCCTCATACTCAACAGGTTCCCTCAACCACCTCGGTGGTAACCTGTCCTGCTCAATCGTGGTACCATTCATGTACCTATGAAGCACAATAATCCTCTGGGCAGCCTCCCTCAACTCATCAACCGTGTAGTTAAAACCCGTCACGGCGTTCATGACATCCCTAATGACGTCCCACGTATATACCGCCCTACCGAACTTACAAAGGAGTATCGAGTCGTACAAGGCATTCCTCTCCTCAATATCCATTACAGCCCTAACCTTCTCCTCGCCAGTGGCGAACCTACCGCCTGCTTGACCAGCAATATCGACGGCATAAGCACTAGACCAAAGGTGATCAGCGCCTCTCTCGGAAATGGCATTGTTGAGTATCATGCCCTTAAGCGTCCTTGGGTCATAGGCAGCCGGCTCAAGGCCCTTAACATGTATTGCCAAGTCTTGTACGCCTAACTTCTCGGCAATGGCCTTAGTGCCCAATGCGGCTAGCTCACCAAGCCCACGCCTATAGGCGGTATCGATTATTAAGCGCTTAATACCCTCGTAATCACCCCACCCTGGCGCGCCCTTAATGATACCTCTCTCACCTAGGTATATTAGGAACGCTAATGTGTTTCCGAGACTTATCGTGTCGAAACCAAGCCTATCGGCTAGCTCCGCAAGGTCAATGAGCCTCTGTGGGTCGTGAATACCCGTTAGGCCTCCAAGGGCCATTGTTGTCTCATACTCAAGGTCGTACTCACCATTGCTTGATTTAACGACTTTATGACAGGCCACTGGGCAGTATAGGCAGGCGCCATGCTTAATGAAGTACCTTGGCTTTAGTACCTTCTCCCACGATATGTCCTCCCAATTGGGCATGACAACCCTGGTCCAGTAAATTGATGGGAAGAACCCCATGCCATTACCAACGTCTATAAGCCTTACAGTGCCGCCTTGCCTGTACGGTATCATGCCTGGGTTCGTGACGGCTTGCTACTTAGGTTCCTAACCAAGTCCTGGTAGGCCTTATCATCGGCCACATCCACGGCCTTGCTAACGGGTATGAAGGTTATGGCCTTCACACCCTTACTACCCATGACAGCCCCAGCCCCAGTACGCCCAAATTGTCTCCACTCCTCATGGCCGATGCACGCATATGGCACCTTATTCTCACCGGCAGGCCCAATCGTTAGGACCGCTGAATCCCTAAACTCCCTTTTAATGGCGTGCTCAGTCTCCACTGCGTCCATGCCCCATAACTCCCTCGCATCTCTAAACTCGACCTTACCATCACTAATCACTAAATGAACGGGCCTTGAACTTACGCCGGTAATCACTACGGCATCAATGCTGCATACTTCATGTACGCACCGAGCGTCCCACCAACAGTTGAGTAACTCCACCTACTCGTGAGTGGCGACTTAAATATTGCAGCGGCCCTAGTCGCTAATGGCATTCTCGTACCACCTAGAGGCCCCGTGGCTATTATCAACGGATTTTCAGGGCCATACGGATCAACGTCGTTAAGGTTCAGGTTCAAATCAAAGATTATCTTTAGCCCTAACCCCCTGCCTCCTATGAATAACCTAGCCACATTTTCACTAATGCCCTCAGCCCTCACCTCGTTACGGCTTAAATTAATCCAGAGCATCCTACCTGCATAACCATGCATATCGACATTGCCTCACTTAATAACTGATTAATAAGGGCTTACTCAAACATTTTAATCCCGGTACTCATTTAAAATCAGCGCCCCTTAACAATAGGTTTGTGGAGAAGACGTACTCCAATGGCGATTGGTTAGTAAGGGTTAGCAACGGCGTTGCCGAGGTCATAATAAATAGGCCACCACTGAACCTAATAACGCTTGAGATGAGGAGGGACCTGGGCAGGATAATAAATGAGTTGGAGCAGGACAGTAACGTGAGGGTCGTGATTTTCGAGGCAGTGGTGATAAGGCATTTAGCGCGGGCGGTGATGTTACGGAATTCCTAAACACCACACCCAGCGAATTAATTGATTGGGGTAAAATGATAGAGGCCGTGGAGAACCTCAGCAAGCCGACGATAGCCCTCCTCAGGGGCTACGTACTTGGCGCAGGCACAGAATTAGCCCTCGCCTGCGACATTAGGATAGGCACGCCGGACGTGGAAATAGGACTTCCCGAGATAAGGCTTGGCATGGTGCCGGCAAGTGGTGGACTGACAAGGATTGTTAAGGCGCTCGGCCCACTCCGTGCGAGGTATTACCTACTCCTTGGTAGGAGGATTAAGGCGGAGGAGGCGATACAGCTTGGCTTAATTCACGAGATTGTTGATCAGGCTAAGGCTCATGATAGGGTTATGGAGATAGCCAAGGACTTAATGTCACTGTCACCACTTGCGATTAAGGCGTTGAAGGAGGCCATTAGGTTGATCCAGGACTCGCCAATGGAGGTTGGTTTTGACCTTGAGAGGAAGGCCTTTGCATTACTGCGATACAGCCAGGACTTCCAGGAAGGCATTAGGGCGTTTAAGGAGAGGAGGCAACCCAGGTTCCAGGCTTATAATGTGGCGAAAGATTATTAAATCAATGTTAATACTGCTTAATTACCACACAGAGACCCGACGAGCGGGCCGATGAAGGTCGTGGGTTACCCCGGCCATATTTCATCCTTACTCATTTTAGGTAATTATCAAGGTCTTTAATTACAAGTCTTAAATCATCCGTAATTTCATAAGTAATCCTCTTCACATCGCCATTAATAATCACATATATCTGCGGTATCCTCACTACTCCATTATCAATCCCATACTTAATGATTAACCGTAGAGCCTCTTGGTCTTCGTAATTCATGGTCTCGCAATCAATACCTGCCTTAATAAATTGTGAACACAACATACTTAATTGGTCCTTGAAGTAATCCCAATCGGCCGTTACTATGACTATCTTCTTCGGCATCTATGACTTATTGAATTAAGTAATGTTTTTAAAGCGGTTTTCAACTGACATGTCGAGGAGGTATGGAGTACGTATATGCAGCATTACTGTTACACTACGGCAAACAACCCATTAATGAGGAGAATGTAGTCAAGGTCCTGCAGGCAGCTGGTATACAGGTTGATGAGGTTAGGGTTAAGGCTTGGTGGCTGCTCTTAAGGAGGTTAACATTGACGAGGCCATAAAGACTGCCGTCGCAATGCCGGTGGCCGCCGCCCCTGCGGCTGCAGCCCAGGCAGGCGGTGCTGCAGCTGGTGGTGAGCAGAAGACTGAGACTAAGGCGGAGGAGAAGAAGGCCGAGGAGAAGAAGGAGGGCCCAAGCGAGGAGGAGATCGCGGCAGGCCTTGCAAGTCTATTTGGCTGAATTAAATATTGTCATTAAACTTTCAATTTTACTTAAAATTATTGAATAGTACCCTCCTCAATCTTAAATAGGGTCTTCATTGCCTTATCCCACAGGTCCCTTGGTGACTTATGGTAAATCCTTATCTTTGTGTATGGTAATCCAGACAGTGGTTTTGAGAGTTGGAATTCGATGAATCTTCTCTTCTCATTAATCACTATCTGCTTGACTTGTATTGGCGACTTGAGTAGGTACATACCATCAATGAGCATCGCATCTCTGAAGATTATTAATTCCTTGGTTACTGTGTATGGGTAGTCTGTAATCTGAACGTTCATTGACATAAAGGGCATCCTCATTATCCTGAAAATCACGTACATGAGAATGAAGAAGACTCCGAAATATATGAGGTAGTCAATGAAGTATGCGTAAAATAGGTTTGCCTCCTGAATTGTTGATGTGAACCAGGGCTTTAGGTAGTAACCAATGTCCATCGTATCTGATATGTACTTAGCCAGTGCTATGAATGGCCCGGAAAGTACATACGTATAGAGCAGGAGCAAGCCTATTAGGACGACCATGAGTATCACCATGTTTTTCATCTGGGACTTAACGAACCTATTCGTTTCCTGAATGTACTCGGGATCCTTCTCCATCGCCTTCATGAAGTCATCACGAGTTAACTTCTCCACGGCGCCGGACTTCGTCATCTTCATGTACTCCTCAATCTCCCTAAACCTAACCCTAGTGCTCCTAATGCCTATGGCTATGGCTATTCCAAAGAATATGGCTAAATAAGCAATTACTATTATCCAGGTTATAGATGCTTCATGCGCAATGTTACCCCAGGCACCGACTATGGCGAAGACTAGTACGAACGCTATAGGCCATACATACCTAAATACCTTATTCCAGGTACTGCCCTGTTGTTGCGGGTACATCTCGGGTTTCCTTAATTCTAATGCCCATTTAAAACTTACCAAATGCTGGGTGATGTGCGAGGAAAGATTTATTTCCCGCATTAGCTATTGCCCTAGCGAAAATGAATGCTAGTAATGAATTAGTGATAAATGTGATTTGTGATAATGAGGTGAAGGCGCCCAATGTGAATGGGGATAACTCCATATCCTTACTGATCAATAATGAGTTAATGATTGATACATGCTCAAGCACTAGTAAGTTAATTAGTAATAGTAAGGCGTTGGGCATTAGCATTAAGCCTAAGTTACTGGTCATAACGACACCGGTTAATCATCACTGGGGTGGTATTGACGCCATTAATGGAGTATCCACAGTAGCCATACCCGTTGACAACACAATGCATGGCTTTGAACTAAGAAGTAAGCTTTATGAACTAGGTCTTGACGCTCTTGAGGTTGATGGTAGGGAAAGAATTAA
Source organism: Vulcanisaeta sp. JCM 16159 (assembly GCF_001316265.1). GTDB lineage: Archaea > Thermoproteota > Thermoprotei > Thermoproteales > Thermocladiaceae > Vulcanisaeta. The sequence goes on along the minus strand of NZ_BBDN01000006.1, from coordinate 113,352 downwards.
GCTCACTCTAGGACCGTAGAGCTTATTAGGGTCGGTAATAAAAGGGTTGGCGAGTTATTCATTTATTTTCCCAACTATAGGCTACTGGTGAGCGGTTGCGGGTTAAACCTATGGCTCATTAATGATGATGAAATAACGAAGTTCTTCGGGGAATTGGGCGTTAGGTACTTCGTGGGTGGTTTGGGAGCTACATCAATAAGTGAATACCAAGGCGCATTATTGAGGGACATTATTAGGAACCTAGGCGGGGTTTATCCACTACATGGTACTGGTCCCAGGCTCAGGAGGGAATTGGTAAGTAATTACAGGAATGCCCATGATGCTGGTACAGGTTCTGTACTGAGGTTTAGGTGATGCCATGCAATACCTAGGCCTGTTAATAATCATCGCCGCCTGGTTCGTAATTGTTGGGATAATATACCTACTTAGGAGTCTCGGTATCAATGTGCCTGTGAAGGTTTACTACGGGGTATTCATAATGCTTAGGGATGAGGAGTTGGTTAAGGAGGTGATTGCGCCGCTCGGTAACCTACTGCGTAGGTTACCTAGTTGGTTAGTCATAGCACTGACTGTAGGCTTCTTCTCCGTTTCCATGTTTATAATTGTACCAATACCACTGACAATCATGGGTATAAACGCATGGGGCTTACCATCAATGCTCTACCTAATGTTTAGGAACTTAATTCTAATGGTCATAGCCATGATGCATAGACTAAGCCCAATAGAGACTGTGAGGAGTGGCTTCACCCCACTGGCTCCATTAATACCTGGCGTTACTGTGTCTCTTTACACGTTTATTTACATAATAGTCGCCATAGGCATTGGAATACTACTACACGAACTTGCACATGGAGCCGTATCATCTAGGTACGGAATAAGGATAAAGTCCGGAGGGGCCTTTGCCTTCCTTTTCCTCGCCTTTGGCGGATTCGTTGAAATCGACGAGGAGGAATTAAGGAATAGGAGCATCCTAATTAGACTCGCGGTTTACTCGAGTGGTGTGTTCATGAACGTAGTACTCGCCTATGTGGCGGTGGCTATCGTAGAGCTAGCAATGATGAGCCTAAACTAACGCAGGACCTCCTGGGCACCACGGTTGTTTATGTGGTTAATTCCACGGATATAGCCCTTAGGAATGGTTATATAATAACGGCCGTGAACAACCAACCCGTGGCCAGTATTTACTCACTAATTTCGATACTGAGCTCAACAAACTCAAGTAGTGTCACATTAACCATACTTAACCCGGCCAATGGCGCCATGTTCAATGAGGTCTTAAGTACGGGTAATTTGTCAATGTCTCTGCTTGGGTATTCGGCCTTGTATATAAGTCCGTGGGGTATCGTTGTTGAGAGTAGGTCCTTCTACAACCTAATGTTTTGGATATATACATTGAACCTAACCCTGGCGTTACTCAATGCCTTTCCAGCGTATCCACTTGACGGCGGTCAATTCCTGGAGACATTACTTGCAAGTGTGATAAAGAATCAGGAATTAAGGAGTACATTTATGATAATAATATCAGTAGTGCTGTGGTCCCTCATAGGATTAACCCTGTACTACACGTTAGCAACCGGTTTGTACAGGTTGATTTAGGGTGCGTGATTCTTTAATAATTCCCAACTAAGGTGCTGGTAATGTGCGGTAATACCATTGACCAGTCAAGGGACGTTAACATGAGGATTAGGAGGGGTTTCATACTTGGTGTAATTGTTACGTTTCTACTATTCATAATGGGGTTAACAAGTCTTGGCCAGGCCTTTGCCCTGGAGCCGAGGTATTACTACGTGATTTATGAATCTGGCGAGATCATACATGTTGGTTACGTACCATTCTACATCTATATGTGGAGGGTTTCATCATTAATATTCCTTGCCTGGGTGATTACGTACGTAGCGTACATAATAAAGTCATCACATGTTCTCGATTCTGCAGGTGTTGTATATGGCATCTCCTACGTAATCACCCACTACATTTACCTATTCACAATAGGCGCGCCGGTGATTATTTATCCCTTCACCTACGTGTTAATCACCGTGGGCAAGCCCCTCCTTTACCTTGATTGGGGTCAAGTCATTGCGTTAATAACCATTTGGAGGCTTTACTTAATTCGCAGGTTAATGCGGGGTTTATGATGAATAGCGTTAAGGAGAGAATAGCGAGTTTATTGCGTGGGCTCGGCATCAATTGGGTCAGGGGATTCGAGGAGAGGGACCCTCAATACTTAGCTGTGGCTAGATTATGCCGTGGATTTGGTCATGATGTGGAGGTGGCACTAAGGTTAACTATACTTAATGCCCTAGTTAGTTATCAATTGGCTGGTAAGGGTGAGGACCACTGGAATTACTTCGCCAATTACTTCATTGGGAATAAACCCGTTAATTTATGTGAGGACTTCATTAATTACGTGATGAGTAGTAGGTACTTAGTTCGTTACAGGGATTCTAGGGTGAGGAGGATTAGGAACGTTTGTCCACAAATAGCCAAGTTAAGCCTTAGTAGATACCTTAATGACTTATCATCGCTGTGGAGATTACTTTCGAATATAACAAAAACGCGTGGTGATGAGAAGACCATAGTGTTTGCCGTTAAGATGGCTTATTACGTGGGTAGGGTCTGTGGGCTTGGTGTTTCGGTTCCAATGGAAATACCAATACCCGTTGATTATAGGGTTACCGTAATAACAATATGTAGTGGGTTAATTACGGTTACGGTAAACCCCAACAATGTGACTGGCCTGGCTAGGGAGTTAATGACTAGGCGTAGGGCGGAGATTCAGCATGTGTGGAATGAGATTGGCAGACTCAGTGACATACCGCCGCTTAACCTCGACTCCGTGGTTTGGGTCCTCGGTGGATTACTAATTAATTCCTCATTCAATATAGATAAGGCAATTAATGAAGTAAGGGCTCTCGGCGCACTTAATGAGAAGGTCTCTGAATTACTTCATTTGTTTGGTGGACGCTGTGTCGAGAGGTAGGCATTAATAATGATTTCCCTGGCCCCCCTATATATTTGTGAGTGGTTCTTATTTGTCTTAAATCTACGTATTAGCTCAGCCCTATCACCCTTAATTACTATGTAGCCGCTTGAGACGAGCCTATCAAGTATTGCCTTGGCATAACTGGGGCCGAGCCAGTAGGTCATCATCCTATAAACCTTCAAGTACTTAAGCTTGGCCTTACCATTCCTCAACTCAAGCTCCTCAAGCAGTAATAACGCAAGTCTCGCTTCAGGCTCATTGACATAGACCTCACCCCTATCCAGGTCAACCCTGGCAATGGCGCCACTACTAAGGTTCAGTATATCCCTGGGTAGGTTAGTCATTATTGGTATCTGCGCCATGACAGCCCCAATTATAAGCATCGTATCAGCCTTAACACTGAGTATCACCAGTGGAGCCTTACCATACTTACTCAGTTGGTACATAACGTAGGGACCCACAGTCGAACCCCTCGAACTAGGTATCACCAAAACCTTACCCACAATGCTTGCGCTAATAGTCCTTATGACGCCATTTCTGCCATCAACATCGCCGAGGAAGGAAAGTGGTTCTCGATAAACCACCAACTCACCACTAACAATGCCATTTCCAAACACGGTCTCCCCCTTAAATTTCATGCGAGTTCAGGGTAATTATGAAAAATAATTACCTTATATTTTTTTAGGGGATTTAATGAGAGTTTTCATTACTCAATCCTAATCTTAATAATTCTCTTGGTCTCCTCAACCTCCTCCTTAGGCAACTCCCTATATGTCAACCACCAGGCATAGCCCTTATACTGCTGAAGTCTCTTGGGAGCCTCCTCAACATGGTGTGGTGGCGGATTCAACACATTCTCACCAATTACCTCATTATATGGCCAGTTAGCTGGCATGACAACGCCATACTTATCAATTAACTGTAATGATCTAACAATTCTAAGGATCTCGGGTATATTCCTACCAAGTTCCAGTGGGTAGTATAGTATTGTCCTTATTGTTGCCTTGTCATCTACTATGAAAACGGTCCTAACGGTGTTCGTGCTTGACTCTGCGTGAAGCATCCCTAGGGCCCTTGATACATTACCCAATGGATCGGCGATTATTGGGAATGGTATCTTAACACCAAGGGCCTTCTCAATCCACTGTACCCACTCGATATGGCTAATATCCGTATCAACACTTAGGCCTATTAACTCAGTATTCAGTTTCTTAAAGTCGTCATAGTGCTTGGCGAAGCTTACAAATTCTGTAGTACATACTGGTGTGAAGTCGCCTGGGTGGCTGAAGAGTACGAACCACTTGCCCTTGAAGGCATCCGGTAGCTTCATTGGTCCGTGGGTCGTCATTACATTTAACTCAGGGAATTTCTCCCTATTGATGGGATTGTTATTGGCATACTACGGGTCAATAAATGACCATGTATTTAAATGAGGTTTCTTTGTTATTTTGAATTTACTAGACAAATAGTTAAATGATGCATCGATTTACATATAATGAAGTTATGAATTACAGGTTCATTCGCATCATTTAAAATATACGTGTTGAATTACTTTAAATTAAAAACTATTCGTTCAAATAGCGAATTATGAGTAATGAAAGCATCGCATTACTCATTATGTATATTTTTATTGTATTCACGGTGATCCTACCATTAATGGCAATCCCAGTTGGTGCTCGATTAGGTTACTTCGGCATTTTCAATATACGTGCTATAATCAATGAGTATATCGACACCATGGTTTACCTGGTACCCCTGTTAATATTAGGTGCCCTACTAATTTATAGATATGCGACGCCACTCGCCAGGGTCATCCTGAGTGATGTGGTTAGGGTTTATGAATCTCACGGCATTTTAGATATCTTCATCCGTAAAAGGCTACTTCAATTATACCTATTATTGTTAATACCAGCCTTAATTTCATACTTAATCAATGTGGGGGTTATCAGGATTGTGAGTCCTAATTACGTAATGCTTTACACAACGCCATTCACAAGCTCATTTAATTTGATGCTCATGATAGTAGGCATTATCAACTTAGTATTGAGCACATGGTTAATAATTAGTGTTTCTTATCTGCAATTGAGAATCGTCGTAAAACGCATAGTTAATAGATTAGGTAGTGCAATAGGCAGTACAGTGGGTATTGCGGCGTCTACGGGTACGGCAGCGTTTGTGGGTTCAGCATGTGGGTTGGGTGTTTGTACGATGCCCATTTCCAGCGTTTCCCCCATGGCTATGATCGCGATGAGTCTCTTCGATGTTAACGCCTTTGAATTAATTCATTATTCATTAATCATTCTATTATCACTAACATTAATTACTATAGCCTTACTATTAATTGTCCATAGAGGCATAGTTAAGGTTCATAATGTTCATGGAGTTAATCTCAACTCCACCTTTAATGAAGAATACGCACACTTCACATATACATTCAATTCAATTTAAGAGCCCAGGTAAGAATTTTCACACAATTGTTAGCAAAGTTTTACTACTTAGAGTTAATCCATTAAATCGCACTGCGGCAATCATGATAGTAATAATATTTATCGCAGTCATGGTTGGCGGTTATACATTGAGATGTGTGGTCATAGCCACTGCCTACTTCCACATGCCAATAACGCCATTCTATAACACGCAACCACAGTGGGGTCCGTGGTGGGGGTGATGGGCATGGAGACGGCCACAAAGCTTACCCATGAGGAGACTAGGAAGGGCTTACTAATCACGAGGAGAGATTTCCTAAGGATTGCTAGCGTAATAGTTGCGGCAGCGGCACTCCTAGGCACCGTGGGTAGGGAGGCATTTGTCTTTGGGCAGGTATTTAAGGAGAGCAAGTTGGCTTCTGAGGAGGTAACGAGCGATGTTGTTGCGTTCACAACATGCTATGGATGCCTAGGTAGATGCAATGTCGAGGTTGTAATAAGTGGAACAACTAAACTACCTAGGTTCATAACGGGTTCAATATTTACTAGGAACCAAGGCGCTACTTGTGATATAGGCGTAACGACAATGCTTCACTACCTAAGCCCAGCAAGGCTAAGATCGCCATTGCTTAGGGTACCCACTAGCGAAAGGTGTGAGGGAGACTTCGTGGAAATTACGTACGATGATTTACTAGACATACTTGCAAATGGAGATAATTCATCCTACTTACAAGAAAGAGGCTGGAAATACGGATTCCTAGGCCTTAAGCAAATTAGGCAATGCTGCCCATACAAGTTCGTATACTTCACGGGCAGGGACCAGTATAATCCAACTGAGAACACGTGGTTCGCCGCAATGTTTGGTACGCCGAACCAGGCAGCACACGGCGGCTTCTGCGCAACGGCTGTGGCGTCAGGCGGTTCCTACGCAATGGGCGGTACCTGGTGGGAGTACGGTGGTTGGGACAGTGATTACACCAAGCTCTTGATCATTGCCGGCATGACCGTGTACACCTCAGAGACCACACCAAACAGTACTGAAATAACGACAATGGAGCCCGAGTTAGTGCCCGTTAGCATAGGCACAATAACCGTGAACGCAACTCAGGGAGGCGCCGTTGCAGTGGGTAACCTACTGGTGATAATACCACCCGGCACCTACGTCAAGACACCAAGCGGCCAAATACTCAGTACCTACAACTTCAGCCTGGTGTATCAAGCGGTTTACAACCCAGTATACCTAAATGAGAGCGGCACAATATACTGGCCAATATTCTCCTACGCCTTCGCAGTGAATAATGAGATAAGCCCGGGATACACCTTCGTAAACGCCTCGGGCTCTCCAACACCCGTGATAACCATTGCCCTCCTACCGCCACAGGCGTTCTATAATCCGGGCAGTATGATGATGCCTAATAAGGTTACGGCATCATGGACCTGGTTAGGCTATACGGAGTTACCGGATGGAACACTACTCGGTGGTAACTACGCCTTCGCGGACCCATGGCTTGTGGGCGATGACTACGTAGTAAATGTCGTGTTTGTTAAACCCGTACCTTGGGTCTTCGTGGCACCAATACACGGCTTCACAAACATGACGAGCGCCATGATGTCAATGAGCCAATCATCATCAAGCTACTCATCGGGAGGCTACTCATAATGCGCATTGTGTATTTAAATTTCGTTAAAAAAGCACCAGATTATTTTACCTTTTCGATTCTCATGATCTCACCGTAGCCATAAACTACTTCATTAGTTAGTTAGGCAATACTTTTAGTTATTGCAGTGTTATTACAATTTAGTTTCCAATTCATTATTAATGTCCACAGCACAAATGCACAACTGCCTTATTAACTGATTCGCCTAACATACGTTAATGCTTAAAACTTATAAATCATTGGCAGGTAATGTTGCCTATCTAATGGTTGAGTATGAGAAGGACTTAAAGAAAATACTTATTTGGTTGCTTGGCGGTTCCCGTGGAGGTTTAATGAGATTAAAAATCCTACTATTACTTAAGAAGAAGCCCATGAATCCTCATCAACTGACTAGGGCGTTGAACGTGAATTACAGGACCGTGATTTACCATCTGGAGCTCCTTGAGAGGTACGAATTAGTGAGTAGCTTGACGTGAGTTACGGAGCGCCATACTTCATTAGCGATAGACTTGAAAAGAGGTGGGACCTTATTAGAGATGTCATGAGATTAATGGGCATTAATGAGGAGACGAGGGTGGTGAGCCATGACGCATTACCTATGGTACATAGACATTGGTGCCGCAGTTGTGCAGAAATAATTGTGGCGTTAATACTCAAGAATTACCTAGGAGTTGGTTTTACGAGGATTGGCAGGATATTACTCTCGGTATCAGTAATACTCCTCATTGAGAGCGTATCAATGATAGCGATATACTACGTGTGGTCCACCTGGGGCCTTGGAATGGAGGTCGCGGCACCAATACTACTGATTACGGTACTAAACCTAATCGCGATCTCACTATTGTACATCAAATCAAGGCTTTAAGGACAAATCAGGTGAAAATTAATACTCCGCCTATCCTGATTAAGTTAGCAGGAAGTGCCATAGATATCTATAATTAGCAGGTTAGATTAAGTGCATGATCGTGAATCGTCTGTAAGACGGTCTAGGGCCTGGATGATTATTGGGGAATTGATGGTTGGGCAGGCAGAGTGGAGGTAAGATTATTCTCACCTCCACTCTGCATATCCAAGCCTCGACAGGTAATACCTACTCCCTGGGCTGTGGCATTTTATTCATGGTTTTGCCAAAGCCTTTACTGCATTTACCATGTTTCTGGCCTTTGTGGGGTCTATTTGTCCCTCCTCGTCCTTTAGGTATGTGCCTACTATGAAGCCGTGGGCCTCCCTGTAATCGCCTATGTTGTTTGGGTTTATGCCGCTCCCCACGAGTACCTTCGTGTTTACGGTCTTGATGACCCGCCTAAGTAGTAGTGGGTCTGGTGGTTCTCCTGTCCTTGGGCCTGTAACCACCAGTGCATCTGCCAGGGCCCTCTCAACGCAGTCCTTGGCCACGTCCTCGATGGTCATCCTGTGCAGTGGGCTTGCATGCTTGACGAATATGTCTGCGAGCACGGTGATCTTAGTGTTGAGTCTCGTCATTACCTCGAGGACCTCCCTGGCCACGGGCTCTATTAACCCCTCGGCACTCACTATGGCCTCGCAGTAAGCGTTTGACCTGATGAAGGATGCGCCGGTAACGGCTGCTATTGCCGCGGCTCGGGGCCTGAATTCCTTAGTAGGTTGATGCCGACGGGTATATTCACCGACCTAATGACCTCCCTGGCTATTATCGCCATGGATGCTATGGTCTCCGCCTCCCTAACCCTGGCTCTGAATGGGTAGTCATTGTAATTTTCTAGAATTACTGCGTCAAACCCGACCTCATCGAGTGTCCTGGAATTCCTAACGGCAAAGTCGATTATTGTACTTAGGTCGAGCCCACCATACCTAATTGAGCCAGGTAATGGCGGTAAATGCACAACACCTACGAGCATTGGCCTATCGTCTCTAAACCTCAATGTTGGCATCGTCTAATAACTAAACAAGGGGCATTAAATAGTATTACCATTCAAGGCCTTTTATACCGACTATGCTCTATCGAAGTAATGCTTCCTGGACTCCATGGTTGTTATTAAGTCAGCGATTTCAAGAAACTCACTGGGTGCGTTTCTACCCGTCAGCACGACATTAACCTCAGGCGGTAATGACTTAATACCATCAATCACCTCCTTAGTCGTTAAGTACCCACTCGATACGGCGTTATTGATCTCGTCAAGGATAAGTAGGAACGGCCTAATCTCCATAGCCCTACTCAATGCCATCCTAAACACATCCCTAGGCGTTAGGTGTTGGTCAGGGTCTAGAGAGTAAACATCAACGTGATCACTCAGAAATCTTTTAATGGCTAAGTACTCACCCACGTACTCACCCCTGTAAATCAGGGTTTTCATTAAGTGGGCAATCACTACCTTATAGCCGTGACCAACGGCCCTAAGCACGAGACCTAGGGCTGCCGTGGTCTTTCCCTTCCCATTCCCTGTGTAGAGTAGGATCAAACCCACGATGGCATTCACCGAAATCACTTAATTTGCATTACCGTATTGGGGTTGCTCAATAAACACTTGTAGAATATCGATTGGTTATGCTTAAAAATAGCGAGGCAGTGGGTTCCTTGATATGATTAGTACGTATTTAGAGGGTGCATTAATAACGCTTGGCGTTTTCGCCGTATTATCGGCAATAGGAATTATCATAACTAAGGACAACCTGTACGCGGCAATATACCTAGCCATAACGACTGGGTTGGTTGGTGCGGTGTATGGCCTGTTCGGTATAGCCTATGGCTTCGTATTAATATACCTAATATTCGTTGGCGCCACAATAACAATTACGATAGTCCTGGCTGCTACGTACAGGAAAATCGAGATTAAGGGTGGCGTGGGTAAGTCATGGATAGTGCCAATGATACTGTTCATAATCGCTATAGTGGTTGCCTCGGTATCCACGAAATACAATGTGACGCCAGTCACGGGCCAGTCATTAACGGGTTTCACAACAGCATCGGACGGCCTATTACTAATTGCATTATTGGCGTCACTCCTAATGGCGATAATGATTGGATTAATAATGTATTACCTGGAGGTGAGTGGGGTATGGAGGTCGTGAATGCGGCCATACTGTATGGGTTCGCATCCATAATACTAATGACTGGCTACTACAGCGCATTGAGGGCTAATGACTTAATTAGGATTTTGATATCTCTTGAGCTCATGTTCAATGCGATATTCCTAACCTTAATACCATTATTCACTGTAAGCCCTGTCATTGCCTTTGGAATACTTATTGTCGTTATTCTCTCATCATCCACGGAATTCATGACGTTAATAATAGCGATAATGGCAATGGATAGAATCAGGAGGTCGGTAAGGGTTGAGGAGATTAAGGCTGGTGGTGAGCAGTATGTCGAGACAAAGAGTAATACCTAAATTTAGTACCTGGGGTGGTGCATGATGACTATTCCCTACATATACATCCTCCTCGCCTCAACAGTAATAAACACGGTTGGCACAGCGCCTCTGCTCCTAAGTGAGGGTGCCAGGAGGTATTCTTGGGTAGTGCCATTAATATCAATGCTAATTCTCCTCATGACCCCAGATATTCATCTCCTGGTCTACGTGGCTTTCCTCGTGGTTATTGGCATACTTGGATTAATCACGTTAATGAGAGTAAAATCATCCATAAGAGGCATTGACTACATGCTCATTTCAATAATGATAATAGCCACGGTATTGGCCCTATACACAAGCAACCTAGCCCTAACACTACTGTCGTTGATGCTAGTCTCAGCGCCAACGTACCTACTGATCCTAATGGGTGACCCAAGCATTAGCATTGAGATTGGTGTTAAGTACGTGGTCAACATGATAATAGCCACGGTACTCTTTTTCGTGGGCGCAATAATAATTAGTTCAGGCCCGTCATTAATAACGTACATAATAGGCTTCTCCCTATTACTTCTCGGCCTATCCCTAGAGGTTGGCGCGGCCCCAATGCATGAGTGGGTGCCGACGTGTTCACGGCAGGCAACCCAATACCCGTCGCAATAATAGCCTCAATAGCCAAGATAGCCCCATTCATTGTTGCCGTGAAGATAACGCTGACCACAATGAGCCTCTATGGGGTATCACCGTACTACCTACCTACATAGCCGGCGCCTTCGCAACAATATCGATGTTCCTAGGCAACATAGGCGCGTTAACAAGTAGGGAGAGTCCGAGAGTCCTCGCCTACTCCTCAATAGCCAACATGGGCTATGTAATGGCTGCCTTCGCGGCAGCAATAATGGGCGCCCAGGAGATGGGGGCAACCCTTGATTTTGCATTTATTGGCTTGTTACTACAATTGTTCATGAACGCGGTTGGTAAAATGGGCTTCTTTAACACCGTATTCTCAAAGGGCAACAATGCAGTGAGTACCTGGTTGATATCCCTGGCCTTTATAGGAACGCCACCACTCCTGGGCTTCTGGTCGAAGCTATACATAATATTGGCGCTGGTTTATGGCAACCTTACCTGGCTAGCGGTTCTCCTGGTCATTAACTCCGTAATCTCGGTGCCTACTACGTGAGCTCGCCAGGGAGTTAGGGACTGGTTGGAAGGGTGGGTTGGCCGAGGGCTTGATCATCGTGTTTACAATACTTACGTTATCAACAATAATACCACCCTACTGGTTAGTGGTTCCACTAATTAAAATGAAACTGATCAATTACCTAATACTTAGCCTGAAATGATATTGCTTAAAACTATCGATTATTTTTAAAACGTTGATGAACATCATAAGGGGTGTTTATGAGGGTTTAACTGCCGTCATATACGGTTTAGTACTTGACGTAATACTAAAGGCATTACTTCTTATGGGGTTCACGGACTTAGTTAATGATGCGCTTCAGTTGATTGTGGCAACCCTTTGGATTGGTATTGAGATGTTTGGTTGGAATGGAGTCTGCATAGTTAATAGAGGTGTATGTAGGTTATCAACGATTTACAGGTACCTGATATTCATTGCAGTGCCATTACTGGCATTTTCCTACCTACTCTATATGTATGGTAGCGATACCGCGGCTGCCGTGTTATTCCTAGTAACCGTGAGTACAGTGTTGGGTCTATCAGTGGCTAGCTACATTGGTGCCTACATGGTTGTTAATCAATTTAGGAGTAACGTCGGTAAGGCTGGTGTACTGGTATCAATAATTGCGGTTATAATGTGGTTAACGCTGATATCTGGCGCCATGGAGATCGGCACGGCAATAAACGCCCTGGGCAACACATTAATACTAATAGCCCTACTGCAAGTTAGGAGGAGGTACACGCCGATGACCAAATTCCGCCATAGGTGAGTTTTAATAGATGTAGAAGTCCTCAATTATCTTCGCCAATTTCATAATACCTGGGTAACCAAATATTCCCTGCCCAATATTCCTATTCAAATTGCCAACTATCATCGTCGGTGTACCCGGGGCACCCAACTCCTTCGCCACGGACTTAGCCTCCATAACCCTCTGAAGCTCCTCATTTACACAATCGCCATCAGCCTCCGCAACGGCCTCCTCACCCTTCAACTTACCGCTCAGGTAAGCCTCGTAATGCCTCTTTAGGACCTCCAGGAAGACCATCGGGTCCCTCCTATAGATACACCTGAAGGTCGCGTGGAGCTTCTCAACACCCCTGTGCACTGGGTAATCAACGAAGTAAAGCGATGCCTTACCACTCCTGTACAACTCAACTAGGTAATCACCGGCCTCATCCTCGAGTAGGGCACAGCCTGGGCAGTACAGGTCATAAAAAAATAACAACGAGCAACCTGGGATTTTGAACCCTAAACCCAAGCCCAACCCTATCAATCCTCTCCAAAACACCCCTAACATCCCTAATCAACCACTCATCAGTCATCAACACGATTTAACACGGCAACCCTTAAAAACATTAATTGCCAATTCAGTGATCAATGGCCGTGGCATTACTATTTGGGGAACTGAACATGTTGGGCAGGCAGAGTGGAGGTAAGATTATTCTCACCTCCACTCTGCATATCCAAGTCTCGACCTCTGCATGATGGTCAGGGATTTAAGGCGGCCTTCCTGGCTATACTGTATGACTGTGCTTGATATTGGTTTTGGTAATGCTGTTTGGGTTAGGGCTAGGGTTAGGATTTATGAGAGTAGTAGGAGGGTTGGTGATAGGGAGTATAAGGTGATTAATGCCTACATACCACTGCCGACCACCGTTAAGTACTTTGGCTTCAGGAATGGGGCGCCAGTGAGGATTTGGTTGTTTAAGGATAATAGGTACATGGCCTATGAGGGAAACATAAGGAGGATACACAAGTCGCAGTACGGTGCGAGCCTACCAACCACCGTAATAGAGAACCTAGGCTTGAATAATAAGGATAAGGTTGAGGCATTGATATACCTGGAGCTGAGTGAGAGGGAAGGTGGTGAGGAGATTAAGGAATTGAGTGAGGGCGAGCAAGATGTTGAGTAATTGAACATTTTTTGGACCTGAAGAGTGGAGGTGAGAATAATCTTACCTCCACTCTGCCTGCCCAAACTTTAACACACCACTAATAAATAGATGCTTCACCAATACTTTCACTGATGTTTCTATTCTTTATTAGAGTAAAATTTATAAATCTCTGCTATTTTAACCCTGATGTACATAGTCACTGGCTACACACGCGGTAAGTCCTCGAGGAGCTTTGAGGGTAGGTATAAGGGTGTTGATGATGTTAGGGATGTCCATGAGACCCTAGCCATTAAGTTGAGGAGGGATTTGCAGTACTTCGTGATTACGAATGATGATGGAGACCTTGTTCTTTGGACCTTTGATATACCTGGTTATGAGACCCACATATACTCAATGATTAAGGAAACAGCAACGCTAATGCTTTGCCCAAGGATTGACAACTCCACATACCTACTACCCGACGCGTCAATGCTGGGCGACCTAGCAAGTGCCCTATCACGCCATGAGTATAGGGACATGGCGTACTTCGTGAGGCCACTAAATAGGGAATTCGTGATCAAGGCTTTGAGGGCTATCTACGACTCGGCAATGGTCATAATCATGAAAACACTGATGAGTGCAAGCAGGGCTAGGGGCATCACCCTGAGGGTTCTCATGGATAAGGTCGACTACATCGAGGGGTCAATAAGTAGGGCATTGAGCATATGGAGGGATAAGGGTTACGACATAGACTCCTCAAGTATTGAAAGTGCAATAGGCAGTGTTAGGGAGGTGCTTAGGAGGAGGTTGGTAAAAACTAACCGATAAGGTCATTAGATAATTACTTAAAATAAGGCAGTGGGTATGGAATAGATAGGCAGGTTATCAGGGCAGTAATCGAGGAGTTAAGGATTAGGTACCAGGCAAGTCAAGGTCCTGGGTAAGGAGGTCACTCAGAAGATTCCTGAGCAATAGCGTTAGGGCCTTGGGTGGTGATACGTGGGTTGTCAGGGGTGAGCCGTCAATGGGCGACAAGCTGCCTCAGTACATGGTTAGGTTCGTGAACGGCAGATACACCTGCGATTGTCAGGTAAGTGCCTGGGGCGAGAGCAGGGGGTTGTGCACCCACATTGGTGCAGTTATCATAAGTCGATTGTATAGTGAGCTCATGAAAACCGTGTACGCGGCAATAGTGAGGGCTGAGTGCCTCGATAATGAGTTATTAATACCTGGCAATAATGAGACCGTGGTGAATAAGGTCGTCCAGGGCGGCACAACCATATACGTAATAAGGACCGGGCAGGAAACCACCGTAAAGGCCTACTCGCCTGTAATGATGAGGTTAGGGAATTATTGATAGAAACAAAGCCCACGAAAAACTGGGAGGTCATGAGGATACTGAGGGGTAAAACCGCGTGATTCACGACGGAACTCTTATTGGGTAAGACCCACAATGAGTTAATGATGTAATCGCGGGCATCATAAATAAACTTCATGATCACATTAAGAGACAGGGTTAGTTACGCAGTGACCTCAGGTAATCATTAGGGGTGGTTGATTCAATGATGATTTCATGGCATTCCTATTGTTTGCAGTTTAGGTGATGATTAGGCTCTACATGGGTGCGTTGAAATGTGGGGTGGAACTATCAAGAGGCTTGAGGACTTGGGATCCAGGGAGGATTATGGAAAGTGTGAAATAGCATACGTGATTAAGTCCTCGAGGGCCGTTGACCTCATCAAACAAATGCTTGGTGATCTCTCGATCAAGGCTTTGGTCAAGGGTTTCAGTTAATTGCCCGGTGCTGGGAAGCCCAGGAACTAGTGGCGCTGGCTAATGTGAACGTTAGGTCCCTGGGCAGGTCATCAATTGAGGTTGTTGGTATTAAAATGAGCGTCCACGTGAATAATGATGGCTGTATTGAGCTTAGGACCAAACACAGGGGCCTCGAGGACCCAACACCAACCAAAGCTCACAGGTTCAATAAAACAAAAACTAAACCTCCTTAACAAGTGTGGAGCCCCGGCCGGGATTCGAACCCGGGACCTCCCGCTTACGAGGCTTGCACGGGGCTTTCGCCCCAGGGCGCTCCGACCGGGCTGAGCTACCGGGCTGAGCAATTGCTGCGCCGCATGAGTTTTAAGTTTTTCGTGACTTATCCCTTATCGATTGATTGTGATTGTTAAATCACTCGTTCATGAAATTGTTGATCTTAGTAATTAATGCAGGTACCCTTATTCAGACCAAGGGTTTAAAGGCCTTGGCTCGTCATTATATCCTCAACAGCCTGGTTGAATAAGTAGCCTATTTCGTGAACCTTTACGGTATCCTCATGCCTAGGTCTTGTTACCGTGGCTATGTAAACACCGTAATCCGAGTGATTGCCCTCCTCAGGTCCCTGCGGATTGCCGTATGGCGAGAACAGTATCATGTGTGTTATGTCGTTTCTCAGGATTAAATTCCTCAATGCCCTATCGAGCTGGTTATAGATTTCGCACTTCATTTGTGGCTTTAGATGTAGGAATCTATCGAGTGCGTTGATTGATGCTATTACGGGCTTTGTTTGGGCCTCGACCATTACTGAGCTTATCACATTGTTTATCTCTGTTGTTGGATCCACCTCCTGGTTCATCTTAATGCTGTATTTGCCATATGTTGGGTCGGTGATTGGTATGTTTATTAGTGATGCCCTGGTTAACTTAACAAGTGGTGCCTGCATTGGGTCTATACTCGGCACTTCCTTCACCGGCTCCATCATCAGTACGGACCACCATGACTTGTCAGGGTATTGCGGCTTTCTATTCTCCGTGACGCCCCTCTCTATTGAGTTCATTAATGACAGTAGGAGGTTGGTCTCGCACTCCATGAATCCCTGATACTCAAGCCCAGGTATTCCCAGTAGTATTGGTTGCATCTGGTTACGTCATTACTTTGCCTTTAATATCATTTCTTAGTCATAAATATGACTAAGATTACGTGAAATCAATCTCAGGGTGTTTACTCTTCATTAATTCCCTGAGGAATACCGTGGCGTAGTTACCGCGGGGTAGTCTGAAGACTATGTTCAATTCGTAATTAACCAGGTTAATACCAATGATAACGAGCTTAGTAAATAACGGTCTATAACCACCCCTGACTGATAATCTTGGTATTGACTTAACCATAAACATCAATAAATCCACACCCTCCCTCCTAAGCACATTAAGCTCTATATCACTCTGAATACCGGGTGGAAACTTGGTATTATAACCTACTAAGTGCCCCACGGGGATTGCGCGTCCCTTTATCACTAATTCATTGACCTTATCAACCATAGTCTCATTTACATGAATTACATGCTTGGTCGGTAATCCATGCTCATCAAGCAGTGCAACAATATCACCAGGCAGCGCCCTATTTATTGGTAAACCCCTGCCTATCCGCTCACTCAGGGCTAGGTTGAATAGGTATGATTGGTAGGACTCAACGTAGAGGTTTAATAATTCACGGGGTAACTTCCTTAGGGCATTCACAAAATCCCTGGGGTTACTGGCCAATTGCCTAAGTACAGCCTTTCAGGGTAATACCTATAGCTCTTGGGCATTAATTCAAGTGCCTTTGAGTAATCACCAGTCCTCGCGATGAGTTCCCTGACTTCCCTAATCCTTGGGGGTTCCATTGGGTAAGTATGAGCCAGCAATTCATTGACGGCATCCTCAAACTCACCAAAAATAATGTGCTTACCTATAACGTGGGAGTTCGGTCTCTTTAAGCCGAATCTTTGATAACCATAGTATGTGGGTAAACCCCTCTCCATCAGTTGATTAATCATGCAGTTAATGTTGTCCTTCCTGGATGGGTCAATGTTCTTAACCCTTATGGTGAATTCATTGCCCCAAATATCGCCAGTTGTGAAGGCCCTATCCATACTTACCACGCTAAGTACCTTGATGTCTCTGCCGAAGTTGCTGGGTACTTCATTAATTGAGACCCCACGTACAGAGACCACCTGTGATGTGATGGCCACCGCATCCTTAAGTCCACCAAAGCTTATGTCACGAGAGCCAACACCAAGCTTCCTACTTATTATCAACGATAGTGTTATTGCGTCGATACCCCTCTTCTCAATAATCATCCAGACCCAAGGCCCCGGCTTACCAACGATCTTAGGTAATGGTTTGCCAGTGACGCTGGTGGGCACGACCTGCCCATCAATCAGCACCTCCTCAACTATGAAGTCCTCAAGTCTCTCCTTAATCCTACCACCAATGCCCTCACAATCCGTTACATAGTAATTCATCCCAACATACCTATCAAGCCAGGCCTCAGATAATAACGGCATCTTACTGACCTTGATAAATAATAAGGACTTTTAAGGAATTTTATTTACTTAGTAAGGCACTCATTCATTAGCTCGGCGATGGCCGAGTAAGATCTTCCCAAGCAGTCCTGACACACGATCCTAGTTACCTTATTACCCACGATCTCCACGTAACCAAGATCCTCAGGCCTTACCCAATGGCCACATACTGAGCACCTTCTAAGTCCGAGCAACCTATTCACTTCCCTAACCACTTTAGACGCCTCATTGTTCATTAGAATACGCCTTTCGTCGTTTATTACGGCTACGGCAATGACTAAACCCTTAACCCTCATTAATGAAAGTTTTCTGAAGCTACTCATCACTTAATTACTCTCTCTGCGATTAATAAATTACTTCCAGAGTCATGTGTATAGCGAGTAACAGAGTTAAGCAAAACTTTCACTTCACTTCCTGCCCACGACTCGATAGACAGTGCTCAATAAGCTCATCAACGCGGGTAAACGGTGACCTACGCACGTTATATCCCATACCCATTAACTTACCAACTAGGGACAAGTAATCGCTAAGCCCCATGCTCTGCGGTAAGGAGACAAGGACATTACCAACGCAGTAATCAGTGTCCGTCTTAATATCCATGGGCTTTGGTAAGGTGAGTATGAGGTCCTTACTAACAGCCTTACTCACAGCCCTAACACCAAACCTAATAATGGCCGAGAAGACAGGGTCCGAAACCTCAACACCCTCAACCCTGGACATCGCGAACTTACTATATGGTATTAAGCCGGGGTTGGACCAATCAACCACGTAGATTCTGGACTCGTACTGCCTGGATAGGTGGACAGAGAACGACCTCTTAACAACCATGCACCTAGCCTCCAGGTCGATCGTGAGCTCCCTACTAACTAGTTTATTCGGGACTAGGTCAGCGGGTTCCCTAACGCCAGCCAGTATTGATTCGGGGT
This sequence comes from Vulcanisaeta sp. JCM 16159, assembly GCF_001316265.1. Lineage (GTDB taxonomy): Archaea > Thermoproteota > Thermoprotei > Thermoproteales > Thermocladiaceae > Vulcanisaeta. The sequence goes on along the minus strand of NZ_BBDN01000006.1, from coordinate 94,637 downwards.
TCTCATAAAATATGGCAAGCCCGAGGTCCAAGATGTTGATATCATTAACAAGCTTGAGGTAGTTGTTCATCATTATGAGGTCGACTAGGGAAAAACTCCTCCTACTAAGCAAATCAATTAACGCCCCCGCCAGATCCACCTCCCTAATCAACCCCCTCCTATACTGGACGGCTAGTGCATGAACATCCTCGATAAAGCCTCATTACCCGTTAAGCCATTCCAAGCCCTTAAAAACGTACTGTTAATTGACTCATTATAACCACCACCAACCATCACGATGAGCGAAAGGGCTTGTTTCATGTTTTTCATCAGTAAATCGTCCAGTGCCGTGTAATCCTCGATTAAACGTCGCCACTCGGGGTAATCAATGTATGCAAGCACGCGATATTCCTTATTAATGACTTGTTAATAAGCCATTGCTGTGTATATACTCGCCAGTAAGTGGGCTAGGTCCATGATGGCTTGGCCACTTGGTATAGCAATTGGTAGGGAGGCACCCGAGTCGATTATTAGGGTAAGGAGCGAGTATGAGAATTCCTTCCTTATAACAGTTGGTGATGTGGTCACAATGAACACAATGAAGTATTGGAGGATTCCTAACCTGGCTTTTATGGATTTGAAGACTAGGAGGACAATTGACATGGGCAATGTTGAGGTTACTGGTTTTGACAGAGTCATTAATATGGTTAATAGGCCAGCAACGCTGGGTGTTGATGTAATTAATACCGTGAAAGATGCAATGAGGTATGCTGCTAGTGGTGTTCACGTGCTCATACAAGTTGATGGCGAGGAGGACTTACTCGCGATACCCGCCGTACTCCTTGCACCAAGGGGTTCCCTAGTGCTGTATGGTCTCTATACCGGCTACCTAGTTGCCATACCGGTTAATGACGAGTATAGGCTCGCATTCCTGAAGCTTTTTTTCAATGATGAAGCCAGATTAGTTCGCCTAAAATGAATTGATGCAATGCAGTAGGTAGTGCCTGTAATCATCCTGAGTATGGAATAATGAGCTACTTAATGACTTGTGGCTACGCAAGAAATACTATGCGCATACGTTTAGTTAGTTAATTATAAAGTCTGAGTCGGTAGTATCCATAGAAATGCAAGGTAAGGTTGAGGTTTTGTTTAGGGAGTTGGTTAGGGATGTTCCATCGACCACCTACGCCACCCACGCACTTTACATGTACCCTGCCAAGTTTATTCCGCATGTCGTTAGGTACGTGATTAATAAGTATACTAATCCTGGTGATTGGGTCTTCGACCCATTCGCTGGTTATGGCACTGTGGCTATTGAGGCATCACTCACCGGCAGAAACGCGGTTCTTTGGGACTTGAACCCAATCATGGAGGTCCTCGTTAAGGCGTCAACGTACATGGGCGAGTTGAGGCTCAGTGACTTCGACATCGATTGGGGGTTCAGCAGGCCCTACAGGCCCCTGTGGAGCAACATCAATTATTGGCACCCGAGGGAGTTCTACGAAGTCCTGAGTCGCGCCTGGGGTTTCTGGCACTACGCAGTGCCGAGCGATTTGAAGCCCGTGGTGGCAATACCGTTGCTTAAGGTAACTAGGTACTTCAGCTATGCTGACTTGGAGATTGCTAAACTGTATAAATCAAGGGAGGCTGAGGCTAGGGTTAAGGAATTGTTGTCAAGCGACTGGAGGAGCAAGTTAAGGGAGCTTTACTGGCAGTATGCCAGGGAGACCTATGATAAGATTAGGGATTATCAGTACAGGGGTCCCAAGAGGGTTGAGTTAATTGTTAGGGCTGGGGTTGACTCACTGAACATGAGGCTTGATAGGGATGTTGATGTATTAATAACTTCGCCACCGTACCTACAGGCCCAGGAGTACATTAGGTCCTTTAAGCTTGAACTGGCTTGGCTCGGCTATGGCAACAAATTAACCGAGTTGTCCAAGCATGAAATACCATATAACAACCCACCCAACGTTAAGGTTAATAGTGAAACCTATGCGAGGATTAGGGAGGAGGTTAGGAAGCTCGACCATGAGAAGCTCCTTGAAATCTACGACGCATACTTCAAGTCGCTGGCCCACTTCCTAAACAACAACCACGAGAGGGTTGGGAGGGTCATGGCGATATTCGTAGGGCCAACAAAGATTAGGAACATCAGGGTACCAATAGACGAAATACTCAGGGAACACCTGGAGAGCCTTGGCTGGAAGCACGAGGTAACCCTAGTGGATAAGATAGTCTCAAGGAGACTGTTCAAGGTTGAGAGAAACCCAGCAACAGGGCTAGTTGACGAAAGAACACCAACAGAACACCTACTAATAATGAGTAAGAATTAATTCGTAATTAATAAGGAACAAGACCTAGCTTATATTTAAGAAGGAATAGACCTTGTTGCAATATGCCGTGATAACAAGTCTGTATAATTTATCAAGTTAAGAACGAGTATGCAGGTGGTCGTACCGGCCAGGAATCATTAATTAATAAGTCGAATAAAGTACTTGGCCTAATAGTAATATAGACGATTAATTAGAGACGCCTTAAATAACTCTGATGTCATCAAGCGCATAAACGTTAACCCATAAACATAGCCATTGGCCAATTTTTAACGCCTTACGTTAGTTCACGAAAGCTCGCTTAAGCCTGCGGTGCCTTACGAAATTATTTAGGTTCTCAAATGCATTACATGGTTAAAGCCTGATGAGGGGTGGTTACTGGGTAGGTTTAATATCGTGAGTAATGAGGAAAGTCTTAACAAGGACTAACCTGGCGGTACACATGGTGTAGCTTAGGAGGTGATTAGGGATCATTAATGCACCCTTATCTTAATAGTAATCCCACCCCACCATGTTTTTTTAAGCCTTGACTTAGTGAGGTCAAAGGGTGGTTGATGCAGAGACCTTATGTGATTATTGTCTCGGCGGCCTCGGTGGACGGCAGGATAGCCAGTAAGACCGGTTACTCAAGGCTTTCATGCCCCTTCGACTTAAAGAGACTTCATGAGGTTAGGGCAAGTGTCGATGCGATAATGGTTGGGGCTAATACGGTAATTAATGATGATCCAACACTAACGCCTAGGTATGTTAAGGCTGTTAGAAACCCCATAAGGGTCGTTATTGATGGGAAAATGAGAACACCACTAACAGCTAAGGTAGTCACGAATAAGGAGGCACCGACGATAATAGTCACCACGGAACAGGCAGACCGTAGTAAGATCACTCAATTAGTGAACATGGGCGTTGAGGTATGGGTAATGGGTAAGGAACGTGTTAACCTTAAAGACGTCCTTGAGAAGTTGTTCACGGAGAGGGGCGTTAGGAGGGTCCTTGTGGAGGGTGGTGGACACCTTAATTGGGAATTGATTAAGGAGGGGCTTGTGGACGAGATTAGGCTCACAATATCACCATACGTATTTGGGGCAGGTACATCATTCATAGAGGGCGAGGGATACCCAACAACGATGGAGGGGCCTAGGTTAAGGCTTAGGTCCGTCAACATATGCGAATGCGGTCAGGAGGTTATAATTAACTATATCGTTGAGAGGTGTTGTTCGTCAATATGAACTTCGCCGGGAATAGCAATGGTCGGGATTGCCAAAGAAACCATGTGATACTTTATTTACCTTAAATTCACTACTTAAGGTTGTTGATCAACCTCATTATTGATGTTTCCTAAACCTTGTAATATTAATCGTGGTTGATATCATTAAACGCTTGGCGTTGCTTAATAAAAAGGTTCTTAAGTACTTTTGTACTTATATTTCCTTAGTGTTTGGTTTATGAGTAAGGGTAAGAGAGATGTTGAGGTTATTAAAGTTGAGTTGCCTAGGGATTTGGCTGAGAGATTTCGTAGGTACGTGGCTGAGAGGTATGGGCTTAGAAGAGGTTCGTTATCGAGGGCTGTCGCTGATTTAATAGCCAGGGAACTAGCGCTTTATGGTGAGACTAATGGTAGTATTGATGCTATTGTGGGCCTTGGCCTTCAGTCTGATTATCAATGGAGTGGTGAGGACCTCGTCGAGGCCTTAAGGAGGAGGACCCATGTACCTAATTGATGCCAACATATTCCTGGAGGTAATATACAGAAGGGATAAGTGGGCTGAGTGCTATGAGTTCCTTAACAGGATTAAGAAAGGAGACATTAGGCCTACACTCTTCATTTCACTATACATGCCATATCAGCCATTCTGGGTAAGCCTGACTTAGTAAGTAAGTTCCTGTCTGAGATAAGTACTTGGCGTGGGCTCGTAATAATCGATTCACCGGTTGATGAGGAGGCTATGGCCGCGGAGCTTGCGTTTAAGGTAGGCTTGGACTTTGACGATGGTCTTCATTATTACTACGCTAAGAAGATGGGCCTTAAATTGATATCATTCGATAAGGACTTCGATAAAACGGACATAGAGAGATTAGAACCGCATGATGTATTACGGACGTCATAGCGATATGGCGCACCTCTATTAATGGCACTCCATTCTAAAGTAATAATTTAGTTTTAGTTTCAAGTAATTAATACGTAACCCCATGGCCATTATTGCGTGGAAAAAAATGACCTAAAGTACCGCCAATCCGTATGGTCTCGAATACTCTAATCGGTCAGTGGTTGGGTCAACACGAAGACCAAGACCTTCGAGGGTTACGACCCCAAGTAATGGCTCGGGGGACTCTAAAATAATTACTGGGAATATACCATCCCTATCAAGGAATCGCATGTAAGCCAGCGATAGGCTAGCGGTGGTCTCGCGACCATCAGCCAGCTTAAGCCTTATACTCGCCATGGGCTTTATACAGGTCCTCGGCAAGGTTTGGATTTATCACGGTATAAAACGCGCCGGTATCAACCAGGAAATCAACCTCCCTAACCCTCGACTTATCCGCATTACCTATAACACCCTTAACCCTGACGTAACCCCATAACACGTAAGTAATAATTCAAGGGTAATTAAACCCATAAAATGCAAGAACCTAGCTAATTAGGAAATAGCTAATAAAAGTCGTTAGATGGAGCCATATTACCGAGAGATAGCAGGATAAAGCATAATATAGCCCATAATTAGGGTTATTAATTTAATGAGGAATATAATGAGGAATATCTTGATAGGTACTTGTGGATTTCCCACGGCGCGATCAAGGTACTACTCATTATTTAAGGTTGTGGAGTTGCAGGAGACCTTTTATGACTTGCCAACACCGGAGAGGATGAGTAGCCTGAGGAGGGAGGCCCCTGCTGATTTTCAGTTTGCCGTTAAGGTGTTTCAAGGATTAACACATACCAGTGATTCACCGACTTGGCGCAGGATAAGGAGGGCTAGGTTAACGGGTGACTTGGGTAATTATGGCTTGCTTAGGCCCACGAGGGAGAATCTCGAGCTTTGGAATGAATTTGTTAACGTGACTAAGCCACTTAACCCTGTGTTTTATGTCTTTCAGACGCCGCCTTCCATGGAGGTGACTGAGGATAGTGTTAGGGATGTTGTTGAGTTCTTCCGCACGATAGGTGGTGGCGATAGGATTGGTTGGGAACCTAGGGGCGTTAGTTATAATAACGTTAATTTACTGAAGAGGATATTTGAGGAGGTGGGTATTGTGCATGTTGTTGATCCCTTTAAGCATGAGGTTCTTATTCCTCATGACATAACCTACTTTAGGCTTCATGGAATTGGTAAGGGTGAGGTTAATTACTCATATAAGTACACCGATGACGACCTTGGGAGACTTAAGGCCATCGTTGATGGTATTGAGTCATCCACGGTATATGTGATGTTTAATAACGCGCACATGCTTGATGATGCCCTCAGATTCACGAAGTTGATTGGGAGGTAGTATGTGGAGATTCTTCAGTAGGCAGGTTGCTGAGGAGGTCCTGAAGCTCCTCGGTAATGACCGTGTTGAGGTCCTTGACCAATGCAACTGCCTTAACTATACCTACGTGCTTATAAACACAGGGCTTGGGGAGTTCCTTGGCATTGCCTACACTCCGGTTGAGGATTTAAGGACTGGCGAGGTCGGCGTCGTCCCTAGGGTTGAGGAACTCCCTGAACTCGTTATTAACCTAGACTCACTGGTTAGGGCCCTGGGGATTGCACTGATTAACGCCGTATCTAATTACTTGGTTGTGCGTGATGGGCTCAGGCTTTCTCAGGGTGATTTAAAGAGCGAGATTCTGAGGTTTGTTAAGCCTCGTGCACGGCTTGTTTTGTCGGTAGTATTACGCCGGTTGCAGAGGCACTCAGGGATAAGTGCTGTGTTTATCAACTGGAGAGGAGGAGTGACTTGAGGCATGATGGTTATCCTGATATCGATGCACCACTCATAATACCGAATTGCGATATGCTCGTTATAACGGGCTCCGCGATGGTAAATAATACAATTGATCAATTACTGGCCATGAGGAGGGATGGGGCAATCACCGTATTGAGCGGGCCCACGGCTGCCGCCTATCCCCCAGTGCTGCATGGGTTGGGCATCAACGTCATTGGTAGTTCACTGGTTAAGAAGCCTCGCTCCGTCATTGAGTTACTTAAACTTGGGGCCGGTTATAGATTACTTGATAGGATGGGGTTATTGTTTAAGTACGTGTCAGCAGGTGCCGTTCAATGAGCAGGAGGGTTCTTGTAATTATTAATTGCAGTAGGAGGAAGTCGGTTAGGATTGAGTTGGTTAAGGAGAGACTTGGTTTGGTACCTGGTTTTGACCTTGAGAGAGAGGACGAGTATGTGAGTGCGTTGAGTGATTTGATGAGGCCGGCCCTTGATATGTATGATGGACCTGAGTTCAGAATTCTCAGACGCTTCAGAAGTTGTGTTAATGTCTTTGTATTATCCGCTAGATATGGTATTATAAGTGGTGAGAGGTGGATAATACCCTACGATGCTTATTTAGGGAGTACTAACGAGACCGTGTTAAGTAAGTGGATGGCTTACGGCAATCCGGACATGAATGAATTAGTAAGCAGTAGGTGGGATTACGTGATTATTAGATTGACGAAGACCTACATGAGGTACTTCAGGAGGCTAGTGCATGATCCCTGTGGGTTAGGAAGTGAGATTCACATAATCACTGGTAGAGGTAGGTACCTTAATTGCGGTAATGTTATTTATCACTATGTTAGAGGACCTGGTGATTCCCAATCAGTGCTTAGGAAATTATTGGCTGAAACCTGTCCTTCAATTTCTAATTACTCTAAATAGAAAATTTTTAAAAGTAATCATAAACAATACAGGTTCCCCACGACCATGTACGGTGAATACTTCAGTAAAAAAACAGTTAGATTTTTAAAGACCACGTTTCTATGATATCATAAAGCCATAAATATGAACAATCATGTAAACAATAACCTGCGTAGTAGTGTGAGCGAGGTCGGCCTGCGTAGGGTGCTGGGATTCTGGGACGTATTCTTCGCAAGCCTAGGTGGGCAATCACCATTCTTAGCGACCTAACCTATGCCTCTGCAACCCTAGCCATAGCCGGATTGGCGGGCCCCGTAGCTATAATAATTGGGACACTAATAGCATTTATCAACGGCTTCGTGGTTGCACGACTTAGTAAGAGGGTCACGGAAGCCGGCGGTTATTATAAGTACGCCACTAAGTACCTCGGTGGTAAGTCCACGGGTTTTTTCATTGGCTGGAATTATCTATTTTATGCAATTCTTTACGGCGCCGCTACGTGATCGGTGCCTCATACCTCGCCCAATGGATACTGGGGATCCCTGGCAAATCAGTTTACCAATATCCCTGGCTATAATGACCATACTAGCATACTTGGGTATTAGAATCTCGGCTAGCTACGCCATCTTCGCGGGTTCGTTAGAGATGGCAGCCTCATATTAATATCCATGGCATTACTTCTGATCCCACATGGTATTCTCTTCAATCCCTTTGCTTACGTAAGCTCAGTACCGTTGTCAACATTGATGGTTGCCGTAGTTTACGCAATAGCGATTCCCACGGGCTACGGCACGATAGCGCCATTGAGCGGCGAGGTTAAGAGAGCTAGGGAGACGATAAGCCGGGCGGTGGAGACCGTCATAATTACTGGCGGTGCCCTGGCCGCATTGGCCATTTACTCAACGGCAGTCGCTGGCTTATCATACATGAACATTCATGAGTTTATTAGGTTCTTAAATGAGGCCACTGGTAAGGTTTATCACCTGTTGTAATAGTACTACATCACTTCCTTGGCGTGTTACTCGACCCAATAGTAATCTTTGCAATGATTAATGATGGCGTGCTTGGCGCCTTGGCTTACGTACTTGCATCATCAAGGACTTTATATGCCATGGCCGATGATGGACAACTACCAGGTTTATTATCGTTGGTTAATAGTAAGGGTAACCCAGTAATCTCAGTGCTAATCAGTGCGTTGGCCCTTGACGCAATTGCATTAGTGATTACTTACTTACTCGGGCCCTTCAATGCTTTCCTACTCCTTGGTTTCCTGTCGATGCTCGCCAATTTGATAGTCCACCTATCAGCTAACTTTGCCCTGCTTAGGGCCGCTACGATGAGGATAAAGGCCGTGCTTTACGGCGTTGACACAATTAGGTGGTTGGATAAGGTGGTGTCTGTGGCGGCGGCCTTAATAACGATATTTACGGCTACGGAGTCCGTGCTCGGCATAAACATAATTGAGCTAATGCCATACTTCGTAGTCCTCGCGATAGCCGTGGTTTACCTAGTGGTAAGGACGTTAGTAATTCGAGGGACATTCTCTGGGTCGAGGATTCATAATTATAAAATGACTAGGTAACCCTCGCAAGCCTAAGCAGTGGTAGGAGCGGTAAGGACACTACTATCATTAATATCCAGGGCAATGAGTATGATACTACCATGGTCTCCGTAAACACAACGCTAAGCCACATGCCAATGACCATATTCAGAGCATTCAATGTCGCCAGCGAGAGGGCCGGGTTCTCATGCCTAGCAACTAACGCGTATGCTGCGGTTAATGCCAACTCATTCGTGAAACCCATTAAACCCCCAGCAATTATTATGGCTGCGATATTTAACGTGGGTATGAAGATTAGCGGTACGGTACCCACTATAGTCAACACCACTATTAATAAGACCCTATTTCTAATGGCATCAATGATTCGGCCAGAAAGCCCTCCAAATATACTTGAGAAAAGCATTATTGACGTTAATAATGAGGATACATAGAGAGGCAAACCCCTACTAACGGCGTAAGTGGGCAGTAAGTTGCCGGTTGCGTAATACGCACCCCAAAAGCCGCTCGTTGCTATACCAATCACTACTGCATCACGACTAAACCTAATGCGCAACCTATGCATGTAACCACCCTGAATAAAGAATACTATCAATGCCACAGGAATGCCAACAATACTGAGAAGCAGCGTTGATAATTTCCACCCAAGGAATACATATGTAATGCTCCACGCTAAGCCTATTCCCGACCCAAGGCCAAAGGCTGCGTTATAAATGCCAAGTAATGTACCGACGCGTTCAGGGTATGCGGTCGATAGTATTGCAGCACCCGTCGAGAAGAATAGTGCAGCACCAACACCGGCAATTAACCTGAGGATTAACACCTCATAGAAGTTAATGCTGAGGGTACTAACAAGCCCGTAATCGCCATAGTAAGTAGACCAAGGCCTGCGGTCCTGGCATTGCCTAGGTGACTTGCGATAATGCCTGCCGGTACTTGAAATGCTGCAGCACCGACGATGAATATGAGTGGGACCAGGCCAAGTAATGCCTTACCAACCCTAAACTCAACGCCAATTATTGGCAGAGCGGGTGCTAGGTAAAACCAGTAGGCACTATATATTACCCTAGCCAATATTATAACAATTGCAATAGCTACCTTCCTCACCACGTTTCTATAATATAGCGCAATTAAATTTTTATTGTAAGTATAAGTAACTAATTATGACCTGATATAGTATATATAATTTTTGATATTATAGATAATATAAATATAAAAAGTAAAAGAAGTACTTTAAACTTAGTATTAATTACCGATTAACCCGTATGAGCGTTGCCTCTAGTATGGCTCTGGCGGCAACAGATCTTGTGTATATAGTTGGTGGCGCCATGCTAATAACAGTAGGTGGTGTCAATATGAATATTGGAAAGAAAAATGAACCCAGGGACTTGGGTATTGTCTTCCTTAGTGGCGCCATCATGCTACTAATAGGCGTATTGTTTGATGTAATGTCATGTACCTCGCCTACGAATCTTCCTGCAATATTATCCTCAGCCGCAACCGCTGTCTTTGATGCGATTCTTTGGGCTATTGGCATAGCCTTAACCGTAGGTAAGAGCAATCTATTTGCCATGAACCACCTATTACTTTACTCCGGTATATACTTCCTATACGTCACCGTCATGGCTGGGTTAGGTAACCAAATATTACTATCATTGGCGCTTCTCTTCTTAGCTTTACAGGTATTGACAGCGGCAATAGCTGGTTATAAATTGAACGCTAGATTGCAGTGGATCTCGGGGCTTTTGGCGATGATTGATGGCGTACTATTTCTAATACTCGGTATTGTGGTCTCACTAGGAATACCGCAACCACTTGGTATAGTACCACCGTCATGAGTACGAAGTAACTTCTAGCTGTTTCTCATAATAAAAATTAATTTTATTTTATTATTTTATCACCCTCTTCGATATCAACACCCATATCCCTTAGCAGATAAGCTGCATTATCATATAGTATTGATTCTAAATCACGCCTAGGCAATTTAGATAACTCAAGGCAGTTTAAGTTCCTAATTACTTGCTTAAGCCTTAGGTATGGATAACCACCACCATATAGAATTCTCTCCGCACCCACTGACTTTACGAAGTCGCGTCCCATTAACGTGTTGAATAGTATGCATGATATGCCCGTAGTCTCTAGATAAACCCTGTCATATCTCTTCATTAATCGGGCAATTCTCTCAAGCCATGGATAAGCCATTCCATCAGATATGCCCAAGGCTGATAAAACCATCTTGATACTATATCTCTCAAGTAATTCATTAAGGATATCAGGCATGAGGCTCTCGAAACAAACGTTTACGTTATATGGGCAAGGATCCAGGTGCATTATAAGGAGTATATCATTTCTCTCGACATACTCAAGTATTGCCTTGAAGGCCCTCGTGTTTATTGGATCAAATAATTGAAGTGTTGGTGAAACCACGATACCCCTAACATTAAGGCCCTCCAACTCATTGAGTTTTTCATAAACGTACTTAGAACCAAGGGATGGATTGATGCTTGCCAGCGGTACAAAGAAGCCGTTATGATAAGCTGCCTCATACCATAGCTTCACATTATCATACATCCTGGGCGACCATAAACTGGTTAGTCTGATTATGAACTTACTCCAGAGGAGTGCTGAATAAGGATCTTCCTTTGATAACTTTTTGAAAAAAATCATTGGGTATTACATGGAATAATGGTAATGCATCTATTGGCTGTAAGACAGCCCTTGATATATTCATTAATGATAATCTATCCTTGATTGTAGATAAGTCTATAGACGGACACGCGTGGAAGTCAATTATCATATAGAGTGTATAATAGTGCCTAGATTTTTAAACACTATTTAATATATATCCTATATATTTCATGTAGAAAGCACATTCTTGTAAAGCTCCCTGAGCACCTTCTTATCGGCCTTAGCAGTACTTGTCTTTGGTAGTTCTTTTTCGCTAATTATTATTTTGTCTGGTAGCCACCATTTTGGTATTTCTCCTTTTTCGACGAATTTCATTAGGTGGTTTTTGATTTCGTCTTCCGTGATTCTTTGGCCTGGCTTTGGAACCACAATGGCCACCGGCCTCTCACCCCACTTCGGGTGCGGAACACCAACAACAGCAACCTCACCAACAGCAGGATAAGTACTAATGATATCCTCCAGCTTAGTGCTTACAATCCACTCACCACCACTCTTAATAACATCCTTAAGCCTATCCATGATCCAAATATGGCCCTCGCTATCCCAGACAGCCACATCACCGGTATGCAACCAACCGCCACGCCATAGGTCCCTAGTCTTCTCAGGATCTTTGAAGTAAGCTGGTGTTAGCCAGGGTGATCTAACCACAATCTCACCGATGGTTTTTCCATCCCTCGGAACATCCTTACCTTGGTCATTAACGACCCTTATGAATGCCAGTGGTATCTGCCTAAGGCCCTTCATTAGGTAATTCTCCTTCTTTTCGTCGGGCCAGCCTAGCATTGATGCATTAAACAATGCCTGAGCTATCACTGGCGCAGTCTCTGATAAGCCATAACCATTAATCACAATGATACCCCTAGACCTTGCCAGTTTGTAGAGGCCCTCGGGCATTGCCGAACCACCATTACCATACTTTAGACCCCTTAGGTCATACTTCGGCGAGTCAGGGTGAGTGAGTAGTAGGTATAATATTACGGGGACTCCGTATATGTACGTGACCTTCTCCTCACTTATTGTCTTCAATATATAGCCCCAATCCATACGCCCAGTAAATACGTACTTCTGGCCGGCAAGGAACATGGCATGCGGACCTCCCCATGCATGCACATGATACATGGGCACCAACGGCATCACTACATCCCTGACGCTAAGTTCGTAAGGCGGCGCTGACGTTGATATTGCAACGGCCATTGCATGAAGAACCAACTGTCTATGGGTAAAGAATACACTTTGGTGGCCCCGTCGTTCCTGATGTGTAGAATAGCGTAGCCACGGTCCTTTCGTCAATGTCTCCAAACTCATATGGGCTTGAACTCTTTATTAAGTCCTCATAGTTATATACCTCGATTCCGGGAAGCTTTACCTGCGGCGGCTCTGACCTGTCTGTCATTATTACGGCCTTCCTAACCGTCTTGAGTTTCGGCATTATTGCACTAACTAGCGGTACGAACTCGTCTTTAACAAATAATATTTCGTCACCAGCATGATTAATTGTATACACAAGGTCCTCTGGCGAGTACCTGATATTTACGGTATGTAGTACAGCACCAAGCCCCGGAACCGCATAGTAAAGCTCCAAGTACCTGTGCGAATTCCACTCCAATACACCAACCTTGTACCTAATTTCTTGGGATCGCCTGGCTTAACGCCAAGTTGCTCAAGCGCCGTGGCAAGTCTCCTAGCCCTATCCCAGATCTGCGCAAAGGTGAGCCTAAGCTAGCGCGTCCGGCGGCGCATAGACTACCTCCTGCTCAGGAAAAGTATCAGCGCCCCATTTTATGAGGTTCGTCAACGTTAAAGGATAGTCATAAAACTCCGTAGCCTTTTCTACGAACTCCTCAATAGACATCAATGAATTAAGTCTAGTGCATCCCTTAGGCTTAATCCTTATCATAAATATATAGCCATATTTAGGTATTTAATAAAAATAAAACATAAAATCGATAAAAATAAAAATAATAAAGAACTAAAGAATTAGGATATAGTTAACAAAAAAATACACTCTCAATTTAATATGATGAATTCAATGTTATTAAGCAACATATCGTTGAAGTAACCATTAATGACTAGGCATATATAGGATATTTACTGATTAGGCTTAAGTACGTGAGGACTTAGTCAACCCTTAATGACTGATATCCTGGATTTGTTCCCGCAATACGCGGAGGAATTGAAACTACTAAGAAAAACTGCCAGGGAATTCGCCCAGAGAAACTTCTCACCTGAACTCGCTAGGGAGTATGAAAAGAAGGAAGAATTTCCCTGGGACTTGTATAAAAAGGCCGGCGAACTTGGCTTACTGGCTCCATCAATACCCACCGAGTACGGTGGTGGTGGATTCACTACATACCTAGCTGATATAGTCGTTACTGAGGAGTTGGTAAGGGCAGAACCCACACTGGGGCTCGCTATAATGGCAGGCCCATTCACATCGCACATGCTCTACTTCTTCGGCACTGAGGAACAGAGAAAGAAATACCTACCACCTGTTTATAGGGGCGAGAATACGTTCTTCGGCGCATACACGGAGCCTGAGCATGGTACTGATATTACACAGTTGAATACTGTGGCTGTGAAGAAGGGCGATAAGTACATAATTAAGGGTATGAAAACCTTCATAACAAACGCACCAACAGCCAAGTACGGCCTACTCCTAGCGCAGACAGACCCCGAGAAGAGACATAGGGGTCAAACACTATTCATAATACATACTGACTGGCCGGGTGTTACCATTAGGAGGCTAACCGGTAAGATGGGGCAGAGAACGATCCCCGTCGGCGAGATTTACCTCGACAATGTCGAGGTCCCTGCAGAGAACGTGCTCGGTGGTGAAGAAAAGGGCTTGAATCAAGGTTTCTATTGGACACTGGCCTACTTCAACGTATCAAGGATTGGAGTGGCAACTCTAGGCCTTGGAATAGCGTTAGCCGCCTTTGATAAGGCCCTCGAATACGCACAAAAAAAGAACGCAGTTTGGGCAACCACTGATAAGCTTTGAAATGATACAGGAAAAACTGGCCAGAATGGCAATGTTTATAGAGGCAGCTAGGTCATTAATCTATAGAGCCGCGTACTATATTGATGATTACTTAAAATTCAAGATTGACCCAAGGGCCATGGGCGCATTAGCAGGTGCTGCCAAGGTTTATGGAACCGAGGTTGCCAATTACGTGGTTGATGAGGCAATACAGATACATGGTGGTTATGGTTACTTTGAGGAGTTCGACGTAGAGAGGTATTGGAGGGACCATAGGGTTACGAGGATTTATGAAGGAACTAATGAAATAAACCTGCTGACAATAACCGATGCCTTGAGAAGGGGCGTGTGGAAGCCATAATTACTTAAAATTAATTTGAGGTAAGAGTATTTCTCAAATCGAGATATATACATTTGTACCTATATATAAGCTATACTTAATTACTCTGGATAATTAGGATCTACCTATGCCTAGGTCGGCAGCTGAGTATATAAACTCTGTTAGGGATGGCAGGATCGTTTATTACAGGGGTAAGAGGGTTGATGATATAACGACGCACCCAATCATTGGTATAGCCGTCAGGCATGCGGCAGACTTATTCAATGTGAAGGATAGGCTTTATGATGACCCAAACTATGGGCATATAAGCAAGTACTTTAAGGTACCTAGAAACACAAATGACTTACTTGAGAGGTATAAATTGATCTATGAGGATACCCTTAGGTTCGATGGCCTATTTAATATAGTACAGGCGATAGGTAGTGATGCTCTTTTCTCATTGATGATTGTGGCTAAGAAGGTTGATAGGAAGTACGGCACTAGTTATTATGATAGGGTAATGAAGTACTACGAGTATGTTGTTAAGAATGATCTGGCGATAGCGGTTGCTCAGACTGACGTTAAGGGTAACAGGGCGAAGAGGCCCCATGAGCAGGAGGATGGGGACATGTACCTTAGGGTTGTTGAGGTCCGCAATGATGGCATTGTAGTTAATGGCGCGAAAATACACACCACGCAGGGACCTGTGGCTAATGAGATAATTGTATTGCCATATAGGGCCATGGTTGAGGGTGATAGGGATTATGCCGTTGCCTTTGCCGTGCCTGCGAACACGAAGGGTCTCAAGTTCATTGTTAGACCTGTGCTTGAGTATGATGGTAACCCAAACGCTGTTAATGCGGCGAGTAGGTTCGAGGTTGAGTCATTGACGATATTTGATCACGTGTTCGTGCCCTGGGACAGGGTATTCATGTTCAGGGAGTGGGACTTGGCTGGGCAGTTGGCTTGGACCTTCGCAACTTATCATAGGTTCACGGCAATATCCTACAGAGCAGCCACGGCTAATTTATACCTGGGCGCTGCGCTCTATGCTGCTAGGGCTAATGGGATTGAGAATGCACCACACGTTAGGGATTGGCTGGTTCAGATGATTATGTATAAGGAGATAATGAGGATGGGGGCCATGGCGGCTGCCTGGAGCCCTGGATTGATGAGGGAATAGCCATACCAAACCCCGTATACACAAACGTAAGTAAGCTGTACGCTAATGCCCACTTCATAGACGTGGTGCATGGCTCATAGACATTGCAGGTGGTTTAATAGCCACAATGCCCTCACACGATGATTACGTCAATACGGAGGAAAGGCAATACATTAGTAAGTACCTCAGAGGCGTGGTTGATGGTGATACGAGGTATAAGATAATGAGCTTGGTCAGGGAGTTAGGCGCGAGCCACCTAATGGGTTACCTATTAACGGCCATGATACATGCGGAGGGCTCCGAAGCAGCGAGTAAGATAGGAATGCTGAGGGAGTACAATTATAAGGAGGCGGAAGAATTAATAAATAAAATATTGAGTAAAATAAAACTTTAATCAATAAATATTTCGTGAAATAAAAATAAAATACTAATTATTGCATTTATTAATTATAAAAAAGTGATCGGATTTGATACTAAAAATAACAATAATGAGCCTTGAAGAATTCAATCCCTGGTGGAGAGGTAGGGAATATATTGATGAGGATCCCGATATCATTAAATGGCACAACGCCAGGGTCAAGTGGATGCCCAAAGAGGTTAATGCCGTGTCGCTCAAGCCATTTTCTCTAAATTTCATTTATGGACCTAGGCAGGTGGGTAAGACCGCGATGATCAAATTAATAATTAAGAACTTACTTCATGAAGTTAATGAAGAGAGTAATAACAATATCGAGAGATACGGAGGATGTTGATGTAATCCCTGCCCACATATTTTTATCAGGGCTAAGCGCATGAATGCTTTATGCTTCTCAAAACCGAGCACATCCGCGTAATTACCTAGGTCAAGCAGTCCATGCCCCGAAAAGCTAATTAGGATTACCCTCCTCTCGCCAGTCCTCCTGGCCTCCTCAGCAATCTCCTTAATAACAGGTAGTACATGGGCCGTCTCCGGCGCTGGCACGTACCCCTCGACCTGAGCAAATACCTGGGCCATCCTAAACACGGTTTCCTGGTCATAATCACGACCCTCAACATACCCCTTACTCATTAGATAAGACAGTGTTGGCGCCACGGCGTGGTACCTCAAACCACCTGCATAGATTGGCGGTGGCACGAAGTCGGCACCAATGGTGAACATCTTCAATTGAGGCAATACCCTACCCGTGTCAGGATCATCGTACCTATAAACGCCCTTGGTCACCTTTGGGACTTCTATGGCTCCAACCGCGATATACCTGCGCCTAACCTTACCACTCCTAAGCTCCTCACCTATGAATGGGAAAAAGACTCCACCCCAATTGCTACCTCCCCCAACTACGCCAATCATCACATCGGGATCCTCACCAATTAATTCTAACTGCTTCTTAGCCTCAAGACCTGCAATGGTCTTAAACATTATGTCGACATTTATTACGCTACCAACCACGTACTTACCACCATTCTTTAGTGCGTACTCGGCGGATTCCGTTATTGCAATACCCAGGCTGCTGGGTGGTTAGGGTTTTCACGTAGTAATTTCCTGCCGAATTCTGTTAACTCGCTTGGGCTTGGGTGGACCTCGGCTCCGTACATCTGCATTAAGTACCTCCTCAGTGGCTTCGCGTAATAACTTGCCCTAACCATGAACACATGGGCCTTAACCTTAAACAGAGCGGCGGCCAGGGCAACGGCAGAGCCCACTGCCCGGCCCCAGTTTCTGTGGTTACGAACTTGGCTCCATCCTTCAGGGCGTAATATACCCAGGCAAGTGCGGAGTTTATCTTGTGGCTACCCGTGTATGTGTAGCCCTCCATCTTTAGGTAAATCCTAACTGGCGCGTTTAGATATTCCTCAAACTTCCTTGCCCTTATTAATGGCGTTGGTCTACCCACCTGTAGGTAGCGTTCTAGGACTTCCTCGGGTATTTTCACAAACCTCTCCGTGGAGGATTCAAGCCTTAGTGGCTCTGATGGTATTACCTGCTTTAGGAGTTCTAGCCTTTTGCCATTATCTGGGTCATACGGTGGTGGTAGTGGTTCTGGTAGGTCTGCAAGTATGTTATACCAATACGTAGGTATCTCATCTATTGGTAGGTCTATTCGGTATTTTTCCTGACCCAGATAGTTACCACCGTGTTTCCTACCTATTTTTTTCTTTATAAGTATTATCCATTCATACATAAACTACTATGCCTTAGGATTATGATTATGGATGATATTTATATCGTTCATGAACAATGTAAATCTAGGTTATTTAGCGTATCATTTCGATGAACGCTTAATTTTCAGTATCTCCTTGAGTAGTGATATTTCGTCCTCCGTTAACTGATCCTTGAACTGGGTCATTAGGGTTATTGCGTGTTCCTCGGGCACGTCAACGTATAACTCATCGCCTTCCTTTACCTGCCTACCAACCATTATGTTACCCTCTATCGATATCGCGACCTCCATACCCTTCCTAGCCTCTTGTATGTTCTTACCCTTATCCTGAATCTGCATTATAGTGCCCACCCTCTTACCATCACCCCTGATCAATGGTATCCAGGCTTTATCAACCCCTCAAGCACCGCAATACCAACAATGACTGGGTCACTCCTCCTGAATACGTAGCCAGGGAGTATCCTTATCTTCCCAGGCTTATGTACTTATCAAGCTCCATTTCCACAAGCCTTGTCCTCTGCTCTCTATACCACTGGGTGAACTCCTCAACAAGTCTGTAGAGGATCTCGTTCCTGAATATCTTTACTCCATACTGCATAGCCTCTACCTCAACATCATGCGGGACCTTGACGTTAAATGCAAGGACAACGCCGTAAAGCGGATCCTTCTTCCTGACTATGGAGCCTCAACGACATCCCTCCTGCTCACATTACCGACATCAGCCTTTCTAACGGGTATTCCCTGACTCCTAAGGTAGACTACCATGGCCTCGAGTACCCAATGTATCGGCCTTGGCAATGACACCCTCCTTATCAGTCTCAATCCTAACCTCCGAAACCTCCTCCCTGACCATTTTTACGTACTCATCTAATGATGAGCCCTGGGGTACGACGAATACCGGTGCACCTGGGACGACTTGGTCAAGACCATCAGCAATTATCTTAACGCCAGCCGCGGCCTTAACCTCGTCCATGAACATATACCTATCCTCAGGATCCCTCATCTCGTCAAGTGGCTTTGGCATGACGAGCATCTTAACCTTAGTGCTCACTGGGCCCTCGAGCCCTGCCGTAACTATTAAGTCCCCCTTCCTAATCACCCCGTCATAAAGCACGACGTCTGCCGTGGCGCCCCAACCCTTCTCCTCCCTAATCTCCATGACAACGCCCTTACCGTCCATACATCACCTTAAGCTTCTCCCTATTGAACCTCTGGCTTAGCCCGGCAAGAACGACGAGTAAATCGGCCAAGCCCTCGCCAGTGACCGCGCTCGTGGGTACAATAGGTACCTGGGTATTGAAGTCCCTCACTCTGTCATACCTGTCAGCATCCATCCCCAACTTATTGAACTCCTCTATCATCCTTGCTATGGCCTCCTCAACCCTACCTTGGACATCCTCTCTTTGTTTATCATATGATTCAAGGAATGGCGCATTCTCATGGGGTTCCCAACCATATATTCTATCGAGCTTGTTCGCAGCGACTACGAAGGGTATGTTCCTAGATCTAATTAAGGTTAGACTTTCGTAGGTTTGTTCCTCGAACCCTCTAGTGATGTCTATAACTAACACGGCCAAGTCAGCCACAGAGCCACCCCTACGCCTCAGGTTTGAGAAGGCGGCGTGGCCTGGTGTGTCCACCATGAGGAAGCCCTTAATCCATACCTTACCCTTAAGCCTAAACTTTATGAGTAATGGGTCGGCTATCCTCTCCACGGCATTCCACGGTATGAATGATAGGCCTATGTGCTGTGTTATCATGCCTGGCTCCCTATAGGCTACGAAGGTCCCCCTTATCTTGTCAAGGAGCAGTGTCTTGCCTACATCGACATGACCAACCACTACGGTGATTGGTGGCCTGTAATCCACTAATGATGCATCAACCTTACTCATAATTATCTAGAATGATGAGAAGACTTGATTTAAAATCATTTTTCCTAATAGCGTAGATAATGCAAATATTGTCTTCCTCATGTGTGGTAAGTATGGTCAATTATGAACTATGGTTTAGAAGGGTTGTTCATATTGATCATTGAAAATAAACTGTAAAAGACCTATGGGTATTGACCTAAGAAGGACGCCATGAGGAATTAGGCCATTACGTATTTCACAAAATATTTGCATAAACTTTAAAAATCATTACTAAATACGGACGCTGTATGAGAATTTACACATGCGCTTTCTGCGGGAGACCAATACCGCCAGGCACTGGGATAATGTACGTCAGAGCTGATGGCACGGTGCTTAGATTCTGCAGCAGGAGATGTTTTGTTAGTATGATTAAGTATAATCGCGATCCAAGGAAGCTGACCTGGTTCGTGAGGTAACGAAGAAGAAGGCTGGCAGTGCAAGCACAGAAATGAGAAATTTTTAAGGTAACGCATTACTTACTAGACAATGGTTATAGTTTACAGAGGCAGGCGAGTCACGCTAGATGTATCTAAGGTCGTATTGCCGAATAAACATGAGATGAATGTAGAGAAAATAATATTTCCGCATGCCGTAGCCGCTTTACCAATTTATGACGGTAATAAGGTTGTATTACTACGTCAGTTTAGGCCTGTCATTAATGATTACATCCTTGAAATACCGGCTGGTGTCGTTGAGGAGGGTGAAAGGCCTGAGGAGGCCTTGATTAGGGAACTTAATGAGGAGGTTGGTGCTGAGGCTTATTACTTCGAGAAGTTATTTGAGGGCTTCACCACGCCTGGTTACTCCACTGAATATATGGTAATTTACTATGCTAACGTTAAGAGGTTGGGTGAACCAAGGCCTGAACCTTACGAGGTCATTAATAGGGTTATTGTTGATTTTAGGGATGCGGTGAATATGGTCCTCAGTGGCAGTATAAGAGATGTTAAGTCAGCGTTAGCTATAACGCTGTATATGCTTAAGAAAGGCGTTAAGGCGTGATTTCATATGGCCTTGACAGAAGAGTTGGTGCTTAAGGCCCTCGCTAATGTTAAGATAGAGCTAGGAGGTTTGCGGTCCTCTATGTGTTTAGGAGTGGTAATGACATCTTTAAGGCGCTCGTTGTGACAATACTGACGCAGAACACGAATGATAAGAATGCGCTTAGGGCCTATGAAAACCTCACTAAGGTTGTTAGTGATATAACGCCTGAGAAACTAGTAAGTATTGGTGAGGATGCTTTGGCCAACGCCATTAGGCCTGCCGGTATGTATAGGGTTAGGGCTAGGAAAATTATTGAATTATCTAAGGTAGTCCTTGAGAAGTATGGTGGTAACCTAGTGTGGATTAAGGATCTCCCGCTTGATGATGCCAGGAAGGCGTTACTCGAACTTCCTGGCGTTGGTGAGAAGACCGCGGATGTGATACTCGTTAACCTGGGTAAGCTAACATTCCCTGTTGATACGCACATAACTAGGATATCCCTTAGGCTCGGTATTGCTAGATCTAGGAATTACCGTGAGATACAGAGAGCTTGGATGAGCATATTAACGCCAGATCCCAGCAGATACCTGGAGATTCACCTTAAGCTAATCCAGTTTGGTAGAGACGTATGTAGGGCCAGGAACCCAAGGTGCGACGTGTGCGGATTTAAGGAGGTTTGTAATTACTACATAAATGTTAAGGGAAGGGTTAATCAATAGCGTTATCGAATTAACTCCTTAAGGTATGGCTCAGAATTAACCTCCCTATAGCCCTCCTTGGTTATTGTTACGACGTCAATACCCTCACCACTCCCTGGATCGTGGTAAATGGCCGACCTGACGGCCCTAACCGCAAGCCTGATTGCGTCCTCAATACTCATGTCCCTCCTATAACCATCCTCAAGAACACCAAACGCTGTTGGTGAACCACTGCCAGTGGCCATGAACTCTGTTTCCCTTGTTAATGTCCCGAAGAAATCAAGCATATATATTACGGGTCCCTCATCAGGGTCCCAACCACCAAGTATCATGTGAACCAGGTAAACATACGGCCTGCTTGAGAATACCACGAGAGATGCGTAGTTGGCTAGGGCCTTTATCGATATTGGCTTGCCAGTCTCTATCTTGTACTGTATCGCGGTTGCCGTCAATGCATCAAGCACCTTCTGAAGGTCTGCAACACCACCACTCATTGTCGCTGCTATATGATTGTCAACTTTCCAGATCTTAACGCCCTTCTTTCTATGGGCTATGTAGTAACCGGCAGTTACCCTCCTGTCCGTGGCTAGAACGACACCGTCATTAATCACTATCCCTACCGTGGTGGTTCCGGTCATTAATCTGGTTAGGTTTTCATTACCTGCACTAAACATCAAGCCCAATGAGAACTACTTTATTAATAAATCTTAACCTGATTCTTTAACTCACTGAGAGGATTGCTGCGCCTGCTGGGTCTCGGGCTTTGACTCCGCCTGCTTCTCCTCAGCCTTAGTCTCCGCAGGCTTTGCCTCAGTCTCCCTCTTAATCTCTATTTCATCAACAAAGACTACCTTATTTACGTTCGTGAACTTGTTTCCAACATCATCAGCTATTCTAGCCTTTATTGTGCCTATGTTCTCCACGAATAACGTCTCGATAGGTAACTTAATCGTTACAATAGAACCATCTTGACTAAGCTCCACCCCCACTTTATCAATATCAATCCTCGGTATGTACTGCTTAATTATGTACTTAACCTTGTCCTGCACTGTCTCAAGCTTCTTAACCACCTTAGCCGTGACCACGAGGGTCTTACCGGCCAGTGGATGATTGAAGTCTAGGGTAACCCTACCACCCGTTATACTAACGACCCTACCTTGCTGGTTATTAACCTCGACAATATCACCAACCTTGGGTAACTTGCCATACCTATAAAACTCCCTGATGGACATAACCTTAACCTTGCCTGGGTCCCTCTGACCAAAGGCCTTGTCTGGCGGTATCTCCACTGTTATTTCCTGGCCCTCGCTTGAATTCATTATTGCTTGCTCTAGTGGCTCGAAGAGCTTTGTTTCGCCTATTATTATTAGGCGTGGTTCATAAATCTCATCAGGCCTATAAATACCTGCCTCCTTGGCCTTGTCCTCTACCGTGGTTTCCACAACCCTGTTATCATCCTTATCAATAACCGTGTACTCAAGTAGTACGTAATCACCCTTCTGAAACGGCATCGGCTATGAACCAATTGATCACCCTTTTAAATTTTAAGCTGTAAGAGAAATAGGTTTTAATCCCCCTTTAGGATTAGTGCAATGTGATGAATATAGCCTACGTAATGAGCCTTGCAGTGACACTATCGATAATACTGGCATTATTAGGGATTGTGCTAATAATAATTGACGTAATGAGGAGCCACGAGGAGGAAAAGGAGGATGAGAATGAGAAGAGAAAGTCAAGTGTTGGTGGCGTAGTCTTAATAGGCCCGGTGCCGATAATCTTTGGTAATGACTTATCCATCATTAAGTGGGCTATAGTACTTACGATAATAATTGTGGCGCTATTCGTGATACTCATGTTACTACCTGGCATATTGTGAGGCGATTGCCATGAGACTTTACCAACTCGGTATTTTACTAATAATTCTTGCGGTTCTCATACCCGTTATGGCGATCATAGCGATCATCATTTCAACGGGAATTGGCGGTGCGTATGCACCGTCTTCTAATATTGGTGGCATTGTCGTGATTCCATTTCCATTGCCAACAATTATAAAGTTCGGCAATGTACAGATACCACAACCACTGATTTGGTTCACATACGTTATTTTCCTAATATTCTTAGCCCTGGTAGTATTCTCGGTGGTGCAGTATTACAGAGCAAGGAGGGAGTTAATGAAGCGTTGGCAGGAAGAACATAAATAGGTTAAAAGCCAAGTAAGGACTTAATGCGACTGTACTGGTCTCCTGTTGAGTTGGCGAGCAGGTTGGCAAGAAGAGGCATTAAGTATAACTTCGCCAGTGGTGCACCTGACCCAGGCCTATTACCATTTGATGAGTTGAGAAAATCCTTCGAGAGGGTTTATGAGGAATATGGTAAGGCGATTATCGCGTATCCAGGCGCTGGTGGTTTAAGGGAATTGAGGATTGAGTTATCGAGATACGCCAATAGGGTCCTTGGTATAAACGCCAATTGGAGAGATGTAATAGTGACCGCTGGTGCTCAACACGCCATTAAGTTACTATCACAACTACTAATGAGGAGAAGGACCGTGGTCTATGTCGAGGACCCCACATTTGTGGAGACTATCGCACCCATGAAATTCCAGGGAGCACGATTAATTAGCGTCCCCATCGATGATGAAGGCGTGAATACGCACGAGCTAGAGAGGTTGGTTAAGACCCATGGACCTGGTATTATATATACCGTACCCAACTGCCACAATCCAACAGGGGTCTCCCTGAGCAGAAATAGGAGAAAACACTTGATCGAGATTGCAAGGGAGTATGGGTTAATAATTATCGAGGATGACCCATATACATCACTGTATCCCAACACTGAGCCCGCACTTAAGGCAATTAATAATGATGTTATTTACGTTGGTACGTTCTCGAAGATCCTCGGTCCCGGCTTGAGGATTGGATTTGCAATAGCAAGTGGTGAGTTAAGGAATAACCTGGAGAAACTTGAACAGCATGATTTTGCAGCCTCGACGCTTAATCAATACCTGGTTTTCGACTTATTAAGAAGAGGTATCGCAGATGATGTTATTAGAAAAGCACGTGAACTATACCCCAGGAAACTTCAGGAACTAGTCAAGGCGCTAGACGATTATTTGCCGAATACCCTAATGTTTAGGCCATCCTGCGGCTTCTATGCCTTCATAAACACTGGCGTAAATGCATGGGAATTACTGAAGAGAAGTGTTAAGCAGAAGGTAGTGTTTGTTCCTGGGGGTAAGTTCTTCATTAATGGTGGTAGACAGAATACGGCAAGGCTTAGTATTGGATCAATAAGAATTGACCTAATAAGGGAGGGTATAAAAGTGCTAAGTGACGTGATTAATGGTTATTCAATGACTATGTAGTCATCATTGTTAGATCCACCATTACTTAGCCCCTTTATCATTAAAACAATGATGAGAAGCAACGTTAATAAGCCAAATATTATTAGCAATGACTTAATGCCTAGAGCTCCCAGTGTCCAGACCCTAACATTGACATTACCGCTGGTATATTCACGACATATATATCATTACCATAGATAACCATACCAATTGAGGAATTAATTGGAACGCAGTACCTACCGGAACCCACGTAGTATAAATCACCAATATTTAATATTGCATTTGGTAACTCATTATTAAGTAGGTCAGTGGGTGCGAAATTGACAATGTGCGGATTAATCACCAGCTCCTCCGGGTTACTATTATTTATTGTTATTATGCGACTATAAAGAAGCGACCCATTGCCCAATAATTCCACCTGTACCTGACTATTAATTATGGCGTCAGGTATGTTTACATCCTCACTGCTGCCACTTAGTGGAATTATATACTGGTTGTTACCATACCTAATTAATAATTCTAGCCTTAAATCGGGGCATTCATTGGGAATTACAACATGCAATGTGTAATTGGAGAATATTGGCACCATTAATGAACTGCCCTGATAAATATCGCTTGTACCTAGGTTCATTAATTCACCATTCGTAAGCGCATATACATCGTAGTTACCTGGGTAAATGCATGAACCATTGACGAGTGGTACCAATGTTCCGTTAATATTTAAATAAATTAACGCATTTATTGGATTTCCGGCCTTATCAATTATTGATAGACTTGAACGTGGAATTAAAGGAATACTTACTGTAATGGTAGATACTGGTATCGAATTAAGGTAAATACCTATGGTTTTCATGCCATTAATGGTTATATATAATACTCTATTTGATTCTGGATTTAACGTTAAATTACTTGTTAAACCTAATACTGAGCCTCCCTGTGTTGCTATAAACACGTTATTGCATTTTAACTCCTGCATGGATTCATCAACGAAATTCACAGTTATTGGACTAATTGATGTATTGATTGAACAGTAGGGCGTGTATAACAGATAGGTTGTCCACGGTGTTATTCCTGGAATACCTGTATTAACCACTGTGCAGTTACTGTAAGAGTAATGAATCCATGGTGCTCCTGTAAGCATTATTAATGGTTTTGATGAAACAGCCAGTACCAGGTTTTGGATATTATTGTTTATTTGTACATAGTAGTAGGGCGTTACCGTGATATACGTTGTGCCATTGGTCGTGATATCTATATTGCTTAAGTACGTAATATAAGTCGTTATTTTAGCGTATGTACTTAGGGAATCAATATTAATGCTTGCGTATTCCACGCCTAACTCCGCAGTTAGGTAATTGTCAATACTAGCCTCGGCAGGCGATATTGTTATCAATTTAACTATTGAAAATAAATAGTTGAGACCAGGAGTTATGGGTATTGATATATTCATGGAACCCTGGGTCATTGTGAACGTCATATTTGAACCAGGTATTATCAAGCCTCGGGTGGGTATGGGCCATAAGGTCCTAAACTGAGATAGACACCGTATATGGGCAATGAACAATTAACTTCCATACTAACATACTTGGGACTATAACTAATAACCGGGGCATTTAGAAGAGTTCCATTGTACAGCACTAGAGACGCTGATATTATGCCCTCGTTTGAGAGAGGGTCTAGGTATGCATTAATCGTTACATTACCTCCCTGTGAACAGTATTGATATATTGGTATTATTAATTTATTATTGGTTATATTAATTACTTCAGTGAAGGATTGATTGTTATAATAAATGTTAACCCTAGGTAATTAATAGTTACCTGCGCATAACTAAGCATGGGCAGCGCCATAAATACAACAATAATGGTTATCCAAAGTATGCGTCTTATCACGAGTAGTAACTCAGAAGGGTTATAAATAATACAATCACGTAAAATAACCAAGTTAATGATGATGCAGTTCGCGGTGGATTGAATGACAGAGCCTTCGAAGACTGATCATGCATATACAGTCGTATTCACGCTATATGGTGATGACAAACCATGCCTTCTATTGTAGGCAGCCCTTAATAGCGCAATGAATAGTGGATGTGCCTTAACGGCCTACTCCTAAACTCTGGGTGGAATTGCGTAGCTATGAAGAAGTAGTGGCTTGGTAGCTCTATTATCTCAACCTAGGTACATCAACCTCCATGCCGAGAATACCAAGCCCTTCTCCCTGAGCAAATCAAAAAAACTTGGGGTTAATCTCATACCTATGCCTATGTCTCTCTTTAATCTCTGTAGCTCCATAAATAGCGTGAGCTATTGTACCCTTAACGATACTTATTCTTCTATCACCAAGTATCATAGTCCCACCTAACTCCTCAATATTTTGTTCCTCAGGGGTTATATCAATGACTGGATAGGGCGTGTTTGGATCAACCTCGGTGGTGTGAGCACCCTTGAGACCAACAACATTCCTTGCAAACTCAACAATGGCGAGTTGCATACCGTAACATATACCTAGAAACGGTATGTTATTCTCACGCACATACCTTATAGCCTCAATCTTACCCTCGACACCCCTAGCGCCAAATCCAGGCAGTACAATTACGGCATCTGCTTTATTAAGCTCGGTAACTTTAATATGGTCCTTCTCAATATCCTCAGTATCGCACCAAACAATGTTGGGCTTAAGCCCTAACTTAGCAGCTGCGTGTTTGATGGCCTCGACAATGCTTATGTAAGAGTCATGAAGCTTAACGTACTTGCCACACATGTAGACATTAATCTCCTCCTTACCATCCTCAAGAGCATTAACAAAGGCTATCCAATCATCGAGGTTAGGCTCCACCTGGGTTAAACCTAACTTATTTACAATGTATTTTCCTAAGCCCTGTTCCTCGAGTATTAATGGCACCTTGTAAATTGTATCCACGTCATATGATGTAAATACTGCATCAAGTGGCACATTAGTGAATAGTGAGATCTTCCTCCTAGTCTGTTCGTCCAATGGTTTAGGCGATCGGGCTATTATTATGTCAGGCTGTATACCAACTCTCCTAAGCTCAGCAACGCTGTGTTGTAGTGGTTTTGTCTTAAGTTCGCCCGTAGTCGATAGTATGGGGACCAGGGCGACATGAACAAACAATACGTCATTGGGCATTTCAAGTCTCATTTGCCTTGCAGTCTCTAGGAACGGTAGTCCTTCATAATCCCCCACCGTACCTCCAATCTCGATTAATACAATATCCGGCTTCTCCCTCTTTGTTACAAGTAATATTCTTCTCTTTACCTCCTCGGTGACATGCGGTATTAACTGAACCGTCTGTCCAAGGTACTTACCCTTACGCTCCCTCCTAATAACGGTATAGTAAACCTGGCCGCTGGTAATGTTATGGTACTTCGGAACCTCTATATCGAGAAATCTCTCGTAATGACCAAGGTCAAGGTCTGTTTCACCGCCGTCAAATGTCACAAAGACTTCACCATGCTGGAATGGGTTCATAGTGCCGGCATCAACGTTTAGGTATGGGTCTATCTTAATGGCAGTTACCCGATAGCCCCTGGCCTGTAGGATTTTTCCAATGGATGCTGTTGTAATACCCTTACCCAATCCCGATAATACACCGCCGGTTACAAAGATGTATTTTGTCGTCATAATAAGCACGATACAGCTTAATATTTAATACTTACTCTTATACTGAATAAGCCATTACTTAGTCTTACTTCTCATTAATTCCTCATAAACGCCCATTATTAATTCATGCCTTCTCCTTACCTTCTTCTCTAGGTCATAAAGCTCATTCCTCATTCTATATAGCTCTACCCTTAACCCATTAACCCTATTAATTAGGTCTAGCTCGCTAGGTGACAACAAGTACTCAAGCTTAGCGTCTGGTTTTAACGTCCTCAGTATTAAGTATATATCTAGTTTACTGAGACCCCTACTTCTTAGCTCATTCACGATGTTTCTTATGTCCTTAGCCTGTGAAATTGAAAGCATTGGAAACCACCTTCTGAAGATCATTCACAAAGCCATTTAATGCGTTATTAACAGAGCCTTGTAAATGCATTATCCCAGTTACGGTATTTCCAAATAAGCCACTTATCAATGACACTAACGCCACAAGCACCGCCATCGATATTGCTATGAGCAAAACCTCCTCAATAAATATATCCCCTCTCTTCCTTATTTTCCCCACTTTCATGCCCATCGATTAATAACACTCAACTTATTATATAAGGCACTACGTTCTAAACTATGGCCCTAACACCCTTCCTAAAGCCTATCTTCTTAACTACATAGGGTATCAATATGGGTAGCACGACGGTGGCATCCTCAAGAACAAAGGCCTGCCTCGCGGTTGGCTTCACCTTACCCCACGTAATGGCCTCCTTTGGGCGAGCACCACTTAGTGACCCATCCCATTCAACAGCCATCGTTATGTAAACCACATAATCAACCCACCGGCAAACTGACTCCACCAAATAACATGGTGCTTGGAAATACCGCCGCCAATTATTAATGCACCCAGGGACTTACTTGAGTAAACAATGTCCATTAGCTCATGCTCATCCCTAAGAACATCCACCCTAACCTGCTTGCCCCCAGTCCTCGTCCTCTGCATTTCATTGTATGTAAGTATTGCTGTGCCAAAGGCACCATCCACGAAACCAGGTACATAAATTGGCACTTTAGCCTTTGACGCTGCCCTAAGTATTGAGTAGTCATCATCAATCCTCTTACCCATCTCCCAAAGCAACTCCCTAATACCCCACTCCTCCTTAATCCTCGATAAGTCCTCAAGCGATGAGTGCACGAACTTCTCAATTAATGGTCCATAATGCTCCTTCCTAACTGCAATATTGCCAATCCTATGAATACCCGCCTTACTCATCTCGACATCATCGACGTCGAAGTAACTCTGGTAATACTTACCACCCATTGACTTGGCTATGTCGTGGTCCAGGTACCCGCTGTCGTGATTACGACATCCGCAAAACCCCTTTCAATGAATTTTGCTATTAAGCCTCGTAGCCCTGTCGAGACCAGGTTTGCCGTGAAGGATAAGAAGACGGTAGTATCTGGGTCTTTGTACATGTTTAATAGTACATCCACCGCCTCAGCTATGTATCTACCCTGGAACCCACCGATTCGGCTATAGGCTTCTATTAAATCATCTATCGTGCTTATTCCAACGTCCAAGTCATAAACCTCACTTGTTATGAAGGGTGAACCGCTCATTGGATAGGATAAGTTAATTTATTTTTAATGTTTTATGAATTTAAATTACTTAATAATCCTTACCTCCTTAATGAGCCCCTGCCTCATTAACTCACTCACTATATCTCTAACACTTCTTATGGTTAATTGCATCTTGTTTGATATCTCCTCAATGGACCTATTACCATCAATCAGTTCGAGAACCTCCAGGTACTTCTCATTAAGCTGCATGTTCTTTAGCTTTTCCTCTAGCTCATTAACGGGTATTGGTACTTCAAGACCCGATATCTTGTATAGGTATATCTTGTGGCTTCTCCATTCCTCATATAGATCCTCAACAATTAAGGGTCTCCAGCCGGGAACCTCAAAGTCGTGGGACACAATCCTGGTGCTGGGTCTGAGCTCACGCTCGAGCTTAGGCTTTATCCTTTCATTAACGCTTGTGAGTAGGTACATCGTAACCACGTCAGCCTCAGACAAGTCTTCCTCGAAGAAATTGCCGTAAATTACGTGAATCCTATCTTCGAGCCCTAAATCCCTAACCCTCTTAAGTGTTTGTTCGTACAGATCCTTCCTAATTTCTATACAAGTAGCCTGAGCACCAAATTCCCTAGCAGCCATTATTACTATTCTACCATCGCCACAACCAAGGTCATAAACAACCTCATCCCTCTTAACATTTGCTAGCTGAAGCATTCTCCTGACCACGACCTCTGGCGTAGGTACGAAAGGGACATCGTAAGGCATATTAAAATACGGAAAGAAATTGGGGTTATATATATCCTTCTCTAGCGCGTTTTCATAGTAATCATCGAAATTGCTCACGGACCCTCATTACTAGCCCTATTTATTATTTTTATTTTGAGCCCCTCATTATCATAATTAATATCAAGGTCAACAATACCCTTTTTCTTAAGGATCCTAATCGCATCAATTAATAATGATCGTTCCTGAGGCGTTACCTTGGCCAACGCATCATTTAAGTCCTCAGAATTACTAACTATGTCTAGGTACTTCCTAATTAATGTTGAATTTAAATTAATTAATGCTGGGTTTTCCTCAAGCATTAACTCATGAATTGCCGAGTCCGTGATTGAGTATATATCCATTAATACGTCTGATAATGATACGCATTTAATTATTATGTCATTTATTAATGATGATAATTCCGATAGTTCGGGATACTTAGTCTCTAGCCTATTGATTAACATCCTCAATTCACTCATTTTCTCAATTAAGTCCATGTATACGCCATAACTAGGGACAAAAATTAAACTAACCATTAAATAACTAATGAAATATTGTAAGTTACCAATTATCGTATAATCCTGGCTAACCTACTCGATATTGGCGGGTGCGATGCAAAAATAATAAATCTCCTTCTTACCAATTCATTATGTAATTCCTTCCAAGTAACTCTGATTAATGCCATGGCTAAGTCCCTCTTCGGCACAAACTTGAGGGCGTACTTATCCGCTGAGTACTCGCTCAATTTCATTATATATGCCATGCCAAATATTTCGAAGAATATTGCGACGATAATTATGGGTATCGCTGGTAGGCTCATCAATGGAATTATATAGGTAATTAGTGCAATATTCACCAATTGAACCAGCGATATTAAGAACAATGCCTTTGCGGAGTCTCCATGAACAATATGCCCAACCTCATGCATTATTACAGCAATTAACTCATTGGTACTCAGACATGATAAAAGTCTTGATGTTAATATTATGTAATTAATGCCGGGTAAACCAATGGATGCCGCGTTACATTGATTTACATTAACTAGGTAAATGCCATAATTCTTCCTAATACCTAACCTACTAATTAAGTCGTTAACGTTTATCTCCTCCTCATAGAAGTTTTGTGGTCTTGTTCTTGAGTTGCTCACCAATAGCATTAGAAATCTCCTTATTTCATTTAGTGATTTTATATTTTCAATTCTAGATAAAAGTCGTAAAGCCTCGTTAAACCTCTTCTCATCAAAATCCCCGTACTCCAGTACAAACTTTATTATTTGTGCATTTCTTAAATCACCACGTCTAATTTTTAATCGTAATATGTATGAATAAATAATTGGTATTAAAAGTGGTGATAGGAGCAATACTATTATTAGGTGTAGTGATGGTATTGCATTAACAATTCTCAATACAGCAATAATTATTGATAGCACCATTATTGATATTAACATAAGCCATATTAAGCCAACAGGCGGTGAGTAGGCCCTTGGCAAATCATTAACCCTATAAATCCTATTTTTCCTCTTTATGAGAAGTATTGTTATTCTACGTACGCCATCAGTGCCCAGATACCTTAGGATCAGTGCATTTACAAGATCCTTTACCTTACCACGACCCCTTATTCTCACCTCATGATTAATGCTTAACTCGGCATTTCCATCATCACCATACACCATCAACCTAGCAATATCACTGTTGATCTCCCTAGTCACGTACAACAAACCAGCGATCTTCAATAAATAATCCTCTACATAATTAATTAGGGATTGAGGATCTTTAATTAAATCACGGATTATTTGATATATTCTTATTGCCGCCATTCGTGGCTGTCTGTGCCAGGTTTATTTTTTTGGGCATTAGCTAATTCCCTCAGCATATTTATACTAGTATTACCTCTTCTCGTGGATTTATAACCATCAATGAAGGATAGTATCTCATGAACATTGTTATGCTCAAGAATGAGCCAGAACTCGGTGTTTCTCATTATACCGTAGACCTTACCCCTAGCACTCCTCTTAATAACCCTAATGAGACCAAGCTCAACAAGCTCCTCAAGGAAATTCCTGACTATGACTGATTCAGAACGTGGACTCTTCCTTGTCCAAATGGATATGTCCTGGGCGACCTTCGCGGGCCTGAAGGTTATTAGTTGACCCTTTGCGTTGAGGACCATGTCCTTTAACATCTGAAGTATTAGAATCTTCACCTTCTTTGTATCCACCATTAAGTTTTCCGAGGTTGTCATTAGGGCACCAGGGTTTCCGTATATATCCGCTTAAATAAATAAATTCAGAAATTGTGACACTCCCGCAGTAGTAAACGTTAGAGTTCCAAGAAATCTCTTTATAACTAATTACATGTCATTTTTCAATTTGCCATCAAGCTCCAGTATCTTCTCGATGAGCTTTTCATCCGCATCTAGTATTCTTTCTATTTCATTAACCTTGTCACGTAAATTAACAACCTCTTTTTCCAACTCCATTATTTGTTTCCTAAATAGCGAATCCCCATTATTTATTACTGCGCTATTAAGTAGCGTTGACCCGCCATTATCAGGGCTTACCTGCCTTACCATTGCCCTTTTATCATGACCTGGGGCTTCATTTACCCTACTCACGATCTCGTTATTGGTACTTACTTGGTTATCCGTTTCAGCCATGGGTTTATTATTTAGTAATAAATTACTGTTTACACTGTTTATCATGTTAGTATTAATATCCTGAAAAGATCCATTTCCTAGCTCACTAAGTCTTCTAATAACTACATGGGTTGGCTCAATTGTTGCCTTAATGGCCTCACCCTTGTAATGCCCTTACTACTTATTACTATTGCCTCCTCAGTGGATATTTCATTCAACTTATTAATTAGGTTCCTGGAAAACATTATCTCACCATCCAATAATTCAGGATTTATCTTAAACAGCACTATATTACAATGCTTTAATATCGATGATTTAGGCACAGCATTACTAACTAGGACAACCCTCAACCCGTACTTGGCCAATTCCATTATTATGTGATCAATTATTGAGTAACTGGAGCTATCTATGTCGAGTAGGTTCTGGGCCTCCTCAATAATCAATACATGCCTAACACCCTTCTCGATTAAACCCCTCCTCATGTAATGCATGTACAGTGCTGCCAGTATTAATGAAGAGACGAGTCTCTTCTCCTCAATAATCGTCAGGTCACTAAGATCTATAACAGCGTCACCCTCTACTAACGAATTAATATCCACAATACCCTTACCAATGTTCATAGCTGAATACTCAAGTCTCCTCAGTATAGCTGCCTTCATCTCAGCCTCTGTCCTGGTACTAACAAGGTAATTATCTATCTTATTTATTAAATCATTAAAGTTCGTGTAATTACCATCACGGATCATCCTATACAGCATGTACATACTCGGCTCATTAAGCCCCAGACCAAAGCCCAGGATCTCAGTCAATAACTTAGGTGGAAGCTTCTCAAGATCTATATTAATTGCCGAGGTTGGTAATGTTGGTAATAACCCCGTGTACTCGCCATGCCAGTCAAGCACTGTAACCACGTATTTTCTACGAAGCTTCTTAATCATGGCCTTAACAAGTGATGACTTACCACCTGGTGGGGCCAAGAATACATAAATGCCTATCAAGTGATACTTTATAGGGCATCATGAATCGTGTACCCACTGTAACATTGTCCGCCGAGAATTCCTTCATTAATGATGCAATGATTAATGAAGTGGGTATTACAATCGCACTAATGCCCAGTATGTCCATACACCTCATTATGAAACTCCCAACAGGACTTATAAGGCACTCAATGACTCATCGCCATAGCGACTCATTTAGTAATTGGAAGAGCCTTATTGGTTTTATCCTAGACATAAGCCATTTAGGCATGTATTTTCTATAGCGATAAAATCTACCATCAAGTAAAACAGCGACCTTCTTGTGCCTATCCAAATCCCTAAGTAACCTACCAATTATTTGTATTGTGGTTGATATGGCTGGGAATAAGAACGTGGTTGTAAACCCACTTATCCCTAGTTTTCCGTAATAACGCGACTTTAAGAAACCCCATTGGTTGTATTGAGGTAGTGGAAATCCAATAATCATAACGCCGATTAACTCCTGCTCGAGAAAGTTTATGCCTTCACCAATTGGGTTCTGGGCATACGTTATTATTAATGACTTGGTGACCCTGGCATTCTCCTTAAACACCCCTATGGCATTTACGGCCTCAGAACCATCTCTGAGTATGAAAGTTGGAATCCCCCAAACTGGTGGGGTGTATTGATTAATGTATGAATTCATATACTCAATGCTTGGAAAGAATACGGCTAAACCACCGACTGGCGGTGATGCTTCAATAAAAGCCTTAATGCTTCTATCGACGATGTCCAGGTACTCCTTCAATAACCTGTTTCTATGCGTAAATTCAACATCCCTTACAGAAAAAAACAACAAGATTTTCCAGATACTCCTTAGGTAGGGAATCCACAGTTATGTAATACGAAGGCCTAGAGAAAATGTTCACTATGTATGAAAATCTTTTGCTAATAGATGCCGTTAGGAGAAGAACCTTTTGTGATTTCATTATTAAATCACGGATAGGCCTTAATGAGAGACACCTTAGCTTAACTAGGTCACCATCGTATGTAAATGCACATAAGTCATTCCCAAAGTGAGTAAGTATTTCAATAACTTTATCGTCGATTGATTCTGACCCCTTTAATAAATCATCAATATCAAACCTCCTCAGTATCACGACTTCCCTCTCTGGTGTATAACCATTTATCCTATCGAGTAATTTGCTGGCTAGGTCATTGCCACTTGATGCCCATCGCCTCAATTCATCAATCTTAATGAACGTAGACTCCTCAAGACCCACCGCTACATTATGGAACTCATCGATGATCACAAGGGGCTTGTTCCAGGTATTGATGATACTCATTATCTTACCATAGAGTTCAGGGCTTGATAAGTACGCGTGGGTTGATATTACTATGGGTAATTGATAGGCTAGGGCTTCATTAACCTCGTATGGGCATAAGCCATCACTAAACAGGTCAAGGGGGTTGCAAGTCATTATAGGTAATGTAACTTCGGTCCTCTTGACTTTACATACACCATTTAACCTATATAGGAAGCACTGCTTAGAATTATGTGCATTAAATGGACATAGTGACTCCCTGCCAAGGAATAGGGAGGTTCTATCCCTGATACCAGCCCTTCTAGTAAATTCGCAAAGCTGCAGTGCCTCGGCCCTGGACTTAGTTATTATTAATACCTGCCCACCATCATTAACCCACTTCATCGCCACCGCTATCGCTATCCTGGACTTACCAAAGCCTGGATAA
Organism: Vulcanisaeta sp. JCM 16159; assembly: GCF_001316265.1. Taxonomy (GTDB): domain Archaea; phylum Thermoproteota; class Thermoprotei; order Thermoproteales; family Thermocladiaceae; genus Vulcanisaeta. Next base: position 58,416 of record NZ_BBDN01000006.1, on the reverse strand, counting down.
GCATTTAATAAGATAATATCCTTCTTCCTTAATACTGAGTATATGTAATCGGTAATATCCATTCCAATAGTTATGACCCAAATCAATTAATTAGGCACTATGCAGAGGGTTCGTAAATCCGCGTCTTAGAGCCCTCAAGAAACTTCTTCTTAATTCCCTTCATACTCTCAAGGGCATTATTAATGGCATTAAGCACCCTTGGGTCTGTCTTAACCTCATCAAGCTCCTTACAATTATTTAACACTTTCTCAAATAACTTATCAACTATCTTATCCGGAAGTCTCTCAAGGGCCTCTCCATATATCTTCAGTAATTCGTTGCTTATGAAGTCAACAATATTGCTAATATCTTTCCAGTTATCCTCAGCCTGCCTAATAATTGATAGTATTGTTTCTAGGCTATACCTCTCATCAGCTGATGATTTAGAATCATCGAGCCCCAAGTAGGCCCTATTTAGGCAGTACCTAACGAACCTGTACATTAATGGATTTATGTTAAGTGCCGACGCCGACATCGAGTTATATAAGAATGGCTCTTTAAAAATCTATACCTAAATGTTGGATTAATCACGACTACCGGCAAATCAATTTATAGGGGTTATTAATCACGGCATTTTGAGGCGCTTGATCGATGCCCATGCACATCTAAGCAGGTGGGATGTGTATAATCGTGCGGATGAATTGATAAGTGAAGCTCGTAGGGAGGGATTACTTGGTATAATCAATGTAACAATGAGATTAAGTGAGGTAATGAATGCGATAAGTCTCGTGAATAGGTATGGTGAGTTTGTACATACGGCATTAGGGTATGACTATGGTGGTTTCGACATTAAGGAGGTCCAGGAGATCATGAAGGTGATTAATGAGAGGAGAGACTTGATTGTTGGGATTGGTGAGGTTGGGCTTGACTACAGTGTTGTTAGGGATAGAATGCTTAGGGAGATCTCACGGCACATATTCACTAAATGGATCCTACTTGCTAAGGACCTTGATCTGCCATTAATAATTCATTCGAGGGGTGCCGAGGATGATATAATTAGGTTACTGAACAAGTATGGGCCTGTCAAATGCGTAATGCATGCATTCAGTGGTAGTAGGGAACAGGTAATGAAATTGCTCGAGCTCGGTTGTTACTTCTCAATACCACCGACCATAACCAGATCCCGGCAAAAGAGGGACTTGGCCATGGTGCTACCTCTAAATCGAATACTCCTCGAAAGCGATACGCCTGAACTTGGGCCTAGCCCTGGCGAGGAGTCAAGGCCTGTTCATATTAAGGTTGTGCTGATGGAATTGTCAAGGATCCTTGGTATTGACCCAATGGAGTTAGACAGTGTTATTTCTGAGAATACATTATCAATATTTCGATTAGGTAGGAAATAATCAGTCCTGCGTGGTTTCTTCACGGTTCATCTCTCCGGTCCTCATCATTGGCATGAATTTCTCTCTGGAAGGTAATAAATAATTTATTAACTTGCCATAGTATTACTTAAGGAATTGCTCATGGGAATTATCGATAGGATTATTGAGGAGTTTAGAAATAGAGGATTTAGAATTAGGATTGTCCGTGATGACTCAATAAAGGCCGACCTTAATAGATTAAGGGCTAAGGCTGGGTTATTCCAGGGAGTTACTTTCCATGGTGGTCAAACCCACTTGACATGATTGAGGAGTTGGAGCTTAGTGATGTCAATGCGTTATTCGTTATTTCTGAAAGGCCGTACGTGATTAGTGATTACATTGTTAATAATTTGTCGAAAGCTCGTTATTGGTTTAATAAGGAATTGAATATTAAAGTATACGCAATAAACATCGATAGGCTGGAGGAAGACTTAGAGGATGGTATTAACCTTGCAATAACGAACTTCTATGAGGAAGTCAGCAACGTAATGCTAAGGGGGAGTGCCTGCAAGCTGTGGCCTGCCAATGACCTTAATGTACTCCTCGAGGTATTACTCACGTAGGTGGAAGACGTGGGTCAACGAATACGTTGAAGTCTGCGAGAGGTGTAAGATTATTTCTCATAAATTAACTATTTCATATTTACAATAGTGAACTTTTACCCTAAAATAATACTTATTAACCACTAAAGTGATAACCCATGGAAGCAGGTTTTATGCCTGATTTACCATTTATGCCGTTAGATGCAAGGTTCGCAGATGTGCTTGGATTAATAGACACACTCGTCAATGAGTTTAAGGGGCAGGCTGACATATTCATGATAGCCAAGGAGATGGAGTCCGACATCGATGATTTAATGCCGGCGTTAAACGCGGCTGTTTACCTTGGGTTTGTCGAGGTTAAGGGTGGTGATATAAAGATCACGAATGAGGGTAAGGAGTTTCTTAACGCTAAAATTAGCGATAGGAAGAAAATACTCCGGCAAAAGCTGCTTAATCTTGAGCCATTCCATACAGCTTACAACCTGGGTCTGCGTAAACCATTTACAATCGATGACCTTATTGAGAAATTGAATGAGAAAGGCTACGTGGAGGCCAGGGAACCAGGAATTAGGCATTTGCTCGAGATACTACTAGCCGAGTGGGGTGTATTCGCAGGCATGCTCAAGAAGAGGGGTGATGTGTATATTGCAATACCGTGAAACTAAGTCACTTATTAACCCTGATGAATACCATCCCTGAAACAATAACCTCCTCAATAACTCCATCATTCAATAACTGATTATATATCAATCGCCAATTATCAGAAACACTATTACTAAGCCACTCCTCAAATTGGGGCTTTGGCATCATTCCCTGAATCTCACTCCTTAGTTTATCCACAAGTCTCTGAAGGTTTAGTTTATTCCTGCCATTACCAGCATCATTAGAGCTATTTTTAGTACTGCCCACGGTGAAACTTTCAATAGCCCTTCTCTTTATATAAAATGTACCATCCAACGTACTATACATAACCTCAAAGAGACTTGATCTGCTTAACCTGTTAATTAAGTCAATACCTATCTTCACGCCCAGTAAATGCTCCACCTCATCAATACTAACCCACTTATCATCAACAACCCCCATCAACCTCCTTATCAAATCATCACTTATTGCCAATGTCACGCGGGAAATGTTGCGTACTGATATAAATCTTAAATAATTAATTTAAAAAGAGCGATTAATGATTACATCGTTTAAAGTACCCACGGTACTGGTAATCGGCAGGATAGGTAGAGAGTTAACTGTGTGGAGTATAGATGGTACTACCACGCCGCTGGGCAGTGTTAATGGTATTGAATTAGTTGACGAGCTCAAGATAGAGAGACAGGTAGTAGGCCACGTAGCAATTACGTCCTTTGGGCAGTACGTAATTAAGGCCATGGACATGGGTAGTAGGTATGGCTCATACACATTGAGCGAGGACTCCCTGGTCAGGATACCTAGCAGGGGTGGTATTGACCTTAGGAAGTACAATGATTGGATAACCATAAGAAACGCCTTTATACTGATTGGAGACCCGAATTCTGGTTACTCTGATTATTACCCATTAATATGTCCATATAGGGTTGGCGATACGTTATTCATTAATGCGGGATACACCAATTCAGGAAGTATTAGGGCTGTATTAACCATACTTGGCATTCTACGTAACTATGCAGAGAGAGGTCGAGTAAATGCATCATGCATGTGCAGGATACCCTCAATGCCCCTAGAAATGGCATTGATAAGCGGTGATAAGTACCTACTGGTTAGGACCTACCTCAATGATGGTCAGTCAATGGTAAGTAATAAGTACCTGGTCATACTGACCAAGGGAGGTAACGTAATTAATAGGTACTCGACAGACAATGACCCGGTGGACATCGTCATTAAGATGCTTAATAAAATGAGGAGCATCTAGGTAAGTAAAAGTAAGGATTAATAGTGACCATACTTTGTATTAATTTGTGAGTATAAACACAGGGCTTGAATTCGTCGCCGAGAATGTACTGCCAATAATAAGGAGTTTAGTCGCCAAGAGATTACTCGAGAGTGGCTATAGCCAGCTTAGGGTGGCTAGGATACTGGGCGTAACGCAACCAGCGGTTAATAGGTACGTAAGTAAAGACTATGGTGAACTGCTCAGTAGGGCTGAGTCCCTAGGTATTAGTAAGGATTGGATCCTCAGGGTTGTTGATAACGTCGTTGAGTTAATACTAGGTAATAGGGAATACGAGGCCCTTGAATACCTAACCAATGCAGTGTTAATGGAACTTGGTTCCCTAAGACTGTGCGATGCTCATAGGAGACTTGTACCATCACTACCAATAACCTGCAATGTATGTTCGATATTCATTACGGGTGTCTCTGATTCGGTAATTAAAAATATGGAGAAGGCATTATCAATTCTTGAAACGCACCCTGAAATTCAGGTTGTAATACCAAGGGTGTTGATGAATATTGTTGAAGCGAGGCCGGGCGCGGTCAATGAGAATGACGTAGTTGGTGTGCCAGGCAGGATTAATGCTCATGATGGAAGAGTAATCATAGGCTCAAGGCCTATTTATGGCGGTAGTAAGCACCTAGGCAAATTAATCATTAAGTGCATGAATGTGAACCCGAGATACAGGTCTGTGGCTAGTATTAAATATGATAATAAGATAGAGAATGCACTAAGGGAGTTGGGCATTCGTTACGCCAAGGCTGGTCCTCACGAGAGTTGTAGCGAGGATGATGTCATAAATGCCGTGGCAAACTCACTCAATAAAGACCCGACAATAGAGGCTGTGATTGACCTTGGAGGTTATGCCCTGGAACCCGTCACCTACGTGTTTGGTATTGACTCGATAGACGTAGTATTAAAGGTAATAAAAATAGCCTCAAGGATTTCCTAAGCCTTTACCTTACTGACCAGGTAATTCACTATGTACCTAGCGGGGTTAATGCCGGTGGCCCTCTTGAACCCCTGCCAGGACATTGTTGGGTTAACCTCAAGTATGAAGTAGCCATCTTTAGTCTCGGCAATATCAACGCCGCCATAGTCAAGTCCGAGGACCTCAATAGTCTTCAACGCTAACTCACTTAATTCATCCGTGACCTTAGCGGGCTCAGGCTTAGCACCTTGAGCCACATTGCTCTTCCACGTAATGCCCCTCCTAAACTCGGCGCCTATCACCTCATTACCAACAACCACAACCCTGTAATCACCATTACCAACCTTATCAAGGAACCTCTGCACATACATAGGCTTGTTTAGGTTCGTTAGGTAACTGAATATGTGCATGGCAACATCGGCATCATCGACCTGAAAAACTCCGAATCCCATGGCACCCCTAATCTGCTTAATAACGGACTTACCAAACTCCCTGACCGTATTGTAGGCAACAAACATGTTCTCACTAACCACAGTATCGGGGACAGGCAACCCGTGCTTAGCCAATAGCATTAATGATATGAATTTATCACTGGCCATCATCCAATTCATCACAGGGTTCATTACATAAACCCCACTAAGCTCAAGGGCCCTAACAACCCATAACCTATGCACGAACTGCTCAAAATCCCTAATTATACCGATATGCCTAAGTATCGCACCTGATACACTCAACTCTTCATAATTAGACCTACCAATTAATTGATAATAATTAATGCGGCCCTTACTGAACCTGACACCAATCATGTCGATGTAAATCCTCCTAACCCTATGACCCAAGGACCTAATAGCGTCCTCTAAGTCAACCACGTCCTCAGGATTATACTCAACCTCGTAAGGTCTGATAATTCCAATATCCACAAGTACGACACAGTAAAGTCTCCTTTTATTAATTTAGCCCAGGTATTAATTACAAAGGAATTATAGAATTAAGTATACGTAAAGTAAACGTATACCTACTTAAGCTTAATCTTGCTTAAGTCAACAGAGGCAGGGATAATTCCCTTTCTGAATCTACTTACATTTGAGTGAATCGGCCTTGTAGCATCAATACCAACCTTTGTGGTTATGCCCTGCGCAGGATCAATAGCCACAGGATCAAGCGTGGAACCCCTAGCATACTTAATGATCACTAGATCTTCATCAGCCCTGAACCTAGTCGCTATTGCCCATTCAACCTCACTTGGTTCATCTATGTTTACGTCATCGTCGACGACCACCACGTGCTTAAGGCTTGGGTGGGCCGCGAAGGCTGCCATGATCGCGTTCTTGGGATCGCCATCACTCTGCTTCTTAATGGCGATAACTGCATGCAGCCATCCACAGCCGCCGTCAGTGAGCCTGACAGCCCTAACCTCAGGGACTACGTTACTAACGAACTGCCAGATCTTAGCCTCCTTTTCAATACCCATTAGGAGCTTATGCTCGGAATAACCAGCCACGAGGGCTTGGGCAATTAATGGGCTGTCCCTCCTAACGTAAATCCTCGTGATCCGGACAACCGGCTGTTCCCTAACCTCGTCATACGTACCAGTATGTCCATGCATGGCCCCTCCCTGGCGGTCTCCTTGGCCGATATATAACCCTCCATCACGACCTCCGCATAAGCGGGTGCAGGCACTCCATTGTCTAGGACCTTAACCTTAAGTGAACCATCAAGCAGTGCATTTGCCATATTCAATTCAAAGACGCCGAAGGGTGGTGATGAGGCCGCTGCCACGAGAATGGCTGGATGTAGGCCCCATGAAATCGATATTGGCGTGTCCTTACCGATCTCCCTATTCCTCATGTAAATCCTGTAAAGGTGCCTGGGTACAAGCCTAATAACGAACTTATCAGGGCCTATTGGGGTTAACCTATGGATACTTGCATTCAGTATGCCATCCCTTACATCCATGCCTATCACCACCGCGCTCGTTAGACAGGGCCCCGGTTCAAGTTCGAAGTACCTTGGTATGGGCATTTTAGTTAAGTCGGTGTTAGGTAATGGTTCATAAACGGCATCGCTTACCTCAACTGGCTTGTAGGATGGCGCGCATTCTCAGCCCAAAGAAGTCTCCTGTAAAACTCAGTATCGCTTTTTACATTGAGTGCCTTATACACCTTATCCCTGGTATTAACTACATTGCCAATTACGTGAACATGCCTAAACTCACGTACGTTGGTGAACTCTAAAGTTGGTCCTTTATCGAATCGTGTGATTACATAAGGTATCTCGTAATTAATGCTTAACTCCTCATCGACGAACCTTAACATATCTGAATCTCTTAGATCGACCAAGTACTTTCTTAGGTCCATTGGTTCGGCACTAATTTTTTTAGGTAAATAATTTTACTGCATCGTTAATGAATACGAAATATTATTTAATTGGCATGTTTATCGTGCCTTAACCTGCTCAAATATTGTATAACCGCACTTACCACATGAATAACGTGGCACTGGGACCTTGTGATAAGCCATTACTGAGCCGCACCTCGGACAAATTCTCCTAAGGAACTTTATGGTGCCCTTCTCATAATCAACCTCATACCATGTGTGCGCCCTGGCCTTTACTTCCTTTGGCATTCAGGCATGGGCTTAATTCATCCCTTATAAGATTTTCCTTTATGGTCATGAACCATAAACCCTTATAAGGACTTACTAATTTACTGCTTGCGATGATTAATGTGGCCAGGCTGAATGATGATGTAAGAATCGTTTTATGATACGTGAAGGGTTGTTGTTTTCTTATTGAATAACATGGGCGCTTATTCATATCTTTACATATGCTTATTACTTTATTTCTTAGCGCCTGGTTTAGTGGGCTTAAGGGTTCTTGTCGTGTTGCATTTATTTCCTAGGGTGTGTTTGTTTAATGTGTGAAGATTAATGATGATTGGATGCAGTGAGGGTTTTGGAGCAACTTCAAAAGACTGGTTACAGGGAGGTTGGGCTTGAGTGGGTAGGGCGGGAACTACGTAGTATGCATGTGCATGGATGCAATCAGGAGGTACCCCGAGCTTGCTGGTAAGGTCTGTGAGAAGCTAAGGAGGATACTTGAGGATACAAATAAATGAGGGCAAAGGCAATAGTAAAGGCAAAAAAATGGCGAACTAAACTGCCCAGGACCCACGGGCTTAACAAAATAAACCTAGCTCAAAACCCACGCAAGATCCTATGCTCAAGATCCTAAGCCAGCTCATTAATAAAGATATTATACCTACCTTAATTAGTGACATTGCTAAGTCCATGTAAGTTTAAAGTTTCACAGTTCTCATTAATTTCAGAATTAGAGTAGTGTCGGTTCCGCCCTCGTTGAGGTACCTATTAAGGGTCTAGGTCTTGAGAACCGTGGTCAGCGGCCCAACGGTCCCGACCTAGCCACGTATAAAGAAGCCATACCAATACTGAGGAATAGGGTCTTTGGGATAACTCAAGCCCTTAATAGGTCTCCCTTTCTGATAATCACCATAGTGATACCCACTTCGTGCTTTCACTTTCCCTAAGTACGTCTTGATAAACCTTCTTTGTCCAACGAGCAATAGACTGCCAACTATACCACCGATTCACGGAGTCCCTCGCATTCCTCGCTATGTTTCTCCTCAACTCATCATTGCTGAGTAGTATCTTGGCCACGTTTATTATCTCATCAACGTTATTAGGCGCTACCTTAACACCATTGTACCAGTCACGCACTATCTCATCGGGTCCGCCAACTCTGGTTGTGATCACGGCTAGACCCGCGGCCATTGCCTCGAGTATTGTTATTCCAAAGGCTCATACCTACTTGGTAGTATTGCCAAATCCGAGACCTTTAGTATTGAGTAGAGCGTTTCGTCATCGACCCTGCCCGTGAAGTATACCTTGCTCCAAATGCCCCAGTCATGGGCCAGACCCATTAGGTATTCCCTCATTGGTCCATCACCAACGATCAGAAGCTTCAGGTTCCAATCCCACTTCAGCAATTCCTTAAATGCCGCCAATACTAGGTCTGGTCCCTTCTCATGGACTAGCCTACCAACGAAGACTATTATCTTCTCACTGGGCATTGCATATAGATCCCTGAAGCCGGGCCTTACCTTAATAGAGTCTATGTAGGACACGTCAATGCCGTTGGGTATCATTATCAGTTTGTCCATTGGTAACCCATGCACCATCGAGACCTCACTCATCATATAATTACTACAGACAATTACCTTCCATGCCTCGTATGTTGTCCTCCACTCCCATGAGTGAATTATGGATTGTTCCTCACTATGAATACCACCGCGCCTACCGGTCTCAGTGGCGTGTATTGTAGCAATCAAGGGCTTATGAAGCAGATGCTTAAGTGCGATGCCCGCAGGTCCCGTTAACCAATCATGGACGTGAATCAGATCAAACTCCCACTCATCATAAAGCCTGAGGGCTTCCTCGATCATTTCCTCATTGAAGTTCAATACCCAGGTGATGAAGCCCGTGGACCTAAACCTGAATGGGTCAACCCTCCTAACGTGAACCCCCTCGACCTCCTCAGAGGGCTGTGAGCCAGGTAGTGCTATGCTCATTACGGTGGTATCAACGCCATCCCTGGCCAGATGCCTGGTAATGTGATAAACATGTCTTCCTAATCCACCAACCATATGAGGCGGGTACTCCCAGCTGAGCATTAGTACGCGTATTACCACAGGAACGCATCTATGTACTTATTTAAAAGTAAGATTCTATGGCAAATGGTGATTTAGGTAGCCGTGTAATAAAATTTAAAATTAATGAAGATTTAGCTTTATCACGTGAAGATCGTACTTGTCGCTGTGCCGGGCAGTGGTAAGTCAACAACGCTGAAATTCGTTAAGGAGCTTCTCCCTGACGTAACTGTCGTTAATTATGGCGATTACATGCTCGAAATCGCCAAGAGACAATACGGGATTACAAATAGGGATGAGATGAGAAGGAAGTTGCCTGTGGAGGAATACAGGAAGGTCCAGGAACTTGCTGCTGAAGAGATTGCTAAATTGCCTGGTGACGTTATTATAGATACCCATGCCAGCATTAGGGTTCAGGGTGGGTTTTATCCAGGCCTTCCTGACAGGATAATGGTAAAGCTTAGGCCAGATGCAATTGTGCTCATGGAGTTCGACCCAAAGGATATACTCGAGAGGAGGGCTAAGGACGTGGGGCTCAGGGATAGGGAGCCTGATTCTCCTGAGGAGATTGAAATGCATCAATTGGCCAATAGGTATTACGCATTCGCGGCTGCCAATGCCGGAGAGTGCTCGGTATACATCCTAGACTTCAGAAGGAAACCTCAGTCAAGGCCCTTTGAGCATGCTGAAATCGCTGCTAAATTTATCGTTGATTTAATAATGAAAAGCAGGGGTGCAGGTAATAATAAGTAGTTTCATTATCAAGGCGCGAAATGCTTAAAATAATATGGAATTCTTCGAAGGGTTGTATGAAGGCGTTAATTATTGTTGCTGATGCATCATACAAAGGAGAGTACTCAATGACGGTACAGGCGCTTAGGCAGTTGGGTATGGAGGTTAGTACGGGACTGGTAAGTAAGGCTGTAAGTATTAACTTTGACGTAGACTTAACAGATAGGTTGGGTGAGGGTGTCCTTGATGGCTACGACATTACTGCTTCATAGGTGGTTACTGGGCGTACTACGCCGTTACTGGTAAGGAAATGCCCGGTAAGACCAAGCCAATAGTGAATAAAGAGGCCTTTGAGAAGTTACTTGTTCAATCAATAAGCACTGGTAAGAAGACGATATTACCCCTGGCAACGCCAGCTTACGCGGCTAAACTTGGTCTATTGAAGGGTAAAAGGGCAACTGTTTACCCAACTACGGACCTAATAAGCGTCCTTAAGGGCAATGGTGTTGAGTTTGTTAATGGGGATTTCGTAATTGACGGTAATGTAGTTACCATGAAAAGGGTGACTGTAGATTTGCTTACCAAGGCACTTAGTAAGTAATTGACCTTAGGTTCCATAGATTAAATTAATTTCGTTAATATAAGGGTAAAGAAATAGTTTAAATTACCAATATGCCTGCCTTAATTGGTAATGGCATCACCACAGCGTAAATCGCTGGAGATGTATGAGATTCCTCGGATTGTGGTATTCGGACCTAGTGCCATTAGTAAGGTACCCGAGATATTAAGTAAGTTGGGGCTTAATGGATTAAGGGGTTTAATCCTCATTGGTCCTCACTTCGGTAAGCACCTCATCGATAAGATTGAGTGCAGGATATGCGATATTGAGGAGGTTAATGAGGTAAGTCCTGAAAGGATAATTGAATTGTCAAATAAGTATGTTCATATTACCGACTATATAATAGCCCTGGGCGGTGGTAGAATAATTGACTTTGGTAAGGCCATGGCCCACATAATGAATATTCCATACCTATCCATACCAACGATAGCGTCTCATGATGGAATAGCGAGCCCCTACGTTTCCCACATACTTCAATTAGACCTTAATAGGTATGGAGTCGGTAAGGTCCAGAGATCCCCCATAGCCATCATTGCCGACACTTCGATAATACTCGAAGCACCAAGGAGGTACTTACTGGCCGGCATTGGTGAGTTGGTTGGTAAGTTAATAGCCGTTAAGGACTGGGAATTGGCGGTCAGGGTTAAGGGTGAGGAGTTCAGTGAGTACGCGGCGGCTTGCCAGGGATAGCGCATTAATAGTCCTTAGGAATAGAGATAGGTTGAAGATTCATAATGAGGAGAGCATTAGAATAGTGGTGAAGGCGTTACTTGGTTGTGGGGTTGCATGGCAATCGCAGGTAGTTCGAGACCATGCAGCGGCTCTGAGCATTTATTTAGTCATGCAATAGATATACTGGCAAGGGAGAAGGGATTTAGGCCTGCGCTGCATGGTGAGCAGGTGGCGCTTGGCGCGATAATGATGGCTTACTTACATGGCATGAGGTGGAGGAGGATAAAGTCATTCCTACAGGGCTTGAACATACCGGTCACAGCCAAGGAACTCGGTCTCGATAAGGAGATAGTAATAGAAGCATTAACAATGGCCCATAACATAAGGCTGATAGATTTACCATATTGGGGGCGGGCTTAACGCGTAAGGCTGCTGAAAATCTTGTTGAAATTACGGGTATTGCCTAAATAACCCTGATTAATATATAGCTAAGTGCAAGGCCGATGATTATTGATACTATGAACCCAAGTATTAACTCATTGAAGTATCTAAGGTTTATTATCCTAAATCTATGCGCCGCACCAACACCCACTAGGCCGAAAGACGTGGTTATAGTGACGGGCATCGGTACAGAGAATAGTGTCCCTATTTCCATGGCAATGAATGAGAATAACTGTACTGTGAAGCTGGTCAGTGAGCCTATCGTAAATAAGCCAGAGCTAAGCCTATACAGGGTTCTCCAGCCGATCAATAGTACACCCAGTATTGAGCCAGCAATGACTAGAAGCATACCCTTATAACTAAAGCTTAGTAACGCCCATATTAATCCAAGGTTATTCGCACCAAAGGAGAATGACAGTAAGAATACGGTGATTATCGATAGTGCGCGATAAATCCCGGCATATTTAAATGATATCCTTGAGAACACGCTCAGGGATTTATAAAGGAGGTATGAAAAAAAGCATCACTATTATAGGTAAAGATAACCAGTAACCAAGCACAAAGGCGGCATTTCCCATAATATGACCTACAGCCAGTGAAGCACCAACAAGGCTCGCATATAGTGAGCCTGTTAACGACATTGGAACTCTCATGCTCTCGCCAATTATGAATATCACTATGGTAACGGCCATGGCCACCATGCGACATCGCCACTCACCACATTAGCCTTCATGTAGGTACCCTGCAACCATAGGCCAAGTACATAACCGAGCAATGCAATTGCTATGGCATACTTATAATCAATAGACCTGGACCCAACGGCAGCCCCTGCGTTAGCTGATAGGTTATTCCCAGAGACTAGGAACGATAGCAGGAATGCCAATACGTAATTTATGACCAGCGTATACGCCATATTAAGCAGGTATGACCCTTTAATAGCTTTTAAACCCAACCCACGTACTCATCATCGCTTCAAATCGCTAATTATTAACTCAGCTACCCTCTTACCACTCATTATCATTGAGCCGAATATAGGCCCATCCTCGGCAGCCCATACACGGCTGCGACTGCCATGCCAGTCACGTAAAGACCCTCCATAACCCTACCCGTATACTTAACAACCAAGTCCTCGGCGACCGAGGCATACGCCGACTTCTCACCGGGCACCTTTAAGCCAAGGTCTGGGTTCTTCCTCGCGGCCACCGCCACGACCTCCGCATCATGCCCTGTGGCGTCGACTACGGCCCTAGCCTCTATGAAGAATGGGTCTGTGTGTATGTTAGCCATTTGTATTGATGACCAGTAAACGGCGAGACCCGCTATTCTTGGGGGATTATCCCTAATTATGACATCCTCAACATTAATTCCAAGCAAAAACTTAGCGCCTGCATCGATGGCCTTAGTCGCGAGTTTCGCCATCATTTCGGCAGGGTCAATGACGAATAATCCATCACCCACGTCCTGAAGCCTAACGCCGAAATCCTTACTAAGAATCTCAGAGGCCGGCGTCTCAACGACTATGCTCGGTAAGTGGCTTGCGGCACCGCCAATACCACCACCAAAGGAAAACCTCCTCTCAAGCACCATGGTCTTTAAGCCCGCCTTAGCTAGGTAATAAGCCGCGGTCATGCCCGAGGGACCGGCACCGACAATAGCCACATCAACACTCGAGTACTCATCAAGTATTTTCAGGGCACTCCTCATTATTGCACGGGTTATGCCCGCCTCCGATATTGATGCGCCAGCCATATAATCACCAAGTTATTGATCATTAATAAAAATGTTATGCCAAAAACTAAACAAGGTAGTCAGTGGCTGTGCCTTTATAAATATTGAGTAAGATTAAGATAATGAATTAATGCTTTTTATACTAAACAACGTGTCTGACAATTAAGGTGCTCAAACTGTGAGTGGTTAAGACATGCTGTGTAAATAGACCGTGGGTTTCTGCTTTGAGGTATGTTAATAATGAGTTCTTATTAAAAACAAAGCCAAGCATTGGAATCTCCCTTTCCATTATTGCTTCGTGAATCGTGACCAAATCATCAGTAGTATCTGGAACATTACCGAGGGAATTATCCCTATTCTCCACGAGTTTCGGAGTCTCCGGCATCCTCATTAAGTTCGTATATCATGTATTTTAGCATGAGTAAAGTGTTCATCACCTATTGACTTCTCATTATCCGTAGCTATTGCAATCCTTACCATACAATTTCCACCAATAATCACGCCTAAAGAAGAAAACTAAACCATTCTTATCCAAGGTCCGCGGGCCCAAAACATAATCCCAACAAACAAAAACATAATCATCAATAACCTGCGTGGAGCCCGGCCGGGATTTTGGACCCGGGACCTATCGGTCTTCAGCCGGTCGCTCTTCCAGCTGAATCTGCTGTTTCGTGGTATATGGAAAACGTGTGATAAACCTAATGGGCTGGGTGGCGAGGCTTCGGCTCAATCGCCGACCATCAACGGCTCGACCATGTGCCTCATTGCCTTGCTTGGGGCTCTCTCCACGATGTACACGAACTGCATTGACCTATCGATCACCTTTCAATCAAGTGCTTAAACCGGCTCAGCACCGATTCGGCAGTGGCTTATTAGCCCCGTTGAGGATTAGTCCTATGGTGGATGATTCATGGCTCTAGGGATTTGTGGGGGGCGTTGAAGTCAATGGCTCTAACCGACTCGAGTGCGGCGAATCCGTTGATGATCCAAGAGTCATTAAGGAAACCATGAGACTAATCAACGAGTTCCTTAGTCGAGTAGAGAGGCATAAGAGTGTATTGCTTAGTGATTCGGCGACTCCGTTTGATGAGCCAATAAGGGCGCTAAGCGATTGGCTGCCAAAGATTGAGGCAAAGATTGGGGAGGGCAACGACGAGGATGTAACCAACCTGAGGAGGGCGATGCTCGACATAGGCAGGAAGATGCTTGGGCTCCTAAGCCAAGCCAGAGAGAAGTGGCTAAGCACCTACAAGCTAGAACTTGAGGAGTTGGTTGAGAGGTTAAGGAGTAGCAAGGCGAGGGTAATAATTACGGGAGAACCGCTCAATAAGGACGAGAGCTTCACGGCGCATCTGTACACGAATCACTTGGCGATAGAGATTGAAAGAGTCGCTAGGTCGGAAGGCGTAACAATAAGTATATCGTTTACTGGCCTTGGTGGTGACTATGTTGTTGTGCCTAAACTCTTTGGCGATGGTAAGCTTAGGGCAATGCAGTGCGGCTTACTACTGACGGATGGCTCGATTGATGAGGATGGTTACCCAGAGATGGGCACTAACCAGCTCTGGCAGGTCTCTGCGTGGCTGCTGGCTTGGCCAGGGAAGAATAGCATGTATATAAGTGGCTTGACTCTCAATGATGGTGATATAAGTGTCGTGTGGCAATTAATGGCTGTTGATCACAGGGATGTGTTCAAGGACAAGGCTGAAGTCGCCGAGGAAGCGAGCAGGCTCGGCGATGAGGAGTTCCCAACGTTTATACTATACGTAGTACTCAGCGATGGCGATGCGGATGTTGAGGAGAAAATGGTCAGGCTCACCATGGGTCATTCAAAGCTCGGTTTGTGGAATGGTATAATCGAGAAACTGGAGAGCATGGGATTTAGGATGGATAACGATAATGGGTATACCGTAGTTTATGTGGTTTGGACCTCAAAGGCAATTGAGCTAGCCAGGAAGATGCTCAGTGACCCGATGATTGAGACATTAGTTGAGGACTTAGCCCAATTGCCGGACGCGGATAAGCTTAGGCAGTTAATCGAGCTGGCAAGCATGGAGCCCAAGCCATTGGGCCATTCATCAATCGAGGTTGTTGATGGTGTTTGGATGAATGTTAATGTGAATAATAGCCGGCTCTGTTGAGCTCAGGACCTGGCGTAAGGGGCTTGAGGATGCGGTGGCGATTCAAGAAGCGCTGAAGAGGGTCGGCTACGACGCTGGGATGAGCCGTTGAAAGGCGGATTCGATGTCTACATGGGCATGAGTGAAGTTAAGAAAGACCAAGAACTCACGAAGAAGGTCTGCGGGGTGTTAAGAAGGATGTACGAGGAAGCAATCGACAATGGCAAGGAGAGGAGGGCAAAGGCGATAGCCAAGCTATGGCGAGGTTGAACTGCCCCGCCCAAAGCCCACGGGCCTAAACAAAGTACAATTATTATCAATCTTCGAGGCGCCCCGGCGGGATTTGAACCCGGGTCTGCGGCTCGACAGGCCGCCATACTAGACCGGGCTATACCACCGGGGCTACGTAAATGATTGGCTTTGTTGAGAATTTAAGTTTTTTTGCCCTGATTGTTTACCAGCATTGTGTTAGGAGACTTCCTATGATTTAAGTGGGATGCGGCGTCTTCTCATTGCTGTATTTCCTGTCTAATTATTGACTGAGTAAACGCTTTAAATTGGCAGTTCCCCGCCTTAGGTATGGCGGTAAATAATATGAATAGTAACATGGGTGATAAGGAGGATGAGGAATTGAGCAAGTTGTTGGAGAGGAAGGCTAGGGAGTTGGCTAAGGCCGTGGGTAATGAGCCTGTTGAGTTGAGTGCTGATAATTTTGACGATTTCGTAAGGAGTAGGAAGGTTGTGGTTGTGGATTTCTGGGCGCCTGGTGTGCACCGTGTTTCCTACTTGAGCCAATCCTAAAGGCGTTGGCTAAGGAAATGCCTTGCGTTGGTTTTGGTAGGTTGAATACTCAGGAGTGGCCTGACGTTGCGGCTAAGTACGACGTAATGAGCCTACCGACCGTGATAATATTTAAGGATGGTGAGCCCGCGGATTTCGTGGTTGGTGCAGTGCCTAAAAAAAATAATTGCTGATAAGATAAGGAGGGTTCTTAACGAGAATTAAAAGCAACAAATTTTTTACGTAGGTAAAATAACCCAAATTACTTAATATTCTCCTCCCTCTCAACCTCACCAAGTGACTTGTCAAGTACGTCTATGGCCTTATCAATGTGTTCCTGCTTAACGGTTAATGGCGGTGCAAACCTAATAACATTGCCATTCCAACCACTGGTCACGAAGAGGACACCCCTCTTCAACGCCCTGTTAAGGCATATGTCGCTAGTCTCCTTGGTCGCCGGCTCCTTGGTCTTCCTGTTCTTAACGAGTTCAATACCAATCATGAGCCTAGCCCCCTAACCTCACCGATGAGTGGGTGCTTGTCGTAGAGCTCCATTAACCTCTTCATTGCGTACTCACCCATCCTCTTGGCATTGCTTAACAGCTCCTCCTTATGCATGTTGTAGTAGTCAACGGTTGCCTTAACGGCAGCCATGATCAACGCTGAGGCTCCAAAGGTCGAGTGCTCATCATTCAATTGCATTGCTGAGGCAATCTCCTTCCTAGTCACGACAGCCGATGCCGGTAATCCGCCGGTCATGCCCTTAGCCGCAACAACGATGTCAGGCCTAACATTGAATTGCTCGAAGGCCCAGGTGGTGCCTGTCCTGCCCATGCCTGTCTGGACCTCATCAAATACCAGCAATATCCCGTAGGTATCAAGGACCTTCTTTAGCCTCTCAAAGAAGTCCTTCGGTGGCACTACTATGCCGCCAACGCCCTGTATTGGCTCAGTGATTAGGCAGCATACGTCCTTAATGGCCACGTAATTAATGTAATACTCGATGGTCTCAACAGCTGCCTTACCGCACTCCTCAGGTGGCATGTCACCAAATGGGCACCTGTATGGGTATGGGAATGGGGCTATCAAGGTGCCTGGTGGTAATGGTCCATACTCCTTCCTCCTCATTCCATGGTATGAGCCGGTTAGGTATGTCCTACCGTGGTAACCACCCATTAGGTACATCACATAAGTATTCTTCGTAAACCTCTTCGCAATCTTCAATGCCAGCTCAATCCCCTCGGAACCACTTAACTTGAAGTGAACCTTGTTGTACATACTCTTATCAGGAAATAGGCTCAACACGGCTTTTGCAGCATTCAGTAATTCCTCGGTGTACCAATTATAGCCGTTACCAGCAATTAGTCGCTTAGCTGTTTCAGTAATGGCGTCAGTGAGCCCCGGTGGGTTATGGCCGAGTAATGCCGTGGTTACGACGGTCATGAAGTCCAGGTAAGTATTCCCATCGACATCATAGACATAGATGTCACGGGCCTCCCTAACAACAATCCTATGAGTTGGGTACAGGTTCGTCATTAGGTACTCATCTATTTCCTTAAGGATTTCCTCGGTCTTTCCCATTAAGTTAATTAAGAATTCGTTCCTTTTAAGCTTAATCTATTAATTATTTTTCTGGCATAAAGAATATAATATTTTTACCATAGATTTTTCAAACTTTTTTGAATATTTTTTTCAATACGTTCATAATCTATAAAAATAAATAGATTATTTATTCATTTAGAAAGGTTTTTAAGAACCAAGGTTAAAGGGACGTTGATTCTTATGGAAGAACAAGAGACGCAGCCGCAGGAGGTTAAGGTCGTCTCTGAGGCGTCAACGACCTTCTCACCGCTTGATTTATTATTTAATCCAAGGTCAGTTGCCATAATCGGAGCCACACCTAGGGAGAATAGTGTTGGCGGTGTCATTACAAAGAACCTCCTCACTAAGTTTAAGGGTAAGGTTTACCTGGTCAATCCCAAGTATGATGAGGTTAATGGTATTAAGTACTATAAGTCAATACTGGACATTCAGGATAATATTGATCTGGCAGTCATAGCCGTACCGGCGCCCGCCGTGCCTAAGGTTACGGAGGAGTGCGTGAAGAAGGGTGTTAAGGTCGTGATTATCATTAGTGGCGGCTTTAGTGAGGTTGGTGAGGAGGGTGCGAGACTTGAGGAGGAATTGAGGAGAGTTGTTCAAAATCGCATTAGAGTTCTTGGGCCGAACTGCATTGGTGTTTATAATGCATTTAACGGCCTGGATACGTTCTTTCTCCCCGAGGATAGGATGGGTAGGCCAAGGCCAGGTCCTGTGGCATTAATTAGCCAAAGCGGCGCGGTGGCTGGCGCAATACTTGATTGGGCTGCTAGGAGGAACATCGGTGTTGGATTGGCCGTGAACTACGGGAATAAGCTCGACATCAGTGAAGCCGAGCTTCTTGAATACTTTGCCAGAGATAATAGGGTTAAGGTCATTGTGATGTACATGGAGGGATTGAAATACCCAGGAGAAGGAAAAAGAACGCTCGAGGTTATGAAGGAGGTAACCAGTGTTAAGCCAATAGTTGTTTACAAGGCAGGCAGGACCAAGGCAGCAACGGGCGCTGTTAAGTCCCACACGGCGGCTCTGGCCGGTAATTACGAGGTGTACAGGGCAATGCTCAAACAAGCCAATGTCATAGAGGCTGATAACCTGACTGACGCCTTCGATATGGCCAAAGCCTAGCAACACAACCACTGCCAAGGGGCAACAGGGTACTGGTGCTAACAGACAGCGGTGGAATGGGTATACAGGCCGTTGATGCCCTTGACATGCGTGGCCTACAGGTTCCAGAATTATCCGAGAGTCTTCAGGAAATACTGAGGAAGCAATTACCGCCTCTCGCCGTTACCCGTAACCCCATTGACCTGACGGGTAGCGCCACGGACGCCATGTACAAGTTCGTACTGGACACGGTACTACCAACGAGCTACGTGGACATGGCCTTAATAATAGCCCTGATGCAGATACCTGGCCTGTCAATAAACCTAGGTAATTACATAGTGGAGGCCAGGAGGTTTGGCAAGCCAATAGTTGTTGTCAGCTTTGGTGGCAATGAATATGTGGCTAAGTTCGAGAGCAACCTGGAGGAGAACGGAATACCGGTGTATCACGCGCCACATAGGGCTGCTAAGGCGTTGTGGGCTCTCTATGAATACGCAAAAATTAAAGGTGCGGCTAAGGAGTGGTGGTGGGCATGAACCCAATAATTGCGAAGGCCCTTGAGGAGGGTAGGTATAAACTACTCGAGCATGAGTCCTTTGAGTTGCTTAGGCAGTATAACATACCCGTACCTGACTTCGCACTGGTTCAGGATGTTGATGAGGCGCTCAAGGTGGTTAAGGACATTGGTTACCCAGCGGTACTCAAGGTCGTTTCCCCAGATATAATCCATAAATCCGATGTTGGTGGTGTTATACTCAATATAAACAGCGATGACGAGCTCAAAAACGCCTGTGAGAAGATCAGGAATAATATTAAGGAAAAGGCGCCGTATGCCAGGATTAGCGGCTTCCTGCTACAGAGAATGGTGCCTGAGGGTCTAGAGACGATAATTGGCGCAACCAAGGACCCAATTTTTGGCCATGTAATAGCTTCGGCTCGGTGGAGTAATGGTCGAGGTACTGCAGGACGTGAGCTTTAGGATTGTGCCTATCACCGAGGAGGATGCCAGGGCAATGGTGAGGGAGATAAAGGGGTATAGGCTCTTCAATGGTTATAGGAACATGCCCGTGAGGGATGAGGAGGCGGTCATATACATAATAACGAAATTCTCAGAACTCCTATCCGATAACCCAAACATTGTTGAGGCCGACCTAAACCCAGTCATTGTGCTTGAGAGGGGTAAGGGCGCGTACGCAGCCGATGCGAGGTTTATAATTGGGTCTATGTAATGTACGTGAGTTAGGTTTAAAATTAATACCGTGGTTTTCGCCTTGTATGAACAAGGCATTACTGGTGTTTAGGTTGAAGATGTCACTTGCGATAATAGCAATATTACTACTGGGCGCTGCGTTTACGTACGGCATCATGTGGTGGTTGACGGGAGGGTCGATAGGCGGTATTGCGCTTGTCACTAGTTTAGTTGTTATGGCGTTTTTCCTAACGCTGTTCCAGTGGTTGATTGGCCCATTTTTGATTAATGTCATGTATAGGGCTCACGAGGTTAAGCCTGATGACCCAACCTATGGCTGGGTCTATGACATGGTTGCCGACGTTGCAAGGGCTAATGGCTTTAAGGATGTGCCCAAGGTCTACATAGCCGATGTACCGTTCCCCAACGCCTTCGCCTATGGAAGTCCAATAGCCGGTAGGAGGGTTGCGATAACACTGCCCCTACTGAAGATACTGAAGCCTGGTGAGTTGAAGGCCGTCCTTGGCCATGAGATTGGCCACCTAAGGCATAGGGATGTGGAGGTCTTAATGGCCGTTGGTTTACTGCCCACGGTCATTTACTGGCTTGGTTGGTCACTCTGGTGGGGTGGTTGGTGGGGAGGTTGGTCTGAGGGTAGGGATAACAATGGAGGACTACTGCTCCTGGTAGGTTTGGTGTTAATTGCCATCAGCTTCCTATTCCAGTTATTTGTCTTATATATAAATAGGTTGAGGGAGGCCTACGCGGATATTAACGGCGCATTGACCGTGGAGAATGGCGCCCGTAACCTACAGAGGGCCCTTGCAAAGATAACGCTTTACATGGATCCAAACGTGGTGAAGAGGACTACGAATGGCACATTGAGGATGCTATTCTTCGCATCGCCAGTCAGTACTGAGTATATTGAGAGTAATGTTGATGATTTAATAGAGTATTGGAGCATTATAAGCCGTCAATTTGGGAGGAGCTGTTCATGACGCACCCACACCCAGCAAAGAGGATACAAATGCTTGATAGATTGGTTGAATATTCACCGTAATTCTTAGTTTTTAACTAAGTCTTAGGATTTGAATTTAAACATACAATGGAATTCTTTATTCCTCCTTTATTGCTGATTGAAGATAAAGAACTCTATACTTATTCCTGAACTTAAGCAAGGCAAAGGTAAATATTTGTTCACCACTAACGTCATCGATTGTTGCTGTGACCCTCACGTATCTAGCGCTGCCTAGGTCCTTAACGATATTACCATCTATATCGAAGAATATCAAATCCTTAACACTAAGTCCAATACTCGCCAATGCGTCCTTAATGCAACTGATCACTGATGGTTCATCAATATCATAGCATTTACCACCCATGAACTCACTCATCACTCTGCCATGCAATTCATACACTCGCTTATTCAAATTGCTCATCCAAATGCTATCGCCATACCACTAAATATATCTTATCTGCCATCTCACTATAAGGCAATCATAAGTATTCCCAATGATAAACAGGGATACTGCGGGTTAGGTAATGCTTATTTTTTAACTAAGCATTATTCAAATTTGATGGAGGTCTTAAACACTGGTAGGAATGTCATGGACATGCTCAATGAGCTCCTCAATGACTTAAATAGGGATGATTTATCCCTCATTGAGAGGCTGCCCTATGTGCGTGAGTATGAGAGGTATAGGGACGTGATCACAAACATACTCAGGGAATTTCACATAGCGCTGGTTCTCGTTAGGATAACCTTCAACGATGGTTCTCGCAAGGGCTATGTATTCCTAATAAGAGGCGAGGGTGGTGAGTTGGGTAAAATACCCACGTCCGGCGTTGTCGAAGGTTATGTAGTGAGTGTTAAGGGTAATGATAGAAAGAAGCTTCTATATAACCCTGTAAACTTTAGTAAGTCTGACGACGTGGCTGCTAGGATTATGGAATTTGCAAGTATGTATAGGAAGGCTGAGGAAAGAATATCGCAGCTTCAATTACTCCGCGAAGCCGAGAAGGACTACGCATTATTCTATGAGGAGGCTGGCGATTAATGACTTAAATTACTAGGTATTATTAATTAAGGGTGGTGAGGAACACGCCCTTACCTGAAGGTATCAAATGATGAGTACCGCAGACTGAGTTTACCTATCTACCAATTGCGACTGCGACCTTAACCTACCCTTTATTTCCTTAATCATTAGGTAGGTCTCTTCGGGACTTGGTATCTTTAACCTAGTCCTGTAATACCTATAAACCTCTTCTTCAAAGTTCAGTTCGGTCATTACTCCCCTGCTATTTAGTATCTTCATGGCATCCCAAGGATCCTTTGCATTAATTATAAGGTTAGCCAGTGGTAGGTCGTTCATTGCCTTCTTTAGGTCCAGGTAGTAAGTTATTGATGATGATATGTCCAACCTAACGTACCTGGTGTTCCCCCTTATGCTAACATTCCCATAATGGCCCCTTGCGGCCTTAAAAACTAAGGCACTGGCCTCGGTTATTGCCCTATTGAGTATGTCCTCGAGTATCGCTAAGTCATCCCTCGTCGGCCCATAGGCACCCAGAAATGCGCCCTTGCTGGCTAATTGGCTTATTCTTGTTAATACATAGTCCCTATCTAACTCCCCGTCTACGCCAGGGCCCGTAATACCGAGTATTGTCGGGACACCCGTGATTTCCTGAACCTTACTTAAGACAGCGACTGAGTAACTATCCGTAAGTGGGCTGTAGAGTCCATCTTCATTACCTAAGGCAAGCACATCACCGCCGACGTCTATGCCTATCACATCAATGCCATATTTATTCACGTAGTCGCTAAGTTCCTTAGCCACGTTATTTACAGACCCTGAGATGCTTATTCCCAATCCATCATCCTTAATTACACTTAGTACATTGGCTATTTGAGGAATAACGTGCTTACCCTCCCTAACTGCGTAGGTGTCTCCATTAACAATGGCCAGGTAATTACCAATTGCTTCAGCATTTTTAAGCTCCTGAATTCTGATGGGCCCTGGTACAATATCGTTCACATACCTTTCCCAAAGCACGGCACCGAGTACGGCGTTCTTATCCTCATTAATGGCCAGACTATAGGTAATTGTTGAACCAACAACATCACCCCCACCGCCAATACCAATCACTAGGACACTCCTTATATTAATTCCAATAATTTCATCAATCACGAGTAAGGTTCATATTCAATCATTTAAATGCATTAGCCAAGTCTTTAAAGTTCGTGGAAATCACTGCTCATTATTAATTATACCATTAACCGTGAAATAATACGTATTATTCACGAACATATTAATTAACACCACCACGTGAAAATTACCATTTATTACAGTCACTACATTACATAGTCTGATGCTTGGTGATGCATATAATGTATAATCTATTGTACCCTTATAAACTGTATAATTATGTGCCTGCCTAATCATTTGAAAAACACCAACATAGTAAAGCGTTATGTTTATATTGTTGGGTTCATGATTAACTTTACCCGCTAGGTACCTATTAATGTCTCGCACGGCCTCTGTTATATTATTGGCTTGGATAGTCACGTTGGTTTTCATGCCGCTGGCGATGCCATTAATTACCTGTGCATAGTAGCATAAATTGAATGGATATGTAACAACGACGGTCCCCCTAATATTATTAGATTGAGTGGTTGCCTGGATGATTGCGCTGTACACGGTCTCATTATCCTTGCCGTAAATCTCATAATTAATTATTTCGTACCTTACGGCATACCCAGTCCCATTACTAATTGTGTTGAGAGTATCATTTAATGTATTCGTTAGGTTCTCAGCAAGGGCGTTGCATGAGTAATTCATGGGGTTTACAATAACTTGGCATGCATCGTTGTGTAGTATCTGCGGTAACGTATTATTTAATTGCTTAAACACGTTTATGGATAATAGGTAGGTATTCTCGAGGGTTAATGCTCTCGACGTCTCATCATTCACATAACTTATTAAGTATGTAGTTAGTACGATTATAACCAGTAATGTTATGATTATTGACAATAATGACTTATAGATCATTCATTATCACCTTACGTATGCCACGTACACGTTAACCTCAAGCTGCGAACCATTACTTAATATCCTCGGGCACATGACTAAGTAATTATCCATTGTAACTTTATTCGTTATTATGACATGGTCTAGATACATATTGCCGGTGAAATTACCTAATTGGCATTCCGTGAATAGGTAAGTTCCCATCGTTGCTCTGTAGTCGATAATCGATAACCTCAGTAGTTGGTTTGTTAGGTATATGGTGAGGATGAATATTGCGACTATTAGCATTATTGAGATTAGTAGGTCAGGGAATACCAAGGAGTCTGCGAGTGCCATTAATGATCACCATGGCATAATTACTCACGGAGTTTACTAAGTAGAGCGTTTTTATTAGGAAGCCTCTATAGTGATTATAATCATAAATATCATCAATATGAGTATTGACGTTAATATGTACCTAATCAATGTAATCACCTAATCACTGAATTAATCCATTTAATTATTGAGTTAAGTTCACTGATTATTTCGATATTATTCCGTAATAACTCTACATACATGGTTATCACGGTCATTGAAAGTACAATGGAAATGGCCGTGAGTATTAAAGTCCCATACTCCTGAAATAATATATTCATTAGTTCCTCAAGGAACTTCACAATTACTAATTACCAACCCAATATATAAGCCACTACCATAGTCATTATTGAGTAAATAACCGTGTACTACTAATTACATGACTTATCAACCGCTTAACCTCATCAGCCAAGTATTTCCTGCATTCAACCTCAAGGACCTCACCCTTAACATGCCTCTCCTCACTAAGGGCCTCCTCAATCGTATTTCTAGCCACTACCTCATATACCCTCGCCTCAACCTTGTCATCACTAGCCCTTACAACACGTCCAACCCTCTGAATCATCTGCCTCTGGGAACCAGTCCCCGACAGGATGATCGCCACATCCGCATCGGGCACATCGATACCCTCATCAAGGACTGTAGTAGTCACAATAACCTTATACGTACCTCTAGCAAAGGCCCTGAATATTGAGTCCCTATCACTTGTCTTGGAGGTTATCAATGCAACGATAGGCCCCAACTCCTCCTTAAGGACCTTATATAACTCCTCGGCCTGCCTTATTAACTGCGTAAAAACAATAATCTTACTACCAATACCAACCTCCGCCTTCACTATTTCCCTGGCAACGTCTATCTTGGCGCTCGCCATACTCGCAATGTTCCTCAGTACAATGGCATTATCACCAGCCTTCTCATAACTCCTCCTCTCCTCAGGCGTTAGGTCAACATAGATCCTAAAGTGCCTAACTGGAACAACCAACTTAGCCTCAACCATGTCCCTATAATCAGCCTGGTAAACAATATCACCGGCGCTCAGGAAGATCAAGTGCTCATTACTATCGCTCCTCCTCGGCGTAGCAGACAAAGCCAACCTAAAGGGCGCCCTAAGCTTAAACGCAACCTCTTTAAAGGTATCGGCAGGAACGTGGTGCGCCTCATCAAATATAACCATGTCAAACCTATTGCTTATCTCCGCAATCCTATTAACTGCCGAGTTATAGATCGCCACAGTGACCTCCCTAACATCATCAAAACCACCACCCAACCTACCGGCCTAATGCCCAGATACTTCATTACTCTCTCATACCACTGATTCATTAATTCCTCCGTTATGACGAGTATTATCGCTGGTACCTTAACCGTGGCCAGTGCTTTAAGGGCTATGAATGTCTTACCACCGCCAGTTGGTACGACAATCGTACCCCTCTTACCGGCCTCAGCCAAGCGTCAAGGGCCCTCTCCTGGAAGGGTAGGAGCTTTACCTCGTCCTTAGGGACCTGTACCTCTCTCGGGCTCCATGGTAAGTCAACAACCTTATAACCACTCTTTACCAGTAATTCTCTGATGGTATCCCTAACGAATACGGGGAATCTAATCATAACCTTACCATCATTTCTAACAACATCATCCTTACGTACGAGTCTCAGATCACGCCTATTCAAGTTTCCCTCCTTATCGGTGATGTAGTACGGAATTGTTAACCCCATTAGCCTTTCATAAAGCTCCTTTGACAGAAAGTGAAGCTCAGCAGTATCAAGGCCAAGCCTAGCGGTCCACCACTCAATCCTCCTCATGAACAAGTCTCTCAACTTATTATTAGCCAAGGCAAATTCCCGAGCTCTTTTCAGTGCGAGCTCCATATCACCAATCACTGCCTTACCAATGAGCAACTGCCTAATGTTCTCCACAGCCTTATCAACGTACTCTTCATATGAAGATACACTGCCTATATAGTTCCTATCATTCTTAATAAAGTCCCTGACCAAGCACGATAGTGAAACAATGAATAAACCACCCTCCTCACCCAACACACAATCACTGGTATAGAACCGAGGCTCCCCAAATCCTCGACACCGATAACACCGCCTGATGAGTTTACTAGAATAGTCTTCATCAATTTCTCGGTCTCCTCGCTAGTTAGTTCGAGTAATTCCTTCAACTCCCTAATTAATGAGACGGAGTAAACCTTACCGGACCAATACTCACCATTCCACCTAAAGCCAAGTTCCTTTAGCCTGTCCTTAACCCTCGATACCCTATCCCACGGCCACTCCCTCCTAATCTCAACATCACTATTTATGACAACCCTAAATAGCACTAACCATGTACTAACTGCACAGTACTTAAAGCTTACAAAGGTTTAAGCTTCATAATCCATAATGAACCTAATTGACTACCCAAGATGGCCATCACTCGCAAGGGAGTCAATACTTAACGTTCCCATGAATTTAAGAAACATTAGATTGAACATCGACGGTAAGGTCATAGATTACAATGAAGAAATAGATTCAGTGGTCATCACTGGTATGGGTGGTAGTGGCGTTGTTGGTGACATAATCAATGACCTGTGCTGGTTCTGGGATTGTAGAGTACCCATAATCGTGAGTAAGAACATGAGGTTGTCAAGGAGGTTGTCAAGGCCGTTGGTCATAGCCATCAGTTACTCGGGCAATACTGCCGAGACTATAATGAGTGCTAATGAGGCCCTATCCAGGGGATACCCAGTGATCGGTATTACGACGGGCGGCAAATTAAGCGCAGTACTTGGCAGTAAGGGTGTACCCGTTGTCCTAATACCAAAGGCCTCAGCACCCAGGTATGGATTACCAGCACTGCTATACCCGGCGTTAATAATCCTTGAGAGGTTCGGCATTGCTCAGTGGCTAATGAGTTGGAGAGTGGTATTGCTGGGATTGAGAATGCCCTTAAGCATGTTGATGATGCCGTGAACCTAGCCAGGCAGTTGTTAGGTTCAATACCCGTGATTTGGGTTACGGAGAGTAGACGTGGTGTTGGTATTAGGTTTAAGAACGACCTTAACGAAAACGCCAAGTACTACTCGGTGGTTTCGGTGGTGCCTGAGGGTGCTCATAATGACATAGCCGCAGTCACGACTAAGCAGGTTGGCCTAAGGCATGTTGCGATAATGGGGCCTAATGACTATGAGGGCTTGTACGAGGAGGTCCTCATTAACGTAATATCCTCGTTTGGGGCGGAGCCAATAATCGTTAAGCTTGAGGGCAGGACTCCACTGGAGGCTGAGATGTACGGTGTGACCTACCTAGGAATAGTGACCTTGGCCCTAGCGGAGTTGCTGGGCGTTGAACCGGTATCTACGGAGCCAATTGATAGGCTTAAGAACCTACTTAGTGAGAGGAGGGTATTCCAGGTCTGAATTGTTCAAGGCCTGAGTTCAAGTAAAATCTCGTGAATGCAATGGCTATGGTTATTACAGGTATTAAAAGCAGGGCCATTGACAACCTAATACCTATTAGGTCTGCTGAGATGCCGAATAGTGCTGGTACTATTATTCCTAAAACGCCCTGGAACGCCGCGAAGTAGGAATTCGCGGCGTTCCTCTCCTCGATACTAGTACCCCTACTAATCATTAAGGTTGAGAGTGGGTATGTCGAACCGTGGGGTATGCCGAGTATTGACATTGAAATCGTGAATACCATGTAGTTAGGCGATAGGTAAAGCAGTGTAATGCCTGTCATGGTTAATACTATGGAGATCAGCATTGGCCTGAATAGGCTACTTGGGACGTGAATGGTTAGGTAAAGCCTGGTAAGGAAGGAAGTAAGGAAGAATGGTACGAATGAGAAGTAGGCCAAGTACTTACTAACGTGGTACACACTCTGTGCGTAAATGGCGACAAAGGCTGTGAAGACCACGAAGGGTATACTGTACGTGGAATTCGCAAGTAATGCCGATATTAAACCCCTATTTCTGAGTATCCTGCCCGTATTAATTACCCTCCTCGTTTCCTTGGGGTCTGGCGGGAACCTTACCTTGAATGATAAAGCTAGGGAGAGTATTGCCAGTGGTATGAATAGTAGGAATACATACCTATAACCAAGGCGGGTTAGTAGGTAGGTCTCGAATAATGGACCGACAACAAGACTAGTGCTTAGGGCTAGCGTGTAGAGTACGAGTATTCTCTCCGCAGTAAGTTGATCACCGACTATACTCGCTGATGTGAGTATGTTGGGCATTATTAAGCCGTAGGCAAACCCCGTGAGTATTGAGACAATCCAAATACTAAGTGAATTGGCTAGGAAGTACATGGGCAGTAAAGCCACTATTAATGCGTTTGAGGCTATGAAGAGCAGTCTCCTTGTTGATCCAGGTAATCTAGCGTTTATAAATACTATGGACGCTAGATTTACGGCAGTAACTGCCGATGCCAGAAAGCCAACCAGGTAGTTGGGGAATAGTAAGTCATACCTAGCAAGTAGGGGTGCGGTTGTCCCAATCATGTTATTGGTTGCGCGGGTAGTAAAGGTTATCAGGAATATTATTATTGCGTAATGGGTTATTTCCCGATTAATACGCACGATCATAAACGAAAAACCACCGTTTAAAAACCATTCCCATCTTATACATCGATTTTAACGATGATAAAACCCTTAGTAAACAGGCGTGAGCCAGCTCATGTATTTACTAACTTTACCGTGAACTGCGTCTATGTAGTAACTCCTTACCTTAAGGGTTATTGGGCCTGGTTCTCCATTGCCAATGACCCTACCATCTATGTTCACCACGGGGGTTACCTCAGCGGCCGTTCCTGTGAAGAAGACCTCATCAGCAGTGTATAGCTCCTCCCTGGTTATCCTCTTCTCAATAACCGTTAGCCCCAGGTCTCTGGCTATGGTGATTACCGTATCCCTAGTGATGCCCTCGAGGATTGAGTCGTAGGTCGGCGGTGTGTAGAGTACGCCGTCCTTAACAATGAATATGTTCTCCCCACTACCCTCGGCTACGTAACCGTCACGATTAAGCAAAATGGCTTCATCAAACCCAGAGACCTTGGCATCAAGCAGCGCGATTACTGAGTTTACGTAGATACCACCGACCTTAGCTTCATTGGGAACATGGAGTTGTGAACCCTCAACCAACTAACGACCTTAGCCCTAACGCCCTTGGGCTCCAGGTAATGACCGAAGGGTATGGCTATTATGGCCGTAGACGTATCCAAATTCCTGATATCCAGGTTGACAGTACTAGCCGATACAAAGGTTATTGGCCTTATATAGACGTTTTCATGTACCTCATTAGCCTTTAGTAGCTCCACGGTTGCTTTGATAAGTTCGTCAATGCTATAGTTAATCTTGATGCCCATTATCTTGGCTGAATTATGAAACCTAGTGTAGTGATCCCTAGCCCTAAATATGTACAGGTTATTACTATCAGAGCTCCAATAGGCCCTTATGCCTCGAAGACCGACGTACCGTAATGCAGGGCATGCGTAAGTATGGGTATTACAGCCTCCTTCTCAGGGATTAACTTACCGTCCACCCACACATACTTCATTGATTAATGCACAATAGGTTCCTTATTAAGTATTATCATATATATAGTGTATTTGTGCATTACTCATGAACTGGGGCTGGGAATGTCCTTACCATGCGGGCATTTACTTGGTTTCCCTAGGTATTCATAGAGCCTATCCACGACCTCCTCGGGCAAGGCATAATCGAACATCTTAGCTAATTCGCAAGCCTTGTCTGGGTCTATCCCTGCCCTAACTAATAATGTCTCCACGACTCTATGAGCCCTAACTAATGAGTTCATCTCCCTAATGCCCTCATCAGTTATGAAGATACCACCATCCCTCTTCTCCACGAACCCTTTCTTAATTAGGTGATTTATCTCCTCATACGCACTTGCGGTCGAGACGCCAAGTGCTTTCGCAACCCCAAATATTGTTGCGCCAGAGCCTTATCATTCATCCCCTTAATCACCAGCAAATATAGGAATTCCCTACTGGATATTCTCACATGTAGCCCCATACTACACTTAGTAAAGGTCTAATTAAACCTTATTCCCAAATAATGGTTCAAACCGCCGTTACTACCGCATAGGCCCCAGCAATAATTAACGCCGTTGTAACTATATATAACACAATAGCCCTAGCCCTGCCTATTGCATAATCACCAACGACGTCCTTCCTCGAAGCCAAGCCTATCAATAAGTAGGTGGGTATGGCCAGGGCTATTGCGTTGAATATCATTATACCCAGTATTAAGTTAACGAGGTCCCTCATGAAGAGTATAATTAAGGCGGCGGGCACGATCTCAACTACATAAAATGCGTAGAAGCCCTTGGCCTCACACATCCTCCTACTAAGCCTGCGGGCCAATTGAAGTACTCACTAAGTCCATAGGCGAAGCCTAGGCTTATCACGAATATGGCAAGTAACGCAGCGGCAATCATGCCCACGGCAGCCACCACGAACCAATACGGGCTAATGACCATGCTTATCGAGAGAAGTGCTGATTGAAAGTTATCAATAACCCCACCCCTGACCCTAAGCCAATAACCAACCAATAGGCTACCAATCATCAATGTCTCACTTATTACGGCGCCCATCGCTGTCTCAAACCTCTCGTGAGTGTAATGCTCCCTCCTTAAGCCCTTATCAACAATCGCCGACTGCTGGTAATAAAGCATCCAGGGCATTATCACTGCGCCTATGTTCGCCGCAAGCAAGGTCACGTATAAGGAATTGGCGTATGAACTTGGTAGGAAAATCGATAATAACGTGCCATAAACCTCCTGGGGCTTGATGGGTACTATGACAAAGGCCGCTAGGTACACTAGTATGAATGCGGAGATCGCAAGCAGCACATTCTCAACCCTCTTATACGAACCACCCATTAGTATTATCGCTGTGTGAAATGCCAGGAC
The DNA here is from genome assembly GCF_001316265.1 of Vulcanisaeta sp. JCM 16159. Classification (GTDB taxonomy): domain Archaea; phylum Thermoproteota; class Thermoprotei; order Thermoproteales; family Thermocladiaceae; genus Vulcanisaeta. The sequence goes on along the minus strand of NZ_BBDN01000006.1, from coordinate 26,678 downwards.
TAAGATCACGGAAATAACCACGGGCACACCAAAGAGAAGCCCAATTGCTGAGATTGCTGCGTACTCACCGATGTAGGCGGCTCCATCTATTATGAGCATGGCGATCAGCGATACTGCCGCAACCTTATCTCCATAGACCTCCTTAAGCAGCGTTCCCATGCCCTTCCCACTACCCAGCGCCGCTCTAATGGTCAATTCCTGAATAAAGTACAGAGGTACTGTCAGAAGTATTAGCCAGGGAATTATCGCAAGCCCAGCATAATAACCACTCTGCATTGCCGTTAGTATACTTGGCGCATCGACATCGGCAAGCATCGTCAACCAACCCGGACCAAGTAACACCCTAAGTGAGTCACCAACTTCCTTAATACTCCTCGATACTCTCTCCTGAAAATTCACGTCAGAGTCACAGATGGCCTACTTAATTAACATTTTTTCTTGTGACAAGTAAAGGAGCAGTATATGTACTATGTACCGTGGACAACCCTAATCTTATTCTCAATGCTCCTGAGCAATACGTAGAATAGTACCACAGCGATGGCGTAAAGCATAGACGTTATGTACAAGGGCAGGTCTAAGTAGCCGGTATCCATCAAGTAACCACCAATGCTGGGACCCACGGCTCGCGGTATTGAGGATATCATATTCCAGATGCCAAATACCCTTCCTCGTTCCTCCCTAGGTGCTAGCTCATTAATGAGCGAGGTTAGTAATGGATTTGCCATGTTCATGAGAGTGTTCCTAATTATGAATAGGACCAGTAATAGTGGTAGGTTGTATATTGATGGCATTATTGCTAGTACTCCCGTAGCCAATCCCTCAAGTGTCACCACGGAAATTACTCTACTATGTAGAAATCTCGATATTGTCGGCGCCATTAATGTACCCAGGGCGAGCGTGGCATTGGATATGGCGTACACAATACCCAGGTTTGCAATGTTTATGTGGAACTTAAGGTAGAACCAGAGGCTGAATAATGGTATTATCACCCCAGCTCCAAGGCCAATTATTGCCTCCGGCATAAGTCTCTTTATTAACCACGATGAGCGCAGCTCACCTAGGTCCTTAAGGCTGATCCTCTCGATCTTGGCATTAACAATGGCTGGATCCAAATGTTTAATCGCATTGAGCACTAAGGGTATTGTTAAGTATACGGCGGCTGCCTCAATGACGAAAATTAGTTCATAACCAAGATGTCCAAGGTAACTGGGTAACACAGTAATTGCTGATCCAACAACACTAAAAATTACGTTAAAGGAGGATGATAAACTAAATACCTCGTCAGAAATACCTCTTTGCTTGGCATATTCACCGACTATGGCTGTTAACACTACGTACCTATTAAACAAAGCCGACATTAGGTATGCCGCCGACACGATTATGGGCACACCAGTAACCATTAGGAGTATTAGGGATCCGCTGATTATTGATAGCATTGCGAAGAGCCTAATGCGATCCATGAGGTCCGTTAGATATCCAACAATTAATGAACCGAGGGCGTTCATTAATGAGAAAAGACCAAGGATGATGCCGATTAACGTGGTTGACATACCAATACCTAGCATGTATATTGATAAAATGACCGAATTAGCACCCCAAATAATTCCGCTTAATGAATTGGCTGTTGCCAATAACAGTCCAATGCGATCAACTCGTCTTAATGACATCCCGGTTAAATTAGGAGGAGGCGGTATTAATAAGGTGTATTTTTCATTTAGAGATAGAAAGCTCAAAGTAAATAGGCATGTAAATTAATTTGGTCAAAGTATAGTATGAAAATGAGGGAAATATTTAAAAATAAATAGGGCTATCAATCGCTCAATATGGCAGGTAAAAACCCAGTTAAAACCCTGGTAATAATCGCAATAGCCTTACTAATTCTGGCAGCATCAATAGCTTATGCGCAGCAGGTGTCGCCTCAATACCTCACATGTACTGAGGTTATTCCCGGTGTTCCTGGTTCGACGCAGAGTCATGTGATTGTTTGGTTCTGGCTTAGTAATGTCACAACGCCTAACGGGCTTGACTACCTCCTTTATCAAGTGTATTATAACCCGTCGAGCCCCTACTTCCACAGTTTCATCACGCCTCAGGAATTCGCCAGTTGGTACTCGCCACCAAGCAGCGTTGTTAGTTACGTGGTTAACCTGGCCCAGCAGTACGGCTTAACCGTTAATTACACCTTCCCAATGCTCATGGAGGCCACGGGCAGTGCATCGGCAGTGGACAACTTCCTAACAGCCCTCGAATCAGCACCAAGTAATATACAGCAATGGATAATAGCCGGTGAATGCATGCCACTCGGTTACTTCACGGCTAATTCCAAGGCGCCTGCCTATAAGCCGCAGTATACTGCCGTGCGTTTAAACACCACGGGCATAAACACGATACTAAAGTCAAGCGCCATAAAAATAAATGGAAAGCCAATGCAGATAATGCAGAATCAGGTAGAGATATGGCTGCCCCAGGGCTTGGAATTCATGTATGATGAATTGCCGCTCTTCAATAATGGCTACTCTGGCCAGGGCTTGACCATAGCCATTGTTGATGCCTTCGGCGACTTTAACCTAACCCTAGCCAACCAATACATCTACCAAAGTACTGCATGTCAGGACTTGGCAACCTTCGATACCATATTTGGCTTGCCGCCAGCCTCGTGCCAGGTCATCTACCCAACAGGTACGCCAGTGCTCACTCCATATGACTTAAGCACTGCGGAGGGCTGGGCCGTGGAGAGTGCCCTCGATATTGAGTATGCCCACACAATGGCTCCTGGTGCCAATATACTCCTCGTTGTATCGCCTACGTCGGGTGATGACTTGTTCGTCGATGTGGAGTACGTGGTCGCTAACCACTTAGCCAAGTTCATAAGCCTGAGCTGGGGTGCCTACGAAGACATGTTCTACTACCCACCGCCAAGCTACAACCTACTCTATGGCTATGACGAGATATTCATGCAAGCAGCCGCGGAGGGCATTGGGGTATTCGCCGCATCCGGCGACAGCGGTGCCTTCGACACTGACTGGCTTTATCTTAACATGACTATGGAACCCAGTGTATTATACCCAGCCAGTGATCCATGGGTGACCGGCGTCGGTGGCACAACACTTTACGGAAACATCACAAACACGGTGACCATTCGCATCGAGTACGCCTGGAATTGGAATAGCACTTACCTATGGGGTAGTGGCGGTGGTTACTCCTTCACCTTCCCAGAAACCCCTGGTCAGTCACTGATAAACATAATCTATGAAAGAGTGCGTGTACGTGAACCTGACCTGGGCGTTGTCTTCTACACGGTTGGGCACAGGGGTGTGCCGGACATTGCGGCTGACGCTAATCCATTCACGGGTGTTATAATAGTCCTTAACGGTACAGTATTCCCATACCTAATCGGAGGCACCAGTCTAGCCACGCCATTGTCGGCGGGCATGACGGCGACGATACAGAGCTACCTTGGCAGTTCATTTGAGATAGGTGACTTGGCACCAACCCTATACCTACTGTATTACTACTACCCGTATGAGTTCTATGCATTAAGTTCCGTGTATCCAACTAACGAGTTCTCCACGGGCATATCTGGGGCGATGTTCCTAACACTCTTTGGCCAAAATGGGCTTTACTACGTCATACCAGGTCAATGGAACCAGTTGATGGTCTTGGGCAAATAAACACCTACGGCCTAGCCTACCTACTTCAGCAATTAGTTGGTTAATCACAAATAGGGTGAGTTGGCCCTTTAAAACTCATTTTTGCTTATGTTTCATGTTTAATAAGAAATTAAACCAATAATGCGTCCTTGGCCCCCTCTATTATTAGCGATACGGCCCAAGCCATTATGATTAGGCTCATGAACCTACCAATGAACCTGAGCATGTTACTGCCCATGAGCCTAATTATTGCGAAGCTAAACCTAATTATTAAGTAAGTTATTAGGGACGCAATGAGTATACTTATTATGACCTCGGGAATTCCGTAGTACGTGGTGAAGAGCATCACGGAGGTTATCGCGCCAGGCCCGACAAGCATTGGCGTCACTATTGGCGTGAAGATGAAGTCCTCAGGGCTTAGGCCCATGGTCCTTGGCGCGCCTTCCCTGAGTGTGTCAATGCCTATTACGAGGAGTACTATGCCGCCAGCTATCCTGAAGTCAGCAATACTTATATTAAAGGCGGTCAATATGTATGGCCCAGCCACTGCAAAGGTTATCAGTAATGATGGGACAGCGATGGCAATTATCCTAAGGGCCCTCCTAAATATCTCAGGTTTATCTATACCCGGCATGCTAATCATTATTGGCAGCGCACCAACTGGATCCACTATTGCGATTAGCTGGGCGGTCATTATTAATACGTCAATTGCGATACTCATCGTTCAATAATAGTGACTAAGTCCTTTAAAAGAGTTCACCATGTATGTTATTCAACACATACGCATTATAATTCTAATTTTCTGGACTTAATTAGAAACTTTAATAAATTAATTTAACAACCATGCTCTTGATATGGCATCAGGAATTTCTAGGATAAGGAGAGTTAGGAGAAGCATGGTAATTACTAAACTACCATATGTAACGAATATATACATAAATTATCAAGTCCTGATACCGGCAAGCTTAGTTAAGTCTCTCAATATCGAAAATGCCCTATATGCAAACATAACCATTGAGTACTTCGGCCAGGAGATAATGCTTGAGAGGGTTAAGTTGCTGAGGACTCGTAACACGGCCAGTAGGCAATTCACAATTCCAAAGGAGGTGAGGGAGAAGTACGGGATAAAGCCTCTTGACGAGATTAAGATAAAGTCCATAGTGATTGTTGGATAAGTGTGATTTAATGAGGTAAAAATATAAAAAGGCCCTTAACTCCATAGGCACGTATGCCCATTAGCGACCCTGAGAAGCTTAGGATAGCCGTTGAGCATAGGTTCAATTACTGGATATGCAGGGAGTGCGGGGCCAGGAACCCACCGGGTGCTGAGAAGTGCAGGAGGTGTAAGAGTAAGAACCTAAGGCCCAAGAGATTTAAGAAATAAGCATGCAGTTAATAAATTCCTAAGGTATTTTAAGGTATTACTGGGTTTACGTACTTATACCAAGGGTACTTTAAAGGACTTAGATAAAAATATAAAGAGGTAGCCTAAGCTTTATGTAATGGAAGACGAAGATAGATACGAAGAGGAGCCTGAAAATGAGGAAATTAATGAGGAGAGTGATGGAGGGTCCATTGGCAGTGAAGATTACTTATCACTTATTGATAAGGCGCCTGAGTGGAGTGTTGGCGTGATACTTTACAACGGCAACGCCTACCCACTGGCTAAGTCCAAGTACAAGAGAAGTGAGTACTACTTTTCACCGAGTTGGAGACCTGTGGCTAAGAACGTGAATGGCGAGGTCGTGGTACTCAGGGATGGCAAAGTAAGCAAATACAAAATAAGTAGGCGCGGAGACAAGTATCTGCAGGTTGTTTTGGTCTGATAACGCCTTATCCGGCATTATTAAAATAGAGACCTCTCGTTTTGCCGTAACTTCGCGTTCAAAGACCTCAATTCATTAACTGATTCCATCGGTTCAATGTAAAAACCATACTATTTTGAGGAACCTAAATGTGATTGAATGCACTTTATCCCCTAATTTTGGGCGTTGATGAGCATGGCTCCTGCCCTATCTTCAATGTTGCTGTTGTTTCCCATAAACATGCCCCAGTATCGCCAGTAACTTACTAATAACCTCCGTTGGGCTTCTACCGAGTATTACGATCTCTGGTTCCTTACCCCAATCACCAAGGTGGTAAATAATGTCGGGGACCCTGCCCCCGTTCTTTATGGCTTGTTCAGTGCCCCAGGGTATTGAAGCGCCCTCCCTAGCCTTAACGTCCGGTGCTCCTGCCTCCTATCATAACCACTAACCACATAGCCAAGCTCTCTCGCGGCCTCTATCACCCTATCATCATACTTAATATTCATTGCAGACCTGATCTCCGGGTTGTACTTCATTGCTGTGAGTATGTAACTAGCGACGTGAGAGCTAACGCCAAAGGTTGGTGGGCCACTTGGCCTGGCCCTTCCCATGTACCTAACTATCCTACCCGGCACCGCGGCGACGTCATTTAAATCCCTGGCATAGAAGGCAGGTAATGAGTAGCCCAGGTTTGACTGGACCTCGGGTATGTAATTCCCAATTATGTCGGCATTCTCTTCAATCATTCTCAATGCCTTGTTCATCTCATCAATAACGTCAGCCCTATAGGCCTAAGCTCAAGCCATGCCATTGGATTGACGGTCCATGGCCATGCCCAAGAGGTAATGAGTACTTAATGGCCGTGGTTATTAACTCCTTAGCCAACTTAATCGCCTCCCAGGGATCCAGGCCCCTTGCTAGGCCGGCGGCTATGGCTGCTGAAAATGAGCAGCCAGTCCCGTGGGTGTTCTTGGTATCGATCCTCGGAGCCCTCAACTCTCTATACTCGCCCGAATCCCTGAAGTAAACAATGTCAATACTCTCATTGCCTGTTAAGTGGCCGCCCTTAACAATGACAATCTCTGGGTGCAACTCCTCAGCGATGGTCTTGGCAGCCCTCTTAGCTTCGTCAAGGGTATCAACATGAAAACCAGCTAGATGCGATGCCTCGGGCGCATTTGGGGTCACAACCTTGGCGATGGGTATTATAACGCGCTTCAGGGTCTCCATTGCCTCAGGTCTAATTAGTGGGTCACCACTTTTGGCGTACATGACAGGATCAACAACCAGCGGGAATCCCCATCTTCTTACTGATCGAGCTACCGCCTCCATGATAGGCGAACTACTTAGCATGCCTGTCTTAGCGGCATCAACGCCTATGTCCTCGGCGACCGCGTTTATCTGGGCCTCGACTATTGATGGGTCGATCTCTTGAACGGCCCTGACACCTAGGGTGTTCTGAGCGGTAACTGCTGTTAGGCTACCATGCCATAAACACCGAGGGCGTGGAATGTCTTTAAGTCCGCCGTAATACCAGCGCCGCCGCCGGAGTCCAGTCCCGCTATTGTCAGTGCCCTTGGTATCTTCATGCAAAATAATTCACTTATTATGATTTTATAAAGCTTTTATCAGTGCTAGCACCACGTGAGAGTAGGCTGAAAGTAATTAATTAATCGAAATGATAATTAAGGTATTGGTGAAGGAAATGAGGAAGGCCCTGGAGGTATTCCTCGTGATATTAATCACGGTGGTAACTCCATTAATAGCGCATGCATCACAGAGCATAGGCGACATTAATAATGCTGCGAGTAATGTAACGAACACGATAAATAACTTCATGAATTCAATAACCAACAGTACAGAGAACGTGATTAATGATGCACTTAATAACTTAATATCCTTCACCAACTTTCTTAAGAACGTGATATATAATGCATCGACGGTACTCGCACTACTCTTCGGTATTATCGGAGGCTTCCTATGGCTATCAGGCATTAGCCCTACCGTGGACGCAGGCTCGTAATATCTGCAATATTACTTGCGTTATTGGCTATTGTAATAGTCCACATATGAGTGAGCAATTAATATATAGTGAATTAATAAATCAGTGGTGCATATGTTCATAGACCTCCTCAAGAGCATGGGTTTCAGGAAGAGTAATAATGATAATTCCTGGCTTAAGGATTATGGAAACAACGTGACGCTTAAGGTCATGCCCACCGACTTAAATGAGGTAGAGATTGAACTTAACATGCCAATACCAGCAGATCTTAACCCAGATTTGTCGAGTGATCCTAAGGACTTGGTATATTTAATAATGAGCATGCCAATCGACAAGGACCTGCTACAATCACTGCATAATGCATTAAATGATTTAGTGAGCCTGAGACTAATAATGGTTATGAGCAACTAGGTGCCTCTCCCCTGCTGCGTGGATTGCCTAACCCTTATTAATTCCCTGGCTATGATCATGAGTAACCTTCTCTTATTTATCGAACCAAACCTCCTAATCGCAGAGTCCTTCCTCACTGCGACGTAGCCATAAGGCCCCTCAAACCAATTACTCGGGTGTTTCTTATCGCTGTAAACCTCAAACTCAAGGCCAAGGTTACTAACTGCCTTTGTTAACTCATCAATTGTCGGTGACTTCACGGCCACACTACTAGGCACCTTCCTACCAAGGCCCCTACTCTTGCCAGCGTCAAAGTAGGCAACCCAAATAATCCAATAATCCTTCTTATCCACGATTAAGCAGGAGAACCACTAATTAATAATGCTTTACCTAATTACTTCTCAAGGAGTACGGCATTTACCACACCGTCTTGCCCAGGCCTTGACGTGACCACGGCCCTACCCCTCTCGGTCTCGATAATCGTGCCCTTAACAATGATATCCCTCTTAGCCAATTCCCTATTCGCCGGCGTCTCGAGTACCCTAAGTATCTTCACCTTAACGGCCTTACCCTCCTTGGGAATGTATAGGTTAGCATATTGCGCACTGACGACCTTAACCTTAACATTACCACCAAAGACCCTAAGCACGTTCCTAACATCGCTATTGGATAATGTGGTATTGGTCGGTGGGCCACCACCAAGCGCCTTCCTCTTAACCTTATACGGCCTAGCCTATAACCACCACTGGGCTTCTTGGAATCCCTGTCCTGGTAAAAACTCAGTAGCTTAACCACGAAGTCCCAACGCGGGCATTGCCTTTAAAAGATTTTGCCTCGTGGAATTAATGGTGATGATGCGTCCCGTTGCGGAATAATGACGAACCTAACTCCTCGCTGAGGTGCAGATTTTGCACATACAATAATGAATTAAGGCATTGATAAAGCAATGAAATAGGCAATGGGTAGTGCCTCAATTAATGAGTATAGGCATGAGAAGGCCTCTCCAGACCTAATTGAAAGGCTCCACAGTAGGGTTAGTATTAGGCTAAGTGGGCAGGGCATTAATGGGTTTAGGGAATTGCTGAGGAGGAGGTTGCGCGAGAATAGGAACCTAGCTATCTCGCTAAGCCTATGCATGGGCTGCGGCGCATGCCTAACGGTATGCCCCGCGTACTTGGCAACGCATAATATCAAGAATTCACCACTCGGTAGGATAGCCCTGGCCAGGTCATTAGTTCGTGGTTCCATTAATGAAAACTCAATAAACGAGGCATACACGTACTTCTGGCAATGCCTAACATGCAGGAGATGCGCCTGGGCCTGTCCCTTCGGCGTCGATGTTGCTGATATCTCGAGGACCATTAGGTCGCTACTCTACGAAATAGGCCTGGCGCCTAATTACGTAGCGGGAGTAATAAACAACCTTGAATCCATGGGGAATTTCCTCGGCTTACCTGAGGACGTAATTAAGGAAGTAATACTAAGCGTGGTCGATCAAATCAAGCATGAGAAGGGCGTTAACGTCAAGGTTAAGGTTAATGAACCCGCCTACGCCATGCTTCTCCCATCGGCCTGTGCGGACTACACGGTTGCCGTAAACACGCTTAAGGGCTACATACTACTACTCAATGAGCTGGGCATAGACTTCACCCTAAGCACTAGGGTGCCTGACATAACGAATTATGGCCTATTCATGGATGAAAGACACATGAGACTCATTGCGGAGAGAATAGTCGAGGAGTCGCGTAGATTAGGCGTGAAGTTAGTGATAGCCGGTGAGTGTGGTCATGGTTGGAGAGTATTCAAGAACTACGTGGTACCAAGGCTTAAGGAGTACGGTATCGAGGGGACGCACATACTCTATATAGCCGCAGACGCCATAAGAAGGGGTTTAATTAAACTGGATGCGTTGGTCAATGGCGACTTGACTTACATGTACATGGATCCATGCCACTACGCCAGGGGCGGTGACCTTGTTAAGGAGCCGAGGTTCATATTGAGTAATACCGTGATGCGTTATGCGGAATTGAATGATAAGCCGAACTAGCCATATGCTGTGGAGGAACAAGTGGAATGCTGGCTAAGGAAATGGAGGAATTATCCATTAAATACGCGGAGCTCTGGTACTTAAAAGCCATTAATAAGGGCGCGGATTGTATTGTAGTACCATGCGCAGCCTGCAAACTACAGATGGATAGGGTATTACCAAGACTAAATAAATTGTACAACCGTAAATTAACATTCACAGGGCTAATGGACCTAGTGTATAAAGCCATGATACCGAAAAGCATCGAAAGGCAAATCACCTCTCCCTAATCCTATGGACAACACCTTTAATTAAACCCCTCTATCCCAGCCCAATGATTGACTACGCGTTTTATAAACGCGTCATGGAGTTTCTAGCCAGGTACCTAGGTCTTGAGAATGAGCCATTATACATGAAGGTTCTTCGCTATGACAATGTATTAAACGGTGTTAAGGTTCTAATTGCCATTTACAGAGTAAGAACGAATGAATTAATTACCTGCTGCGCAGTAAGGTTTGACAATACGATGGGTAAGGCCGAACGACGTGCAATGAGGATAGGGAGTACGTGGAGAGGGTGTATGAGGAGATGGCTTAACGAAAGAAGCAATACACTGAAAAGCTTAAAATTGCTCATGGAATGATAACTACGGGGGCCGTAGTCTAGCCTGGCTAGGATGCACCAGGTAAACCTGGGTCCAACGGCCTGGGGAACAATCCCCGTCCAGCACGCCGGTGAACCCGGGTTCAAATCCCGGCGGCCCCACCACAAATCGTTCATAATTAAATACGGGTTCATTGTCATTATTAATGACATGAAAGATCATGATCATTGCTCATGGCTGTGGGTCAGGCGCACGTTACATACTCATTTCCTGAAAAGATTCTGTGCTTTTTGGCGTATCCTTTAGGATTATTCCTCAATGCATTATAGTCTCCTTAAAACTCCTTGCTTATTTGGGTCTTTAAATGATTCTAGGTCTCTTCACTCACCATAATTATATCAGGATTATATCAGGTATTTTGAAAGATCATTAATCCCCTGTAAAGTTCTGCATCTATAAAGTCATCAGCATTTCCTTAAAGGAGTTTAAAACCTCATTATTAAAACCCTCTTGAACTCCTCATCATAGTCCCTCCTAACCTTATAATACAGACCGGCGCTCATTATATTAAATCGCTCATCATTTATTACTTACATAATTTATTGCTCGGACAAGTTGAATATTGATTCGTTTATCGTCACCACCCTACCATCATAATCCTCAACTCTTATGTTTCTTTCACCACCATTTATGGAAATGAGCACGGTCTTCACCCTGCCAATATTGCCTATCGCGATAGCCCTCTGTATTACCCTCCTAAACTCCTTATAATGGTCTCCACAACAAAAGTATAGCTTGGCACCAGCGACTTCCTGGTAGGTCCCACTCCATGGCTTACCGCATACCTTACACCTAAGTGTTCCATCAATACTCAGGTAGGTGCCTGTCTCCCTATTGTCACCACATAATGCGCACCCGGTGTGCTCATCACCAACCTCCCTGCCATTAATTAGTACCCTCATAATACTAAGTCGTTAGTTATCCTGATTTATTGTGTTTGCGGCTTCTAATCTTTTATGAACAGTTATATTTATTAATATTTATTTCAATACAAATAAATATATTACACACAGCCAAACATTTAAACCCGCCCCACGTATTTCTAACCGTGATGTTAGGGAGTACGGCTGAGGGTTGATGACGTGGTCCTTCGCTGACGACTTAGTAAAGTTTTTAATTTGTGTCTTTGACCGTTGGTTGTATGGTAATGCTTGATGTCTTGGCGAATGCGTTGACGATGATTAAGAATGCGGAGGTTAGGGGTCATAGGGAGGTAATTATTTGGCCGTCTTCCAAGCTAGTGGGTAATGTTCTCAGGGTTATGCAGAGGTATGGCTATGTTGGCGAGATTGAGTTTATCGAGGATGGTAGGGGTGGTAAGTTCAAGGTTCAACTCCTCGGTAAAATAAACGATGTTGGGGCCATAAAGCCCAGGTTCAGCGTTAAGGCCTCTGAGCTAATGGAGTGGGAGGAGAAGTACCTACCTGCCAGGAACGTAGGCATACTAATACTCAGCACCTCGAAGGGTGTGTTATCACACCTTGAAGCTAGGCGGATGAATATTGGGGGTGTGCTCATCGCCTACGTCTATTGATGGTAGTAAATTTAAAAAGGGCATTAACAAGGTGCTTCTGCGATGTCTACGGAGGAGAGTAAGCCAACGGGGCAGGAAGTACAACAGCAATCAACGAGTGAGCAAGCCACCCAGCCGGAGACTCAGGTGCAGTCTCAGCAAGCCCCTGAGCAGGCGGTGGCTAAGCCCGAGGTTAAGGAGGTTAGGTTGCCTAGGCCCAGGGTTTCACTGGGTGGTAAATTGAGGCAGTTGTTGAGGCTTAGGTTGTTGATGGAGAGGAGGGAGCCACGTTGGATGAGGATGGATGAGTGGAGGTACTTGAGGGTTGCCCATGGTGAGCATTGGCGTAGGCCCAGGGGTGATGATAATAAGATTAGGCTTGAGATTAAGGGTTACCCGAAGAGGGTTAAGGTTGGTTATGGAAAGCCAAGGCTGGTCAGGAACCTACACCCAAGTGGTTTTAGGCTTGTGATTGTTCATAGGCCTGAGGAGGTTGATAGGGTTGACCCAACGAGGGAGGCGATAGTTATTGGTAGGACCGTCGGCCTTAGGAAGAGGATCGAGATTGTAAAGAGGGCTATTGAGAGAGGTGTGAGGGTCATTAACGTGACAAAGGACGTTATTGAGGAACTAAGAAGAAGCCAGTAATCCTCAAGTCTTTAACTTCTCATTGAACCAATCAACGATAGTCCTTAGCCTAACTATCCTGTGGCTGGGCTTACCGGATCTAGAAAGGTCATGGTTCTCCCCAGGGAAAACAACCATCCTGACCTCCTTGCCAAGGTACTTGAGTGCTGTGTATAGTTGTATTGCCTGTTCGAACCAGCATCGGTAATCCTCGAGTGAGTGTATTATCAGTAGCGGTGTCTTGACGTTCTTCACGTACATAATCGGTGACTTAGCCATGTAGCTCTCGAGGTAAGTCCAGAAGTCCCTATTCTCACCGCCGCCTATTTGGTCATTGGCGAAGTAGGCCCTATGTCACTGGCACCAAAGAAGCTTACCCAATTGGATATTGACCTATCGGTGATGGCTGCCCTAAACCTATCCGTATGCGTTATTACCCAGTTGGTCATGAAGCCGCCGTACGATCCACCAATGACGCCCAGCCGATTTGGGTCTATGAAGTCGTAATTCCTAACTACGTAATCAAGACCTCCATTAGGTCCTCATAATCCCTCTCACCATAATGCCCGCGTATGTCCGCGAATTCCTCATCATAACCATCACTACCCCTAGGATTCATGAAAATCACGGCAAAACCCTCACCAGCCAATAGCTGGAATTCAAACATGAATGAGTAGCCATAGGCCGTCTTTGGGCCACCGTGAATCTCCAGGACCGCTGGGTACCTAATTTCCTGCCTAAGCCCCGTAGGTCTCATTAACCAGCCCTCAACCTCCCTACCATCACTGGCGCGGAACTTGAAGGTTCAGGTCTCGAGAGCTCTACCGAGTTGACCCAGTCATTGAAGTTCGTTACTCTCTCCTCACTGCCATTGAACCACCTATATAGTTCAGTGGGCCTCAGTGTCCATGGATATTAAGTAGATGGTGCCGTCCATCATGACCACGAAATCCTCAATACTCCTTTCGCCGCCAACCACGGACTCGACACCGCCATTGACGCTAGCCCTAACGAGCTTTGTTGACCCACCATCCATCATTATGAAGTAGACCCAGTCATTAACCCACTGAAGCTTTATTGGCGGTGGTGATCCCCTAACATCACTATTTAGGCCGTTACCAACATTCCTATCAATGCCCCTCATTAAATCAATAACCTCACCACCCTCGGGTCTCACAAGTAATACGTGGTTATGAGTTGCAAGGCCCCTATGAAGATCATTACCAACAAGTGCCAGGTACTTACCATCCAGTGACCACCTAATTGCCGATACACTATAATTACTAAGGATGGTGTGTCTCTCATTGGTTTCCAGGTTTATTACCCAAACCTCATTCCTATAGGGCTTAAACTTATCGGTGCTCACGGCTATGGCCACCCTCCTACCACCAGGCTCAACATCGTAGGAAACAACATCAAAGTCTCCATTGGTTATCTGTTTAACAGAGCCGCTTAAGTCAAGCGAGAACAGGTGCGACCTAAATGTGTGTATGAATCCCCTGCCATTAAACCAGAGGGGCCAATCATCAACGTATTTAACATCTTCCTGGACAGGACCCACATTACTAATGAAGTACATGACACCATTAATAATACGTAAATCATTAACTCCACCACTAACATAGGCTATTTTCATGGCCTCACCACCATCGAATGGCAGGTACCAAACCTCAACACCAGGCTTGTCCTTACTAAGTCCTCTCTTGGATAGGAACACCAAGCCCTTACCGCCTAAAATTCTTGGTGAGAAGTCACTATTACCCCTAGTGACTTGTCTCAGGGACTTACCATCAAAGATCCAGACGTTCCTTTCGTAATCCTCCATGGAATCCGCGATTTTAGAGACCGTGAAGGTGAGGACACCACCATTAACATCCGCATTTAAATCATGGATCATCCTTACCAATCTTAAGTCCTCAAGCATCAACTTCCTAACCATTAATAATACGAGAAGTCCTTAAGCTATTAAGATTTCACCCAGGGCAAAGATCAATGAGTGAATACACTGGTCATAACGATTATTAGAAATACGAGTTCAGAGAGTTCGTAATAACCATAGTACTTAAGATTGTTGCGGTTACGTGATAAGTAACTTAATGCGCCATTCACGTATAGGTAAGCTCCACCGACATGTATTACTAGAAACAACGTGATTATGCCCAGCAACACCATACTGTAGTGGCTAAGTAGTGCGTAGTTTAGGAGTATCACGTAATAGGTGCTTTCATAAAAAGCTATTGGCAAGCCAATAGGCCTTGGCACGGTTAAGTACCTCAGACTAATTAATGCAAATGCCGCATGTATAAGGGCCATGGGTACTGTGAGAATAAGCATTAAATCTGTGGGTGACACATTGCCATGCAATACTGCGGTGTTAAATCCCTTATTTACGTGGTTAGGCATGGTTTTACCACCGTAATTAGTACCGAGAAGTCCAATGGGAATGAGAGATTAGGTCGTGGTTTAACAAATAATAATGAATATAAACAATGTTTATTTAACCGTTAGCTTCCTGGCCTCTCTCTCGGTCTCCCTCAACATCACAATGTCTCCAACCCTGACCGGCCCCTTCACGTTCCTAGTTATTACCCTACCCTTGTCCCTGCCCTCGAGTATCCTAACCCTAACAATACTGACCTCGCCGGCAATACCGGTCCTACCCAGTATTTGAACTACCAACGCGGCGACGGAATCCTCATACGGACTAAACCTCTCGGCCTTCGTCTCCTCACTCACTTAGATTCACCCTTCCTGGCAGCCCTCTTGGCTGGAGCCTTCTCAGCAGGTGGTGCGGCCTGTGGTTGCGGTAGTTGTATTGGGTTGAGGCCGGCCTTAACCCTAACATCATTTATCTGCCTAACAAGGTTATCCAACTCAGCCGATGCTTGGCCTGGGTCTATGATCACGGCAGATGCCGCCGAAGTGTTCTGCAATCCAGCGGCCTTGCCAAGTCTCTCCTTACTCGGTACATAGACGTACGGCACGCCCTTCTCCTCGCAGAGTATTGGTAGGTGTGCAACAATCTCCGGTGGGTCAACGTCCTCGGCAATCAGGACCAACTTAGCCAACCCTCTCTCGACTGCCTTTGTCACTTCGTTAGTACCCTTCTTGATTTTACCGGTTTCTCTGGCAGCTGACAATACCTCATAGGCCTTCTCAGCTATTTCCTGCGGTACTGCGAATCTAACGTAAAATGGCTTCCCCTGCGGTGGGTTCGCGTAAAATGTCTTCGGGTCTACACTTACTGTTGCCATACTCGTCTAAATCGTGAAATTGGCATTTATAAGTATTTTTCAATACGAAGTAATGAAGGGAATTACTTCGAGGCTATGTGCAGCGTACTCCTCGTAGCCTTGAGACCAGGTTCACCGTGCTGCACTATCTTCGACGTTATCGCGTACTCACCTAGGTAGTGGCCGACGTGCCATGGGCTGATCGTGACTGGTAGGTACGTAATGCCGTTGTAGACGGCAATCGTTAAACCAACCATCTCGGGTAGTATTATCATGTCCCTGGCATGGGTCTTAAGGGTTACCTTCTTGCCCTCAGCCATGAGTTTTTTTGGCTCTCCTAACCTTCTCGAGGAACTTCCTATGCTCAGGCTTTAAACCTCTCATTAATGACCTCCTCTGCCTAGCCGGTAATAACTTAATGAACTCCTCCATGGACATCTTAGAGATCTCCTCAAACGTATAGCCCCTGTACCTAAATCCCTTCCACTCCTCCTGTGGTATCACGGCAGCGGTTAACCAACCCTTCCTACCAGCCTCTGCACCTTCCTCTTCCTCCTTAGTTGCCGCTGCGGCGGCTGGCGCGGCCGCCGGCTTCTCGGCAGCCTTCTCCGCCGCCTTACCAGCAGCCTTGGCTCCAGCCTTCTCCTCAGCCTTACCCGGTGCCTTTGTCTCTGGCTTCTTCGACATTCAAAACCGCAGTAATTACCTTATTTATAACTTTTACTCGTTACGTGATTTAGGCTTTGTTCATTATTTTACATAATTAAAGCGATAACAAAATGAATTAATTTTAATAAGGTATTAACTCTATACAATACCAATATGGCGGAAGAGGTAAAAACTCTTTGGCAGCCAATCAAGAGATAATTAAGAACTCAAACATGTTGAGGTTTGTTAATTGGCTTGGTGAGGTTTTTGGCCTTAGGTTTGAGGTTTCCATTGATGACCCTTTAAGGAATGTGGGTAATTATGATAGGCTTTGGAGGTGGAGTGTTGAGGATCTCGAGAACTTCTGGGTCAGTATTTGGCGTTACTTCGGTGTTATCCCCCACTCACCCTATACTAAGGTTCTCGAGCCAAAAACCATGCCTGGGGCCCGCTGGTTCACTGGTTCTAGGCTTAATTATGCGGAGCACGTGTTTAAGGCTGCCCGTTGGGGCGAGGAGGCGGTGATCTACGTTAGGGAGGATGGGCTTAGGAGGAGCCTTACGTGGGACCAGCTGTATAGGGAGGTTGCTGCCTTGGCTGATTGGCTTAGGAGTGTTGGTGTTGGCAGGGATGATAGGGTCGCTGCGTACGTTAGCCAGGTCCCGGAGGCCGTGGTGGCATTGCTGGCCACGGCAAGCATTGGGGCCATTTGGGTTGGGGTTGGTGCCGAGTTGGCGCCTAGGGCCGCAATTGATAGGTTTAATCTCCTCCAACCCAAGGTGTTGATTGCGGTGGATGGCTACCCATACAGGGGTAGGGTGTTTGATAAGTACGGTGACATTAAGCAAATAGTTGACTCGGTACAGAGTATTGAGAGGGTCGTCGTGGTACCGAACACGGGGGACTCAGTGAAGCTAAGTCTTGGTAAGCCAGTGCATGATTGGAGGGAGGTCACCGGCAGGAGGGGTGTTGGGCTTTCCTTCGAACCCATGGAGTTCAATGAACCACTATGGGTGTTATTCACGTCGGGGACTACGGGTATACCGAAGCCCGTGGTCCACAGCCACGGTGGCGTCCTCCTCGAGGCGTATAAGGTTGGTCTTCACATGGATTATAAACCAAGCGATAAGTTCACTTGGTACACGACACCTTCGTGGATGATGTGGAACTTCACGGTTAATGCCCTGCTCTTTGGTACGACAATACTATTCTATGATGGTGATCCAACGGCCAGGAACTTCGAACCTACTGGGAGATTACGGAGAAGGAGGGTCTCACAATACTTGGTCTCAGTGCGCCCTATATTCATGCCGCCATGAAGTCCACCATAGAGCCTGGCAGGCAATTCAACCTAAAGACGCTTAGGGAGATTGGCTCAACAGCAGCGCCACTATCGCCTCAGGGCTTTGAATGGGTTTACACCAAGGTTAAGGAGGACGTGTGGCTGGCGCCAATAAGTGGTGGTACGGATGTTGTCTCGGCATTCGTTGGGGGCTGCCCAATACTGCCCGTGTGGAGGGTGAGATGCAGTGTAGGTGGTTGGGGGCTGCGGTCAATGTGTATAATGAGGAGGGCAAGCCCGTGGTTAATGAGGTTGGTGAGTTGGTCATTGAGAAGCCAATGCCGTCAATGCCCATCTACTTCTGGAACGACCCAGACTACAACTGGTATAGGGAGTCCTACTTCAGCATGTTCCCGGGTGTGTGGAGACATGGTGATTGGGCCATGATAACGGATAGGGGCACGATAATAATCAGTGGGCGTTCAGACTCAACAATAAAGAGGAAGGGTATTAGGATTGGGACCCTTGACATATACAAGGTCGTTGAGTCCCTGCCTGAGGTCGTGGGTAGCCTAGCGGTTGAGGTCAAGAATAAGTTAATACTCTTCGTAGCCCTGAGACCTGGCCTACAATTGACTGAGGAATTGAGGAGGAAGATAAACGACGCACTCAGGAGTCAGCTGGGGCCTTACTACATCGCAGACTACATAATACAGGTCCCAGACATACCAATGACGAGGAACTACAAGAAGCTTGAGGTCCCCATTAAGAAGGTCCTAATGGGCTGGCCCATTGACAAGGCCGTGAACATAAACGCCGTGCTAAATCCCGAGGCCTTTTACGCCGTTATTGAAGCGTTAAAGCCGTACATGGACGAAATAATGAAGGAGTGATGCCCCTTAAACCTTAGCTATTTATTTTATAAAATATCATGGAAATAACCGAGTAGTTAATGGACCAAGGCTCAGGAGGGTATATGCAAAGTGCGTTGTCGAGGTCGAGCGCGGGACCCTACCAGACCTAGTCAATGACAGGTATGATTATTTAATGATAGACCTGGCGAGCATAACCTACGGCCTCAGGGACCCAAGGACATTCCTAGTGAACGTTAGGCTTGCCCTTGATTACGACTACCTAAGGCCAAGCGTGGTATTCGTGATTGATTACTCAAGGCCTGAGCATAAGGCCGTCGCCGAGGTCAGGGTTAAGTGGCTTAGGGAGTTAAGTCTCGATTACATACTAGCGGAGGACGAGCCGGCCGAGGTTAGGGCCGCCAAGGAATGCTTGAGGAGGGGTAGGTGCATAGTCCTGAGTAGGGACTATGACCCACTTACCGTGATGGATGAGATGATACAGCCAATAAAAATAACCGAGAGGGCATGGATAAACAGGAGAATAGCGATAAATAAAGAATGCCTAAGTAATTATTTAAAGGAGAAAAATAATTAATGGCTAATACTGAGTATTTTTATTTACTCATTTAAATAAATATATATGCTTAATTCTCGTTAATTTTGTTTCCTATAGGAATTAGGCTGTTTCCTGTTTTTATATTGAATTCACGGCATGAGTATTGAAAGTGTGCTTAGGGAGGTTATTGAGGAGTGGTGAACGCTTAGTAATTATCCCAAGTACCTGGAGGAGTCTTACTACGTAATGCTTATTCGAAGGTTTAGGTTCTCAAGTAGGGAGATCATTCAACAGCCAAGGAAGGTATACCTAATAGATACTGCGTACTTCAGGAGGAGGCCCATTGGAACGATGATGGAGAGCGTGGTTGCAGTGGAGCTAATGAGGAGGGGTTTGGTTATAATTACCTGAAGGATAAATAATTACGAGGTTGATTTCATAATTAATAAAGAGCTTAGGGAGTACGTCCAAGTCGCCCACGCCTCGGCAATGGACGAAATCAATAAGAGGGAGTTCAGGGCCCTGGTTAGGACTAGTGAAGTGCTTAGGCGTGGAGTGGCTAGGGCAATTAGTTGGGACTTGGAGGATGAGGTCGAGGGACTCAGAATAAAGATAACGCCACTCTGGAGGTGGTTACTCACGGGCTAATGCTTAAAGCCCACGGCCATAATGCCAAACCGGCAATGCGGGAATTGATGTGTGAAGCGGGCAATGACGAGTTGTTGAGGACAATGAAGGCCATTGAGGAATTAAGCCCCTACTGGACATTAATAGGGATTAGGGTTGAGGATGTGGGTAGGGACTGCGCCATAGGCCTTGTGGAGGTGGACAGGAAGCACCTACAGGTACTGGGTACCGTGCACGGAGGAGTTCATGCAGCGCTAGTCGACGCAATGGCCTGGGTAGCCATAATAAGCCATTACTACCCAAGGTACGTGATCGCAGTGACCACAGACCTAACCGTGAAGTACCTAAAGCCAATAAACGAGGGTGTGCTGAGGCAAAAGCCAGGATAACACACATTAAGGAACCAATGGCGCTAATAACAGCGGAACTAAGGAACAGAAACAACGAATTAATAGGGACGTCAATAATGACGTACTGGATAACACCAACAAACAAGACACTAAGCGACTTAATAAATGAATTAAGAAATAAGTCATGAACCACATTGGAAGATTTTCGGAGGTTTTTCCTTAGGTTGTTCCGTGGCAAAAATTTTGCCACGGAATGATTCAGGGAATAAGTCTCTAAATTCTTTTTCATGGTTTGTTTTTCGTGGTTTGTGCGTTGTTTTTATATTGGCGTTTGTTGATTGTTGTTGGTGTTTGTGGGTTTTGATTTGAGGGATGTTGGTGGTGTTAGGACTAAGTTGTTTTATCTTGAGGCTGCCTCAATAATGGGTGTCGATGTCGTTAATCTTGAGGCCTGTGGCGGTGCTCTCTGCGGTTCTGTCGTGGTTAGGGATTTTGGTGAGCCTTGGTTTTTCGTGGATGTTGTTGGTGAGGGTACCTGAGGGTTGATGATCTTCAGTTCGCCGTTTTTAACTACGGTGATGAGGGTGAGAGTAGGTGGGTTAGGGCGTCCCCAGGTAGGCACTCCCTGTCGCTTGTTTTATCCCCTGTTAGGATGTTTGGTGAGCGTAGGGTGAGCTTCAACGGTATGTACATTGTTTATAGGGAGCCTTCACTGTTCAACTTTGTCCTGAGGCTAAGCTCCTGCTTGATGTTGCCGAGGCCTTCGAAGACTTGAGGACTGACTACCTCAGGGTGCTTAATGAGGCCCTTGACGTGGTTCCCCTGGACTCCGTGGCCAATTGGCAGTTGGAGTTTGCGGTTAGGGCGCACATTGTTGAGCCTCCCGGCTTCGTTAGGGCATTGTTTAATTATTACGATATTAAGGAATTGACGCACCTGAGGCCGCCGGACTTCAATGAGCTTGGTAGGGCTGCCAAGGAGGGTTTGAGGGTACTTGAGGAGGGTATTGGGGAGTTGAGGGTTAGGAGGGGCCACAGGGGCGTCGTGTATGTGGCGGGCCATGCGCACATTGATCTTGGTTGGTTGTGGAGTAGGGATGTGACTAGGGAGAAGGTTAGGAGGACTATCATCAATGTCCTATCACTGCTCCAGTCCTACCCAGAGCTCACGTTTCTGGTATCAAACATGGCGTACCTAAGGTGGCTTGGTGAGGATGGGGATTTGTGGGCTAGGGTTAGGGAGGCCGTTAGGGCTGGTAGGATAGTGCCAGTTGGTGGTATGTGGGTTGAGAGTGATGTTAATTTGCCTGGTGGTGAGTCTTTGGTTAGGCAGTTCCTCTATGGACAGAGGTTCCTCCTCAGGGAGTTTGGGTTTACGACGGAGATTGGTTGGTTGCCGGACACCTTCGGATTCCCAGCCTCACTACCACAAATACTCAGGAAGGCGGGGATCAGGGTTTTCTTTGAGCATAAGATGTATTGGAACACGGTTAATAGGTTCCCATACTCCGTATTCCTGTGGGAGGGTATTGATGGTTCGGTGATACCCACGATTAACTACGCAACCTACGGCGCTGACCTAACGCCTAGGCAAATAGCCAGGGCTTGGTCGGACCACACAAGCCCTGAGCTGCCGGCCTTCCTACCCTTCGGTAAGGGCGATGGTGGTGGGGGACCAACGTGGTTAATGCTCGAGAGGTATAGGGCCTATAAGGACTTACCCGGCATGCCAAGACTCGTAATGGGCAATCTAAGGGATTTAGTTAATGAGGTTGTTAAGGATAACTCATTACCGAGGTGGAGGGGTGAACTATACCTTGAGATTCACAGGGAGTCTACACCAATGGCATAAGGCTCAAGCAGTTGGTTAGGGCCCTCGAGAATAGGCTCAGGGAACTGGAGACCTTCAGCGTAATCGCCGGCATCAGGAGGAGTTATGAGGAGCTTTGGTACCCACTACTCGAGGCTGAGTACCACGACCCAATGGGGGCCACATCGACTAAGGCGGTCTATGAGGAGGTAATTAACGAACTTGAGGAGGACCTGAGAAGGGCCTGTGAGGAGTTAATGAGTGTGCTAAGGAAGGCCCTTGGCACGGGCCACTCCGTAACTATCGTAAACCCACTGCCCTGGACCCGAAGGGAGTTGGTCATGGTTAAGGAGGAACTGAGCGGTGTACCAACGCAGAAAGTCAACAATGGTTACCTAACGCTAATTGAGGTCCCAGCCCTTGGTTGGAGGTCCTTTGAGAAAGGCGCGGGGAATTCCTCGGGCGATGTTACTGTTGGTAGTAATCTTGTTGAGAATTCCGTGATTAGGGTCGTCTTTGATGGCTCGTTGAGGATCTACGATAAGGAGGCGGGTAGGTGGGCTGTTGAGGACGGTACCTAATGGCTTGTGAGGACATGCCCAGTAGGTGGGATGGTTGGGACATAGATGCCTACTACAGGAGGGTTTGTAGGAGGTTGGAACCCACGGGCTTCAACATCGTGGAGAGTGGGTCATTGAGGGGATGCATCGAGGTTAATTACGTGTTTAGGGAGTCGAGTATTAGGCAGAGGATTTGTGTGGGCGCCTTCAGTAGGCGTGTTGATGTGGAGAATGAGGTTGACTGGAGGGAGAGGTTAACACTACTCAAGGCAGTTTATAGACTGGGCATATTCGGGCAAAACGCATCCTTTGAGATACCCTATGGAGTGATCAATAGGCCAACGAGGCCCAGCAATACCTGGGAGGTGGCTAAGTTCGAGGTACCTGCCCTGCGCTGGTCGATGTTTGGGACCCGGACTACGGCGTTGCCATACTCAATGATGGTAGGCAGGGCTACTCGGTGGAGGAGAATACCATTGCAATAACACTGCTCAGGTCGCCCATTTACCCAAACCCATTCCTGGACTACGGCCATAACGAGTTCACCTACGCCATATACCCACACCCAGGTGATTGGAGGACCGCTCAAGTGCCCAGGAGGGCCTACGAGTTCAATCAACCACTAATTGTCGTTGAGGATACAGCAGGCGGTGAATCCTCATTCCTCGAGATTACGAACCCGGCAATAATGCTCGAAGCCCTCAAGTGGGGTGAGGACTCGGGAATTACCCTGAGGCTTTACGAGACCTACGGGGTAAATGCGTGCACCGAGATCAAGGGCTTCATCGGGGGTGATGGCATTGAGACGGACCTCCTCGAGCTAAATAATTACGGCAATGCAAATTTAGGCAGCCTATGCTTCAAGCCCTTCGAGATAAAGACCATACTCATCAAGTCATGAGGTTGACGGACTAATAAAAAGCACGGTGTCACCCCTAATAATCATCAAGCCACTCTTAACACCACCCTTCGGATTAATCTCCTCCGTATTCGTAAGCAGCAGGTTAAGGTGCTGGTCATAACCAACGAGGACACCCCTAATCTCGGTACCATTCCTAAGCTTCACTAGAATCACCTTATTCAAACTCTTCTGCAACTCCTCATTAACAATCTCCATACAGCGAGGCATTGGGACTAACTCAAAAAAACAATATTTTAAAGGTTAATCTTCACAAAACAACCCGCGAAAAGTATGTACGTGATTAATTAATGCATAATGTACTTATAACGAGCAATAGATTAATGAATCCATGAACTATGATAATTATGATGAGGTGAGTATTGATTTAGGCATGAATTCTTTCCATGCTCATTAATTGATATGAATATAGCCACTTAACATAAATTATGGGTTGATTATCGGGCATCTTATAACCCTTAATATTGTGGCTAAGTATGGTGTTGCGGTGACCCTAACCTGGAGCTTTAAATCATTTATGCGAATCTCCACGATTAATTCAGCGGCGTCAGCACCCTTTATAGGTATTAGGTCCCAGGGTTCAGACTCAATGATACCTCCCATAAGGACTTGCCATTTACTAACCTCATTAATGACCTCTTGCGGACATTGAAGCTTTGAAAGAAGACCATTGATTAAGATATTAAAGTCTGGGTACCCACCAACGGGTGGGCCCATGGTGACGTCAAATACGAAAATATTTATTTCTGCTTCACAACCATTAGCCAGCACTATATGTCCTGGCTTCGCCAGTAATGTTCTGAATTTCATCTAATAATCACCAACTTCATAGTCTCTTTAATGTGTTGCCATTATAATGATATCGGTATTTCCGTATAATCCCTGCCTCAATGTATGTACAGGGCTTTAACGAAATAATCGGGACAACCCGTTTAACTCTAAATTTAAGAGTAAATATCATTAGCAATTGAATTTCCAACTCAGTCTCTTCATACCTTTCCGACGGCATTTAAAACCAGCACCAAGGTGCCACTTCTCGAGGCATAGGCTGTGTAGAATTCAATGTTTGAACCATTTTTCCTAACTAGGTGTATTTCATCATTTACGCTTACTACGTAGAACACGCCATCCCTAAGTTCCTTAATTTTAACCTCATTATCATTGGCAATATTTGGATCGTAAGTGAGCAGGAGGGCATTCCCCACCTTTACTTCATAATTTTCAGGTTCTATGATTATCGCATCATGATAAATAAAGCCAAGATTCGAAGCAGAACCACTAGTCCCAAATGCAATACCTGCGAGATAAGCGACATGATATGGATTCTACCCCAAAGAAGTTTTAATTCTTTACTCGTTTACTCATCAAGCTCAAACACGAGCCGAGGAAGCGGCAACCCCCAACACGCAGAAACCAAAACAACACAAACAATGAAGAAACAACAAGAATTAAAACCAAAACACAAACCATAAACAAAGTCCACCCACACCTAGGGCGTGTGGCAACGGTTCTTGTGTATGCGTGTTTGTTCGTAAATCATTTAATTATTTAATCATTTAATTAGAACTTTATATTTGCCTAAAATGGCCATTAGGACTGTATTTAGTGTTTAATTTCTTAAGGATGTGAATTTGGAGTTGGGGTTCCTCCCCATGCCCCTACTTAAGGGCATGGATCATCGGTTCCCCCACTTGGATTTTGAGTAGAGCCCTCTTTTCGATGTCTAGAATCGCAATTGAGTCTCTACCACCCTCAAAGCCACAATGGGTATGTTAAGTGTTGGATATGACTTAACTCGGTAATTCGTTGGTTGGTTTGTCTTGTCGCTAAAACGTGTTTGTGATCTTTAAAACCAGGCTTAATGGTGCCGTGGATTGCGAGGGAGGTCCTCAATGGTTGGGGATTAACCCATAGCCAGCACTCATGAATCCCTAAACAACTCGTCTAAGTACCTCATTGCCTTGCTTAAGACTACCTCTCGCTCGTTTGCTTCATCCCGCATGCGTACCTAACCTTGACTATTCTCGGCTCGTTGCTTGTTATGATGTACGTGAGTTTGTACCTTGGCTTGAGTAGGTCACTGCTCAACGCCTTTACCTACCTAATCATCCTGACTTCCCTATTCATGGCCTCGAGGTAATAGTCTCCGTCGTACTCCATGTTCATGCCCCTCTACGTGGACCAAGGCCCTCTCTTCAATTGCCTGCTTAAGCCTGTTTAGTACTGGTTTGGTAGTGATTCATTAGTCTCGTTGGGAGTTAAATTCATGGATGTCTCCATGGCTCTTGAAGCCGTTAAACCAAGGATTTGCTGGGGAGTCAAGGTCAGGGGGTGAGAAGAGGTTAAAATGCGGTGAGGAGATCAATGAACCAAGGGTCATTGAGGAAGTAATGAAGTTAATCAATGAGTTCATGAATAGGGTCGAGAAGCATAGGAGCGTGTTGCTGAGTGGCGAGAACACGCCGTTTGACGAGTCAATCAAGGCGTTGAGTGATTGGTTGCTAAAGATTGGGGAGGAGATTAATGAGAGCAACGACGAAAACATAGCCAGGCTAAGGAAAGCGATGCTCAAAAGCCTATAGGCATGAGCTTGAGGAGTTGAGGAACAGCAGAGCCAAGGTATTAATTAGCGGTGAGCCGTTTGACGGCAATAAGTCATTCATGGCGCACCTATACACGGAGAACCTAGCTATTACCATAAACAGAGTCGCCAAGTCGGGTAGTATAACGATAACGCTGTACTTAACTGGCCTCGAGGGTTTTCGCGTTATCACGCCAAAACTGCTCGATGATGGTAAGCTAAGGGCGACGCAGTACGGGCTATTGCTGACCGACGGCTCGATTCATAAGAGGGCTACCCAGAGATGGGTACTAACCAGCTCTGGCAAGCCATCGCCTGGCTCATTACGTGGCCTGGGAGGAACTACATGTACATTGATGGCGTGAGCCTCAATGATGGTGATGCAAGCATTAAGTGGCACTTAATGGCTAATGACCATAGGGGTGTGTTCGAGGGCAAGGTCGAGGCTGCTAAGCGAGCCAGCGAGTTAGGCGATGATGACTTCATGGTCTTCTTGTTATTTGCTGTGCTCGGCGATGGCGACATCAGCGTTAGGTGAAAGTCAGTTAGGCTTGCAATGGGTAAGATGAAGCGTGAGAC